>JAVEDP010000028.1 GCA_030841085.1 Pyrinomonadaceae bacterium
GGGCTCACATAAACAGAATAAATTATATGCCACTTCTCGAGAACACTTGATTCCAACGGCTCGATTCGGTAAACAATACTTTTCAATTCCAATACAGTTTGACGTTAGACCAATGACCGAAGAAAAAGACCTCGGCTTGCGCAAGATTCGCCGCGCGCTGATTAGCGTTTTCGATAAAACCGGAATCGTTGACTTCGCGCGCGAACTGAAAACTTTTGGCGTAGAAATTATCAGCACCGGTGGTACCGCCAAAACATTGCGCGATGCCGGCATCGAAGTGCGCGACGTTGCCGACGTTACCGGCTTTCCCGAGATGATGGATGGCCGCGTAAAGACGCTGCATCCAAAGATTCACGGCGCTCTGCTCGGCTTGCGTGATAATTCCGAACATATTGGGGCGATGAATGAGCACGGTATCGAGCCTATCGACATGGTCGTGGTCGACCTCTATCCATTTGAGAAGACAATCGAGCGTGAAGGCGTAACACCAGCACAAGCAATTGAGCAGATCGACATTGGTGGGCCAGCGATGATTCGCTCGGCTGCAAAGAACTACAGAGACGTGGCGGTAATTACATCGCCAGACATCTACCGCCAAATCCGAACTGAACTCATTCTTGACGACGGCGCTCTCACCCTCGCGACGCGGGAACAGCTTGCGCGTCTCGCCTTTATGCGCACAGCCTTCTACGACTCTGCAATCTTTCCTTATTTGAGCGCTAATCTCGAAGGCGCCAAAGGTTCAAAAATATTTCCACCCGTCCCCGATATTCTCGCGCCTATGTCGACCTACATGAATCTCTTTTCGTCAGCCATGAAAGCAGCGACCGGCAGAACCTTTGAAGATGTTCAGCAAGAATATTTTGACGAGAGCTCCCAGCTAAGACTCAACAAAATAAACGACCTTCGTTACGGCGAGAATCCCCACCAGGAGGCGGCGCTTTACGAGATCGAAACCAAGACGGCGCCTACGGAGCCTAATGGTTTGGCCCAGGCCGAACAACTGGCCGGTAAGGAGATGTCTTTCAACAACTTCGTAGACGCCGACGCGGCTTGGCAGCTTGTTTGTGATTTCAGTGGACTGGCGTGCGCGATCATCAAGCATACGAATCCCGCTGGCGTCGCCCTCGGAGGGACCGCCGAGGAGGCCTATCGTCGCGCGCTGGCTACCGATCCCGTCTCAGCCTTTGGCGGAATTGTCGCTTTTAACGCAGCGGTCGACAAAGCGGCGGCAAAGGCAGCCAGCGAGATATTTATTGAGGTCATCATCGCTTCGGAATACGACCCGGCCGCACTGGAAATCCTAAAAACAAAAAAGAACCTTCGCGTCTTGAAAGTTCGCGAGCGAAAAAACGGCGAAGGAGTGGAGTACAAACAAATCTCCGGCGGCATGCTGGTGCAAACGCGCGATAGACATAAATTGAAGCGTGAAGACTTAAAAGTTGTAACCAAGCGCGAACCGACCGAAGACGAAATCCGGGACTTGATGTTCGCCTGGACAGTTTGTAAACACACCAAGTCAAACGCCATTGTTTACGCGCGGGATGAGCAAACGGTCGGCGTGGGCGCCGGACAAATGTCGCGGGTTGACTCGGTAAAGATAGGCGCGATGCGTGCCCAGTTACCCGTTAAAGGTTCTGTGCTCGCTTCCGACGCCTTCTTCCCTTTTCGCGACGGCATTGAGGAAGCAGCAAAACACGGCATCACCGCAGTCATTCAGCCTGGCGGTTCAATGCGCGACAATGAAGTTATTGCCGGAGCCGACGAACACAATCTGGCGATGGTTTTTACCGGCGTCCGCCACTTCAAACACTAGAACACGCCTCCCGTCCAAGGGCGGAAAAGTTTGCCATTCCCAAGCCATTGGTGCTAATCATGGGGGCCAACCTGCAAGATGGAGGACTGTGATCCATGAACACCCGACTGAGCCGGCAACCGAAACACCCGTTTTCGACCAGTTGCTGTTTGATCCTGTTGCTCGCCTGTTGTTTTATCGGCGCCTCATCCATCGCCGCTCCGGACGAAAGCACTCGTAAACACAGTCTGGTGGTTGTCACCAAGGGGATCAACGACGAAGTCTCAAATGCGTGGACGCAATTCGCCAACGGCGTCGCGCCTACTGAAGAGACTTTCGTCATCCTGGACGGCGGAGAAACTTTTGATAGGGTTCCGATCATCGGCCAACTACTCACGCCCCATCCATCCTCTGTTAAGAGCACGAACATCATTCGCATCGACAATCCCGACGATCCAAAAAATCAGGCGCTGCTCAAGAAGATCGCCGAAACACCCAACGCCAAGGTTTTAGTGGACATGAATCTCGGCTTGCGGGTGTCAGAAAAATCCTGGGGTCCGCATACCGAGTGGGCCGGCAAGGTAGCCAGGTCACTGGCCGAGGCGCACGTCTCGAAGTATCCCGATTCCGAGACCTTGCTGGTGGGACATAGCGCCGGCACAGAGCCCATTGCCTCTGTGCCTTTGTATGACGCCGACTCGCGACGTTTGCTGTTTGACAAAAGGATCGCAGTATCGCCGCGACGAGATAGTGGCTATCCCGAGGGCACTATCTGCATCTTCAAAGACGGCGACTTCTATTACTCTCCCGGCGGCCGAATAACAATGGACACTATCACTCGCGTGCTGGGTGAACGTGAGGCAGAGATGTTGGCGAATAGAGGTTACGCGGTCGTACGCGTCGCGGCGCCTCCAGGCCCAAGCTTTGAACCCGAGTCGGGCGGTCTGGTCTACCTCGCCGACTATGCGTCAAAATACTTGGCGCAAACCCTCGCCAGGAATGTCGGCGAAAGATTTCCGGCCCATACCGATCCGACAAGCATATTCGATCAAAAAGAAAAACTCGTTCTCTATCTGCCTCACACTGAAGAATCGATTGAACTGAAAAATACGTCCATCTCCACTGGCCTTGAAGCCCTCAACAAAGTAAATACCACGACTCGAACCGAAACGCCTTCTTCGGGTTCAACGGAGGCACTGAAAGACGCAGTCAAGGATCTTACTGAAAAAGAACCAACTCCCGGATTGGGCGGGATTTCGCTGAATGCTACCGCGCGTTTGCCGGTAGACGCGGCTGAGGTGGCCCACGCCGGTTTCGATGCCCAACAACGCAGACTCTATTTGAAGATGCGCAATGGCAACGTCGTCTGGCTGCCGACTTCGGATGTACAGGTCCTGCGCCAGGGCTACGAGTTTGGTTACTTGAGTGATGTGAAACCGGAGCTTTCGATTAGTAATACCTTTTTCGATACTCCCGATGGTCGCCGGATCGTAAACCTGACGCCGCCCGGAAGACAGCCGGTCTATTATTTCGGGCACACGGAAGACACTTTGCTCGGTCTGGTGATGTACTTGGCGGATCAAACTCTGGGGAAGCTCACCTTCGGTTCCACCGCGGCCGTTCATTCAATTGCCGAAAAAGTCCCAGGCTTCAGAAGCATGCCGGAGCTTTATCCCGAAAAATACGCCGACCACCCAGCATCGCAGCGTTTCCTGGGATCGGAAGCTCGCGTTTTCACCCACCCTTCATTGATTGAATTGACGCACACGCCAAGAGGAAATGAGTTGGAGTTTGGTAACACTCAGTTTTCGGTGGAGTTTGGTAAAAGTGGACCGGCCGAGGCCGTGTTCGCATCGTTTCTCGAGTCTCATTTTCATGAAATAGCCAACACCGAATCAGGTGCTCCCTTCAAACAACTCGTCGCGTATGCCCGTGTCCTGGCAATTTTTCGCTGGATCAAGGAGAACAAGATCACCTTCGAAGAACATGGATTGGCGAGCGAACCGATGGCGCTCGTATTCACTCCACGTGACGCGACACCATTCGATCTGCCGTCCCTAAATGAAATCGCACCCCGGGCTCCGACCATGTTGTTTGGTCCGGCCGGTCCAGTGAAGATCATCAATCGCGATCAAAAGGAAACCGTCGTGAGCTATGCCAATGGACGGCCAATCCGGGTCCAGCGCTACGACGGCGGTTCGCTTGAAATATTGAGAGATGATCTCGGAGTGCCGGTGGCGGTCCGCATGAACGGAACCGAAGAAGCGGCTTTCTACAATGACCCGACGCTGGGACTGGTCCTGGCCGCGAACCTGAGAGTTGAGGGAGGCGGACGAAGTCTATCCGTTCATATCAACGATAAGACCGTGCTGATACCTGAGAAGCGACCGGAAGAAACCGTGAGCCTGATGGTCGCGCGCTTTGCGATCAAGTAAAAATCCTTAAGCCATGAAAAGCAGACGAATAATCATAATTGTGTTGCTGCTGCTGTGTATTGCTGTGGGCGCCTATTGGCTGATACGAAGAGCGCGGAAGCCACCCATTCCGACTGAGGAGAACCCTGATAAGTTTGGTAAAGAGGTCGACATCAAAACTCTTCTTGGAACTCTCTCCTTCGCTCCTAAACTTGAAAGCAGGGAGAATTCCTCTCGTTATTGGCTCTACGTTGACGGCCGCATAGTGACCACGCGAGCCAGCCCAGAATCCCACGCGGAATCTCTTAAGCCAGTCGAAGTTCTTTTGGTCCCCGGCGAATACAACGTTGAAGTCGGGACCACTACGCCTGACGGAGACGATTCAGGGTCGACATTTCCGTTTGAGTTCAGATCGCAGAAAGTTACGATTCAGGCCGGCCACGTAAGTCGGGTGAGCTTGAGTGTGGAACCAATGCGGTATGGCGAGCCGACGCCTATCTTTGCCTTGGTCGATCCGAGCTCGGAATGGTTTGAAGCGTGGGTCAGGCGAGTTGACAGCGAGATCCAGGCGTTTCAGAAAGACGCAACCCAACAGGCTTTTCTCGACGTTTTTAATGCGCTGCGACAGTCGCCGCCCGCGAGGGCATCGGTCTACATCAACCTTCCCGCCGAAAAAGGTGGTGGCCGCGAGTTTGATGCGGATGAGGTCAGGCTAATGGTGGGATGGCTTAAGCGTCATCGAAGCAGGACCCTGTCTGCATTGCCGGCAGACTTTGTCGCAAGGATGCCGGACGATATGCGTCTGCGATATGATCAGGTCTTGAAAGCAATTAATTCGTATCAAGATTACGTGGCTCAGTTTGAAGAGATCGCGACCAAGCTCGCCGCGGCCAGGCACTGACTGACGCTATTTCCTTCGAAACCCAGGAGAATCATGCTCAACGGAAAATTCGGAATCATCTTCGGCGTCGCCAACAAACGTTCAATCGCCTGGGCGACGGCGCTGGCGCTTCACGAAGCAGGCGCGCGCCTGGCTTTCACTTACCAGGGCGATCGCCTGAAGGAAAACGTTGAAGGGTTAACTAACGAAGCGATGCCTGGTTCGTTGCTGCTGCCTTGCGACGTCACGAAGCAGGACGAAGTTGATGCCACCTTCAGACGAGTTGGCGAGGAGTTTGGCCGGCTCGATTTTCTGATTCACAGCATCGCGTATGCTCCGCGTGAAGCCCTCGGTGGCGAGTATCTCGATACCAGTCGTGACGCTTTCGTCACGGCATTGGAAATCAGCGCTTACTCGCTAGTTCAACTATCGCGCGCGGCGATGCCATTAATGATCGAAGGCGGCAGTATCGTCTGCATGAGTTATTACGGCGCGGAAAAAGTAGTCGCCGGCTATAACGTTATGGGCGTTGCCAAATCGGCATTGGAAGCGAGCACACGCTACCTGGCGAACGATCTCGGTCCGCGTAATATTCGCGTCAATGCCATCAGCGCTGGTCCCATTCAAACGTTATCCGCGCGCGGCGTGTCTGATTTTTCGACGATGTTGAAGCACCACGCTGAGCGCGCGGCCTTGCGGCGCAACGTCGAAGCCCGCGAAGTTGGCGCTACGGCTGTTTTTCTTTGTAGTCCCATGTCTTCCGGAATCACCGGCGAGGTTATTCACGTCGATTGCGGCTACAGCATCATGGGTATGTAAAGAAGTTCCAAGTTCCAAGTTTCAAGTTTCATGAGCGAACTTGAAACTTGAAACTTGAAACTTGAAACTCAAGAATATGAGCGACAAACCAGAACCAGACGAGCACAAGCCCGGAACAACTCAGGACGAGCAACTGCTCGAGAGTCCGCGGCTCGACGAGTTCACCCACACGGACACTTGGCGCGTGTTTCGCATCATGGGTGAATTCGTTACCGGGTTCGACGAACTGGCCACGCTGACCCGCGGCGTTTCGATTTTTGGTTCCGCGCGCACGAAGCTTGACGATCCCGACTACGCTGCTGCTCAGGAAACGGCGGCGCTGTTAGCGCGCGCAGGCTTTGCGGTGATTACCGGCGGCGGACCGGGAATTATGGAAGCGGCGAATCGCGGCGCCTTTGAAGCGGGCGGGCAGTCGATCGGCTGCAACATCGAGCTGCCGTTTGAGCAAAGCTCAAATCCATATTTAACGCGCGGCCTCAAGTTCAAATACTTCTTCGTTCGCAAGATGATGTTCGTGAAGTACAGCCTGGGGTTCATTATCTTTCCCGGCGGCTTTGGCACGTTGGACGAACTCTTCGAAGCGCTGACGCTGATTCAAACTCAGAAAATTCGCAACTTCCCGGTCGTGCTGTTCGGAACGACGTATTGGGAAGGACTGTTGAATTGGGTGCGCGACTTTGGTCTGAAGGAAGGTAAGCTGACTGAAGAAGATCTAAAGCGGCTGCATCTCACCGACTCACCGGCCGACGTTGTCAAGATTATTATCGACAGCCAAAGCTCGTTTCTTGATCCCGCAAATAACGTTGCGGATGAATATCAATACCGCGATGATTAATCGCATTCTTCACTCTGAAGTCACACTCGCCTCGAGCCATTGCCGGTAGGGTTCCGACAGCGCCGTTAACGGAACCGCTACAATCTCAGGCGTTTCATAACTATGAACAGCGCGCACTTCTCTTTCGAGCTCAGCGAATTTTGAGTTAACAGTCTTGGCGATTAGCAAAATTTCCTTTTGCCTCTCTAACTTGCCCTGCCAACGATAAACGGATTCCATTGCCGGCAGAATCTGAACGCAGGCGGCGAGCTTCCGCTCGACGAGCAGGTCTGCTAAACGCGACGCTTCTTCTTTGCTTGGAGCCGTGATGAAAACGGCGATGGGCTGGTCAGGTGCGGCGGTCATGAGGTTCAACCCGTTCAGAGTACAACGTTCGCTTGTTGCAAGAAGTTCAGAGTACAAACTTCAGTTTGCGTTGCCTTGGCAAGAGCAGACAAAAGGCTGGACTCTGTACTTCCTAATACTCTCCAAAGACTCAAACAGTTCAGAGTACAAACTTCAGTTTGCGTTGGCTTGGCAAGAGCAGCCTAAAGGCTGAAATCTGTACTTCCTAATGCTCTCCAAAGACTCAAACAGTTCAGAGTACAAACTTCAGTTTGCGTTGGCCTGTGCAAGAGCAGACAAAAGGCTGGACTCTGAACTTCATTCTTCGTTCTCGTCGACCTCGCCGCCGGTGAGTGGCGTCGTGTCTCCGCCAAAGAAGGCCGCGTAGAGTTCTTTCGCGCGATCGAAGTCTCGTTCATCCACCAGAATAATCGAGCCCGGCGAAGTGCTCGATAGCAACGGCGAAAAAGCATCGGCGCCGCCGGATTGAACTACGGAGCGAATGCCGTTCTTGGTAAAGATGTCGTTCACCATTTCAGCTTCAACCGGCGAGCCGAGGTTGTGCAGCGGGACCCACTTTGCTTCGCTGCTGTCGTGAGCTGTATTCGCGGACGTCAGTCGTGCGACCAGCTCCGAATTGTCATCGGGACAACGCGTGATTCCTGGCTCGTATTCAGATTCACAAACTGGACAGAACATATGATCTCCTATTTGGTCTTTGGTCTTTGGTTTTTGGTCTTTGGTTTTTGGTCTTCGGCTTCGTTCTTTACGAGTGACGTGGCTGATTCACTCAACAATCAGAGACCAAAGGCCAAAGACCCAAGACCATTTCAAAAACCTACTGTTTGGCCTGAGCCACTCGTTCAAACGGAATCTCTTCAAAATTCGTCATCCGTTTGAAAGCACTGAAGCGCTCGTTGATTTCCGCATGCGTCAAACGCCGCACGCGTGCCGTGCCGAATTCTTCGACGTTGAATGAAGCCATGACTGAGCCAAAGATCATCGCGCGGCGCATGGCAGCGTCGTCGAGCTTCTCCTGGCTCGCTAAATAACCCATAAAACCGCCCGCAAAAGTGTCGCCCGCGCCGGTTGGATCGAAAACCGATTCCAATGGATAAGCTGGTATCGCAAAATAACTGGTGCTGGTAAAAAGGGCGGCGCCGTATTCGCCGCGCTTAACGATCAAAGCCTTTGGCCCCCACGAAAGAATGGCGCGCGCCGCCTTCATGAGATTTGGTATCTCAGTCAACTGTCTTGCTTCCGCATCGTTGATGATAACGACATCGACGCCCTTAATCGTGCGCAACAATGATTCGCGCGTGTTATCGATCCAGAGATTCATAGTATCCAGCGCCACCAGCTCGGCATTGGGAACCTGTTCGCGAACTTCGCGCTGCAGGTCCGGCTGAATGTTTCCGAGAAAAACCAAACGCGATTGTTTCGAACGTTCGGATAGCTTGGGTTTGAAGTCAGCAAATACGTTCAACTGAGTGTCGAGCGTGTGCGCTACATTCAAATCGTAATCGTAGCGTCCAAACCAGCGAAACGTTTTGCCGTCCGGAATCTTTTCCAGGTCAGTAGTGTCGATAGCGTGCGTGGCAAAAACGATTGCGTCGTCGTCGCCAAAATCGCCGCCCACTACGCCGACAATACTCACGTCGGTGAAGTAGCTTGCCGAGATCGAGAAGTGCGACGCCGAGCCGCCCAGCATTTTTTCACACTTGCCGAAAGGAGTTTCTACTGCGTCGAATGCAACTGAACCAACTACTAATAGCGACATAGTTTTGTTTTTATGTTGTGTATTGGGAAGCCTGAAAGAGGAAAAGATGATTTACCATTTGCCATTTTCCATTTCTCATTTGTCATTTCTCACTTTACCGACCAGACTTGTCACTGAAAGCGAGAGAGTTGGATATTTCTGCAAATGATAAATGAGAAATGGAACATGCCAAATGGTAAATCTGTTTAACTCTCTCCCTATTAATTGAATTAAGGCGTCGGTTTCGGTATCGCACCACCCAGCCCCTTCACGTCATCTTCCGCCTGTTTAAGAAACACGCTATTCGGATAACCCGTAACCAGTCGTGAAAGATAAACGCGGGCGTCCTGGCGCAACTGCCCAGCAGTTTTTTCCTTGGTCTTTTGCTTGCCACGATTTTCGGACAGACGCAGACTGCTCTCGCCCGCAATGAAAAGTACCTCATCCAGCTTCGCGAAATTAGGGTTGCCTGCGTCGATTTCCTCGCAGCGCTTGATCGCGGCAACGTAAGCTTTCTTCAATTTGAAGTAATGTCGCGCAACTTCGAGGTTGTGCAGCGAATCCTTTTCGAGATCTTCATCGCGCACGGTTGATGGGTCCGGGCCAGTCTTGGCCGCGCCCTGCGCGTAGCAAACCGACGCCTGAACGGTAATCGCAGCCAGGATAACTATCAATGCTATTGAGAATTTCTTCATAAAGCACCTCTTACAACTTTCTCTCGACACCGCCTTGGATGCAGATTTCAAGCACGCTACTCGAACAATTTCACTCCAAGGCATATTTTTTGACTATCACGTCCAGCTTCTGCCTGGTCTCGGGCGGCCACAAATGCGGCGCCGTAAAGATGGCATTCTTCAGCGCCGAAACACACTTGCAACTTCGTTCGGAGCTCGCCAAACGTTTGACTGCCTCTTTCATGATGAGTTGCGCGTTGCGCACATTCTTATTCAGGTATTCGACAACGATGTCGATGGTCACATCGTCATGACCCGGATGCCAGCAATCGTAATCTGTAACCAGTGCCAGCGTGGCGTAACAAATCTCGGCCTCGCGCGCGAGTTTGGCTTCCTGCAAGTTTGTCATGCCGATAATGTCCATGCCCCACGAGCGATACACTTCGGATTCGGCCTTAGTGGAAAACGCCGGCCCTTCCATGCACAAGTACGTGCCGCCGCGGTGCGTCGTCACTTCCGTAACTTTGCACGCCTCTTCAAGCACGTCGCCCAGTTCACTGCAGACGGGATGCGCAAAAGTCACATGCGCCACAATGCCCTCGCCAAAAAAAGTCGATTCGCGAGCGCGTGCACGAGTGCGATCGAAAAACTGATTCGGGATCACCATATCCAGCGGAGCGTATTGCTCTTGTAACGAACCGACAGCGGACGCCGACAGTATCCGCTCCACACCCAGCATCTTCATTGCGTAGATGTTGGCGCGATAGGGAACTTCAGTCGGCGTGAAGCTGTGGCCGCGCCCGTGCCGCGGCAGAAAGGCGACCGATTCGCCCTCAAGCGTGCCGATAATGAAGGCGTCAGACGGTTTCCCAAATGGCGTTTCCAACTCGACCTCTTCAACGTCGAGCAGCTCCGGCATTTGGTACAACCCGCTGCCACCGATGATTCCGATTTTTGTTGATTCCATTTTTTTCGCCGTGTCGCTAGGCGTAAATCAACCTACCCTTCGGCTCCGGGATGGGCCGGCCCTCCTCTTTCGCAGTATCGATCCATTCCTTAATGATTCGCTCCGCATTGGCAACCGCTGCTTGATAGCTCACTCCATCCGCCATACAGCCCGGCAATTCCGGAACCTCAACGACGAATGAGTCGTCAGCCTCGCTCCAGTAGATAACGAGCTCATATTTAGCCATTGTTTTTAGTCAGGCGCGACATTAGATCAATATCACCCATTGCGCTATTTGCATCCCGCCATCGCAGTCCTGATAAATTCCGGGAGTTGCCCAGCCTGCTGCTTCATCAACAACTCTTCGAGCGGTTGCAACCGGACTCCGGGCTTGGCCTTCTTGATGTTCTGATAAGTCCTCAGCGCGCTTTCCACGCCGGCAAGATAGACGCGATATTCATCTTTCGCTTCTTCGGGATGTTCGATGACAAACCTGGTTTCCGCAAAGCTCAATTGCGTCGTAATGGTTCCCGCATAGTCGCCTTTGAGCTTTGAGTAATCGCCAAGCATGCCGGTGCAAATCGTGACGATGATGTCGGGTACCTCGATCAGCCAAATAAGTAACTCGCGACTCAAAGCCTTTGCATTCTTATTAAGCGGATCGTTTTCCAGTAGCGTTGCTATCTCAACGGCCCGCTTACGCTCCTCCGGTGTCGAGGGGTGGCGCTTCTGCGCGAGGCTACTGCTTGCAGAAAGGCCGCAGGCGATGATTAGAGCAATAAGCAGCAGACTTCTCTTCATCGTTTAAGCTTTCGCGAACTCTTCAAAACTAACCGCACGCAGTTTTCCATCTGCTTCAACCAATTTGCACAACGGTTCATCAGGATCGTGATAGAACAGGCAAGCCCACCCTTCTCGTGCCGCTTGCGGCAACAATTTCTTCTTGGCCTCGAGCGTCTCCACCGGGAAAAGATCGTAGCCCATGATCCAGGCGTAAGACACATGCGCCTTCATGGGAACGAGATCGGCAAAGCCGAACATCGTTTGACCCCGCGACTGCAAACGCCAGCACTGCATCGAGCGATTATGGCCCGGATAAGTTTCCATTTGCAGACCGGGGACAACCTCGTAATCGGCGTCGATGGTTTCAAGTTGCCCGTTCTCTATCAACGGCTGCCAGTTGTCAGGAAAGTAGCTGGCCCGGTCCCGTTCGCTCGGCGCCTGTGCGTGGTCCAACTCGGATTTCGAAACCAAATATCGTGCGTTTGGAAAGGTTGGCAAGGCCTTACCGTCACCATTCACCGAAGTATTTCCACCGGCATGATCAAAATGAAGATGCGTATTGATGACGATGCTGATATCTTCCGCCGCCACTCCGGCAATTGACTGCAACGATTCAGGCAGCGCACGCAGGCGATTGATGCCGTACATTTCTTTGTGCTTCGTCGACCACTTCTCGCCAATGCCGCTTTCAATCAATATCCGCTCGCTGCCGGTTTCGATGAACAAGCAATTCATGTTCATGCGTATGCGGTTCTGCTCGTCAGGCGGACAGACCCTGGACCATAACGCGCGCGGCACTACCCCAAACATGGCGCCGCCATCCAGACGAAACTCCGCGTCGGGAACGATCTCCACCCGAAAATCGCCAAATAGCATTGTAAAACCGTACCTTCAACTAGAACGTCTCTACTTTGATTGCGAAGGGTCAAGCAGTTCGGAGTCCAACCTTTAAGTTGCTCTTTGTTTACTAAGAACAAGCTGAAGCTTGAACTCTGAACTGCTTGCACCTTCCCAATCCCGAGATTCCATACCTTGAATAATCTGTCTGTCTCGGTGGCAGCTTCGTTCCCGGCGCTGCTAGGGCGCGTTCTTTTTTGGACCTGTGCCTGCTGTTGGTTTCTGCGGTTGCGGCACCGGCTCAACCGGTTGCGGTTGCGCCTCGCCTGGACCGAAGCCCGGCGGCGCCTGCTGCGGTTGCTGTTCGGGCATCTTCACAGAAAAGTTTTCAGCGACAGTAACGTGCGACCGTGCAACGATCTCATCCAATATTTTTTTCTGTTTTTCCTGTTCGACCGCGGCGCGGGCTTTGTCGCGTCCACTCTGCGGCGGAGCAAACGGGTTGTCACCGCCGGCGCTCTCACCAATCAGAATGTGCCGCGCATGCACTTGCTCTTCAGGTTTGCCATCCTTGGTTTCGGTCTTGCGCTCGTCGACTTTGATGATGTGATAACCAAACTTAGTCTGGACCAGGTCGCTGATCTGTCCCGGCTGAAGCGCGAAAGCGGCCTGCTCAAATTCCGGCACCATCTGGCCATGGCCAAACCAACCCAAATCGCCGCCCTTCTCTTTGCTGCCGGGATCAGTCGAAAACTCTTTCGCGAGTTTGGCAAAATCTTCGCCGGCACGCACGCGTTTCAAAACGTCTTCAGCCTTTGATCGATTTTGCTTACTGTCGAGTTCGGGATGCTGCGCGATATAAGCGTCAACCTCGGCGTCGGTCGCCTTCATTTTGTCCGCCAATTGTTCCTGCGCGTAGCTTTGCGCCAGGACGCGAGCCTGCTCGAGTTTTATTTGCAACTCAACCGCGCGTTGCTTGTCGACACCCGCGGCGACAGCTTTTTGCTCGCCAATCAGCACCTGACCGAGCTGCCGTTTTACCTGCTTCATTTGCTCATCGGGGATTTGACCGCCGGCAAGCTGCGGATTTTTTGCCTTGGCGTCGGCAATGAAGGCATCAAACTTTGCCTGGTTCGCTGGCTGTTTGAAAAACTCTTCAACTTCCTGGTCGGAAATGTTTGGCCCAGCTTCGCCGGCGCCCTGCGACTTGAAATAGTTTTCAGCAATAACAACAGACCTTACAAGATCCAGTTGCCGTTTCACTTCCGGTTTGGTACCGACGCCTTTCGCGCGGGCTTCTTCGGCTACGGCCAACAGCTTGCGCAGGTCGTCGGCAAAATCTTTTCGCGCGTTTGCATCCGAAGCCAGCTTGGTCCGAAATTGCGGCGCCTGCTCCTCCGCAATCATCGCCATGTCTTCGGCCGAGAGGTTGAGCGAGTCCGAACGGCGCGCTTTCACCTGCCAAACGATAAGTGCTAGTGCAAACACGACGGCCACCGCGGCCGCGATTAAGGCTTTTGTAGTTGAGGTCAAAACAATATTCCTTTCCAAATCAATGCTGATGCTCTACTAACTCTAACAACACGCCATTGGTCGCAGAAGGATGAATGAATGCAACCAAGCAACCATTGGCGCCGACGCGCGGGGTCTCATCGATTAAACGCGCGCCCTTTGCTTTCAAATCGCTGAGCGCTTCACGAATGTTGGGAACGCGAAGCGCGATGTGATGAATGCCAGGGCCGCGCTTCTGCAAAAATTTTCCTATCGGCGAATCGTCGCTTAGGGGTTCGAGCAACTCAATGTGCGTTTCGCCAATCGCCAGCATAGCCACGCGCACACCCTGTTCGGCGACTTCGTCTGTCGAGTCCACCGACAACCCCAACGCGTCGCGCCAGACCGAAAGGGCCTGTTCGATTTCGGGTGTTGCGATACCGATGTGATCGAATTTCATCTTATGGTCAGTTGTCAGTTGTTCGTTGTCAGTTGTCAGTTGCTAACCGTTAATGAGTAGTCGTCCAGATCCAGGAACCAACTGACGACTAACAACTGACTACTGACTTCCCCTACTGACTTCCCCGCATTATCTCTTCCACCGCAGAATAAGGGTCGCGTCGGCGGCTCGCAACCTCACCCGCTAGTTGTTCGAGCTTTTCCGCGGCATCTGCCGACTCAAGCGCTTGCGCAACCAGCCGTTCGCGCAGCAGCTCCAATATTCTCCAGCGCGCTATTGCCCGGCGCCGGCCTTCACCGGACTGAGTCCGCAGATGAAACTCGCGATAGTTTTCAATTGCTTTGGCCAACTCTTCGATGCCGGCGCTTTCAATCGCGATCGTCTTGACGATCGGCGGCTGCCAGGCATCGTCGCGCTCCGCCAGCGATAACAATGCTTGCAGCTCCTTTTCCGTCGAGTTCACGCCGTCGCGATCGGCTTTGTTGATAACGAAAATGTCGCCGATTTCCATAATCCCGGCCTTGATCGCCTGGATGTCATCACCCATTCCCGGCACCAGCACCACGACCGAAACGTCGGCAGCCTTAACTACTTCAACTTCATCCTGGCCCACGCCCACGGTTTCGATAATGATTTTGCCGTAACCAGCCGCGTCCAGAATTGAAACCGCATCGACCGTCGTGCGCGCCAGACCACCGAGGTTGCCGCGCGTGGCCATCGACCGAATAAACACGCCGCTGTCCAGCCCCAGCGTCTGCATGCGAATGCGATCGCCGAGAATCGCGCCGCCGGAAAACGGACTCGAGGGATCAACCGCAACGATTCCAACTCGTTCACCTTGCTGCCGGTAAAGAAGCGCAAGCTTGTCGACAAGCGATGATTTCCCGGCACCGGGCGCGCCCGTAATTCCGATTATTAAGCCGCGACCCGTCAGCGGAAAAACCTGCTTCATCAGTTCTGTCGCGTCTTTTGAAAGATCTTCTACTTTCGAAATCGCTCGCGCAACCGCGCGCGCGTCACCGGCCGCGATCCGATCGATTAGTGACTTCATGTTGGCTGAAGCGTCCATCGAACCATGCCGACTTTGTGTAACTGCTGTCACAACTGCTGCAAAATCTCGCGCGCAATAATCAGGCGCTGAATTTCCGACGTGCCTTCACCAATCGTGCACAACTTCGAGTCACGCCAAAATTTTTCCGGCGGATAATCCTTGGTGTAGCCATAGCCGCCGTGGACCTGAATCGCTTCTTCACAAACGTTTACACTTATTTCGGAAGCGAACAGCTTCGCCATCGACGATTCTTTCGTGACCTTTCGCTTGTTGTCCTTGAGCCAGGCGGCGCGATACATCAACAATCGCGCGGCGTCGATCTGCATTGCCATGTTTGCCAACTTAAACTGGATCGCCTGAAACTCCGCAATCGGCTTACCAAACTGTTGCCGCTCTTTCGCATAGCGAACGGCAGATTCGTAGGCGCCCTGGGCGATTCCAACTGCCAGCGCCGCTATCGAGATGCGCCCGCCGTCGAGGATTTCCATCGCATTAACGAAACCGTTTCCCTCATCGCCGAGACGATTCTCGTCGGACACGTAACAATCTTCAAAAACAACGCTGGCCGTTTCCGACGCGCGCAAGCCAAGCTTGTTCTCTTTTTTGGCCGGCGCAAATCCAGCCATTCCCTTTTCAAAGATGAATGCCGAAATGCCTTTGCTTCGTTTTGCGCGATCGGTAACGGCCATCGCGACGCAAGTGTCGGCATGAATCGCGTGGGTAATAAAATTCTTCGAGCCGTTAACTATCCAACCATCGTCCTTGCGCACGGCGGTGGAACGCGTTCCCGAAGCGTCCGATCCGGCGCTTGGCTCGGTCAAGCCCCAGGCACCCAGGTGTTTGCCGGTTGCCAGCGGCACCAGGAACTTTTGCTTTTGCGCTTCAGTGCCAAACTGATAAATGTGATTCGCGCAAAGCGAGTTGTGCGCCGCAACCGAAATGCCCACCGAACCGTCGACGCGCGAAAGCTCTTCGATGATCGTGGCGTATTCGATGTAACCCATGCCGGCGCCGCCGTACTCTTCCGGAAACAAAACGCCGGTAAGCCCCAGCTCCGCCAGCTTTGGTTGCAACTCCATGGGAAAGTGCTGCGCTTCGTCCCACTCCATCACGTGTGGAGCGATTTCAGCCTCAGCGAATTCGCGCACGCTCGTCTTGATCTGCTGCTGTTCTTCGTTTAGTTCGAAATGCATCTTTTCCGTTGGCAGGCGAGACAAAGGCATCCCCGCCTGCTACATCACAGGCAAGAATGCCTGTCCCAACCAGCAATTTCTTAGTCTTAGATTCTACCTTATTGCCGCGATGAAGCGTGACTGGCCACGCCTGCCGGCCGCCCACCCTTACTCTTTGTCGTGATCGCTTTGACTTCCTGTTCCGAAAGTTTGCGCCACGTGCCCGGCTTTAATTTGTCATCGCGCAATGGCCCGATTTGCGAGCGCCGCAACTTCATAACCGAATGGCCGATGAGTTCGAACATGCGGCGTATCTGCTGGTTTTTTCCTTCATGCAAAATAATTTCAAACCAGGAGTTCGTCTGGGTTTCATAAACGCGTTTGATTTTTGCCGGCGCGGTGCGCGTTCCATCCTCGAGCGTCACGCCGCGCCGCAGACGTTCAATCGCCTGCTCGGTGGGCACGCCCTTTACCTTTGCCTCATAAATCTTCTGGACTTTGTTGCGTGCTGAGGTAATGAAGTTTGTAAACTCACCATCGTTAGTTAGGAGCAACAAACCTTCCGTATTGAAATCCAGACGGCCGACCGGATAAAGACGGCCAAGCGAGACAGGCAAGAACTGGAGGACCGTCGGGCGGTCTTCCGGATCGGAAACGCTGGAGAGACAGCCTTTCGGTTTATTCAGCAACACATGGACCAGCGCGCGTTTTTCGATCGCCGGGTTGATGAGTTTGCCGCGCACCTTGATGTGGTCTTTCGCCGGATCGGCCTTCGTGCCGAGTTCCGTTATGACCTTGCCGTTGACGGTAACCTCGCCGGCAGTAATCAATTCTTCGGCGTGACGCCGCGAAGCGATGCCGGCGTTGGCGATTAGTTTTTGTAGTCGTTCTTGCATTGCCGCCAAAACCCTCAGTCTGAAATCTTGTTCTTATCCGTTTCTATTCCTAACGCGGCGCGTGCTTCCAAGCGCACCTTGCGACATGCTTCGATAGCTTCACGCGCTTCCGACCTATCCGAAGACTGCCCAGGGTATCGGTACTCCACAGCATAGGCTGTAAGTGGATGTAAATCTGAACGTAGAGCTTCCCATTCGGGCTCAACCTCTAACACCAAATTGAGAAGAACCGTAAGGTCGTGAGTTTTTATGAACGCAACATCTGCTTCCTGTAATCTGGCCTTTAGAAACTTCTCAACGCATTGCTGGCTATGAAAACAGACGGCATCGTAGTTTGGGTCTGATTCAGCGCCAAACTCGCGTTGGGCGGTAACGAAATCGCCTTCCGCCTTATCCACCCACTCACGAGTTATTTTCTTCATACAACGTTCGGCCCTTCTCGACGATCTCTCGCATGAACCAATCGTTCATGGCAACTCGCTCTTCAACCTGTTGTGGCGTGCGCACGATCAGATCTAGCGGGATACTCGGATTGATCCTGGCGCGAATCTCGATCGCTTTACGTACAGGTTTCCCTGTGAAGGGCAGTACCACGAGAAGATCGACGTCGGAGTCATTAGTTGGCTCACCGTAGGCATAAGAGCCGAACAAGATAATGCGTTTCGGCTGAAATTCTTTTGCGATCAGCTCGCTTAGCGATTCAATTCGATTCATCTCGATCATAAAACGAGTTTCACTCCACTGCACTTCCGAGATCCTGAAAATCTTCCATGCTGGGCAGCTCCGAAAGGTCTTTCAAGCCAAACTGCATCAAAAAGTCTTTCGAAGTCCCATACATCATTGGCCGGCCCACCGTGTCCTTGCGACCCTTGGCCACAATCAATTTCTTATCAAGCAGCGTCTTGATCGACGATGGAGACTGCACGCCGCGAATCTCGAGAATCTCCGGCACCGTGACCGGCTGTTTATAAGCAATCACAGCCAGCGTTTCCAACGACGCAATCGACAGCTTGGCGCTCGGGCGCGAACGCAGAAACGCGCGCACGTGCTCGTGATACTCGGGCCGCGTAGCAAACTGCCAGCCGCCGGCGACCTCGCGCAACTGCAAACCGCCGTTGCGCCCATTGAACTCCTGTGAGAGGTCAGCCAGCGCGCCGTCAACTACGCTGCGCTCCTCGCGCAACACATCGGCGATTGTCTTCGCGCTGATTGGCTCTTCGGAAACAAAGATCAAGGCCTCGATGATTCCCGCGCGTTCAGCAGAACTCTGAACTCGATAGGTCGCCCCCTCGTCAGTCGACTCCTGCGCTTCAACGTCGGTTGCTTCGGCAGCAACCAGCGCCTCGAGTTCTTTAGCGGCCTCTTCGTTCAGCGCTGCTTCGTCAAGCGGCTGATCTGTTTGGTTGTCGATGCTCTCTTCGCTCATTGGCCCTTTCGCTTAGTTCTTCCAGTTTAGAAGTACGAGCTGTAGCTTGCGTCTTGCCAAACCTTAATCGAATCACTTTTGAATTTTAACTTGCGACCTTGGCGACGATGTCACCAAACGTCTCTTTTTGAAATAACTTGATTTCGGTCGAACGCACCAGTTCCAGCACCGATAGAAAAGCCAGCACTAACTCGCGGCGCGACTGTGCTCGTTCAAAGAAGACGCGCAGGTTCAACTCGCCCGCGGACATCACCATGTTTCGCAGCCGCTCAAGCATTTCTGTCATGGAAATTTCTTCGCGCTCAATTTCCAGCAGGACCTCTTCTTTGTGGCGCGCCAGAATTTCCTGAAATACTTTTAGTAAATCAAAAAGCCCGACAGAAACTTCCGGGTTATTCTTATCAGTTTCAATTTCTGCGCGCTTGAACACCGCGCGTTCGACAGTGGCGCGCGACCAAAGCATCTGCGCGGCCGCTTTGTATTTCTGATACTCAAGCAGTTGGTCCACCAGATCTTTGCGCGGATCGTCTTCCTCTTCCGGAGCCGCAAAAGGATCGCGCGGCAAAAGCATGCGCGTCTTCAGCTCGATTAACGTCGCTGCCATCACCAGAAAATCGCCCGCCACAGCAATGTCGAGTTCCTGCATTACCTGCAGATAACGCAGGTACTCATCCGCGATGCGGGCCACCGGAATGTCGTAAATATTGACTTGTTCCTGACGAATCAAGTGCAGCAACAGGTCGAGTGGGCCATCAAAGTCGCCCATCACGATCTTCAGATCGTCAGTCGTGTCATCGGCGACGATTTCCGGAGACGATCCGGTTACGCTTATCGGTCCGGGGGTTTCTTCCTGTGCCGGTTGAGCGGCTGTGCTTTGGTCAGTTTCGTGCATTGATTCGTTGCCAATAATCAATTTCTAACGAGCAATTCTTTGGCGCCCGAGATTCCCATTCGCGCCATGACGGTTTCCAGCGTCGGTCGAGCAATGCCGCGCGCTTTTTGTTTGCCCTGATCCAGAATCGCGCCTAATTCACCATCGCTGATCGATTCGACTCTCTCACGCAGCGGACGCAAGAATTCAATCGTGATTTCCGCCAGCTCCTGCTTTAGCTGGCCATAACCCTTGCCTGCAAAATGCGATTCAATCTCGTCCGGCGCCTGACCCGTCAGCAATTGAAAGATTGTCAACAGATTTGTGATCGCCGGACGTGACGCATCAAAGCGAATCTCAGTACCTGAATCAGTCACTGCCCGTTTGAATTTTCGTTGAATGCTGTCGGCGTCCTCCAGCAGCATAACGCATCCGGCCGGATCGTCGTCTGATTTTGACATCTTCTTCGTGGGATCCGACAACGACATTATGCGCGCACCAACCTTGGGAATATAAGCGTCAGGAATGCGGAACGTATCGCCGTAATCGCGATTGAAGCGAATAGCCAGGTCCCGCGTCAGCTCAAGATGCTGCTTCTGATCCTCGCCGACGGGAACCAGATCAGTTTGATAAAGCAGAATGTCCGCCGCCATCAGGACTGGGTAGTCAAATATTCCCACGCCCACGTTCTCAGTCTGTTTGCGCACCTTATCTTTATACTGCGTCATCCGCTCCAACTCAGACATGCGCGCTATGCAGTTAAGCACCCACGTCAATTGCGCATGCTCTGCTACATCTGACTGAACGAAGATGGTCGAGATGCTCGGATCGATACCAAGCGCGATATAGATGCGGGCCAGCTCGCAGGTTTTCTCGGCTAGCAGTTTCGGATCTTGCCGGTTAGTAATCGCGTGCAGATTGACGATGCAGAAAAAGCTTTCGTACTCATGTTGCAACGCCACCCAGTTGAGCAGCGCGCCTAAATAATTGCCTAAATGAATGTTGCCGGTCGGCTGTACGCCGCTAAAAATTCTTTTCATGGCCGGCTACCGATGAATACCAGTGCCCAAGCTATCGGCATCACAATCCCGAAGATAAAGCCCAGTACGCCCGTGAAGACCGCAATGAACAACAGGATAAAGCCAAATCTTTCGAGCGCTTCAATCCCGGATTCAAAACTTGGCGGCAATATGCTGGCGAGCACCTTGCTGCCGTCAAGCGGAGGAATGGGCAGGAGGTTGAAAACTCCTAAGGCAACGTTCAGTCTAAAGAAAACGATAAGCAAATCGATCGCCCCGTTCGCAATCGTGGAGCTGGAATTAACAAGATTGACGTCACCGTCGACGATTCCGGCTGTGTATAGCAATCTGATGGCGAGGCCGGCCACGAAGGCGATAATGAAGTTGCTAATCGCGCCCGCGGCCGAAACCCAAAAGTTGGCAACGCGTTTGTTACGCCACCTCAGCGGATTCACTGGTGTGGGTTTGGCCCAACCGATTAGCGGCGCCCCCGTGAAAAAAGCAATTGCCGGAAAAAGCAGCGTGCCAATCGGGTCGACATGCGAAACCGGATTCAGGCTAATGCGTCCCTGCAAACGCGCCAAGTCGTCGCCGAACCTGTTCGACATCCAGGCATGGGCGGATTCATGAACTGACAACGAAAAAATGAGCGCCACCATGTAGAGGATGAATTGTTGAATACTGGCGTTAATATTGCCCATTTAGCAGGTCGGTGCGGAAGAAATAAACGAGAAGTTCACACTAACATGGCCCTTAGATCGTGTCAAAAACTGAAGTTTATCAGTAATCATGAGAGCCACCCGTTACCGCAGGCGGTACTGACTTCATGTCACTGCGAAGCCAATCCCAAAGGTCACTGTGAAGCCAACGTGAGCGGCACGGTGTAAACCGCGTCGGTTGAGGCTACAACCAAATCGCCCGCCGCACTGAACGCGAGCCCAACCAGATTCATGCCTGCCAAAAATAGTTCTGCGCTCTTTCCATCTGGCGTGATCCGGACGATCCCGCGACGCCCACGCAGCGAAGCCGCAACCAAAAGATTTCCATCCCGATCAAATGCCAGCCCCTGCGGCCGGCCGAGACCTCTGTAGAACGTGCTCACTGAACCATCGGGCGCGACGCGCGTTACTGAATCAAAACTCGCCACCGTTGGTCCACTAATATACAACGCATCGTCTGGTCCAACAGCCAAATGATAAGCAGACACGGATGGCTCCAGCTGGACCCACTGTGTTTCTTCCCCAATGCCGTTCACCTTGTAGATTGTCCCGGTGCGATCGCCAACGTACATCGTGTCATCTGTATCGAATGCAATGCCCGTCGCGACACCAAGGCCGTGCGCAAAAGGGACCGCCTCCTTGAACGGCGTGATGCGATAGATACTGCCGTCCATGCGGCTACTGACAAACATTTGACCGCGACTGTCGAAAGCAATTCCAGTCGGGTTCGTTATATCACCTGAAAACTCGGTGACCTCTCCGTTCACATCTATCCGAAATAAAGTGACCGGAAGTTGTTCCCCGCGCGAGCCGGAGCGAGTTACAAACAACGCGCCGTCGTCCGTATCAAAAGCCGGATTGGTTACCGGATGAAGATCCTCCGCAAGTCTGCGGCCCACGATTAGATTCGCGTCAGCGCTCCTGATTTGGCGGCTTTCGAGAGTGACGGCCACCTCGCCCGTCTGCTTCAGTTCGGGAACGATTGCGAGTGCGCGCCGGGATGACAGCGCTACCAGCGGAGCTCGTTCTTTGCCGAACCACACGGCGCATAGCGTCGGGTCGCTGGTGTCGAATTCAGCGCAATCAATTGCAACCTCGCCGCCGGGGATCGCGACGGCTGGGTCAACCCTAAGAATTTCTGGCGCTTTGTCCATTTATTTGAAGTGGCACAGACTCGAGTCTGTGACTGCCGCGACGCTCAGACGAAAAAGTCTATGCCACTCTGATTGAGGGCCAACATGATCGTAAAGCAACCTGTTAGTTTGCGGGCGGTTCGTTGCCACCTCAACCTGAAGGCCCGGCTACCGACGCAAACTAACAGTTTGCTTTACACCTAAAGTTTCATGATACGACGGGCCTTGAACACTGTCGAATGCACAAATTCTCTGGGTTTCTGAACTGAACGGCTTTACCTTGCTATGGTGAACGATGTGTTATAATTCGCCCTCGCACGTTGACTTCTGTGACGGTCTACCGCATTTTCCAAGCGGTAATCAGCGTGCTCGCAAACAGAATCTAATGCTCAAGCGAATAAGCGAAGCGATATCGCAGAGCAACATTAACAATAGTTCCCAGGCGTCGGAAACCCACTGCTCGCTGCGCTCCCGCTGTAACTTCAGCTCGATCCAAAACATAACCAGACCACGGCGTGAAGCTATCAGCCTCAAGCCGCGGTCACGCGTGTGCGCAAGACTGGAAGGAAGGAATCATTAAGGAAGTACTGGGAAACACTGCGGGCCTGAAGCCAAACCAGTTGCGGCGAATCGAGAAGCTGTACACGCGTCGCCTGCCTGCACAGGAAATTGTCACGCCCGAATTTGCGCGGCAATTGGCCGAGCTATCGCATGAAACCCGCCGTCAAATTGGCGCGCTAATAGATCGCGCCGGGCGCGTGGAATATGTGATGGTGGGCGACAATCGCAGCATTGAGCTTCCGGACTTCAAACGCATCCGCGTCGCTGTCGATCGCTTTCGTGGCCTGCGCTGTGTTCACACACATTTGCGCGGCGAAGGTCTGACACAGGACGATCTGACCGACTTGGCATTGTTGCGCCTTGACTTGATGGTCGCGATCGATGTCAACGAAACCAGTGGACTACCAGGTTTGGTTAATGCCGCTCATCTGCTGCCGCTGTCCGCCGACGGCGCACACAGCACGGCGGGCGAAGCCTACGCGTTCCTGCCAAAAGCGATTGCTTCGCAACTGGATGTCGACTTTCTCGCGCTAATCGAATCGCTGGAAGAAGAAATGGCGCGCAATCGGAATGCGACGCGCAAGGCTCGTGTCAAAGATCGCACCATCCTCGTCGGCGTAACGACTGGCTCATTGAGCGATGCGGAAGAGTCGATGGCCGAACTAAATGAGCTGGCAATCTCGGCCGGCATCGTGGTCCAGGATAAAGCCATTCAACGCCGACAGGCAATCGATCCGCGCACAGTGCTTGGTCGGGGAAAGCTTCAGGAGCTTCTGATTCGTTCGCTACAACTCGGCGCGGACATGTTGGTGTTTGATCGTGAGCTAACTCCGGCGCAAGTCCGATCGCTCTCGGAAGCGACTGACCTGAAAATTCTGGATCGCTCGCAACTAATCCTGGACATCTTTGCGCAACGTGCCCAATCGCACGAAGGTCGCATTCAGGTAGAGTTGGCCCAACTGAAATATCTCCTGCCTCGACTTATTGCCGGGCAGGATTCAGCGTTCTCACGGCTGGCCGGCGGTATCGGCGGCCGGGGCCCGGGCGAAACAAAACTGGAAACTGACCGCCGCCGCGTTCGCGACCGTATCAACCGTCTGGAAAAAGAAATAGAACTACAACGGCGCCGGCGTCACGAGCGAAGAAAGGTTCGCACCAGAAATGAACTGCCGGTCGTCTCGATTGTCGGCTACACCAATGCCGGGAAATCCACGCTCCTGAATGCGCTAACCAATAGCGAGGTGCGCGCAGAGCAACGGATGTTTGCGACGCTCGATCCGACTTCCCGACGGCTCAGACTTCCCCGAGAACAGGAAATCATTGTTAACGATACCGTCGGTTTTATTCGCGATCTGCCGCCGGGTCTCCTTTCTGCATTTCGTTCCACCTTGGAAGAAATCGTTGACAGTCGTTTACTGATTCATCTGGTCGATGCGGCAAATCCACGCTGGTCGCAACAAGTGCAGTCGGTCGAAAGAATTTTGCAGGAACTTAAACTGACTGAAATTCCTTCACTGCTGGTTCTAAACAAAGCCGATTTGGTGACGGCAGAGACGCTCGCAGGAATATCACGGCAACTCGCGTCCGATAGCGCCCGCGCGGTTATCTCCTTAGCTGCCAACGATCCGCGAACACTGCGGCCGCTGCTTGAGAAAATCGGTGAGATGCTTTCACGTGATGTTGGTTTACCAGCGCGCGAGGAAGAGCTTGATGCGGAACGCGTTTCCCGTATCGCATAAATAATTCATGGCCCGACGCCCACGATTTACAACTCGCTTTAGTCGCGCGCGCGACCTCGCCGTCGCTTACGTGATGCGCCCGCTCGAGGTGTTCCAACCCCGCACGCGTTTTCTCATTGGCTTTGCAGCTCTCGTGCTCATTACTACGCCTCTGTTGCTCAACAGCTATTCGACGAGTGTCGCGGCGGATTATCGCGAGGGTGACATCATTCGTGGCAGCATCGTTGCCCATGGCGACATTACGGCCGTTGACATTTCGGAAACGGAGCGGCGACGGAATGCGGCGCGCCAGGCTACCCGTCCCATCTTTAACTTTGACTCAACACGCGGCGAGAGTTCCAGCCGCAGTTTCGAGGCAGCATGGGACGATCTGAAGCTGCAACTTCAGCAAAAGCCACATCACACCGACTTGACCTGGAGCGGCGAAGGAGGTCCGGCGGTCGCCCGCGCCCTCACTACTCTCAATCCCAATGATGACGATCTGAAAACTCTGACGTCGTTAATCCGCGAAGTCGGTGACAAGTACATTTACGACGACGCCGAGGCTGAAAGACTCAATCAGGAGATCGTGCTGGTTGACGTTCGCAATCCTTCCGCACAAATGGTAATGCCCGCGCCGCGCACGCGCATGCTGTCGCTGGCCGCCGCGCGCCAGGAACTGGAACGCAAAATTTTTGGCATGCAGGGATGGACCCAGGAACAGAAATTGGCTCTCGTGTCTGCAATCGTGCCGCTGCTGCGGCCAAACGTCGTGCTCGACCAGACGGCAACCGCTACCGCGCGAGAAACAGAAGCCAACAGAATCCCTCCAGTCACAATCTCGCTGAAGCGAAACCAGGTCATCGCGCGCGAAGGCGACACAGTCACACCGGGAACGCTCTCGCAACTATCGGCGCTTAAGTCTACGGGCCATGCGGGCCGTCCCTGGCATAACTTGATCGGACTATTGATGATCGTGATGGCGGTTTATTGGGCCGTCTGGAAATTTACCGAGCACCGCAGCACGGCGTCTGCTATTTCGCTTTCCAAGTGGCGAGCGTTCGCGCTGGTTGGCTCTGCAATCGTAGTTCAAACAGGACTTATGCGAATCGGCTTTACGTTCGCAGACGCGATTGCTAGCAGGATGACAACTGCTCCTTTTAACGATCCGATGATTTGGTCCTTCGCGATTCCCTTCGCGGCCGCGGCGTTACTGGTCGTCATGTTGGTTGACACGCAGCTCGCCTTTCTTACCGGTATTGTGACGGCGCTGTTCGCCGGCTTGCTGGCGCCAACCGGAATCCAGGCGGCGGTGTATGCGCTTATTTCCGGCGCGGGCGCAATCTATGGAATTGGCCGTTATCGCGAGCGACAATCGGTGACGCTGGCCGGGTTATTTGTGGGCGGCGTAAATGCTTTCATGGCGCTCGCGCTTATCGCTTACGCCGAACAAGCGGTAACGTTGAATTCGTTTCTGCTGGCGAGCGGCTGCGGTTTTGCCGGCGGGCTGTTAACTGCAATTTTTGCCGCAGGCGGCTTGCCGATCAACGAATCACTTTTTGGGATCTTGACCGATGTGAAACTGCTCGAACTCTCCAACGCCGATCTGCCGGTGCTGGGCCAACTCGCCCTGCGCGCCCCGGGGACCAATCAACACTCGCACGCAGTGGGCCAACTTGCAGAAGATGCTTGCCGGGCGGTCGGGGCTAATCCGCTGCTGGCGCGTATCGGCGCGCTCTATCACGACATTGGTAAGGTGGCCGCGCCGGAATACTTTGTCGAAAACCAGCAGGGCGAAAACCCGCACGATCACATGAAGCCAACGCAGAGCGCCAGAATCATCACTAGTCACGTGACCTATGGCATGAAGCTGGCGAAAGAAATCAATTTGCCGGAACAGATTGCCGACTTCATACCGCAACACCATGGCACGCGCACGTTGCATTTCTTCCTGCGAAAGGCCGAAAGCATGGCCAAACCCGGTGAACTGATCGATGAAAAAGATTTTCGTTATCCCGGACCAAAGCCGCAATTTAAGGAAGCGGCCATCATGATGCTGGCGGATTCGTGCGAAGCGGCGGCGCGTTCTCTCGCGCGTCCGGACCCGGAGAACATCCGCGCGATCGTGGTAAAGATTGTGGATGCCATCATCAGCGATGGCCAACTTGATGAATGCGATCTGACGCTGCAGGAAATCACAACTATTCGCGAAGCAATTATCGGCGCGCTCACGGCAATCTACCACGCGCGCATTGACTATCCCGGATTCAATCCGCCAAAAGCCACTGGTCCATTATCAGCGTTGCCGGCAGTCGATTTGGACAGCGAAGAACGCGGCATCAGCTACAACAAAGCATCAGACATTCCCATAAACGAAGCTGGCGAGGTTGAAGACGAAGCGATCAGCAGGACAGTGGCGAAGCGGTGACTCAAGATCAAACGATTTTCCATTTGCCATTTTCCATTTTCCATTTATCATTTCTTGGTAAGCGAGTTCAATTGTCCCGGAGCTTTACCGACAATCTGCGCCGATAAAAACAACCTCTTCTGCAATGACAAATGAGAAATGGTAAATGGCAAATGGAAAATCGGGTTCTTAGCTCAGTCAGAACCGATCGTGCAGTTTCTGATAGGTAGTCGCAAGGTCTTCCGGCAATACACGTGCTTCGGCAACCGCGGTCATGAAATTGGTATCGCCCGACCAACGCGGCAAGATATGGATGTGAATGTGATCGGCAATACCCGCTCCCGCCGCACGACCGAGATTCATTCCCAAATTGAAGCCATCCGGCCGGTACACTACGCGCAAAGCAGTTTGAGATCGTTTGGTGAGATCCATCAACTCGTCCGTAGTCGGCTTTGCAGCCGCATCCAGCTCCCCGACGTGTTCGTAGGGAACAATCAGCAGATGGCCGCTGATGTAAGGATAACGATTCAAGACGACGAAATTATGCGAAGCACGATGAAGAACGAAATTCGCTGCGTCGTTTTCCGGCTCATCCCGCAGTTTACAAAAAACACAGACGGTTAAATCCGCGTCACCGGCGGAAGCGATGTATTCGGAACGCCAGGGACTCCAGAGCCTGTCCAATTCTTATCCTCTTAACTTAAAGAATGGGCGGCTGACGCGTTTCGTCGGCAGCATGAGTGGCGGAAGCTTCGGGAGCGCGGCGCGTTCCGGCGTCGGGATCGTTAATCAGTTCTTTCAGCTCTTTGCCGGGCTTGAAGTAAGGGACGCGTTTGGCGGGAATACTGACGGGGTCTCCGGTCTTGGGATTTCGGCCGCGGCGAGCGCCGCGCTCACGTACGCGAAAACTGCCGAACCCGCGCAACTCGATTTTCTCACCTTGATTTAAGGTTTCGATAATACTTTCAAAAACAATTTCGACGAGTCGTTCGGCGTCCTTCTTTGTAAGTTCCGCCGCTTCGGCGACATCCTCGACGAGTTCTGCTTTTGTCATGCATCACCTCAGATGAGAAAAATAGCCTGGCTACAAACTAAGAAAATTTACGGTAAGTCTTAACGAATGGCGAGGCGTGCTCGACGCCGTACACTATCAGAAACGATCAAGCCCGGCAAGAATTGGCGACAAAGCGAAAGTCCAAGCCATGGAACGGCAACAGCGCACGTTCCATAAAGCGAATTCAGGATTTCAAACTGGAAATTTTCGCGGCTATTTTGGTTCGTCTTCCGGCTCTGACTCCGGCTTTGGTTCCGGTTCAGCAGTCGCATCCGGTTGCGGCTCCGGCTCGGCGACTGGGTCCGCCTGCGGCTCGGGCTCGGAACTCGCATCCGCTGGCGGCTCCGGCTCGGCGGTCACTTCGGCTTTCGGCTCTAGTTCAGCCTTCGGTTCCGGTCTGCTCAAACCAAAATCTGCGAGTTCTCCAAGCGAAGCCATGCCGCTGCCTGCTACCGACGAATAGACCTTCGCGTCGAGCACCGGCTCATCCTTGCCTACTGCTCGCGCCGACAAACCGATCTTCTTGTTTTCAGAATCTATGCGCAGGATCTTAAATTCCATCTCCTGGCCCAGTTGGACCACGTCTTCAGGCTTCTCGACGCGCTCTTCCGAAAGTTCAGAAATGTGACAGAGCCCTTCCAGATTGTCGTCAAGTTCGACAAAAGCGCCGAAGTTTGCGAAGCGGGCTACCTTCCCCTTCACAACATCGCCAGGCTTGTGCTCGCTGACAAATCTATCCCAGGCGTTTGGCTCGAGGTCTTTTATGGAAAGCGACAGGCGCCGGTTTTCAGCATCGATACTGGTGATAACGGCATCGATCTCCTGCCCTTTCTTCAGCACTTCGCTCGGATGTTTGATGCGTCGCGACCACGAGATGTCGGAAACATGGACCAAGCCGTCGACGCCGTCTTCAATTTCAATAAAGGCGCCAAAGTCCGTTAGGTTTCGGACGCGTCCATGCACGCGCGTGCCAACCTGATAACGCTCGTGCAATGTCTGCCAGGGGTTATCCTGGATTTGTTTCATGCCCAGGCTAATCCGGCGCGCCTTTGGATCCACGCTTAGCACTTCAACCTCGACTGTGTCACCGGGATTGACGAGCTTGCTGGGATGTTTGACGCGTTTGGACCAGCTCATCTCCGAAACATGGACCAACCCTTCGACGCCGTTTTCCAATTCCACGAACGCACCATAATCGGCAACGCTCGCCACCTTACCTGGTACTCGACTGCCTACCGGAAAGCGCTCGTCAACGCTCGACCAGGGATCGGGCAGCAACTGCTTGTAACCAAGTGAGACGCGTTCGCGATCGCGATCAAACTTGAGCACCTTAACCTGGACGGTATCCCCGACCTTGAACAGTTCGTTTGGATTTTGCAGCCGGCCCCATGACATGTCGGTAACGTGAAGTAAACCATCGACGCCGCCGAGATCTACAAACGCGCCATAGTCAGTCAAGTTCTTTATCTGGCCTTCGACAACCACATCTTCTTCGATGTGCCCCAATGTTTCGCCCTTGCGTCCAGCGTTCTCTTCTTCGAGCACTGCCTTGCGTGACAGGACCACGTTTGAACGTTTGCGATTGAGTTTAATGACCTTCGCTTCGATTTCCTGATTGCGAAGCGCGTCGAGGTTGCGCACCGGGCGCACATCTACTTGCGAGCCGGGAAGAAACGCTGCTATGCCGTCGATGTCGACGCGCAGGCCGCCCTTGATGCGTTCAATCACGCGTCCCTTAACGGTGGTACCGTCGCGATAGGACTTCTCGAGATCGTCCCAGGCCCGCATGCGCACAGCGTCGGCGCGTGACAGTATCGGCAGGCCGTCGGCAGTCTCCATGCTCTTAACCAACACGTCGACTTCGTCGCCCGGCTTAACCGAAAGCACGCCGTTCTCGGTGAACTCGGCCGGGTTAACTATGCCTTCCGACTTGTAGCCAAAGTCGATAACCACGCCGCGCTCGCTTATGCCGACAACCGTGCCGCGCACGACTTCGCCTTCCTGCAAAGTCGCTTGCTCCTGCTCAAACTGATCGAGCAGTTGGCCAAAGTCAACATCGCCGAAGGGACGTGGCTCTTCGTCGTCATCGCCTTTTACGGCGACGGCGGGATTGCTTTCTTTTGCCGGTTGGGTTTCTGACGGAGATGTCGAGATTTGTTGATCGTCAGAAGATGGGTTGTTGTCGGTTTCTTGATTGTTTAAATGCGATTCTTCACTAGCCATGCAAACTCCTGTAACAGTCCCGGATAAAATTCACCGCTGAGTTCCGTTCCGCGCATCTTCTATCACGATGACGGAAGAAGAGTACCCAAGCGGCGCTCGCTTAGTTGCCTTTGGCGATGATGTCGGGGTTGAAGCTTGCGAGGAATGCGAGCCGTTTAGATTTGGAAAAGGAGGTTTTATGTGTTTCGATTTCCGCGCGCCCGTAGTCACCCGCTTGGTCCGACACTCACCAGTCGCTTACCGGGTAGGTTCGCAATGTACACGCCGGAATAAGGGCATGTCAAGGTGATGACATGGCTAATCAAATTCGGAATATACGAAAAACCCGGCGCGAAAAAACTTTGTAACGATTTGGAAACTACTGGCTCGCTACTGTCACGCTGCCGGAACCCCGCGGAACTACATAGACGCCAGCAGAGTGCGATCCAACAAACAGCGTGTTCTGATCCTGCGAATCAAAAGCGAGGGCCCAGATTCTTTGGCTGGGCAATCGATGCTCCTTGGGATCGATACGCGACCAGGTCGAACCTGCGTTGAGCGAGCGATAGACACCGCCGCCGATCTCGCCAGTTTGATAAGCGTTGCCCGCGAATACTTCGTCAGGGTTACGCGGATTTATCAGAATGCTGGTGAAATCTCCAAACGGCAGGTTGCCACCGCGACGACTCCAACTGGCGCCGCCATCCTTTGTCATATAGAACGCTTGCTTGGTGCCGACATATGCATAGTTGGGTCGACCCGCGTCGCGCGCAATAACATTCACCGGCGCTTCGCTGGGGATACCTGACAGACGCTGCCAGGTTTTTCCCGCGTCTCGCGAAACGAGAACGCCTGAAGCTGCAGTGCCTACCCAAATAGTTTCCGGGTTTTTCACGTCGGTGGAAATGCACGTAGTCCGCGCATCCAAGCCCGAACCGTACGAAAGTTTTTGCCAGCCTTGAGTCGGATCGAGCGAGCGAAATAATCCCAAGTTAGTGGCAGCAAGATACAAGGGTTGCTGAGTTGCGGGATCGACGGTTTGCGCCAGCGCGTTCACGGCATCGGACAATACCATAGTCGCCGCTTCGTCGCCGCTCGCAGCTGTGACATGGAGCGCGGCAAGTGTTAGTCCGTCAAACTTGCCGCTTGCCGGAAGGTGGTTATCACTCTGAAACTTTCTTAGCGCTTTTGTGGTCAACGTGCCGGCACGCCCGTCGGGTGTGCCAACGTTATAACCCGCGGCGTTCAACGCCTGCTGCGCTCTGCGGATGGTGTCGCTTGGTTTCGGCGCCACGGAAGGCCGTGCTGCTGCCGCGCGTTTTTTCCCGGGGCGGGCTTTCTCTTTAGCGGCGGGGCCAGCCGTCCAAACCGGCGCCCACGAAGCTCCGCGATCAAGTGATCGATAGACGCCAAGATTGGTGCCAAGATAAATGGTATTGAGGTTGCGAGCGTCCTGCAGGATCGAATAAGTGATCAAACGCGGCGGCATGTTGCGCATAGACGGACGCCAGGTTTCGCCGTTGTCGGTGCTGGCAAACAGAAAACCGCCACCAGTCGTCGTATTGATCGTTGCCGCATAAATTCGATTCGACATCTCACGGTCACCGACGATTACATTCGCGAACCTGCCGCTGTAGCCGGCGTTGGTAGGCGCGAAGTTTTTTCCACCATCGTACGAAACCATCACGCCATAGTTGTTGGTACCGATATAGACCGTCTGTGGCCTGGACGGATGAACCGCAATTGAGTTGATCTCGAGTTGCCGCGAAGTGGTGACCATCCACGAATCAGCATCGCCGCCGCGCTCGGAACGCCAAAACCCTTCAGTAGTTCCCGCGAACACCAATCCGGCAATCGAAGGATGTTGTAGGATTGCGCGCGTGCGTCGCGACTGCGACGGAATTCCCTGGACCTTCTTCCAACTGTCGCCGGCACTTCGCGTTTCGTAAATACCACTGCAGGCTGACGCGATAATGTGATTCGGGTCGCGCGGATCGATATCTATCGCAAAGATGTCGGAGTCGTCGATGATTCCGTTCTTAATTGTTTTCCAGGTCTTGCCCCCATCGGTAGATTTGTAAGGCAGATACCAGGTGCCTGCGTAAATCGTGTTCGCTGTTCTGGGATCGATGGCGAGAGATTCGACGTGAACCAATCCTGCAGTTGAGGAAGTTGGCAGTTGAGTCCAACTGTCGCCCGCATTGTCCGAGCGAAAGATGCCATTGAACGTGCCGGCTATCAAGACATCAGGATTAGCTTCAGCCTGCGTTAGTGAGTGCAGCGCTTCGTTCTCTAACTCCGGACTCTCGCGCCAATGATGACCGCCATCGGTTGACTTGAAAAAGCCTCCCGCTTCCTTGTGACGATGCGAGGCGACGTATAGCACTCGCGAATCGCGCGGGTCCACGAGAATGTGGTCCACGAAAAGGCGGGGCCGATTGAAATTGTAAAGAAACTGCCAGGTCTTGCCCGCATCCGCTGAGGTGTACAGCTGCCCGTCGAGTGTGCCGAAATAAAATCGGTCGGGATTGCTGGGATCAACCACCAGGCTGCGGACATCGCCTCCCGGGGGGCCGTTGGAACGCCAATCGTCTGAGTATTTGCTCGCACTATCAGTTGCTACTTCAGCAGGCGATTCGAGCGTCTCGAGCGCGGAACCTTGCGCGGCAAAGCGCATCGGCAAGGCTGACAACACAACCAGAAGCAGAATGAGTTTTGGCAATCTATTTATCATATCGTTAGTACAACTCCGCAAAATTGTTAGGCTGGGGGAGCAGCTCGGTCTTAAGTCTAATATAACTTCCCGCGTTTGTATGCCGCAAATCTACGCAAAGTCGGTCGTATGCAAAAAGAGTGCAACAGCTGCCGATGGAAAAGCAAAGCGGGCACTGATTCAATGAGAAACAGTGCCCACCTTGGATAGGTTCGCATCATTGAAGATGCGAGATTGATTTAGTCTTTACTCGTCGCCTCGGCGTCCGCGACGTCGCCGTGGCGCTGCCTGCTTCTTGCAGGCAGGACAGGGATTCACAGTCGCAGTATTGGTCCCGGTCGGAGCAGTGGCGCCACTCGGCACGATCCACAACTCAACCGCCAATTCCTCGCGACAGCCTCCATCCAGGGTGACTATCCTGCCAGCATCGATACCGCGCGTGTTGACCAGATAGTCTTTCGCGCGATCCGCTCTGGCCTGTGCCTCACCTGCGCAACCGCCAAAGGCAATGATGTAGCCCTGGGCGCCTGGCTGGTTCTGCAACTGGATAGCATAGTTATCGAGACGAGCCTTCTCATCGTTGAACCGGATGTTTCCGTACTCGTCAAACTTCGTGGCTCCTGGCGCCGGTGCTGTCACCGAAGCCGAGCAGGATGCCGTTCGCGAGCAGGCTGGATCAAGTCCGCCGATTTCGACCGTTGCGGTCACTGTCTGGCCGCCAAGTCCGGTTGTATCCACGGTGATGGATGACGTTCCCTGACCGCCGGAAATGGTGCCGGCTGACACGGACCAGTTGTAGGTTATGTTCGCGCTCGATGTTACGTTCGTGGTGAACGTTGCAGGCGAGCCCGGTTCCACCGCGGACGTTGGACAGTCGATGGAAATTGTCGGACATGGCGGTCGGCAGTCGGTGCAGACGGCGACCGTAACTGTCGCTGTGCCCGGCACAATATGACCGTTGCCGTCGTTAACCTGTACCGTGGCCGTGTAAGTGCCCGGAGCGAGTGTTGAAAGATCCCAAGCGACCGAAGCTCCCTCTCCCGAGAGCGTGCCACCAGTTACCGTCCAGGTATAAAGCAGCGTGTCGTTATCAGTATCCGACGCACCGGCATTTAATGTGACTGACCTACTGGCGCTTGCAGTGCAGCTGTCGGAACTTGTTCCTTCAGGACACGGCAGCGTGATTGATGCACTCGACACTGAGCTGCTAACGATCGGTGCTACGTTAGGCGGCGGCGGCAGCGTGCGTGCGTTGCGATGGCCAAACCACAACTGGCCAATAAAACCATTCGGATCGTCCGAGAACTTGAACCCAGCCGGCGCTCCATTGACCGTCGCCGCTATCGTCGTCCCCGGCACTATCACAATTCCTCGATTCGGTACCAGCACTCCCGAAAGGTTGTTCACCGCCGTGTTGAACGCCGTCGCATTGAAATGACTCGCGTCCTGCTGATTCAGGTGCCGTCGATACGCCAACCCAAATCCCCACCAACGTGCCGGGTATATCTTCACCCCGCCCAGCGCGTCCACCGGGTTGTTGTTGAAGGC
>JAVEDP010000015.1 GCA_030841085.1 Pyrinomonadaceae bacterium
ATCCTTCACGCGGCGTTGCTGGGTCAGGCTTTCGCCCATTGCCCAAAATTCCCGACTGCTGCCTCCCGTAGGAGTCTGACCCGTATGTCAGTGTCAGTGTGACCGACCGCCCTCTCAGGCCGGTTACGGATCGTTGCCTTGGTAAGCCATTACCTTACCAACTAGCTAATCCGCCGCAGGCTCCTCTTCAGACGCGAGGTCTTTCGATCCCCCGCTTTAACAACTGTCACCATTAGGTGCCGCTGCATTATGCGGTATTAGCAATCGTTTCCGATTGTTATTCCCCATCCGAAGGTAGATTACCTACGTGTTACTCACCCGTGCGCCACTCTACTTGCCCCCCGAAGGGGGCTTTCGCGTTCGACTTGCATGTCTGAGGCACGCCGCCAGCGTTGATTCTGAGCCAGGATCAAACTCTCGTTAGAATTTGTTCTCTGGAACATCATCTCGTACTGGTTATTGTTCAGTATCCGATAATGACTCTTCTGCAGAGTTTTGAACGCGAGCTTTATCGCTCGTCGTTTTGACTCTCAAAGTTCATTGATATGGACACGCTCTATCTAGTTTTCAAAGATCGATTCCAAATTGTCTTTGGATTGCCTCACAGAAGGAATAAATCCGTCTCAAGCAAACGGAGACTTTAGCTTATGCTTATTACTCTGTCAAGCGACACTCAACATTCGTAAAATGTTATTTTTAGCGAATAAAAAAGCGCCGCCTTTCTCCCCACTTCTTCAGAGAAAAGCGACACCTTTACGTGCCTTTAAATTTCGCGCTGTCAATCCCTGCCAATCAGGGGAGGGGGAATTATAGGGACAAAAAATTTCTTGTCAACCCCCCTTTTCAATCAGCCGCCATGGAACGCTCAACTGAGTACGTGAGGCGGCTTTTTAAGGCAAATCTAAGATGCAAAAGGCACGCGATCAGTTTGCCTCATACTCGCGGCAGCCAAATTTTCTGGCTTTAGATAATCGACGAGTTCACCAAATTCCCTGGCAGAAAATACCGGTACGTTTGCAACAAGACCAGCTAGCCCGTTCGCGATTAACGCCGGCAATTGAAATGGGACAGTATCGGCCGACAAATAAATGGCCGTGGCATGCTTTAACGCGCGGCGCGCTGTCGGTTTCATTTTTAGTTGGTCCGCTCGCGCGACCATTACAAAGAAATCCGGCTTTACAAACTCGGTAAAGCTGTTCCCCTCGATAAAGACGCCCGCCGCATGAACATTTCCCAATGCCTCTCTGATACCTCGTTCGATTTGATCGTCCGTGCCTATTAACCAATGAACATTGCCGGCACCGGCTTCCCAATACCTGCCGGTATCCTTACCTGGCTTGAAGGTTAATTCATATCCTGATTGAACAGTGGGCTCGTCAGATAACAAATCGCTAACGCAACAGGTGTGTGGATCTTTTCCGCAAGAGCGATAGTGGCCGCGCGTAGTCTTTATGGCTTCCCACCCGGGAAACGCGTTCAGCAGTTTGCATAGTAGGGTGGTCTTACCAACTTCGGAGGTGAGGCCGCCGATGCCGACGATGATTGGCCGACTATTGTGATTAAGAGAACTCATTCGTGCGTTGCGCGACAACTCTACTTCTTTTTCTTTTCTTTATCTTTCGTAACGCTGGGCGCGCTGACTTTCAGATAACCTCGCGCGTCCTTGTAAACCGTGTACTGCACGTCGTTGATTTGTCCGTTGTCGTCCTGCACGCGAATGGTAAACGTCTTGTTGTCGGGTCTTCCCTCAACGCGGGCCGGCAAAAAACCTTTCAAGTCCGGACTGCGATAGGCGGTGTAATGTTCCTGGTCTCTTTTATCGTAGCCAAGCACATAGATGCGATCGAAATCGGGTTCGTCCAAAGTATGCGGCTGATTTGAACTACTCTTCTCAAGAATTATCCAACTTCCCGGCTTAGCTTCCTTGGCCGCGTCTTTATCTTTTGGCGACGCTGAGGCTGCGTCTGACGAGTCACCGTCGAGTCGTTGCCAGGCAACGAACTCGCGGCCGGTGCGATAAAAAATAATATCGCTTGGAACTGCCAGTTCAACCTGCTTGCCATAAATCCAACCGCCGGGCGCCGGCGATATTGAAGTTGGCAAACGAACCTTGTACCAAAGCTCGTTGGTTTCCTCCGGCTCATTCTCTTCCTGATTGTCTTTGTTTCTGCGCGCATTTCCCTGTTGCGCGCTGCCTGCCTTCGGGGCGATGTCCGTTTCAATTGCTTCGGAGGACTTTGGTTTGGGTACGCGCTTCCAGCCAACTATTTCGAAACTCGAGCCACTGTCCAGGCGCATCATGATGTTTTCGTTACCGCTGCGGTCGGGCGTGAGTCGCAAGTTCGAACTGGCGCGTAACTGGCCGGACGCCTGCGCCGGAACATTCTTGTCTTCATCTGCCAGCTTCTTGGAATTCTTCAGCACGTCGTCCGGCATGACGTTGCGCGATTCTATCCAGCCCTCGGTATTGTCTTCATCCTGGGCCTGGACGCGAAGCCAGCGTTCTTTTTTACTGTTGTCGGTTGGGTCCTGCACATCCTGAAAGTCGAGAATGTCGAGCGTATCCCCGCGGCTTACTTCCAAAAGGTCGGCGGCCACTACCGCCGTTGAGCTACGAATTTGAGCGCGTCGCGCAACTACGACTCCGGTATCGCTGCGTTTTGCCAGCGTGCTGCAACCAGCGCAAAGCGCCGCAGCCATTAATGCGATTAGCGTTCGCCAGACTGCTTTGGTAAATCGGTTAGTTTTCATTTCCGTCGTTACTTTACCTTGCGCAAAGCCCACTAATTTCGCGCCAAACAATTCAGAACTTTCTTTTGCTCTTTGTTGGCATGATCGGCAGAAAGTTTTGTGCCTGCGCTTGTGTGACTGACGACGATTCCGTAAGGCGACAGCGCCGATTCCAAATTGATGATTCCCACGTCCTCGATGTATTGCCGGGCAAATGATTGCTGTCCAAACCGCTCGTTTAGAACTCCAATTATAGTCTCGTTCGCATCTGCCTGTCGTGTCACGGCGCGTTGGAACAGTTGACGGTACATATCGGCAAGTGACGCCTTGCAACCACTGCTGGCCCGCAACTGCAAATCGTAAAGAAACGCGACCAGCATCGCCTTGTCATATACGACGGACGTCGATGTGGTCCAGCGACGCTCGGATGCCTGAATTAACGACAGCGCGTCGCGCTCCGGCGATGACAAGTACGAATCATAAACGCGAGCGATCGTGTCGAGGTAGTCTTTGAAGGAAATGAGGTGTAATCGCAGATCCATTCGCAGCGCCTGATAGATAGTGAACCCTTCGAAAAACCAATCATAGTCTCCTTCAAGATTTAGCGAGTTTGGCACCCAGAGATGAAAAATCTCATGGGCCAACGCGATGCCGAGTCGAGACTTTACCTGTTTCGCGCTTCCCTGATTTCCTAACAAGAGCACAACAGCGTTGGCTCTAGTTTCGGCCGTCCAACGCGTCGGAGGCGCATCGCCCGCGAACGGCACAAGCATCAGCACCGTATTACGTTTCAACTCAAATCCCGTCAGCTTTGAATACTCCCGGACGATCTGTCCCGCAATCTTCAGAAAATCTTTGTCGGCAATCGGCCAAGCGCCGGACAACACTACTGAGAAATCCTTCGCGCCAATATGCTGGGACTTCTCCTGCAACCGAGGCCCGATTAGAAAGACCATCTTGTCAGGCTCTTCCGTGAAATAGGATAAGGACGTGCGCTTTTCGCCGTTCGACGCCGCAATCCAGCCTGGGGGAAGGTCCAATCGAACCAGCACGGAAGAAAACGCTCCGGAACCTTTTAGCGATCGGGGCAACAAATCCGACAGCATGAGAATTCCGCGCTCGTTATTTAGCGACGATACATGCGAGTGCTGAGCCGGCGGCATGGGCCCGCTCAGGTTCACTTCGTAACTAATCTGGTTAATTTTTTCGGCAGTCTGAAATTCTCCCGGCGCGAGTTTCTTCGCGGCAACGGCCTGACCGTTCGGCTTGCGCCCAGCTACATTTTCAAATCGCTCCGCGAGCCCCAGCGCGTTACCGTAGGCATTAGGAAACGAAATGACGTCGGTTGGTGTGGAGAACTCGGCATTGACCTGGATGCTGGCAGGCGAGGTTGAAACTACCGCAATCCGAATGTTTAGTGTCTGCGCTTGAACACCGACGCCGGCAGCGAGCGCGATAAGCACAACGACAATTAGCTTCTGACTCGTTACCGCGACCGCGAGCGTCTCGCCCGCGGCGCGTCGGAGGCACGCAGTGATTTTCCGATAGAAGATCAATAGGCCACAGCCGTTTTCGCGCTTTGCGCTTCTTGCCGGCGGAAGACCCGCGGTCCCAGTATCACGCTTGAGAACAAGTTAGTTCTGATGCATAGATCTGGATGGACCAGCCGGCAGGAGATCAGTTTGACAGTAATTGCGGACATCCCTATATTAAGGTCAGGACTCTAACACACCGTAAAAAACGTGACTAGAAAGCTGCAAGACAAGTTGAATTTGATACGCGCCGCGTTCCCGCGTGCGATCTCAATTCTGCTGCTCGCTTTCATAATCTGTGGAACGACCGTCGAAGCGGCACATAATCACGGCAATCTTCCTGGATCCAACAAAGTCACCAGCGCTGCTCATTTTTCCGATCCAGCCACTGAAAGCAAACTCGACGCTGGTTCACTCAACTGCAGCGACTGTCTTATTTGCCAACTTCACCAGAATTTTTCGGCGACGGTTATTTCAGTCCCGCCAAGCATTGGTCCATCGGCTGCTGGTTTCCATGTCTTCAACTTAACGACTGTCTCGGTTCACTCGCAATCGGCGACTCCGCAGCGCGGGCGCGCTCCTCCGTTTACCCTCTAATCTTCATTCCAGCACAGTTCGCGATTATCTCGTTCTTGAGGTGATTTGCGATCAATTGGTTGCACGCATTCTCGGCAGCCAGAGCTTTAATGCCAGGAAAAGTAGAGAGGTAGAAGAAATGACTCAGCCAAAGAGCGTCCGTCGTATTGTTCGATCAGTCTGTTTGTTAGCACTTATCTCAATGTTGAGCTCGGTAGCTTTTGCGCAAGCGCTAAGCGCGGGAACTGTTGCGGGAGTAGTGCTTGATCCCAATAACGCTGTGGTACCAAGCGCCAATGTCACAATTGCTAACCCGGTCACCGGATACACGCGTTCGGCAGTAACCAGTTCGGACGGAACGTTTCGTTTCGACAACGTGCCTCCCAACAGCTATCAATTGAGCATTTCAGCGGGCGGTTTCAGTCCCGCTAATCAAACCGTCAACGTCCGCACCTCAGTGCCAATTTACTTGAAGCTGAATCTAGCCGTGGGCGAGGCCGCTGAAACTGTTACCGTGACTGGTAGCACGGCCGACGTACTCGAAAATGTCCCGTCAGCACATGTTGATGTTGATCAGACTCTTATCAACAGATTACCGGTTCGAGATCCCGGCAGCGGTTTGAGCACCGCGGTTACGCTTGCGGCCCCTGGCGTGGCGGCAGATTCGAACGGAGGGTATCACCCCTTAGGCGACCACTTCGAATCCAACATCTCGCTCGACAATCAACCGATTTCGGATCAACAAAGCAAGTTCTTTTCCACGCAAATCCCGGTAAATATTATTCAATCGATGGAAGTAATCACGGGCGCGGTGCCGCCGGAGTTTGGAGACAAGACCAGTCTGATTGTTAACGCAATCACCCGCTCAGGACTCAATCAGACAAAACCGACCGGTAGCTTCAATGCGCTATATGGTTCCTTTGGCACGACCCATGAAGATGGGTCCTTAGGTTACGGCAACGCCAAGGGTGGAAATTTCGTCGCCTTCAACTTTGAAGGCTCGCGTCGCTTTCTGGATTCGTCCGAGTTTACGGACTTACATGATAGCGGTACTGCCATGAATATTTTCGACCGCGTCGATTACAGTCCGAACCCTGGCAACACTTTTCATTTGAATCTTTTTCTAGCTCGCAACAACTTCCAAACTCCCAACGAATTCGATCAGAACGTGCTGGGACAGGACCAACGTCAATTGGTGCACACGATCAATCTCGCGCCCGGTTACGTGCACATTTTCAGCCCGACGACGGTGTTGACGGTCAGTCCCTACTACAGACTGGACAACGTCAAATACTCGGCCAGCCCAAATCCATTTGCCGATCAGCCGATCACATTTAGCGAGTCGCGGCGCTTGAACAATGTCGGCGTTAAGGCCGACGTATCGTACGTAAAGGGCAGACACAATGCCAAGTTTGGCATGCAACTGTCGCACACGTTTTTGACTGAGGGTTTTCAGTTCGGAATCACCGATCCAAACTTCAACGACCCTGCGAGTCCGGACTTCTTACCTGGGCTGTTGCCCTTCGACCTGACGCGCGGGGGATCGCCTTTCGCCTTTCACGGTCACACTGACATCAAACAGGAGGCATTCTTTGCGCAAGATAACGTGACGCTGGGAAATGCGACGGTCCTGCTGGGTGTTCGTTTCGACAATTACAACGGCATCACGCACGACAGTTTGCTCCAACCACGGCTGGGTGTTTCTTATCTCGTCAAACGAACTAACACTGTCTTGCGCGGTTCCTACACCCGCAATTTCGAAACTCCCTACAATGAGAACCTGATTCTCTCAAGCACGACTGGTGCGGGCGGTTTGGCGAATGGTGTTTTGGGTGACACCAGCAATCTACCGTTATTGCCGGGACGGCGCCATCAGTTCAACTTCGGGTTCCAGCAGGCATTGGGAAGATATCTAATTCTCGATGGAGATTACTTTAATAAACGAACCACCAATGCCTATGACTTCAACGTGCTATTCAACACGTCGGTGGTGTTTCCAATTTCGTGGCAGAAATCCAAGATCGATGGAGTGAGTGCCCGTCTCAACCTAACAAACTATAAAGGGCTGACTGCCTTCATGGTTGCCGGTCACACTCGCTCGCGCTACTTCCCGCCTGAGAGCGGTGGCCTATTCTTCAATTCAGACTTGCCCGCGGGGGTTTTCCGCATCGACCACGATCAGGCATTTCAACAGACGACGCAGGTCCAGTACCAGTTCGAGCACTGGAAGAAGCTGTCTCCATACGTCGCATTCACATGGCGCTACGACAGCGGCTTGGTTTCAGGCGCTGTGCCCGACTATGACACCGCTCTGGGTTTTTCAGCGGACCAGCAAGCGCAAATTGGTTTGTTCTGCGGCAGCACTTTCGCCACACCGACGCAGGCGATTACAAGTTGTACAGATGCGAATCGTGGCGCCTTGCGCATCAGAATTCCCGCCGACGGCACTGCCAACGACGACACTAATCCACCGCGTATCGCGCCGCGCCATTTGTTCGATCTAAGTGCCGGCACGGACAACCTGTTTCGCGGAGAACGGACGAAAGTCAGCCTACGGTTCACCGTCATCAACCTGACCAACAAGGTCGCGCTTTATAACTTTCAATCGACCTTCAGCGGTACGCACTTCGTGACGCCGCGCAGTTTTCAGGGTCAGTTCGGCGTTACCTTCTAGGCAAGTAGACGAGTCACCTTTGCTGGGGCGTTCGATTCCAGAGTCTTTGATACTGAAGTCGAACGCCTCGCAGTAACTGGGTTGGGCAGTCGGCTAAGGCCATGATTAATCGTTGGTTTCTTGCAATTGGCAGCGTTACTTTTGTGAGTCTCCTATCGCTCAGCGGAATTGCTTTCATTTCGGTCAACGAAGAAAAGCTTCGCCGCATAATCTTCGTGATGGTCAGTCTCGCTGTCGGCGCTTTATTTGGCGACGCTTTCATACATCTTTTGCCCGAGTCGTTCGAACGAAGCCAATCAACGATAAAGACGTCCCTCTACGTGCTGGCTGGCATGCTCAGCTTTTTCGTTTTAGAAAAGTTTCTCTTGTGGAAACACCAACACGTCGTGGACTCCAACAACCACATTCATCCAGTTGGTTACATGAATCTTGCCGCCGATGCGATACACAATCTGATCGATGGCATGATTATCGGCGTTGCTTATCTCGTCAGTGTGCCGGTCGGAGTTGCGACCACCGTCGCCGTTGTGTGTCACGAGATTCCTCATGAGCTAGGTAACTTTTTTGTGCTGCTGCATGCAGGATTTCAAGCTCGCCGGGCCTTACTCTTTAACTTTCTTTCCGCGATCTTCGCGATTGTCGGGACGGTAATTTCCTTGCTATTAGGTTCGCACATCGAGAATTTTTCAGTGGTGCTGGTCCCGCTTGCCGCAGGCGGTTTTATCTATATTGCTGGTTCGGATCTTGTTCCCGAACTCCACAAAGAGGCAAATCCACTCAAATCTGCGGTGCAACTTGTGGCGATGGGCGCAGGCGTGGGCATCATGCTCTTATTGACGAGGATGAATTGAGCCGGAGCTGCCAAACCAAACTCCGCCGGGCTTCTGAAATATTGCGCGGTCGCTTTTACCAGCGTTTCATTGACAGTTTTTCACGTTGGGGCCTAGAATGTCGTGCATCGCGTGTTTGTTTTCCCGTTCGCCCTTAACCGCCTGAGGAATTCGCTATGAGTCTGGTTAAGATCATCGTCATTACGATAATCGTAATTCTGAGTATTCTGCTTTTCGGCCGCTTTTTTGTTTAGCCGAACGGCGGCATGCCCCTACCTTACGTAACGTCGTCCCCAAAACTGACGCCCACGAATGCGGCTTGTAGATTGCCGGCACAGAAGTGTGCACTTCTGCTGAGCTGCATCCTGGCAATCATTTCATTTCAAAACACGAAGGCCCAGGAACCAGCAGCCGCTGATGATGTCGTGCGGGTTGACACTCATCTGGTTGTATTTCCGATCCGCGTGCGCGACAAGCGCGGGCAAGCCGTTGACGGGTTAACTCAAAACGACTTGACCGTTAAAGATGAGAACAACGCGACCACGGGACTTTATCTGTACCGCGGAGCTGATCGCGTTTCGCTGGTTTTTGCGCTGGACGAATCGGGCAGTCTGCGCGACATCATGGACCAGCAGCGCGAAGCGGTCCTCGCGTTGTTTGGACGCTTTGGTGAAAAGTCGCAAGTCGCTGTCATGCGGTTTGCGGAACGACCAAAACTGGCTATCCCTTTCGGGCGCGATCTCGATGCGACTCGCGTTGCTTTCTCTGCTTCTAACGCGCGCAATCAACACACAGCGATCTTCGATGCCGCGGCAGCCGCCACGAAATTGTTCGAAACACTGTCGCGCATTCGCTCCGAAAGACGGTTGGTGATTTTGATTAGCGATGGCCTCGACACCGCAAGCACAGTGAAACCAAAGGCTGTCATCGAAGCGGCGCTCAAAAATCAGGTAACCTTTTACGTGATCCACTTGCCATTGTTTGTGCCAAGCGATGGCCGTTTAAGAGTGCGCACGCCCGCAAAAGGTTTTCGCGAGCTCGCGCAAAAAACGGGAGGCAAGTATTTTCTGGTGGGCAACACTGCGTCGCCGCTCGCGTCTCAGGCGAATATTGATTTGTCTGCGGTATTCAGGGCAATCGAGGAAGATTTAAAGAGCCAGTATCTGCTCGGGTTCTACACCAAGGAATCGTCCAACGATGGCCGCACGCATCGTCTGGTGGTTGGCTTGCCTGGCGGAGTTGAGTATCAATTTGGCGACTTTGGTTATTCGCAAAAGCACGAACTGTTCATCGCGCCTCCGGCTCAAACGAAACCGTAGACCTTGTTTGAGCCATTCTCTGTTTGTCCTTTGTGCACTTTGTGTCTCTGTGGTCGATGCTTAATCGACGGTACCCACCACAGAGACACAAAGTGCACAAACTTGATTCCAATGGCTCGATTCGGTA
>JAVEDP010000041.1 GCA_030841085.1 Pyrinomonadaceae bacterium
GAGCCGAGCGACTGCAAGTAAAGAATATTAAAAGTGCCGGTGCCGTTTTGTGCAGCCGCCTGCAACGTGCTCGAAACCAATGCTGACGCTTGTTGGTTCCCGGCCAACAAATCAATTGTTCCCTGGGTGATTCTTCCGGTTAATGCCGTGTCCTGAGTTAGAAAATAAATCTTCAGCACGCCGAGTAACATCACCACTGAGCCAACCAACGTATAGAGGAAGAATTTTATTGCCGCGTAGAGACGATTCTCTCCGCCCCAAATTCCAATCAAGAAATACATCGGTACCAGCGACACTTCGAAAAACAGGTAGAACAAAAACAGATCCATCGAGGTGAAGACACCAACCACCGCTGTCTGTAACAGCAGCAGCAAGACGTAGTATTCCTTCTCACGTTTTTCGATGTACTTCCATGACGACAACGCAGCGATGACGCCTAACAACGTTGTCAAAACAATCAACAGCACGGCCACGCCGTCCGCGCCCATCTGATAGCGCGCACCGATTACCGGGATCCATTGATGGTCCTCGAGGAACTGCATGCCGCCCAATGCGCGGTCATATTTCAGCAGTGCCAGCGAAGCGACGAAGGCCACTCCAAACCAGGCGGTGGCAAACTTTTTGATTTGATCCGACTGGCCCTTCTTGAATAGGACCAGAATGATGAGCGCGCCCAGCGTGGGCAGCCAGGTCACGATTGAAAGTATTGGCAGACTGTTCATAGTTTATCGTCCGTAGTTAGTAGTCAGTTGTCAGTGGCCTTTCTATTACTAAGCCAGCCCAAACCTCGACCGTCAACACGGGGTCAGACTGCAACTGACAACTGACCACGGACCGCACTTCAAAGTATTAAAGCAAAAACGCTCTTAACCGCTCGCGCGATGTCGGCGCCAAAGAACAGGGCGACAGCGACAACCAGCCCCAACACCATCACCAGCGCATAGTTTTGTGCAAAGCCGGTCTGTGCCGCGCGGAACAGCGGCGACATTAAGCGAGCAACAAATGCGGCAACCGCATTCACCACGCCATCTACAAAATACTGATCGGTGCCGCCGGTGATGCGGCTTGAAAGTCGCGTTAACCAAGCCGAACCGTTAACAGCGCCGTCGACAACTTTTGAATCGAAGGCAAACACGCCGCGCGCCGCATCCATTACCCGACGCGTGACGGCCCAACCGAAAAATTCATCAACCCAATATTTGTTGTAACTCGCCTGGTAAAGAGGCCGAAGTCGAGCCGCCCAAATATCCGGCAAACGCGTGTCCTTTACATAGAATAGATAGCCAAGACCGATGCCAATACCGGCGACCAGCAAAGAGATGACGATGAACAACCACTCGGTCAACGTTTCGCTGTGCAGTCTCGATTCCGCCACATGCGCGAGATTGAAACCTTCGTCGCCGTATGGCGATGCAACTTCCTTAGCTTCAGTCCCTGGCGGCAAAACTTCGGCGCGCGCTCTCACTTCGCCTTCGACTGGTTTGCCGGCACTATCCAACATCTCTTCCTTACCAAAATTATGGGTCGTTGGATTCCAGATGATCGGGTCGAGGAAGTTAACGATATTCATGCGGCCGCCGATGTGCTTGCCGCCGGTGAACGCTGTGCTGATGCCGACGAACCCGCCAACTGTTGCCAGCACTGCGAGCACTGCTAACGGCACCCACATCGAAGCGGGCGACTCATGCGGGATGTGCACGCCATGGCCATGATCGGCGGCACCGTGCGCCGCGCTGCCGGTTGGTCCAACGTGCTCGCCGGGCTCGTGCCGCGGCCGATCCCCTGCCGACTCGAATTTCGCGTCGTGCTGGGTCAGGCCTTTGTCGAACGCCGAAGCGTGGGCTTCATCAGCTTCGCCGCCCGCTTGTTCCCGAAGAAATTTTTCCTTGCCCCAAAACGTCATCGCCACCAAACGCGTCATGTAGAAAGCGGTGCACGTGGCCGCGATTGTGCCGACAATCCACACAATCCAACCCACCGGTATGTAACGCGTCGACGCGGCGTTCCAGAGAATCTCATCTTTGGACCAGAAGCCGCTAAACGGAATGATGCCGCAGATGGCCAACCAGCCTGCGAGAAAAGTCAGGTATGTGTAGGGCATGTACTTTCGCAGGTTGCCCATGCGGCGCATGTCCTGCTCGTGATGCATGCCGTGAATCACACTGCCGGCGCCGAGGAACATCAGAGCTTTGAAAAACGCGTGCGTCATTACATGAAAGATGCCAATCGCAAACGCACCAACGCCGCAGGCCATGAACATGAAACCCAACTGCGAAACGGTTGAGTAAGCGAGGACTTTTTTGATGTCGTTTTGCGTGATACCAATCGTTGCGGCAAACAACGCCGTAGCCGCGCCAACTAAAGCCACGACCATCATCATCGTTTGGGAATGCTGAAAGATGACGTTGGTGCGCGTGACCATGTAAAGTCCGGCCGTGACCATCGTGGCCGCGTGAATCAACGCGGAAACAGGAGTTGGACCAGCCATCGCATCCGGCAACCAAACGTGCAGCGGCAATTGCGCGGATTTACCGCAAGCGCCTATGAAGAGTCCGAGCGCGATCCATGACAGGAGTCCCCAATGCCCCAGCCGTTCAAGCGGGTAACTCGCTGCCTGCCCGAACACGTTAGTGTATTGAGTGGTGCCGAACGTAGCGATCACGCCAAAGATCGCAAGTGCAAAGCCAAAGTCGCCGACGCGGTTGGTGATGAAGGCTTTGCGCGATGCATTTGCGGCTTCCTGGCGATCGAAGTAGTAACCAATCAACAGGTACGAACAGAGGCCCACACCTTCCCAACCGACAAACATCATCAGGAAGTTTGAGCCCATCACCAGCACCAGCATCGAGAACATGAACAGGCCCATGTACGCGAAGAAGCGATAAAAGCCGGTGTCGCCGTGCATGTAGCCGGTAGCGAAAACGAAGATGCACAATCCGACGCCGGTTACGATCAGCATGAAGATCGATGAGAGAGCATCAAGCTGGTAGCTCCACTCGACATTCAGGACTGAACCTTCGCCAACCGGTATGCCGGCAGCATTAATCGGTTGACCATCTTCTCCATTCAGCCGTTGGGCCTGCTGAGCCTGCCGTTCTCCGTGGGGTTCGATGAAGGCCCTGCCCGTTACCCCTTGCGTCATGCGGACCGCGCCACCCGGAATCCAGGTGAAGCTGAAAGCGCCGTCCTGGCTGGTCACGTAGGTTTGCGGCCACATCGCATTGCCGCCGAATGCGTACGAGTAAACCGCCGCAACAGTTATGAGAAACGCCAGCGCTATCGAGCCGACAGCAATGCCGCCGATGAGTTTTTCCGAGAAACGCAACTTCCGGCCGAGCAGACCATTGATGGCCGCGCCGGCAAGAGGAAGAAGTGGAACTAGCCAGATGTATCTATACATTAGTCCAACGTCCAAGGTCCAAAGTCCAAAGTCCAAGGTCCGCCAGTCAGAATCGACTTTGGACTTTGGACGTTGGACGTTGGACTACCACTTGAGAATATCAATCTCATCAACCCAGATCGTTTCCTTGTTACGATAGAGCGCAATCACAATTCCTAATCCGATCGCAGCTTCAGCCGCCGCCACAACAATTACGAACACCGCAAAAATCTGTCCGGCAACGGCGTTTACGTTGCCTGTGTCCTGAAGGTAACGGGACATGGCAATGAAGTTGAGATTCGCCGCGTTAAGAATCAATTCAATCGACATGAAGATGACGATGATGTTGCGCCGCGTCAGTACGCCCGCAACTCCGATAATGAAAAGCAAAGCGCCGATAATGAGAAACTTTGAGAGGTCGGGATGCTGCGCCTTTTCCCAGGCGACCGCAAAGCGGCCATTGCTCGCAGCTTGGAGCAACATACCGAACGCCGGACTTAGAAAGTTAAAGAGAGCCAATTGCATTTTCGTCTTGTGCTATTGAAATCGTCTGAAGCTTTGCAATTTCCGGATCGTGTTGCGCTTCGGCTTGCAGTACTTCCGGCGCGGTATCGTCAACCGCTGCCTCCTGCTTCAAGGTTCTGGCTAACATCACCGAGCCGATGATTGCCACCAGCAAAAGGACGCTGGCAATTTCAAACGGCAGCGAGCCATAGCGATAAAGCCCGTTGCCTACGCGTTCAGTTTCTTTGGTAATGCGCGAAGAGCCGGTCGCTGCCTGCGGCAGATTTTGTTCGTCCGCGGTACGCTGGCCGGCCGCCACGGATACTGCCGTTTCATCTCGTTTCTGCAAACCTTCGTAGCCGACGTTGATGGCATAAAGTAGTCCGGCAACCAGCAGCGCGCAGAAAATGACGCTGGTGGTTACCTGTCTGGGATGGTTGAAAATTTCTTCGCTGCCGCGCTCTTCCGAGCCGACGTTGACCAGCATGATGACGAAGAGAAACAAGACCATCACGCCACCGACGTAGACCAGGATTTGTACGCCGGCGATAAACTCCGCGCGCAACAGAATAAAGAGTGCAGCCACCGAAACGAGCGAAGAAATCAGAAAGAGCGCGCTGTGAATGGTGTTGCGGGCCATCACGGTTAAAAGCGCCGCGAAGATGGCCGCAATAGAGAAGATCCAGAAGAAAACTGATTCCCAACCGGAAAGAATCATAAGAATAGTGCTGAGTACTGAGTGCTGAGTACTGAGTCAGAGTGAAAGCCGCAGGTCTTATGTTTTGCTCAGCACTCAGTACTCAGTACTCATAACTGTTTTTTCAGCGCGTGTACTTGACCGTCTCGCGTCCCTGCTCCAGCATCTCGCGGTTCCAAACGAAGCCGGCGCGCGAGTAAGTTGCCAACTCGAAATCCTGCGTTAACTCCAGGCACGACGTCGGGCACGCTTCCTGGCACAGCGCGCAGAACATGCAGCGCGATGTGTCAAAGATAAACTCGTCGAGCACTTTCTTCCTGCGCGGCTTACCAGCGACGGTGATCTCGACATCCATCGCCAACACGTCGATGCAGTCTTCCGGACAAGCAATCGCGCAAAGGTTACAGGCGATGCAGAGCGTGTCGTGCGTTTCCGGATCCATGTTGAGCCGCGGCGCGCCGTGGAAACGCGGCGCCACGTCCGGACGAACTTTAGGATACTGCTCGGTGTAAATGCCTTTGCCTGCGACTGAGTCCTTATCAATGATGGCGCCAATGTTGTATTTCAAAGTGAGCCGCAGGCCTTGTAACAGATCGGCCATGAAAAAGCGGCGCAGCTTGGTCATGAATTTAGGCTTGGGAACTTTTACTAAAGGCATGTTGTTATTTCGAATTGCCGATTTCCGATTGCCGATTTGAACCACATCGCCTTGCGCGGCAGTCATGGTTCCGCTGTGCTCGTCTTTCCAATCGGCAATCGGCAATCGCCAATCGGCAATGTCCTAGCCCTCGCTGGCTGCCGGGACAATCGGCGCCACCGCGGGTTTTCCGCTCGGTACGTTCACCAGACGAATGTTGCGGCGTTGATTCTTCAAATTAAAATCGCGCGAACGCCAATTGATCCTTGCCAGCGACAGCCCGGTTAGACCAAGCCCGGCAAGTCCCATCACAATCATTAGCGCTTTTCCAATCGGCGTCAGATCCAGACCCGACGACAGCGACTCGATCGTCTTGATTCCACGCCAACCGTTAAGCGCCTGCACTATAAAGATCGCAAGTGCCGAAATCACAATGTTGATTAGCGCGGATGGAATCAACCACTTCCAACCGATGTCCATTAACTGATCGTAGCGAAAGCGCGGCAGCGTCCAACGCAGCCAGAAATACAAATAAAGAATTGCCAACAGCTTGAAGATAAAGACTAAGAGACTGACTATAACATAGAGATTGTGGTAGCCATTCGCCTCGGTATAGCGGTAGACAAACGGAAAATACCAACCGCCGAGATAAACCGTCACCGCCACCGCCGAGACGATTACCATCGCCGCGTACTCCGCCATGAAAAAGAGCGACCAGCGAAATCCGGAATACTCCGTGTGGAAACCGGCAACCAATTCCGACTCAGCTTCCGGCAAGTCAAAAGGCGCGCGATTATTTTCCGCGATGCCGCTTACCAGAAAGATCAAAAAACCGAGCGGCTGATAAACGAAGAACCAAACTGAGTCTAACTGTTGCGCGTGTACGACTCCGGAAAGCGAAAGCGTGCGCGCAAACATCAACGCGCCAACGAGCGACAATCCCATCGCCACCTCATACGAGATCATCTGCGCGCTGGATCGGAGCGCGCCCAACAGCGAATATTTTGAATTCGACGACCAACCCGCCAGAATCAAGGCCAGCACGCCCACACTCGACACGGCCAGGACAAACAGCAACCCGATGTTTACATCGGTTATTACGGCCCAGTCGGGGCCGAAAGGAATTACTGAAAATGTGATGAAGGCAGCGGCAACCGCAATGTAAGGAGCGAAGAAGAATATCCAGCGGTCGGCTTTCTCGGGAATGAAATCTTCTTTGGTTAAGAGTTTGATGCCGTCCGCGATCGGCTGCAACAACCCCCACGGGCCAACGCGCATTGGTCCAAGTCGCGCCTGCATGAAGGCGGAAATTTTTCGCTCGAGGTACGTCGCATAAGCGACCCAGCCGGCCACCAGCGTAACGACCAGTCCAATCTGAATAAATGGCCAGATGAAATGGTTGATCGTGTCGCCGCTGAAAAATTTCAGCAGCAACTGGTTAATAAATTCGATTGGAGCGAAGAAAAGCACTTGGTTTTCCTGATCCTGGTAGGACAGGCATTCCTGCCTGTCCCGGTCGCTGTTAAGCGGACAGACAGGAATGTCTGTCCTACTCTTCAATCCTTTGTGCAGAGAGTGCTCAAGACGTCACCTGTCAATCTCACCCAGAACAATATCGAGCGTCCCAATAATCGCAACCACGTCCGCAACCAAATGGCCCAAACAAAGTTGCTTCAGCGCTTGCAGGTTGATTAGCGACGGCGGACGGACGCGCACACGCCAGGGCTGTGCTGTTCCATCGGAAACCAGGTAACAACCGATCTCGCCCTTTGGACCTTCGATGGAATGATAATAATCGCCGACCGGCGGCTTAACGATCTTCGGCAGCTTGGCGTTAACTGGTCCATCAGGCAGATTTTCCAGCGCTTGATTGACAATCCGTCGCGACTGCCGCATCTCTTCCAGGCGAACCAGGTAACGATCGTAGGTGTCCCCGTTTTCACCAAGCGGAATATCAAAATCCATCTCGGCGTAGGCCGCGTACGGTCTCGACTTGCGAATGTCCCAGGCGACTCCCGAGCCGCGCAAAGCCGGACCAGACAAACCAATCGCTACAGCTTCATCGGCTGAGATTACGCCGATGCCGACCGTGCGGCTCAGCCAGATGCGATTTTCAGAAAGCACCGTCTCATATTCATCAAGCCGCGTGGGAAAATTATTAACAAACTGCTGGACGTCTTCGGTGAAGCCATCGTAAGCATCGTTTGGCATGCCGCCGACGCGCCAGGCGTGACAAGTTAAGCGCGCGCCAAACTGTCGCTCGAATATTTTGAGTATCTCTTCGCGTTCGCGCAGGGCCCAAAGCAAAACCGTAACCGCGCCGATGTCGAGCGCATGCGTCGCCAACCATAACAAGTGCGACGCGATGCGATTCAGCTCAGTCAGAATTGTTCTGAGGTAATGGGCTCGCCGCGGCACCGGCAGATTCATCATCTGTTCGACCGTTTCCACCCAAACTAAACCATTCGAAACTGCCGCGATGTAGTCGAGCCGATCCCAGTACGGCGCAATCATCGTGTACATGCGGTTCTCGGCGATTTTCTCCATGCCGCGATGCAGATAGCCGATGTCGCAATCGAGATCGATGACGGTTTCGCCATCAAGCTTGAGGATAACGCGCAGCACGCCGTGCGTTGACGGATGCTGCGGCCCCATGTTCAGCACCATCTCTGGGCTGTCGAGGAGCGTTTCCTGAGTTGTGGCTATTTCTACCTGGTGCATATGAATTTATGTAAAGCAAACTGTTAGTTTGCCTCAATGCGTCCGACGCAAACTAACAGTTTGCTTTACAAGCTAAGCAGCTGCCGGCGCCGGTTCGGAAGGAACATAGCAACCGGTCACCTTCCATGGTTCGATAATTAAACCGATCTCTTGCGCTTCGCCGGTTGAACGCTTTTTTGCCAGCTTGCTTACGATCGCCGTCGCCGCACTTGCTTTGTTCCAAACGTTGCGCGGCTCCATTGTCTCGGTTAAGACAAACCCCGCCACCTTCGCCGCTTCCGGCGAGTCGAAGACTTTTGCTTCATATTGGGCAGCGATCTCTTTTGGCGTCATCGTCGCATTTCCGATTGCCAATTGCCTGCCGATTTCTTGCAAGTTAATAGCGCAGGTTTTTCAATCGACAATTGGCAATCGCAAATCGGCAATCGCAGTCACTTATCCTTCGGCATGACTTCTTTCCCGCCCTGGAAAATCTCGCGCATCATGCGCTCCTGCGGCACAGAAAGTATTTCCAAACCATAACCGCGCCGTTGTTCGAGTTGTTCGCGTTGCACCTCAGTCATTACCGGCAGATGTCTTTGCGTCCAGGCATTCTCAATAAACTCGAGTGGATAATCTTTTCTTAGCGGATGCCCTTCCCAATCAGGCGGCAACAGAATGCGGCGCAGGTCCGGATGATTGTCAAAGCTCACGCCAAAAAGATCGTACACTTCGCGTTCCATCCAATTCGCCGATGGCCAGACGCCGGTAACACTGTCAATGCTCGCGCCGTCCGCCAGCGCCACCTTCAAACGCACGCGTTCATTTCGCGGAATCGAAAAAAGGTTGTAGACAATTTCGAGCGGCGCGTCGGCTCGCATCGGATAATGCACACAAGTGAGATCGGATAAGTAATTGAAACGCGCGTCCGGATCGTCGCGAAGAAACGTGGACACTTCAACAATGCTTTCACGATTAACACGTACCGCAACCTGGCCAAGAAATTCGGACGGCTCACTGATTGCGCCAGTAAACCTGGCCCTAAGTTTCTTTACTAACTTATTTTCGGAAGCATCGACGGGCTTGGGCCCTTCTTCCTTCTTCTTGACGGGAGCTTTCGGCGGACCGGCCGCAGGAGCTGCGGCTTTTTCGGAAAGCGATTCTTTTACTGCAGCGACGCGCGACTTTGCTTGCTCAACCATCGCGGTTTTTTCCGCGTCGGCGCCAGCCAGTTCGCCGCCAGCGGGAATGGAAGAAGGCGGCGGCGTGCCGCTGGAATCCGCAGGCACCACAACGCCCGCAGGTTCCTGCGCAGTCTCGTCAGCCCGTTTGCCCGGATCGGGCTTGTCGCTGTCTTCGGCCATTAGCTTTTGAGTCTCGCGCTCACACTGTCACTGCAAGTGCGATCGGTTCAACATTGATCGCGCCCACGACTTAGGCGAAGTGTTAAATGCTATTGCAAAAGGTCGGCAGAGATGGATTTAAGCATGGCGCTAATTCGCTGTCAACCAACTTGTTATCGCGGATTCCGCGTAAAGCAAACTGTTAGTTTGCGGCCGTCCATTGGCTTATAGTTGACAGCTAACCAACCAACGCAAACTAACAGTTTGCTTTACGATCCGCGCAAACTAACCACGACTTAGAGCACGCCAACTTGACCACACAACCTGCGAAACCCTATCATGTGATGTTTGAAAATGAGGCATTTAGCCGTCTATAGATGAGGGTTACAAGACAATGAAACCAGGAATTCACCCCGAGTATCACGAGATTACTGTCAGTTGCGCGTGCGGCGAGAGCTTTAAGACGCGTTCAACCAAGGGCGGCGACTTGCACGTGGAAATCTGCTCGGCCTGCCACCCGTTTTTTACCGGTAAACAGAAGCTGGTCGACACGGCGGGACGCGTGGATCGCTTTAACAAACGCTACGGCAAGAAAACGCCGACAGAAACGACTACGCCCGCAGCGTAAAGCGCTGCTGCTCTGCCGAGGACAAAGTGATTTCGAGACGACACTAGCGAAACTTTAAGATGAGACGCCGGCTGCGGTTGAGCGTTCAGGCTTTAGCTTGCCTCTTGCGGGCAATCACTAAAGGTTGAACTCCAAACGAGCCGGCGTTAGTGTTTAGTAGGACAGACATTCCTGTCTGTCCCTGACAAGTAGGACAGACATTCCTGTCTGTCCCTGACAAGTAGGACAGACATTCCTGTCTGTCCCTTAATAAAAAAAGGACAGGCAGGAATTCCTGTCCTACAAGGAAAAACAATTGAGCACAAACGAAAGAGATCTAATCGTAGGCGGCCAGGCGGTGATCGAAGGCGTCATGATGCGCACACCCAACGCCTATGCCATCGCCGTGCGCAAAGCAGATGGAACCATCGTCAACACGGCAGCGCGACTGCCGAAGTGGAGCGATAAGTATCCGCTGTTGAAATTGCCAGTGTTAAGAGGCAGCGCAGTCCTGGTGCAATCGATGGGTCTCGGAATCAAGGCGCTAAACTTTTCCGCCAACGAAGCTTTTGCGGACGCGCAGGAAGCGGAAGTTGAACAAGTAGAATTCGCACTGACGCCGGCCGTAATTGAAGGTGAAGGCGATTTCGCTGGAGTCACCGGCGCGGTACCCGGCTTGTTTCCTATCCCGACGCAAAAACGTTCAAAGGATGAAATGAAGAAGGGTGGCACCACGGCCGCCGCTGGTTCGATCATTTTCGCATTGATCTTTAACGTGCTGTTGTTCGTCGCTGCTCCGTTGTTGCTGACCAACGCGTTGTTCATTGCTGCCGGTTGGGCGCCAACGCCCGCCGTCACCTCGACCACAACGCCGGAAACTCAGGCGCAGGCGAACGATTCAGCGAATGTTGCGACCGAAAGCGTTGACAAACCGTGGTACACGCGAGGGTGGACAGCGACGAAGACCTATCTTCATCCCGTTCGACCTTCAATTGCTTTTAATTTGGTCGATGGCGTAATCCGCATGTCGTTTTTTCTGATCATGATCTTCAGTTTTTCGTTGCTGAAAGATTTGCGACGCGTGTTCGAGTACCACGGAGCCGAACACAAAACCGTCTTTACCTGGGAACGTGGGCTGCCGTTGACGGTCGCAAACGCGCGACCGCAACCTCGTCAACATCCGCGCTGCGGCACCAGCTTTTTGATGATTGTGATGCTCGTCTCTATCGTGTTGTTTTCAGTCGTCAAGTTTGATTCGTTGATTTACAACTTTCTGGTGCGCATTGCGTTGATTCCGATTGTCGCCGGCTTGTCGTATGAAATCATTCGCGTGTCGGCCAAAAAAGAGAGCGGCTGGTTCTTTAAAGTAATCACGCGGCCCGGCGTTTGGCTGCAAAACATTACGACGCAGGAACCCGACGATCAGCAACTCGAGGTTGCCATTGAAGCCTTGAAGGAATCGTTGAAGCTCGAGCCGCAACCGGCGGAAGCAGCGCTGGCGCCAATGTCCTGAATTTAGTGTCCGATGAGCTTTCAGCTTGTCGTAGGTTGAAAAGAAGAAACTCGACAAACTAAAGTTTTGTCGAACAATGAGATGTTACAGAGACTCGAACAAATAGAGGCGCGCTACGAAGAGCTGGCGAATGAGCTGTCCGCACCGGAGTTGCTGGCGGACCAGGCGGCCTATACGAAAGCGGCCCGGCAACATCGAAACCTGGGCGAGATAGTTGAGAAATATCACACCTGGAAAACGCTGAACGAAGAGTTAACGGGTGCGCGCGAGTTGCTCGACACCGCCGACGACGACGAGATGCGCGAGATGGCACGAGCCGAGGTGGAAACTCTGCAACGGAAACTGGAGAAAACCGACACCGAACTAAAAGTGCTGTTAGTTCCGTCTGATCCGAATGACGAGAAAAATGTAATCGTGGAAATCCGCGCGGGCACCGGCGGCGACGAAGCGAGTTTGTTCGCCGGCGACATGCTGCGTATGTACAGTCGCTATGCCGAGAAGCAAGGCTGGCGCTTTGAAGTGCTCGACTCTTCGGAAACGGGAATCGGCGGCATCAAAGAAGCGGTCGTTTTGATCGAAGGCGAAAAGGTTTATTCAAAGATGAAACACGAGTCGGGCGTGCATCGCGTGCAACGCGTTCCGCAAACCGAAGGCAGCGGACGAATTCACACCTCCGCGATCACCGTAGCGGTACTGCCCGAAGCTGAAGAAGTCGACGTAAAGATCGATCCGAAAGAGTTGCGAATTGACACCTTCTGTTCCTCTGGCCCGGGTGGCCAGTCGGTGAACACAACTTATTCGGCAGTCCGCATCACACATCTGCCGACGAATGTGGTTGTGTCCATGCAAGACGAAAAATCCCAAATCAAGAATCGCGAGAAAGCGATGCGCGTGTTGCGCGCTCGCCTGCAGGAACTGGAAGAACAAAAGCAGCACGATGCAGTTGCCAGCGAACGCCGTTCAATGGTTGGTTCCGGCGACCGCTCTGAAAAGATTCGCACTTATAACTTCAAGGAAAACCGCGTCACTGACCATCGCATAGGGCTCACGATTCATCAGCTCGACCTGGTTATGGAAGGTAACCTTGACGAAATTATTCAGGCCCTCATCACCCACGATCAGGCTGAGAAACTTAAGAATGAAGCAGTCGCAGCCTAAAAAAAGTGCTGAGTGCTGAGTACTGAGTGCTGAGTACTGAGTTTCAGGTTTCCGCTCCAGAGTTCGATAGCTTCAAAGGTTAACATTCGTCTTAACTCAGCACTCAGCACTCAGCACTCAGCACTCAGCACTATGCCTTTAACCACCCACGTCATCATCATTCGTCACGGCCAATCGCAGGGCAACGCTGAAGGTCGCTTTGGTGGCCATACCGACACCCCTCTTTCAGCCCGCGGCCGCAAACAAGCGGAAGCTACTGCCCGCGCACTCGCATCGGAAAAATTCGACGCCATCTATTCCAGCGATCTGCCGCGAGCGATCGAAACGGCGACACCTCTGGCTGAGCGAGTTGGCATCGAGCTGGAGGCCAGCGAAGCATTGCGCGAACGCAGCGTCGGCGTCATGGAAGGTTTAACTTTCGAAGAGGCTGCGGAACAACATCCGGAACAATACCAGGCGCTGTTACGGCGAGATTTCGAGCACGTCCTGGCAGGCGGAGAAAGTTATCGGCAAACGCTTGATCGGGCGTCGCGAAAACTTGACGACGCAATAGACCAGCACAAGGGCGGACGAATTGTGATGTTTGCGCATACCGGAACGATCTGCATTTTGATTCTGCACTTGATGGGCGCGCTGGACGCGCCTGACCTTAAACCAGTTTGGATTGCCACCTCCAATTGCGGCATCGCGCGTTTTGATTTGCGTTCAGACGGGTTCGTCCGCGTTCTCAACATCAACGACACACGGCACCTCAACGGAATCTAAAAAAATTGTAAAGCAAACTGTTAGTTTGCGGTGGTTCGTCAGCACCCAACTTGAGTGGCTACCAACCAACGCAAACTAACAGTTTGCTTTACGATAACAACTCATGGCGTCGAGATTCGCGCGCGCTCGGCGTTAGCCCAGTCGCAAAGCGTCTTCTTGTCTTCAGCCGAAAGCTTCGAGCCGGGATGCAGCGGAGTATAAATGCTCAGCGGCATCTGGCCATCTTGAACCTGTTCACACATGTCTCTCAGCCGGCGAGCTTGTTTGTCCTTATCATAAGCACCCCACTGCGAGAGGTTCATCGCGCCGCGCGCATCATTCACATCACTAATCACAAGCCAGGACGAAGGCGCCACATTCGAGTACCACGGCCAGCGCGTCTTATTCGAATGACAATCATTGCAAGAGCGGTCGAAGATCGCCTCTGCTTGCGGGCTAACTTGTAAATGCGACTCGATAGTCTGGGTTGGATCAATCGCAGGATTTGCCTTGGGCATGCGATAAAACTGAATGATGATAAAGCCGGTGGCTAACAAAATAACGAGCCAGCGAAGAACTCTGAATGATCGTTTCATGCTCGTAGTTTTCTCCTGCGCCACAGAATAGCGACAGTTGAAAGCAGAGTCACGCCAAGAATTGCAGCGCCATACTTGATGCGGTTGCCGCCGGGAAAAAACGACAGGAAACCTTCCGTAGACATTCCTGCTCCCTGGGCCACCGCGGCCTTGACGCTACCCGCATCCTGCGACCCTACGGTCGCGATGATTCTGTTGCTGCCGTCGGCGGAGATCTTTCTAACGCGTGGTCCACTCGAGATATTCGGCAAAGTAAATCCAACTTCAAGCACATAAATGGCGCCATCCGGTGACGCGGCGACGCCATTGGGAAAATACGGAGGATCTGTCCGCAAAACTACTTCTGTTTTTCGGTCCGGATTAATCCTAAGGAGCCGGCGGTTTCCTGCGTCGGCAACGTAAACTGATCCGGAAGAGCTAACTGCCAAACCGGTCAGGCTTCCGTACGCTGTGCCAAATAATGAGGGCTTGTCATCGACGGTTCTGGTGGTTAGCTCTCGGGCCAAAGTCGTTACCGAACCCTCCATCGTTACTTTCCGCACGGCAGCACCATCGCTGAGATACAAGCTGCCATCTGGTCCAAACGCCATGCCCCCGACGCTACTGAATTTGGCGGCAGCACCCTTGCCGTCCTGGTGACCGTAGGCGCCACCCGCCAAACTTATCACCTGCCCGTCAGGCGAGCGACGCAGCAAAACTGTTCTCATCTTGGTGTGGTTGTTTTGATCTACTAGATACATGTTGCCGTCGCGATCCAACCAATTGCTCATGCTGCGCGGCGGATGAGTTGTGGGTTCCAATAGATAAGTGCTAGTCCCGTCGGGTCTCATCTTCCAGACATCGCTCACCCATTTCTGTCCCTCGTAACTGATATCTCCACCATAAATATTGTCCTGCGCATCAATCGTCAGTTCGTGCACATGTCTGCCGCTGACACCGGCGCGAAACACAGAAAGCCTTCCCTGTTTGTCGATCTTCCAAACAGTTTCCAGGTCGCTGAAGTAAACATTTCCGGCGCGATCCAAAACGATACCCGTGGCGGGATGAGCAGCTGCTGCTGAAAACAAGAATAGCGGCGTGAACAACACAAGCATCACGATTAAGAACTTATGTTTCATGAAGACTCCGATACGGCAGCAACACAATATCAATCAGCGTCCGGTACAATTGGTCGAGCAGCGTTCAACTTTTATGTCGCGGACTCCTCTCAACACGCCATCAGCGCCGCGGGTCAGTTTGAGAATGGAACCAAAGGTTCCCTCGCCCGCGAGCTTCCCACGCATTTCCGGAGTAATGAATGTATCGCCCTCAAACAAGAACTCATCGATCCAGTACTCGGGATATCCGGGTCCGGATACAAACGCATGAATGTGAGCAGGATTGTTGCGTCCCGGATAAGGCGCGGGCTTTATCGTGCGAAACTCGTAACGCCCCTCAGCGTTCGTTCGCAGCAAGCCATGAATACGCGTGTTGCGATTATCGCCGCCACTTTCCGACAGCTTGGAATAATGGCCGGTAGCGTCCGTTTGATAGACCCACAAATTCATTCCCGGCAAAGGCGTGCGCCCATCAGGCGCGTAGATCGTTCCTGAGATGATCAGCGGATCGCCCGGCTCATTGTCTAATACCGTCGCGATCTTCCAGGGTAAGTTTGGTGAGTTGGTGTTCAGAGCTGCCCTTACCCGGGTTTGGCCCCGACAACCCCACATACTAAGCAAGCCTAGTTGCAAAGATGGCAACGCCATTGCAAACAGCGAAGCATGCTTAATAAAACTTCTGCGACTAAAGTTCCGGGACTGATTGTTCCGCATGTTTGTCTTCTCCTGATTAAGTCTTTGACTGCTAACGTACCAGTCCCCTTACCTCGCCAACTGCGCGAATCCAGAGGCCAACTGTCTTCTGCGGTTGGGACTCGCGAGTCCAGGTTGTCTCCATTTTGTCTCGCCACTGTTGCAGCATTTGCTCGTTGAGTTGCAAGACTCCTTCGCGCGAAACTCCATCCGGCGGCGCGACCAGCAGAGTCAAACGATCGTAGACGCGCTCGCGATCGGTTCCCTGGACGCGGGGAAGTAGATGCCACAAAGTCAACGAGTCGCGCGGTCTCGCCTGACCCAAAAGGACATCAAGCGTTGGAATTATGGACCAGTTTTTATCGTTCGGTTCGAAATCAAACTTTGAAAGTGCCAGTCGAAACGGTTGCGACGCATCTTCAAAGTACGGCGTGCCCGGTCCAATCCCGGGACGCGTCGCGCAACTCGCGCCCGCCGGGACCATTGACTCCCTGTCCTTCAGCTGTAGCGCAACCCACCCCATCGTAACGTGCAAGAGTCCCGCGCCATTGTCGTCAACCTCCAGCGTGTACGCACAACCAAGATCCGCGGCCACCGCCGCAGGCGTGTCGACAAAGAACAGCCGCGGCGGCGCCCAAATCCTCGCGCTCATCTTTCCACGCGCAAGCTCGAGTCGATGTTCCGTGGCTCTTGCTGTCACCAGGCGCACGCGCGTATTCGGATCGATCTCCACCTGGCCAATTGAACCGACATCAATCTGCGCGCGCGAGGAGCCATCAGTCTCCAGCCACTCGCCCAACGCCAGCCGGCCTTTTTCATCGATGGGTAACGAGGCAATTCGTGGAGAACCATTGAGCCGAACTACTTCCCAGAAAGGCAGTGACGGTCGCGGGTAAAAATAAAGCGCGCCGATACCGGTAATAAGAAGCAACACCGCGGCCACCGGCACCAAACGCCAACTTCGCAAGGTAGACTTTCGCCCGGAAACCTTTCGCTTGGAAACAAGCGAATGCGGTTCCTTCACGAGCGTACCAACGGCGTCCAATTGAACCTGGAACTCGAGCCAGAGTGAGTCCGGAGCGGACAGTTGCGGCAATCGCTCCGCGAGTTTTACTCCGAGCTTTATCTCTTCAAACTGCTCGCGACAGCGGTTGCAGGCAATCAAGTGCTCGGCAATCCGGCGCGAGTCTTCGCCGGAGATTTCACCATGGCAGTAGGCGGATAAGTCTTTGGCAACGTGCTGCGAAAACATTTCTAATCTCCCAAAACAACTTCGCCCCGCAAGTGATATAGCTTTCTGGCAAGGGCCTGATGGCCACGATTAAGTCGAGAGGCCACCGTACCCTTTGAGCAACCTAGTACGTTGGCGATTTCTTCGTAGGAAAGTCCTTCGACATACTTCAACAGTATCGGCAGGCGCCATTTCGGTTTCAATTCCTGGATTGCCGCTCGGACGCAGTCGGCAACTTCACGTTTCGCATAATGTTTCTCCGGCCCCCTTCTATCTGCGACCTTGCTCATCGGATTCGATTCTCCAAACGGAAGAAAGCGTCTGCGCTTTCGTTGCTCGTCGATGCAGGTGTTTACGACCATGCGATAGAGCCAGGTGGTAAAAGCGGAATCGCCGCGAAACTGGCCGATGTTCGTCATTAGCTTCAGAAAGATCTGTTGCGAAACGTCGCTGGCCGCTGCTTGATCACCGCCCAATGAATAGACTGCGATAGAAAACACCTTGTCCTTGTAGCTATCAAACAACAGACCAAAGGCATCCCTGTCCCCCTGCTGGCAGGCTGCGATGACGCGCTCATCAATTGTCGGTTCCGCCATTAGCGCGCGCTGCTCCATCCGCTCCTCCGTTTTTGACTAACAAAGATTAGACGGCCGGAGTTCCAGTTTGCTTCCAATAAAGAATCCACACCGGTTTGTCTCGCTGCCTGGAAACGAAAACAGGCGCAAAGAAGCGACAGAGCCGACTTCTTTGCGCCTGAGATTACAGCAAGTAAAGCAAACTGTTAGTTTGCGGTGGCACGTTGTCACTCAAAGCTGAATGCTGCGCAACCGCCGCAAACTAACAGTTTGCTTTACAACGAACGAAAGCTCTAATGAGCGAGCGACTATCTCGTGACGCGCACGAGCATTTCAGTTCCCGGCTCGATTTTCAGTTCTTTGCTGCCCTGCACCGCCAGCGAACCTGCGCCGCCCGCGCCTCCGAGTATCAAACCGATCGCGGCGCCTTTTCCGCCGCCGACAATCGCGCCCAGCACGGCTCCGGCGCCGGCTCCAATTGCGCCGCGCTTGATGGTTTGGTTCCTGCGACTGCCGGACTCGACACCGCCCTCGTTGTCCGCGCGCGACCCGGAGTCGCCGCCGTAAACACGCGTCACGTATCCGTGCAGCGTGCTCGTGCGATCACCGAGCGCGATCGTATCAAACGCCAGGTTCATGCTGGTGCGGCCTTGGATCTTTCCTGACTTTTGAATCGAGCTGATGTGCCCGGTGATTCTGCCTTCGTTAAAGCGCACCGGATCAAGCGCCGTCGCCGTAAACCTATCGCCGACGCGCGAGTCTTTGCTCGATAGACCGTCCTCGATGCGAATCTTCAAATTGGTGCCGACCGGAACTATTGGACCAAGCGGCGTCGTCCCGGTCCGGGTCGTCGTCGTGCGGCGCACAGTCCTTCGCAATCTCGGTCGCGTGCGTCTTTGCGCCGCAACCAGCATAGGCAGCGACAACATAACTAAGAGAGTCAACAGCGATATCAATCGCCTGGAATTAACCGACTTCATTTGTGAACCTCCGCAGCGCATTAGTGTGCGCTTAACTGAAATTGTTTTAGAACGCGAGGGGTACTAAGTAGGACAGACATTCCTGTCTGTCCCTTCAAATGTAAGACAGACATTCCTGTCTGTCCCTTATTTTGTCGAAGAGGACAGGCAGGAATGCCTGTCCTACCTTTCAAACGGGGGTGGCAATACTCTGCGCTTCGGCACGGTTGTTTGCAATTAACTCTTCGCCATCGTCGAGCGACTGCTGGCGATGCACCGTGCCGTCGGATTCAAAAATGTATGCCGAGGGCGCTTCGCGCATGATGATGTCCTGCAAACGCATTAAGCCATACAGCAACGCTTCCGGCCGCGGCGGACAACCGGGGATGTAAACGTCCACCGGAATGCAGCGATCGACGCCCTGCATGGTCGAGTAGGAATCAAACGGCCCGCCGGTCGAGGCGCACGCGCCCATGGCGATGGCCCACTTTGGCTCTGGCATTTGTTCATAGACTCTGCGGACGACAGGGCCCATCTTTAAGGTGACCGTGCCGGCGATAATAATCAGATCGCTTTGCCGCGGACTGGGGCGAAACACGCCGGCGCCAAAACGATCGATATCGAACCGACCGGCGCCGGTTGCAATCATTTCGATGGCACAGCAAGCGAGTCCGAAGGTCATGGGCCACAACGCAGACTTGCGCGCCCAGTTCACCACCGGCGCAGTCATGTCGAGCGCCTTAGCGCCGACAGTTCGCCGCACCGAATTCATCAGTGTGTCGAACCTGGTTAGGACGAAGCCTTGATCGTGTTCAGCCATTTGTTAGTCCAAAGTCCAAGGTCCAAAGTCCAAGGTCCGTGAGTCGCAAATGACTTTGGACTTTGGACATTGGACTTTTGACGAGTTCAAGCCCATTCCAGCGCGCCTTTGCGCCACGCGTAATAATAACCAACAACCAAAATGCCGATGAACACAAACATCTCAATCAGCGCAAATTTGGTGAACGAAAAATCGTCGCCCATGAAGATGATGGCCCACGGCAACAAAAAAATAGTCTCGACATCAAAGATCAAAAACAACATAGCTACGATGTAGTAACGAACGGTGAAACGCGAGTGCGCATCCGTAATCGGATCGATGCCGCATTCGTACGGCCGCATCTTTCCTTTACCGTAAACAGCCGGCCTTAGAAAACGTCCCAGAATGATTGGCAGAACTGGAAAAGCAATCGCCACCACGAAGAAAATCATCACCGGCCAGTAAGCCGTTATTGGCGACCCAATATTCGCCGTCGCTGTTGTGGTTGCCTGAAGCAGCATTTAACTAATGGCTTCGTTTTGATTTCGCGGTCGGGAGCGTTGTGCGAATTCGTATTCGGGAACTTTTTCTGAATTATTGAAAACGAAAAGATATTAAGTGGCGCACAAGATCAATGTCAACGATGAGTTTAGGCATGCCCTGGCTTTGCTCCATAGGAGCCGAATGTTCGTAGCTTCAGCCAACCCACGACGAGGATAGCTCTGTAGGAGCGAAACATTCGTAACAAGCGAACGGTGCGGGTCTTCCCGCTCCTACAGAGCTCGGAACTTTTTTCAACCAAATCTATAAACATTTCGTCCCTAATGGGACTTCGGCAGGCGAGATAACTCTTTCGGAGCGGAACTGGAATCTTTCGTCTTCTGCAAATACAGCTTTGCTACTTCCAAACGTCCTACGCCGTTTAGTTCTTTCGCTGTAAGTCTCTCGACAACAGTCGAGATTTGTTCAAAGTCCGACGTGATCAACGGCTCTACCGCACTCCGAAAATCAAAACCGACCTTCGGTCTGGCAACGGTCGATCCTGAGGCGGGGAAAGCTGTCAGGCTTAGATTGGGCACTGCCCCATCTCTCAGGTCGAACCGATCGAGTTTATTGATCATTTGCACTGTTTGCTCGAGCGCCGCCAGCGCCTGATCCTTGTCGAGCTTTGCCAGGACAGCGGTTCTGCCAAAAAGGATCTTGGCTGCGTTTGCTGACGGCTGTTTAGTAAGATCGCGATCAATATCATTGAGTAGATCGAGGGCGCGTTCCCGTGCGAAGTTTATTTCGCTGGGCTCGATCTTATCTGGTTTTGACGCCAACAAACGTTGCGCAATCGCAATCCTAACGACTGCGCGCCGGGAAACGTCGTTAATCGTCGGAGAGATATCGATGGCCTTCCCGATTTCAGCCTTCTCAATGAAAAACAAAGCGGCACGATAGAGCACGAAAGAAACCGCATCCGCACGCAGATCGTCATTGTCGATTTTCCCGGCAATCCGTTTTGCGTGAACGTAGTCTTCAGGTCTCGTTGCCAGTGCCGCATGGGCATAGGCAACACTCCTAAACGCGGCGTTGCTTTCTTTATCAGCACTGTCTTCTAACTCAGAGATGTTCTTTTCGTAGAATTCTTGTTTGGTGAGATGCTTCGTTGTATCTGCGATGTCCGCAGTAGTTTGCGAGGCTCCACTGACCGGTCCACTTTCGGCAACGGGATCAAGCTGACGATGTAACTGGGCGAGAAATCCCTGTGCCGATGGGGCAAGTTCCGGCGCAAAGCCTATATACCGGCGCGCGATGAAGTTGCCCAGAATCAGAATCTGCTGCGCCCTCTGTTTTCCCTCTGGAGTATTAATCGCGACTGGCTGCGTCAACAGCCTTTCGTAAACGGCAATCAGGAAACTCTTAGCGCGCTGAGGTTCGCTCGATGCGACGGCGGCAAGATTCTGCTGAGCTGGATTTAAGACGAGTATTTGTTGGCCATCCGAATTCGCGGAAAAAGTAAGGCCCGGTCGAAAGAGATAGCCCGCCAGGATCTGCGCTTCCGCAGGATCGGGCGGACTGCTGCTGAATTTTGCAAGCGCCAGATCGAAGAGTCGATTGGCAAGTTGCACATCCTTTTTACGCAAGCTGGTCAAAATGTGTTGCAGTTTGTACGAAAGACCATCGGCCAAACTTGCTGCAGCCAACGAGAATGCCTCTTCGGCGTTCGAATCCACAATCTGCTGGGCCATGCTCAGTAGTTGCTCGCTGCGCGCCGTGCGATCGTCAAAAGCGCCGCGCTCTTTCTTATCGTTCGTTTCGTGCTCAGACATTTGCGTCAGGAATTCGTCTGCCAACTTCGGATCGTGCTTACGTGCTACGTTGAGGACAGTCGTGCGCAAATCACTTTGCGCCGAGCCAGTGAAGAACGCCTTGAGCTTCTCGTCCCTGGGACCAGAGGACACCTGATCAGTCATGTCCCATGCCTTGCGGAGCCACTTTGCCGCCTGACCAGGAGTTTCGTCCCAAAGCAAGTCGGCGGCGTCGGCGAGGGCCTGGACCGCCGCGTTCTTATCATTCCAGAGCGGCGCTTCGGCAGCAGTTTGCTTGACCATTGAGATCGCCTGCTGTCGCTGCCTTTGACGCTTAAGTTCTTTCTCGCTGGTAGGAGCGAATTGCTGTGATAGCGCCGTTGAAACCAGGAGCGGAAGAAGAAGGAAAGAAACCAGGCGTGCTTCGTATGATCTTTTCATGATTCGAGATCCTCCGTTAGTTCTAACGTGCTTTGGTGGGCAACGACGTATTCACGCTATAACTACCATCATCATGAATATCCACCTTGATTTGAAATCGAGCCTGCAGATGACTGGCGAAGCCCCAGGCTTGCGGGTATTGAATCATGATGGTTTTCTTCAGCTTGGCGTCATAGACACTGATAATAGGGTGGAAGAGGAAAACCTGTGACCTCATTTCCTGCTCTCTTGATAGCTTGATTGCTTCTGGACTGACCTTACCTGGAGAAATCTCAACCAGGTCCCGTGGTTGGTTTCTCAATCTTTCCTGAATCTCAGGACTGAGAGGGATCTGGAACAGGATCTTTCGATTCTCCGGGAATACAAGAATTTTCTTGACCCCACCTTCTTTGATCAATTCGCCAACTCGCGCCGCGCTGACGGTCCCGAGTTGTCTTTCCTTCCAAACTTGCCAAAGGGCTGCCTCGGTAGCTATGCGAAACTCGTAGGCAATCTCCCAATTACTTCCGGCATCATTAATGCCCGGAGCGTTGAGCAAAACGATTTCTACGGTTGCCGTCTTTGGTATCTCAGGAGGAATTGGCAAAGCTGCCGCGTGCTTGCCTGGCAGGCTGCCGGCGGCGAGAAACAAAGTGGCCGCGAGACTTAAGGAAAGGCGTTTTATCATTGTCTTTCCACCTCTCCGACATCCTGAATCAAAGCGGATTTACTGGGCGAGCTGCCGAACCAGGTCTTGGTGATCGTCCCATCCTCTATTAAGACCTTTGCCGGGATCAGAGTTATACCCGTCGTCACCTACCAGTGATGACCGGTTTTTTTTGTTTCATTGGGAATTCTTGCGGCTGCCCTACTCAAGTCAAGTGCGGTGTCTTGAACTACATAGACTACAGTCCTGTCGTGGAAGAATTGAGTGAGAGAAGCAAACTGCATAATATCCCAAGGAACTGATAGGGCGATGCGGTTGAATAGGTCACCGAGGGTGAATCGGCGATGGCCGCATACTATCAGTCGAAACATCCTTGTCAAGCACTTTATGAGGTGGGTGTATCATTAGTTCACGGAGTTGTTTCAGGAGTCGGAGAGCTTAATTAGGTCGCAGAGAGCGGCATGAAAAGATGAGGACAGCGGGCGAACGCTCGTCAATTTGCCTGGTCGTGGGACTTGCCGGCGAGGAGCGCGATCGCATGATTGAGAACCGGAGCGATCACGGCAAAGCTTTCCTTCACTGCCTTGGGTGAGCCGGGCAGATTAATTATCAATGTGCCGCAACGAATGCCGCAGACGCCGCGCGAGATCATGGCCATCGGCGTTTGCTTGAGAGTCTCCATGCGCATTGCTTCCGCTAAACCCGGCGCTGCGCGTTCAATTACAGACAGTGTAGCTTCGGGCGTGTTGTCGCGCGGAGAGAAGCCGGTGCCGCCGGTGGTGATAATCAGATTGACATTGCGCCAGTCGGAAAATTCTTTCAACGCCTCGGCGAGTGGATCCGGATCGTCGGAAAGGATGCGCTGGGCCACAATCTCAGCGCCAAGATCTTTCAGCAGTTGGACCAGGATCTCGCCCGACTCATCTTTCCGCTCGCCACGAGAGCTGGCATCACTGACGGTAATCACAACTGCTCGAATTGGGTTTGACATACTGTTTCCTTAGCAACACTTCTAACGAAAGTCACATCTTAGCCGGTCAATGTGCCTCGGCCAACGCATTCCTCAGAATTCGGCGGCTCAATAATGTATCTAGTTGCGCGATCAGGGATATAATCCTGGTCTCAATTATCGGTTTTGCTAAACAATATGAAATCAAACTCTAACCTTTACAAAATATCTTCACTCTCAACGATTTGCCTGCTCGCCGCGAGTTCCGTACTCAGCGTTCCTAACTACATTGCGGGTTCGTCAGCCAAGGATCCCAACATCCGGAATGAGCATGTCAATCGCATTGCGCCCGCAAGTATGAACTCTGGCCTCGCCAACCAATTAATGCGCGGCTTGCCGCTGCAGTTTGAACCAAACGAGGGACAGGCTGAGTCACGCTTTGATTTCTTATCTAGGGGGCGCGGTTACAGCGTGCAATTCAATTCGGCAGAAGCAGTTTTCGCCCTGCAAACCTCGACCGTCAAGAGCACTCCGCCCTCGGGGAAACAAACAATATCCCTTCAACAAGTAACGATGAGGCTCGTTAACGCGAACCTCACTAAAGGTGTCGGGCAGCAGGCGCTACCTGGCCGAGTAAATTATTTTAGCGGCAGCGATCCGCGGCGGTTTCATACCAACATTCGCACCTACGGCGGCGTTCGCTACGCACGAGTTTACCCGGGGATCGATGTTGTTTACTACGGCAAGCAACGTCAGCTCGAGCACGATTTCATTGTCGCGCCAGAGGCGAATGCCGATCAGATAAAGCTCCGGTTTGAAGCGGCCGACGCAGTTAAGCTGAACGCGGCCGGGGGTGTCACAATTTCCGCGGGCGCCAGTGTGATGAATCTGGAAAAGCCAGTTGCGTATCAAATCGTAAATGGCGAACGTCGCGTTGTTGCCAGCAGCTATACGTTGAACAGCGACAACAGCATTGGTTTCAAGCTGGGCCAATACGATCACGAACGACAGTTGGTCATCGATCCGGTTTTGTTCTACTCCTCTTTTCTTGGTGGCTCAGCGGCAGATGCGGCAAACGACATTGCGCTCGATCCCGCCGGCAACATTTACATTACCGGCGGCACGACGTCAGCCGAGTTTCCGCGTACCGATGGATCCGCGAGCAAGGGCTCGTTTGATGTGTTCATCACGAAACTCAATCCCACCGGCACGGCGATAATCTTTTCTACCTTGCTCGCGTCCAGCGGCAACGATTCGGGTTTGAGTATAGGCCTCGACTCCAATAGAAATGTTTACGTTTCGGGACTCACGGATAATGCGGGCTTTCCCCTAACCGCGGGTGCGTTTCAAACGACTCACTCAAATCAGGACGGCTTCGCAGCGAAGTTGAATTCGACCGGGAGCGCTTTGCTTTACTCAACTCTGCTTGGCGGTTCGCCACAAATTAATAATGGCGCCAGGATGGTGGTGGACCAGGCCGGCGATATGTATCTGACCGGCTCGACTTATGCAAGCAATTTTCCGACAACGAGCAATGCCTTTCGCCAAACCGTAAATCCATTTACCGGAACTAACTTTCTTAGCTCGACGGATTCTTACGTGGCGAAAATACACCCTGCCGGCGCGGGCGCGGCGGATCTTGTGTACTCGACCTACCTCGGCGGCAACCTTGGAGACGAGTCTGCCAGAATCACATTGGACTCAGCCGGCTTTGTCTACGTCACGGGCTACACACAGTCTACAAACTTTCCGACCACCGCTGACGCCTTACAACCGTTCCCAACCACGACAGATGCGGGTATTCGCAACGGTAACGACATTGGGGATGCTTTTCTTGTGAAGATGGACCTCAGTAAATCGGGCGCCGCGAGTATGGTCTATGCCACTTACATTGGCGGCACGGGCAGAGACGTCGCGCGCGGAGTAGCCTTGGATCCCGCCAAAAACGTTTACCTCACGGGCCGCACCGACTCCGGTAATTTTCCAGTGTCGGCCACCGCGCTTCAGTCCCACAGCGCCGGTGGCACCGATGTCTATGTTATGAAGCTGAACCTGTCGCGCCCCGGAACAAGTGGATTGATATATTCAACCTACCTTGGTGGCAGCGCCGATGAAGATCAGTTTGGAGGCGGGATCGCGGTTGACAGCGTCGGCAACGCTTTCGTGGTCGGTGATACGCGATCGACCAACTTGCCGGTTACGGTCGGCGCGTTTCAACCGTCCAATGGCGGCAACAGTGATGTGTTCTCGGCGCCCGGCGGCGACGCTTTCGCCGCCAAGCTGAATAGCGCCGGCACGGCACTTGTTTATTTTACCTACCTGGGTGGAAGTGGCGGCGACAATGCGAGCGCGATCAGGCTGGACGCAAAAGGCAACGCCTATCTCGTCGGTTATACATTTTCACCAAACTTTCCGTTGAGTCCGAACGCGTTACAAACCACGCAGGCGGGACAGTTTGACGCCTTTGTTGCTTGCATCGATGTGCCGTCAAGTTTTGGCCACTCCGGGGTCCCGGCAGTGCAGAAGGAAAACTCCGAAACACTTGCTGACGCTTTACCAAACCCGATCGATGAGGCACAAAAGTTTGTGCGCCAGCAGTACATCGACTTTTTGAATCGCGAACCGGACGCGCCTGGTTTGTCTTTTTGGACCAACGAAATTACAAGCTGTGGAACCGATCCGGTTTGCATTTCTCTCAAGCGAATAAACGTCTCCGGCGCGTTTTTTCTATCGATTGAATTTCAGCAAACCGGTTATCTGGTGTACAGAACGTACCTGTCGGCATTTGCTCGTATTCCTCGTCTTAACGAGTTTTCGCCGGACACGCGGGTTATCCGGGACAGCGTGATCGTGAATTCGCCGGGTTGGGAACAGGCGCTCGAAAACAACACGCAGGCGTTCATGCTGGCATTTGTGCAGCGCTCTGACTTTTTGTCGGCTTTCCCGGCTTCGCTGACCGCCGATCAATTTGTAAGTCAGTTGGATGTCAATGCGGGCGGCGTGCTTTCACCATCTGAAAAGTCGCAACTGGTCGCGGTGCTGGGGGCGACGCCGGCTGACCCGGCGAAGCGCGCTTCAGTTTTGCGCTCAGTCGCGAGCGATACTACTTTGCGAGATCGGGAGTTCAATAAAGCTTTCGTCTTGATGCAGTACTACGGCTACCTGCAGCGTAATCCCGATGATCCTCCGGATACAGATAACAGCGGCTACATCTTCTGGTTGGGAAAACTGGATGACTTCAACGGAAATTTCGTCAAGGCTGATATGGTGAAAGCATTTATCAGCTCGGGAGAGTATCGCACGCGCTTTGGACAGAATTGAGAATTGCGTAAAGCCGCGCTTGAGAATTATTTCATGCGCGCATGCTCTTTCAACCAACATCGATCCATCACCACTAATAGACCAGCGGCGGCGGCACGCTGGGCCGCAGCACCGTCGATCACGCCTTCCTGGAGCCAAACGGCTTTTGCTCCAATCGCGATTGCTTCATCTACCGCGGTTCCGGCTTCACTTGAGCGTCGAAAGATATCAACCAAATCTATCTTGCCCGGAACTTCGGCAAGGGACGCGTATGCCTTTTCACCAAAGACTTCGGTTTCGTTTGGATTAACCGCAATGACTTTGTAGTCGCGCCGCTTCATGTAGGACGCGACGCCATACGAAGCGCGTGAAGGACTGGAAGACAATCCGACAACTGCAATGGTGCGACAGTCGTCCAGAATCTTCTTGATCGTTTCGCGGCTATTGATTTCCAAAGTCACTCCCTATGTATTCTTGTGCGCGGCTTAACCAAAGGACTAGTCAACGGCTTTGGCTAACGCGGCTTTCGCTAACGCGGCTTTGCCGCCTTCCGTGCGGTAAGGCTCTGCCTTACCGCTAGATTCCAAAAAACTTCTTGAGGCTATGCCTCAATTGCGAGGCATAGCCTCGGGAAAGAAGAACAAGCCGTCGGTAAGGCGGAGCCTTACCGCACGGAAGGCAGCGAAGCTGCGGCGCGTCTTGCGCTCGCCCGTGCTTCAACCCAACTTCGACTGACTGTCCAGAATTCAGAGTCCAAAGTCCAAGGTCCGCGAGTCGCAACCGACTTTGGACATTGGACATTGGACTTTGGACGAGGAACTGCTCGCCGCGCTATCTGACGGCCGCGCTTGCCGCATGCAACTCCTGCAACGACCGCACCTGCATCGGTCCGCCGGCCGCGCGCGCCCCAATCGCTTCCTCGATTGCTTGCGCGCCAGTCATGGTCGTGACGCAGGGAACGTTGTACTGCAACGAAGCCCGCCTGATTGCCTGTTCATCAAAGTGCGACGCGCGGCCCAACGGCGTATTGATCACCAACGCGATTTCGCCTCGCTTAATATGGTCGACAATATTCGGACGCCCCTCGTTCACTTTGAAAACGTTCGTCACTTTCAAACCAACTTCGCGCAGACGCTCGGCCGTACCCAGGGTCGCGATAATGTCGAAACCCAAGCGAGCCAGTTTGCGCGCCAGAATTACCGCTTGTCCTTTGTCGGCATCGTTAACGCTGATGAATGCGGTTCCCTTTTGCGGCAGCGTCAGTCCCGCGCCCAGCATCGCCTTGCCATATGCTTCCCCAAACGTGTCGCCGACGCCCATCACTTCGCCCGTCGAGTGCATCTCCGGACTCAAGATCGGATCGACACCGGGAAATTTTACGAACGGAAATACCGGCGACTTTATAAAGAAACGATTGACGGTCAGATTCGCGGGCAAGCCAAACTCGCTTAATGCCTTTCCCGCCATCACCTGGGCAGCGATGCTGGCAATCGGAACGCCCGTCGCTTTCGAAACAAACGGAACAGTACGCGACGCGCGCGGGTTAACTTCCAGAACGTAGACGCGGTGGTCCTTAATCGCAAACTGAATATTCATTAAGCCGCGCACTGACAGCGCCGTCGCCAACAGACGCGTGTAGTGACGCATCGTTTCAATGTGCTCGGGATCGATTCGCACCGGCGGCAGAACGCACGACGAATCACCGGAATGAATTCCAGCCTCTTCGATGTGTTCCTGAATCGCAGCAATGACGCAGGTTGATTCGTCGGCGAGTGCGTCGACGTCAAACTCAGCGGCGCGCTCGAGAAACTTATCAATCAACACCGGGCGGTCGGGCGTGAAACCGACCGCCGTGCGCACATATTGATCCAGACTCTCTTCGTCATAAACGATCGCCATGGCGCGCCCGCCGAGCACATAACTCGGACGCACCAGCACCGGATAACCAATTTCTTCGGCTACCGCTTTGGCTTCTTCAGCCGTTGCCGCCATGCCGTTTTCCGGTTGCGGAATGCCAAGCTCGCGCAGCAGCGCGCCGAAACGTTTGCGGTCCTCCGCTAGATCAATCGAGTCAGCACCGGTGCCAATAATTGGAACGCCCGCCTGGTGCAAACGCATCGCCAGATTCAATGGCGTCTGACCGCCAAACTGCACAATCACGCCTTCCGGTTTCTCGACATCGACGATGTTCATTACGTCTTCAAACGTCAGCGGCTCGAAATAGAGCCGATCGGAAGTGTCGTAATCCGTCGAGACTGTTTCCGGATTGCAGTTCACCATGATCGTTTCAAAGCCTGCCGCGCTCAGGGCAAACGCAGCATGACAACAGCAGTAGTCAAACTCAATTCCCTGCCCAATGCGGTTCGGCCCTGAACCAAGAATCATAATCTTGCGACGATCAGTCGGCGCCGCTTCATTCTCTGTTTCGTAAGTTGAATAAAGGTACGGCGTGAACGACTCAAACTCTGCGCCGCAGGTATCGACGCGTTTATAAACTGGAACAACACCCGCGTTTTTGCGAAACGCGCGAACTTCGTCTTCGGTTTTTTCAGTGAGATAGGCCAGGCGACGATCGGACAGTGCCACCTCTTTGAACGAACGCAAAAGTTCGACTGGAATCTCTTCCAGCTTCAGACCTTCAACCGACTTTTGAATTTCCATCACATCCTGAAGCTGTTCCAGGAACCACGGATCGACGCGCGACAGACGGTATATTTCCGAAATGGGCCAACCGTGTTGCAGCGCGTATGTGATGTACGAAAACCGCTGCGAATTAGGGCGCGCCAGCTTGCGCTGCAGTTCATCGGTGGTGACATCTTCCAAACGCAAGGGCTTGACCGCTTCAAGAGAACGCAGGCCTTTGAAAAGTGCTTCTTTGAACGTTCGGCCGATGGCCATCACTTCGCCAACCGACTTCATCTGCGTGCCCAGCACGTCCTCGGCTTCCTTGAATTTTTCAAAGTCCCACTTGGGAATCTTCGCGACCACGTAATCAATCGTCGGCTCGAAAGACGCCGGCGTTTTTTTCGTGATGTCGTTGGGAATTTCGTCGAGTGTGTACCCGACCGCCAGCTTTGCCGCGATCTTGGCAATCGGAAATCCGGTGGCTTTTGAGGCAAGCGCTGATGAACGCGAGACGCGCGGATTCATTTCAATGATGCGGATGTCGCCGTTCTCAGGATTGACCGCAAACTGGATGTTCGATCCGCCGGTTTCCACGCCAACCTTGCGAATAATTGTGATGGCCATGTCGCGCATTGTCTGATATTCGCGATCGGTCAACGTCTGCGCCGGCGCGACTGTGATCGAGTCGCCGGTGTGCACACCCATCGGATCGAAATTTTCAATCGAACAAATGATCACGACATTGTCGGCAATGTCGCGCATCACTTCGAGCTCAAATTCCTTCCAGCCGAGAATTGATTCTTCCACCAGGACTTCATGCATCGGCGAAGCAGCCAATCCGTTGGCGACGATCTCTTCAAACTCTTCCGGGTTGTAAGCAGTGCCGCCGCCGGTTCCGCCTAACGTAAATGAAGGACGAATGATGGCCGGATAGCCGGTCTCTTCTACGATTTGCTGCGCCTCGGTCCAGGATTTTGCGAAGCCGCCGCGCGGCATTGCCAACCCCGCTTCGTCCATTGCCTGCTTAAACAACATGCGATCTTCCGCGATCTTGATTGCCTCGCGCTTAGCGCCGATCATTTCGACGCCGCATTCTTCAAGCACGCCCGAATCGTCGAGGGCGATTGCAAGATTCAGCGCGGTCTGACCGCCAACCGTCGGCAACAGTGCGTCGGGTCTCTCCAGGCGAATGATGGCGCTGACTGCTTCAACTGTTAACGGTTCGATATAGGTAACGTCGGCCGTTTCCGGGTCAGTCATGATCGTTGCCGGATTAGAATTCACCAGCACGACCTTGTAGCCTTCCTGTCGCAGCGACTTGCACGCCTGCGTCCCGGAATAGTCAAACTCGCACGCCTGCCCAATAACAATTGGACCGGATCCGATGATTAAGATTTTGTGGATGTCAGTGCGTTTGGGCATGCTTCGAGCGAACACTTTCAACTACTTAAGACGCGGCGGTCACGGTCGAAGCATTATACATAGCAATTCAGGGTGACAAAAATTCGACGCTCAAAAGACTGACAGCGCCGAACGCGCGCACTTTAAAAAAAAGCGGACGATTCTGTCCGCCATTGAGTTACTACGAATGAATTGCATCTAGGCTTTTGCGGAATCAAGTCGGCGCTGGTCCAGGCGCTTACGAAAGTCTTCACCTTCGATCATCACCTTCTTACACATTTCATACAGACGGCTACGCAAGGGAGTGCCGATGCGTTCTTCCAACGTAGTCATTTCCTGAATGCGTTCAGAAGTAAACTTTCGCGACCGTCGCGGTGCAGCTGTTTCCGAATCGGGTTCTGTTGAGGTTCGCGCTTCATCCAGATAGTTAGTGGTGAAGATAGTTAGTCGTTTGTTGTTGTAACGCGTGTTGATGATCTGATAGAGCGTGTCGCGCACCCAATTCGTAGGCACTGACGCGCCCAACTCGTCGAGCACCAGAACTTCGGCCTGGTAAACGGGCGCCAGCACCCGCGTTTCGGAAGTTTGTGAGATTGGATTGTACGAATCCTGAATGGCTTTCAGCAATGAACCCGATTCGTAAAAGAGGCAAGCGACGCCTTTCTTCTCAATCAAATCCCTGAGCACCGAAATCGCGAGGTGCGTCTTGCCCACACCAACCGGTCCCATAAACAAAAGTCCCGTTTCAGCCGCCGGGTAATCGTCCACCAGCCGCGACGCAAAGCTGTGCGCAAAATACTGCGACTCATGTTTCGGGTAGTAATTGTGGAATGAGCACTGGCGAAAGCGCGGCGGAATGCGCGCCGCGTCTAATGCTCGAGAAGCGCTGTTGGTACGGCGGCAGTCGCAAATCACGGCGCCTTTGCCTTCTTCCAGGCGCGTGCCGGTGCCAAAGCAGATCGGACAAACATCGTCTCCAGCTTTATCATTCTCGAGCGACCTCGGGGCCCCACGATTCTTGGCAATACTGACTACGTTTGTTTCTTGCTTATCAGATGACATTTCGGGGAATGCGCTCGAGGAACGAAACTTTCCGGCGAACCAATCGAATCTTTGCGACGTCGAATTATAGCATCGCGTGACATTGGGACAAGGAAACGTGACGCTCGAAGGTGTTAATTAACCTGATTGGCCGCGCGGGTTCGGAAATACTTTGCCAAACTGCCGTGATACTTCTCGTTTAGTTTGAAGAAAGCTTCAATCATAAGGGGTTGGTTGTTATTATGAATGGTGAATTTATCGAAAACGAAATGCCGTTACTGCATTCATTACTGAGTAAATTGGGCCTCAGCCGGATAAAGGCCGAGCGACACCCGATCCGTGTCTTTCTGCTTGACGACGATCGCCGCCGGCATCGTTGGTTTGCCGCGCGTTTCAAAGGCGACCAGGTTGACGTTGCCGTTACCGTCAAACGAGCTCAGCAGATGCTGAGCACAAACGCTTACGACGCAATCTTTTTGGATCACGATCTGCATCCCGAACATTATCACGCGCCAAGTAGCGATGATGAACGCACTGGTTACGCAATCGCCGTATGGCTGGCTGCGAATCCGGAGCTGCAACGCGCTTCGACCATCATGGTTCATACGCGTAATGCTGACGGTGCGATGCGCATGGTCGAGGAACTGCGCCGCGCCGGCCGCACCGCCGACTACGTTCCCTTTCCGATGCTGGCTGAACGCATCAAGCATTACTGGGCACGGTGAGGCGGGAACCCGTAAATCGTAAATCGTGAATCGCAAATAGTGATTGAGTGTTACTGAGCAGCATCTCGCCTTCCAAGGAAACAACGAGAAGCTACGTCAAGACTCAAGGATTTGAGGTTGTCCAGGAAACAGCAGATCCTGATAACGCGGAACTACTATTCACGATTTACGATTCACGATTTACGGATTTTTTGGTGGCCAGGGACGGGATCGAACCGCCGACGCCGGCCTTTTCAGGGCCGCGCTCTACCAACTGAGCTACCTGGCCAACCGGGCAGGAAAGACCGCGTAGTATAGGGACTAGTGAAAAGAACTGTCAAATTACGCGGGAACTTGCCAGTTTGTCAGATTCGTTACAAAAAAGCGTTGACTGATTACTGGCCGGGTGTATAATTCGGGCCGTTGAGGATGGGGTTGGCGCCCAAACGTCAGTCCAGTTGAAAGACGACATCCGATTCAAACTTGAAAGTGCCCGCCAGTGCCAGCTCGGCCGCCGATCGCGCCCCCCGCAGTCGCTACCTTCGAGCTGGCACAGCTATTTTCAGCCTTCATAAATTCCGCCGCCAGCACCCAGCCTTCCTACTCTTCAATTCCAGCACGCAGCATTAAATTTTTCCGCTGCAGCGTCGCGTCCGCAATAATATTTTTTTCGTTTGCGTTGACGAGCTGCCGCTCGCGCATGACTACCGCGCCATCGATTATCACATCCCTGACATCGTTTGCCTGGGCTGAGTAAACCAATGTCGACGCCAACTGGGGCGCGCGCGGAATCGAATGAACGTTGTCGAGTGCTACAACGATCACATCGGCGCGTTTGCCGACCTCCAAACTGCCAATCTCGTTTTCGAGCCCAAGCGCCCTTGCGCCGTCGATGGTTGCGATGCGAAGGGCGCGCGCGGCGGGAATAACTTCGGGCCCGTGCAACGCCTTTTGTAACAGCGCCATCGTGCGCATTTCCGTGAACATGTCGAGGCGGTTGTTGCAGGCAGCGCCATCAGCTCCAAGCGAAACGGAGATGCCGCGATCGAGCATAGTTGCAACCGGAGCAATACCCGAACCAAGTTTTAAGTTCGAAGAGGGACAGTGCGCCACATTCGTCTGCGTCGTTGAAAGTATTTCCAATTCCTGTTCGTCCAGATGAACGCAATGGGCCAGCATCACGTGCCTGCCCGATAAGCCAAGCGAATCGAGATATGCGACATTGCGCAAACCGGAATCGCGTTCCACCAATTCGCACTCGTTCCGATTTTCTGATGAATGCGTATGGACCATAACGCCTCGCTCGCGCGCCAGCTGTGCGACGCGGCCAAGAAGTTCACTCGTGCAACTCAGCGCGAACCGCGGCGCAAAGCAGTAGCGTATGCGGCCATTCGCAGAACCGTGCCAGCGTTCCAGTAATTCGAGTGAGGCATTAATCGATTCGTCTGTCTTTTCGTGAAGGCCGGCGGGCACATCGTCGCCGCGGTCCATCATGCACTTGCCGACGGTGGCGCGGAATCCAGTTTCTGCGACGACTTTGAAAACTTCTTCTGTGTGGCTGACCGTTTCCATGGTCAACGCGCAAGTGGTTCCGCTCTGAATCAATTCGGCAATGCCCAGTTGAGCTGATGCCCTAATTGATTCGGCGGTGTGCCCCGCTTCCATCGGCCAAACGCGTTTCTTGAGCCAATCAAGCAACGACAGATCGTCCGCAGCGCCGCGAAAAAGGGTTTGACACAGATGGATGTGGGTTTGCACGAACCCCGGTAAAACAGCGCAGTCGGTAGCGTCGATGACAACGTCTGCCGTCATGCCGCGCTCAGCGATTCTTGTAATGCGACCGCCTTCAATCAGCAGATCGCCTTCCTGGACTGCCTCGTGCGCGTCCATGGTCAGGAGCGTTCCGCCTTTGATGAGAATTGATTCCATAAGTAGGACAGGCATTCCTGCCTGTCTGATTCTGCTCGTCGCCCTACAATCATCCGGGCAAATTAGAGACTTGCCATCTATCATCTAACATTTTTCATTGGTCCCCACATCTTAGGTCACGCGGGGGCTCTTGTCTTCAGATGAAAAATGATAGATGAGAAATGGTAAATGGAAAATCTTATGTCTGACTGACAAGAGCTCGCTCACACACGGACAGACAGGAATGTCTGTCTTACCGACGCGCCGGATTATCCGTTTAGAGTGCCGGACTGTAAAGCGCTAAAGCAAAGCACAAAATAGGCGCTCGGCCAGGACTAACAAAAGTCACGGGCCGAACGCCTCTTTCTTTCCTAAGTGTTGCTTACTTTTTGTCGCCGGTAGCAGCCTTAGCAACTGGCGCCGGCTCAGGCTTTTCCTCGCGCACCGGCAGACCGAGTTTCACCTTCACTTCTCTTTCAATGCGCTTGAGCAGGTCAGGATTTTCTTTCAATGACACTTTTGAGTTTTCGCGTCCTTGTCCCAAGCGGTCGCCTTTGTAGGAAAACCACGCGCCGCTTTTATCGACGACATTTTGCGCGACTGCCAAATCCAGAACATCGCCTTCACGCGAGATGCCCTCGCCGTACATGATGTCAAACTCGCATTCGCGGAACGGCGGCGCCACTTTATTCTTCGCGACTTTGACTTTGGTGCGGTTGCCCACCACCCGGTCTCCGTCCTTGATGGCGCCGATGCGCCGGATGTCGAGCCGCATGGAAGAATAAAACTTCAACGCGCGGCCGCCAGTCGTAGTTTCGGGACTGCCAAACATCACACCAATCTTTTCGCGAATCTGATTGATGAAGATGAAGCACGTATTCGACTGCGCCACAATCGCTGTCAATTTGCGCAACGCCTGGGACATCAGGCGCGCCTGCAAGCCGGGCAACGAATCGCCCATTTCACCATCGAGTTCTGCACGAGGAACCAGCGCGGCGACCGAGTCGACGACAATCACGTCGATTCCGTTTGAGCGCACCAGCGCTTCGGCAATTTCCAGGGCCTGCTCGCCGGAATCCGGCTGAGAAATCAGCAACTGGTCGATATCGACGCCGAGTTTACCGGCGTAATCGGAATCCATTGCGTGTTCGGCATCAATGTAAGCAGCCACGCCGCCCGCTTTTTGCGCTTCGGCCACGATGTGCAGGGCCAGAGTCGTTTTGCCGGAACTCTCAGGGCCATAGATTTCAATAATGCGTCCACGCGGCACGCCACCGATTCCCACCGCTACGTCCAGACTTAGCGAAGTGGTTGAGATGGCGGGTATGTCTGAGACCTCACGCTCGCCCATGCGCATGATTGATCCCTTGCCAAATCTTTTTTCAATACTTGCTAGAGCCGCTTCGACTGCCTTACCGCGGTCTGCGCTTATTCGATCTTCAGATGCCATGGCACTCATCTCTTTCTTCCGCTCCTTTTCTCAACGCTGCTGCTGACCAGCTTGGCGCCGAGCATAACACATCGGACGCGAGAATGGAACAGTGTTTCATGCTTGCAACAAACTATTTTTTTTGAGCTTAGTTCAACGTTCGACTAGTTCTGAAACCGGGCGGCCGGTGCGCCGTTCAACCTGTTGGCTGAGCGAGGGCATCTCGCCGTCAGCTTCGTCCTGCGAAATGCGTTCGACGCGCCACATGGGAAAGAACAGATCGCCCAAACCGATAAAGGGCTCGTCATGGGCGACGGCGTGTACCCAACTATCAAAAGCGTTCAAGTCGAGGCCGCGCAAGAATACTCCGGCCTGAGTAATCTCTTCGAGCCTGCCCCAACATTTTTCGCGCGGCGAATGCAGCACAAGTATAACTGCACTTCCCGGCTGAACGCCCGCACCGCCAGAATTGTCCGTTTTCATATCAATGCCAGAAATTTTGCAACGCCGGCTACTACCGCTTCACTGCCGCCAAATCATTTGTGTTTCTTAGAGGCGTCGTTTAGAAGTTGGACCATCTCATCCCGATTGTTCTTAGCTGCCCAGGCCGCAGCGGTCAGTCCATCTTCGTCTTTAAGGTTTGGATCGGCGCCGTTTTCCAAGAGAAGTCGGGCGACGTCCTCATGGTCGTAGATAGCGGCCCACATCAAAGGCGTCCCGCCGACTTTGTTTTTGACGTTTGGATTAGCGCCTTTTGCGAGCAGCATTTCTGTGATCCTGGCATTTCCACGCTGTGCCGCCCCATGCAAAGCTGTATCCCCGCCGGAATCCTGCAAGTCGAGCTTTGCACCTCGCTCAAGCAATTGAGGTACGACATTTTCGCGTTCGCGCCAGACATAAAGCATCAAGGCCGTGACACCGTTTCCGCCCTGTGCATTCAAATCCAACTCTGGCCTGGCGAGGAGCAAATCGGCGACTGCGTCCTGTTTGTGTTCGAGCGCTCGCATAATCGCTGTATGGCCGGGTTCATCTTTTCGATTAACGTCTGCGCCTGCTTTGAGAAGCGTATCGACGATAGTTGCATCGCCGCGAGCAGCAGCGGAAATCAGCGCCGTTGCGCCGCTATCCGGCTCTTTCGCATTTGGATCTATGCCTGCGGCAAGGAACGCATTAACGGCCAGCAGGTCGCTCGCCTTTGCGGCGGACAGAAACGACTCTTCATCGTAGTTGTAGCCGCGCAACTTCAGGAGCTGCTTAGCGGCTTCGGGCGTAGGCTTCGTGGGTTCAGAGTCAGCGCACGCATATAAGTTGAAGAGAATGAGAAGAGCGAGGATCGTCGCCGCCAATTTTTTTCTGTTGAAAGCAATGCTGGTCATTTTTTCTAGAGACAAGGCGCAACGGTTGCTTTGGTAATGTGCACCGGCTTTGAGGGCTTCTCGCCTTCCGTTGGCGCGTGATTTATGGCGTCAACGACTTCCATACCGCTGGTCACCCTGCCGAACGCGGAAAACTTTCCGTCAAGATTCGAGCCGTTGCCGACGAGTATGAAAAAATTGGTGGTGGCGCTGTTTGGTTCGTTAGGCCGGGCCATCGACACAATGCCGCGCACGTGCTTAATAAGGCTGGGTTCGTCCGGAAGTTTGTGAGTCATCCTTTTCATCAACTCAATTCCCCACTTCTCGCTGGTCGATAGATTGCCTCCCTGAATAACGAAATCTTTAACGACGCGACTGAAGGTGGTCGTATCGAACGCGCCAGTAGCTGATAAGTTGAGAAAGTTGCGAACATTTTCCGGCGCGGAATCGGGCAGCATTTCGATCGCGATGTTGCCGGCTTCAGTTTCAAGCGTAACGCATTGTTGGGCCATCTTTTCTACCGACGCGCTGTCGAATGGTTCGGGTTTCGTTGCGATCTCTTCGGCGGGTCTGGCGTTTTTCTTCGGCGGATCGGTACCTGACTCCGAATTCTTTGGTTCCTGCGCATTCAAAGACATTGCGAACGCCAGCACAGATATGACGATGTACAGAACGTCGCGCAGCGAATTTATGGACCCTTTATCTTTCATCGCACGTTAATGCTAGAGCGCTGTAGGCGCGAAATGTTTATAGACACCACCGCTACCCTTTCGATCTCTTTCGCGAGAGCGAAACTGAAACAGTTTCGCTCTCGCGAAAAGGCTGTTAACGAAATTGTTTTCTATAAACATCTCGCTCCTATGGAGCGAAAACCGGTGTCTTGATGTGGATCATCACGGATATTATTAAAACCGAAATATCATCCCAAGGACGTTGCTCCAGCGGAATCTCAAATAAACTTGGCCGCCGACAACCATTGCCCGCCGTCGACGACCAGAATCTCACCATTAATAAAACTCCCCGCGTCTGAACAAAGAAAAACTGCGGCACGCTCGATGTCGGCGATGCGCCCGAAACGGCCGAGAGGAATGTTTTTCTTCAGTTTCTCTTTAACGGGTTCGGGCACCAGACGCTTCATGCCTTCAGTATCTTCAATTGGACCAGGCGCGATCGCGTTGACTCGAATGCCGTAACGTCCCCACTCAACCGCAAGGTTGCGCGTCAACGCGTCGACCCCGGCTTTGGCCGCGGAAACATGCAGCTGCATCGGCGTGCCGAGATAATGAAGGGTGGCGCTGATATTAAGAATCTGGCCGTTGTGCTGCTTCAGTTGCGCAAAAGCAGCGCGACAGACATTGAACGTGCCTTTCAAGTCGATGTCCACGACAGTGCCAAAACCATTTGGCGATAGCTCTTCGGCTTTGCAAAGAAAGTTTCCGGCGGCGCCATTAATAACAATGTCGATCTTGCCAAAACGTTCGATGGCTGCTGCTATCGCCTTTTCCACTTCTTCCGGATTCCGCACGTCGGCGGTAACAGCAAACGCTTCGCCAACGTCGGCGTCTTGAGCGTGGGCGTCGTTGATAATTTTTGTCGCAGCTTCGAGGTGGTCCATGCTGCGACTGACCAACGCCACATTCGCGCCCGCTTCAGCAAGCGCACGCGCAACGCCGCCGGTGATGCCGGTGCCGCCGCCGGTAACAAACGCGACGCGATCTTTCAGAATTCCATCAACAAAGATTTTTTGGCTCATGTCTGTAGGCTTTGTCCTCAATAAGTGGCATAGACTTTAGTCTGTGCTCGATCGAGTAGCACAAACATTCAGTCTCTGTGCTTGTTACGGATAACACCGACTGAAGTCTGTGCTACTACCCACCGGCGATGTACGGCCGCGATTGAACAATATAAATCTGACCTTTCATGTACGCCCACTCGATGTCCTGATCTCGGCTGCCAAAGATACGCTTGATGGCCGTTGCTGCCGTCACCAAACGGCGAACCACAGTGTCAGTCAAAACAACGCGCTCGCCGGTGATGGCAATTTCTTTCACGCCGCCCCTCTCGTCAAACGTCAGCAAACTGTCTTCATCCGAGCGCGTCAAAACCTGAATGGCGTTCGCACGCGGCTGGTAGATAATTTGCTCGGCGACCTTTTTCCCCTCGACCACTTTGATCCCCAGGCCACGTTTGGCGCTGATATAGATTGCGCCCTTGTTTTCGTTATTGTAGGGATCGGTCGTAATCATCACGCCCGAACTTTCCGAGTTAATGCCTTCCTGAATCAGCACAGCCATAAAAATCTTCGAGTGGTCCACCGCCATGCGTTCGCGCGCTTCGTAAGCTTCAAAATTCCAAAGCGACGCCCACACAGTTTTGATTGCGTCGATCAGTTCCTGCTCACCCCTGACATTCGGCACCGTTGTATACAAACCCGCGCCGCTAAAATTCGGCAGGTCTTCCGAGTTGGAAGAACTGCGAACGAATAACCCTTTGCCGGCAAATTCCAGTTGCGCGCGCCGCATAATCTGCGCTCGCAGTTTCTCGTCGAACGTGCCTTGCTCGACGCGCTGACGGAGTTCCGTCAAACGCGCCCGCCGGTAAGCCGGATCGTGAACGAACTTCTGATCGTTCAGCAGCGCGTAAATCGCATCGTCCAGTTTGTTCGCCTTAAGAAACTGATCGTAGTAATAAAAAGGAACGCTAAAGCCGTTCGGAACTGTAATGCCAGGCAGACGAGCGTTCATCAACTCGCCGAGGTTCGCCGATTTTCCGCCAAACGCGATACTGGAACTGGCGCGTTGCTGACTGAGTCCAAGCAAGCGCGTCTCAGAAAGATCAAACCTGGGTTTCACGACGTCGAGCCGCTGGGCCAGTCGCTTTTGATACTCGCGTAATTGATTGATGTCAGCACGCTTGATCGAATAGTTGTCACGGCGCGTCTCGAAGGTCACCCACCAACCGTCATACTGCTTCAACTGCGTCGTCGCATTCTTGATGTAGGCGTTGGGGATGCCCCACCCTTTTGCGAGCAGGTTAATGTGCGACAAAGGCGTCGATGGCTTCGACGTGATCACCCCCGCGACTGGCGGCAATTGAATAGGCACTTCGTCGAGCACCAGTATTTCGTTAAAGCCTATCTCGATGTGCTCGTCGAGCTTGGGAATTACATGAATGCGACCGAGTCCCGTCGCAAGATTGAGCGCCTGGTATTCCTGCTCTCTGGCGATCTCGCTTTGCAAAACGCGTTGCACGCCGGCAAGCGCCCGCGATGCCTCGTCCTGCCGGTTGGAATTAGGTTTGTAGGCAACGGGAACGAAAAAAGTTCGGTTGATCACCTCGGCGGCAAGCTTGATCTGATCGGCGGAAATCAAATCTCCTTCCCAGAATTCAAAGGTCCAACGCTTGATGGGTGTTTGATAGGCGATGGTGCCAAGAATGAAGCGGCGGTTTGGTTTCAGATAATTGTTTTCAAAAAACTCGCGGCCGCGCTCGAGGGACAAATAGGTTCCATTCACGAAATCCTTGTGAAAGGCATAGCGTTTCGTGTCGACGTAGTAAATTTTGTTCGCGTCCTTACGATCGATGACGAACAGCACGTGCGGCAGTGCGTACGGTGTATTGGCGTCGTAGGTTACAGCAAGCGAATCAAACTCCGTCTGCGATTTCACCGCGCCAAGCGAGCGAGACGAAGCCGTCTGCGCGATGAAGCGCTCTGCTGTTACTGCCGAAGTCAAGAACAAAATCAGGCAAGCAACGACTAAATGATTTCTCGAAAGCATCCGATCAGTTCCCTTTTTACATCCGCAAGTTTCAAGCAGTTCAGAGTCCAACCTTCAGGTTGCTCTTTCGTGACAACAACAAGCTAAAGCTTGAACTCTGAACTACCGGCCTCTGCCCAAACTCCGCTTAGGCCACAGTCTTTCCCGTGCGCACCAGCAATTCTAGCAAATCATCAATGTGGCGGCGCTCCGTCAGAAAACTGTTGATGTTGATGCGCAAGACTCGCCGGTTGTTGAGGACAGTTGTGTGAATCCACGCTTCACCGCTGCGCTCGATTTCCTGTTGCAGTTTTTGTTGCAGACGATCCTGTTCACCGCCCGGCACGCTTACGTATTCAAGCGGCAGAAAACGAAAGCAACAGACGGCTGTTTCGATGTCATTCATGCGGTTAAAGTCGCTCAACTCGTCGATGCGTCTGGCAAAGTATTCGGTAAGCGCGATCTGTTTCTCCATGGCGGCGGCGTAGCCTTGCCTACCCATGAACTTTAGCGCCATCCACAATTTCAGCGAGTTGAAGCGGCGCGTGCCCATTTGTCCATAACGAAAAAAATCAAATTCGACGTCTGCGCCACCGCGATCTTCATTCAAGTACTCGGGTGTGATATCACACGCGTCGCGCAAAATTCGACCACCATCGCGCACTAGTACCGCGCCGCAGGCAAATGGCACAAACATCCACTTGTGCGGATCGAAGGTTATCGAATCCGCGAGCGCGATGCCGTTTAGTTTTTCGCGATGCCGCGACGAGAAAGCGAGCGCGCCTCCATAAGCCGCATCGACGTGATACCAGCACTTATTTTCGACGGCGATTTGTGCCAGTTCTGCCAGCGGATCGATTACGCCCGTGGAGGTTGCTCCGGCCAGACCAATGATGCAACAAGGAATAGCGCCGGCCTTCCGATCCTCGTCGAGCTGTTTTCGCAGGGCGTCGGTTTGAATGTGGAAATCGGGTCCGGTGGGAATCTTTCGCAGGCTGGCGCGGCCGAGACCGAGGATGTCCACGCTTCTTTCAATTGAAAAGTGAACCTGGTCGGAAGCGTAAACAGTTAAGTCGCCGGACGCCGATCTCAAACCAGTCTGTACTGCAGTTTGATGAACGCGATCGCGCGCGCACTTGAGTGCAATCAGGTTCGCTTCCGTTCCGCCGCTGGCGAGGGTGCCAAAACTTTCCGGGCCATAACCAACCAATTCACACAACCAGCGCAACACGCGCGCTTCGATCATTGCCGAGGTTGGTCCATTGCGCCAGGCGCCTGCGTTCTGGTTGAGCACCGACGTCAAGGCATCGGCCCAAACGCCAATCGGCAATGGGGTGGGGTTAAACTGGCCGAAGTAGCGTGGGCTTGGGACCTGCATCGCATGGACCAATACTTCGTCAGTGAAGCGCGCCAGAATTTCTTCGGCGGCAATGCCCTGCTCTGGAAAAGGCTCATCAAAGATTTTGAGCAAGTCCTGTGGGGTTGCTGAGGAGGTAACTTTTCTCGAGTCGAGCGTGGCTGCATAATCGGAGATGATCTTTGTAACTGCGCGTCCCAGTTGTTCGTGCTGAGTGGCCAGGTCATCGGTCGGAAGCGTTTTGGTCATAATGAACTTTGGATTAAATAACAAACTTCTTCACTGGGACCGCGGGCGTCCCGCCCGCCAGGTACGCTAGCGATATGCAAATGCCACGAGGTTATTATCGATCTTCCTTTCGCGCTTCGCGCTCATTGCGGGCGGGACGCCCGCGGTCCCAGTAAAGAGGTTACGCTCAACTTTAGACTAGAATCTCATGCGCAGTTGTAAAGACGCAAAGCGGACAAAGACCTTGTAACAATGAACAAAGCAACGTCAATTGCTCAATTTAAAGAAAGCCTGGAAGCTGAGATGCCCTCTTACGGCGTGACGCTTTCCAGGGAATCTCTTGATGGCTTGGCAAAATATTTTGAACTGCTTTCCGCGTGGAATTTACGTCTGCATCTCGTCTCGTTCCATTCACCAAAGGAATTTGCAACCAGACATGTGCTGGAATCTTTGTTGCTGTTGAAATATTTGCCGCCGGGCGCGCGCGTTGCCGATGTTGGATCAGGTGGCGGGCTGCCAATTATTCCTTGTCTCATCGCGAAGTCTGATCTGCAAGCAGTGCTGGTGGAGAGTTCGAAAAAGAAAGCCGTGTTCCTGCGCGAAGTCTTGCGCGAAACTTCAACGAAAGAAAGGGTCCAGGTGTTTGCCGAACGATTTGAGAACCTGGCAACTCCGCAAGTTGATTTCGTCAGCTGCCGTGCGCTCGAACGTTTCGAGACGATGTTGCCGCCCCTAATAAAATGGGCGCCGCCGGCTGGCACGCTGCTACTTTTTGGCGGCGAGGAATTAGGCAAAGCAATCCAGGCCCTGGCCCTTTCGAGCGAACGAATTCTGATACCCAATTCCGCGAGACGCTTCCTTTTCATCGTCAACAGAGCCGGAAGGCCAACCCGGTAATTCCCGCTTGGGATCAGGACAGACAAGAATGTCTGTCCTACTTCTGGAACCCCGCTGCCTTTGGTTATTTATACCGCCTAGAGAAACATTAAGTGCCGGCCGACATTTCGCAGCGAAGTGTCGTCTACAAAAACCGCCTGATAGTTGGCTAAACGCCCCGGCCAACTCATCGGGTTCGCGGCCCAGTGCGCGCCGCGACTTATTCTCCCTAAGTGCCAGCGAAAGCAAATATGAACCGCAAGACAAAATTCCTTTTCATCGCGGCGACCTTCGTTTCAGTATTACTCGTCGCGCCAGTCGCAAATGCAGATCCGCTGCAAATCGTCACGCAAAGTGGTGGCTTTCACTTGACCGGGTTGGGAAACAACGGCAACGGCACGCCTAACAACGAGTTTGATGTATTCATCGGCGATGCTCATTCGGAATCGAATACAGTTGATTCAGCGGGTGGCAGATTCATTGCGCTGATTAATCCGCTGACGTTCATCCAGGACTTTACGGGCGTCGGCTCGGAAGGAACTTATCCGCTCAACTTTTCGGAGTTGCTAACGGTTAACGGCCAGACGCAGACACTAAATTTGATTGGCTCACTGACTATCGGAACTTTCAGCGACTCGATCTCACTGCTTACTAACTCGCGAATTATTTGGCAGTTCAATACGTTTACCGTTTCGGCGACGGTGCTGCCGGTGACCATTTTCGGCGCTGACAATGGCGCCTATCACGATTTTCTGTGCGCGCGGTTTGAGGTGAAACCGAATTGCGATACGACTGTTCCTGAACCAGCGACGATGGTGCTTTTGGGGACCGGATTGGCGGGCCTCGCCGCTAAAGTTCGCCAGCGGCGAAAAGCAAAGATTTCCGTCTGATTCGAAGATTAAGCATCAACCAATCGCGGAAAAGGTGCGACGTTCAAACGAACGTCGCACCTTTTGGTTTAGTAGGACAGACATTCCTGTCTGTCCCTCCGCGCTAGATTTCAAATCTGAAATCTGAAATTTCAGATTTAATCAAAATGGACAGGCAGGAATGCCTGTCCTACTTACGGAACGATTTCAAGCGCAATCAACTGTTGTCCCGAAACTACGAATTCGGCCGGCGGCAATTCGAACTCATAAACCGGCGACAAGACCGTCGGTGTGTAGCCCCCCGAATTTCGATCGCTGTTCAGCGTAGCCACAACCGAAGGCGGCAGATTCGGCAGTTCACTTGTGCCGATAACCGCGCCGGGAGTGATGCGGAACAGTTTCACGTAGAGCCGGTCGCTCTTCTTCACTTTGTTAATGGCCCGCACCAACTGGCCCAGGTCCTGCGGTACGAAAGCCCGGGACGCCGAGCCTTCCTGCAACGCGCCACCATCGCCAACAAACACCAGCAACTGGCCCGGCGTCGCATCGTTCGGAATTTGCACCGGTATGCGCTGGACAAATTGTTTTCCAGATTCGGTCCTGACGTAAGCTTGCACCTCGATTTGTTCGCCGCGGTGCGCTTCCGTCTTATTCAGGGCAATGCGTTCGAGGGTCGCTGCATACTTGGTGTCGGTCGAGGAAATGTCGAGGTTCACGCCTTCGATTTGCACGTCGTCAAATCCACTGCCGAGCAGCGAGCTAATTGGTCCAGCAACCGAGCCGGCTGCGAGCACCGGCGAATTGGCCGCGGAAAAGCGCCGGTCCAGTTCAATGGATTCCTGTCCACGGACGTTGATATTGCCCTTGATCGTAATCGTCGAGTCGCCAAGCCCTCGCTCGCTCGAGGTGATCGTGTTGTAGACGGTTAGATTCAACAGCAGCGGCGTCAGAAAAGAATCGTTGGCGATCTCGTAAGAATAAGTGTCACTGCGATCGCGGCTGGTGTGCAACTTGATCTTCACCGGAATCATTTTGGGCGCCTGACCCAATTCGCCGAAAACTCCAGACGCGCGATCCTGCGAAATCGATCCCATCATCGTTCCCGGAATGGAAAGCTTAAACGAGTTATTGACGTTGGGAATGACGGTGACGACTGCCGTCTCGCTCATCGGCATGTCTGAAGCGCCCAAACTGAGAAATGGGTGGCCGAATGCATAAATGTGATTGCCGTCGCGAAACGTAACTGTGCCGGCCGCCGCGATCGAATAATCGCCGCGAACCAACTGGACACTGATTGACGTTCCCGGTGTCAGCGTCTTTTCGTTCGGCGTACCAAGCGGCGTGATGTTAGCGGAACCGCCTGCTCCTGAAACCGGAAGCAGGCCATTGGCCATAAGCTGCGGGGCAAACATTCCCAACGATTCCTGGCTAATGCCACCAAACACCATCGGCGTGGCAATCGGAACCATCTGCTGGCCGAGCAAAGGCATCAGGGGCGAACCTTGGGAAACGGGTGCAATCAGCGAAGCAGAAGTGACAGATTGTTTCGGCAGGTTTGGCTTCCAATCGGCGGAGGCTAACTGTGCGAAAGAAAATGCGCGCGGTTCTCTCGGGCCTCGGCGATTGTCGGCCGTGCCTTTCTCAAAGAGGTCGATCATTTGTTTGATCGGCGTAATGCCGGCTATCGGCTCTTTCGAAAATGGAAAACTAAAGGCAATCGCGCCGACTAATTTGTTATCGATGTAAACCGGCGAACCGGATATACCGGCAAAGACTCCGGTCTTTTCCACGTTCGCTCCGCTGAGCCTGGCGATGATTGCCGACTGTCTCGGACCGGGAAAACCGGGCAAAACGCCCAGGATTTCAACGGAAAATTCCTGCGGCTCGGTGCCCGAAAAAACAGTCTGGGCAGTCCCCTTCATGCCGGGACGAAGATCTTCAAGGGGAAAAAGCCTGACATCCGGACCGGGCAGGACGACCGCCGGTTTCTGTGCCAGAGCTGAACCGCTGAGAACTCCCAGCAGGATCGAAAACAACAAAACGTTGGCAAATCTTTTCATTAAAACCTCTTTGTTACTACAAATCGACGGCGTCAAACGCCGGTTGTTGGACTATAGCTTTCGCCCCTACATGGGTCAAGCTAGTTATAAGTATCCCCGCTGAAGCAGCAACTGCAGAATCGCAGGCTGACTTCTTAGACGCACATTCGAGCCAAATCGTTCCTTGTCGGCCAGCGCATGGCGTGCTAATTTTCCGCCGAACTGTCGCCCAGCCTTACCCTGAACAAATGACCATAGGTGAATAACATTTCGACGGACACCATCGCAGCCTTCATCCTTGCCGGCGGCAAATCGCGCCGTATGGGAACCGACAAATCGCAGTTGATGCTGGATGGCAAAAGTTTTGTAGAGCACGTTGCTGCCGCGCTCGCAAAAATCAGCGGCGAAATTACTGTGGTGGGCAAGCCGGCGACAGATTCCACCAAACTGCCGCACGTGCCGGACGTTTACCCGAACTGGGGCGCGCTGGGCGGCGTGCATACCGCGCTGGCTTCAACCGATGCAGCCTGGTGTTTAATCGTCGCGTGCGATTTCCCTTTTGTTACCGCCGAGCTGTTCTACCGATTGGCGAGTTTGCGTGAAGGATATCAGGCGGTGGCACCCGTCCAAAGTGACGGCATCCCGCAACCGCTTTGCGCCCTTTATCAAACTAAGCAGTGCCTGTTGCGGGCCGAGGAGTTAATCAATTCCGGCGAACGAAAACCAGTTGCTCTGCTACAATCGGTGCAAACGCGCTGGGTTCCATTCGCCGAGATCGAGGACTTGCCCGGAGCCGAACGCTTTTTTGAGAACATCAATACTGCGGCAGACTATGAACGCATTGTTGCGAAGGAAAGGTAACGCGGATGGCTTAACTCCAGGGTCGGTGACGTAAATCGTCATGGACCACTGACAGACCATTGCATCCCAACTTTTATCTCGATGCCCCGACGACGTTTCGGTAAAAAGTTATTCAAGTCGTTTTTGCCAATCCTTCTTGTATTGGTGCTTGCCTGCATCATTGCGCTCGTCTCGATTGTCCACGGAATCACTCGCCCGCCCCGACAGCCTTATCTGGTCACGCCCCAATCGTTTTCCCAAATCAGCGGCTCAGCGTTGAAGGTAACGGACGAAAGTTGGCGCAATCGAGATGGCAGTGCCGCGCGCGGATGGCTTTTGCGTGGAGCTGAGGGAGGACCCGCCATCGTGCTTCTGCACAAGTACGGCGGCGACCGCTCCTGGCTCTTCAATCTTGGCATCAAACTAAATGAAGCGACCGGCTTTACTATCCTGTGGCCGGACTTGCGCGGCCATGGTTTGAATCCGCCGATAACTGCATCGACCTTTGGAATGAAAGAAGGCGACGATGTGCTCGCCGCTTTGGATTTCCTGCGCGGGCTGAAAGGCTCCAACCGAGAGCATTTGACGTCGGATGTTTTTGGAGTCTACGGCGTTGAGTTAGGAGCTTACGCCGCGATGCGTGCGGCAGTTCACGATTCGACGGTGCGAGTGCTGGTCCTTGATTCGTTGCCGCGCAGTTCCGATGAATTGATGAACGCGGGAGTAAGCCACCATATCGGCGTGACGAACACCGCAGTTCTGTCGGTGGCGCGTTTGGCGACTCGAATCTACTTCCTGGGCCGTTATCAAAACGGTTCCTCGTGTCAGATGGCGAGTCAGTTGAACAATCCGCGCGTGCTCTTGCTCGCGGGCGCTGATGATGGTTATCTGCGCGATTCGACTGCGGCCGTGCAGCCTTGTTTTCCGACTCAGGCAAACGTGGAAGCAAAATTGGATTTGCCGTTGACAGGTTACAATTTGCCTTCCGCGACCGGCGAACAAGGCGAAGGCTACGACCGCCGCGTCATAGATTTCTTCTCAAAAAACCTGCGGTAATCCCAACTCACAACGGCGTGACCGCTACTATGGCTGTACGGCCGTTGTTTGCAATCACATCTATTTGGATTGACTCGGCCTGTCCCAAGGTATCCAGATCACCGACCGGAACTAAACACAAAACTGTCTTTCTGCGTTGGTGGCTTTCAGAAACCAGATGGCGAATACCGTCATACATAACTGGCTCGTGGTCCTCTCCATAAACCACACGGCCCGCTGCGTAAAATTCCGGACTGCGATCATCTCGGTGTAATCCAAAGACGGTCGCGCTGGCATAACCGCGCTCGTCGGCAAGTTGAATCAACCTTCTTGAAGACTCAGCATCAAAAATTCCGGGCGCAACGGACTGCAAGGCAACGACGACAATTGCGAAAGTTGCTGTGCCAATCAGAATTGCCGCGGCCTGCCGGCGGCGACGCAAAAGCAGCGCGAGCACGCCGGCAGTTGCGCTAATTGCTGAGATTGTCAAAGCAGCGCGGACAGATATTGTTCCCGACTGCTTGGCCAAAATCAGAACCGCAATCGCGCCTATCAGTCCCAGCGCCCCAGTTGTAATGATTGGCAAATTGTCTTTAGCGCCGCGATGAAGTTGCGCCAGCCGCGAGCCAGCCAACAGGGCTACGGCAGGCAAAACTGGAAGTATGTACCCGGGAAGTTTCGAACTGGAAAAGCTAAAGAAGACCAGCGGTAAGAGTATCCAGGCCAGCGTAAAAGTTTGCAGCCGGCTTACGGGATCGTCGCTGCCCTTCCAAAATGCCTTGCGCGCTTTCAGCAAGCCGTCTATTAGCAGCGCACTCCATGGCAGTGCCAGTATCGGCAGAACCACCAGGTAATAGTAGACGGGGCCGGGATGATGATATTTATTCGTAGCATAGCGCTCGAAATGATGTTTGATGATGAACTCGTCGAAGAAAAGTATTCCATGCTTCCAGAACATTGGGCCGTACCAAACGGCTGCAACCGCCAGTGACAATGGAATACCCCACGCTATGCTCGACAAAATTTTTCGCGCCGGTGCTCTTCCGCGCAGCGTGTAATAAGCGCCAATCACGCCAAACGGAATCACAAATCCCACCAAGCCCTTCGCGAGCAGCGACAGTCCCATCGCAAAATAGAATGCCGCCAACAGACGCCGCTGCGATTTCCGATCAACCTCGAGCTCCGCCGAAAAAAAGAAAGCGAGCGCCCAGGCAATAGTCATCGTAACCAGGATGTCAAAACTTAGAGCGCGCGAAAATGCAATCAATCCGCCGCTCGTGCCGGCAACGAAGGCGCTCCAAAAGCCGAGTGACCCGTACGGCCTGCTTGAAATTTCAGATTTGAGATTGCGCTGTTTTGAAACTTCAGACTTGAGATAGGTCTCGTTTGAAATTTCAGCGTTGAGATGGGTCTCACTTGAAATTTCAGATTTGAGACTTGGCTGGTTTGAAATTTCAGAGTTGAGATGGGCCTCATTTGAAATTTCCGATTCGAGGTTGGGCTGGTTTGAAATTTCAGATTTGAGATCTGAGATCGCTTCGCTGCGCTCAGTTCTTCTGCCAATCCAATAAACCGCTGCAACAGTTAACAATCCGCTAATAGCGCTGGCCGAGCGCGCCGCCCATTCGGAAGCACCGAACAGTTTGAACGCCGCCATCGCCATCCAATAAAGCAGCGCGGGCTTTTCAAACCACAGATAACCACCCAGCGTCGGTGTAATCCAATCGCGGCGCAGAAACATTTCACGCGCGACCTGGGCATAGCGCGGTTCATCCGGACCAATAAACGGAAGCTGGCCCAAACCATAGAAATAAAACAGAATGAAAGCGACAAAAAGTAAAATGCTGCCGCGCTTGGCAAGGATTGAAGGTTGCAAGTATAGTCGCTCCGCTTTGTCAGTGTGCAGTGGGCAGTGGGCAGTGCGCAGCAAATCCACTTGAGTCTGTCGTTGAAAAACTCCGAATACTGCACACTGCCCACTGCTCACTGCACACTCAAATGATAACAGGAAACAGGAAACCTTGACGCTACGGACCGCAGTCATCGGCGTGGGCCACCTGGGCCGGCAACACGCGCGCATCCATTCCGATCTCGCGTCTGAAAGTCTCACCCAGTTCGTCTCGGTCTGCGATCTCGACGAGGTCGCGGCTAAATCAATTGCTACGGAACGAAACACCGCGTGGAGCAGTAACTGGCGCGAACTAATCGGCAAGGTCGATGCCGTAAGTCTCGCGGTGCCGACCGAGTCGCATTGCGAGATTGCTTGCGGTTTGCTTGAGGCTGGCGTGCATGTGCTGGTTGAGAAACCGATTTCGCGAACTCTGGACGAAGCCGATCAAATGATTGCCGCCGCGGATACAGGCGTTTCACTTTTGCAGATTGGTCATCTCGAGCGCTTCAATCCCGCGTTGATTGCGCTGCGCCCACACGTGCGCAAACCGGTCTATTTTGAAATTCACCGCGTCGGCGAGTTTACCGCGCGCTCGTTGGACATTGACGTCGTGCTCGACCTGATGATCCACGATCTCGATATCGTTCAATGGCTGGTCGGCGAAGAAATAGAAGTGACCGAGCTGCACGCAGTCGGCATTCCGATCCTGACGAACAAAGTAGATGCCGCAAATGCACGGCTGGAATTCGCATCGGGCGCCGTTGCCAACATTACGGCGTCGCGCGTGGGCACTGAAAAAATTCGGAAGATGCGATTTTTTCAGCCGCACGATTACGTCGCAATCGACTATGCAACTCGTCATGCGTCTATCAGCAGCCTGGCTCCGCCGACCGCCGAAGGCGCGTGGCCGGGAGTCAAAATTCACAATCTTGACGTCATCGACGTCGAGCCTTTGCGCGCGGAAATTATGTCGTTTGTTGAAGCAGCGCAGGCTGGCTTGGCCTCGCCAATTTCCGGCGGCGACGGGCGGCGGGCACTGGCGTTGGCGTTGCGAGTGTTAGATCGAATCGAAGAGCATACGGCGAAGGTACAGGTTGAACCGGTGGGCATGAGTCTCCCTTAACATAAGAGCGGGGGCAAGCCACCCTTCCCCACCTGAGAGGCTGCCGAAGTCAGGTTTTTGACTCACGCTTGAGTTCCAACCTGATAAGAATATTCAAGATACCTTAGCTCGTGGTTGGGAAGGGTGGCTTGCCCCCGCTCTTCTGCGCGGCGCTAGCTGGCCTCTTTAACATGTCGACACCAGCAAACGATATTTCTTCCTTTCTTGATGAGCGCATCGCCGCCGGCGATTTCCCTTCCGCTGTCTATCTTGTTGCTGAAAAGGGTTCAGCGATTTTTGCAGACGCGCGTGGCAATGCGGTCGTCAGCGCACAACCAATCGCAGCGACTCTCGAAACAATCTATGACCTCGCTTCGCTCACCAAGCCACTCGTCACCGGTCTTTTATGCAATCGTCGCATCGAAGCCGGCGAGTTAACGCTCGACAGTTCCGTCGCGCATTATTTGGCTGAATTTGATCGGACTGACAAGCAAGAAATCACCGTTCGCCATTTGCTGACCCACACGTCAGGCTTGCCGGCCTGGCAGCCGCTCTACGTGCTCGCCGGCGGACAGCGGGATCGCGCGCCGGGCGCGATTGCCAGCTTGAAGTTGGAATACAAACCAGGCACACGAGTCGTGTACAGCGATCTTAGTTTTATTCTGCTGGGATTTCTGTTGGAACGGATGACCGGAACGCGCCTGGCGCAACTCGCGCGTCAGGAAATTTTCGAGCCGCTAAAATTGCAGCACACATTTTTCAATCCCGAACAGGCGATGCAAACCGGAATAGCAGCTTGCGAGATCGGCAACGCCTACGAACGCGAGATGTGGAGCAACACCGGTGGCAGCGAGTATCGTGATTGGCGAAAAGATCTGATTTGGGGCGAGGTCCATGACGGCAATGCGCATTTTCTCGGCGGGGCGGCGGGACATGCAGGGCTTTTCTCGACCGCGCAGGAAACTTTTGTGCTGGCCCAACAATTCCTCGCGGGCGAAAGCAAATTATTGAAGCCCGAAACTTGCCAGTTGTTTCGACAAAACATGACGTCAGGTTTGGAAGAAGCGCGATCGCTCGGGTGGCAATTGGCGGCGACTAAAGATTCGACGGCAGGAACGGATTTACCCGGCGACAGTTTTGGCCATACAGGTTTTACCGGCACGAGCTGTTGGATCGATCCGCAGCACGAAAGAGTGTTCATTCTGTTGACCAACCGTACCCACGCCCGCGCTTTACCCTTCGCAAACATCAACAGCGTTCGGCGACGCTTTCACAGCCTCGCCGTTGCCGCGCTCGAAAATGGCGCTTCATCGTAAAGCAAACTGTTAGTTTGCGGTGGCTAGTTAGAACTTACCTTGAATTCTTGCTCACCGCCGCAAACTAACAGTTTGCTTTACATTATCTCCACGGTCGCGATGTTGTAATCCGCTTTTCCTAAAACTCGGTGGCCACGCAACGGCTTTGCCGCCTGCTGTGCGGCGGCGGCTTTGCCCCGCCGTAGGACTGCCCGAAGAGTTTGGGCTACGCCCCTTGGTTTTGGGAATTTCTTCCGCGGTCAGCTTCAGCAAATGGGCCAAGCGTGATACTGAGGGGCATAGCCCTGTTCGAGATGAGCACGTAACGGCGGGGCAAAGCCGCCGCCGCACATCAGGCGGCAGAGCCGTAGCCCAGTAGGACTCTTGAAACCTACCGAATTCTCAAGATTAGCTAGATTGATGTTTTGATTATCGGTTGAGACGTCGCACTTGTGCGCGCGTCGTTGGGCAGGACGGTAAATGAACTGAGGCCGAGAAAAACGCGATCGCCGGTTCGCAATCTGAATGCGTTTGTTTCCGGTTTGGGGCGAGTGCAAATCACTGGCTTAGCGTTGGAACGCTCGGGAGTTTCGGTCGTTAGATAGAAAGGCGTGTCACTTGTTTCACATGCGCCGCTGCTCGCCTCAAGCCGAATTCGCAGCCGCTCGTAAGCTCCCACAAAACTGATTTCTTCGACCACCCCGCTCGAAAGACAAGCATGTCCGGTAGGAAACTCCTGTGTCTTACTTATCAAAACATCCTCGGGACGGAAAATCAGCTTGACTGCCTGACCTTCCTTAAAGCGGTCGCCCAGCAAGCGCGCCGGCATCTGCGCGTTGCCGACCACAACGTGGCCGCGGCTGATTGTGCCTTCAAGAATGTTTGCCGCACCCAAAAAAGTCGCCACATATTCAGAAGCCGGATTGTTGTAAACCTCGCGTGGCGTGCCGATCTGTTCGATGTGGCCAACATTGATCACGGCAATGCGATCGCCGAGTTCCAACGCCTCCTCCTGGTCGTGAGTAATAAAAATTGCCGGCACGTTGACCTTCCTCAGCAACGCCCGAATCTCGCGGCGCAGATGAACGCGCGTCTGTGCGTCCAGCGCACCAAAGGGCTCGTCAAACAAGAGCACTTCCGGCTTGTAAGCAAGCGTTCGTGCAATCGCCACGCGCTGCTGTTGTCCGCCGGAAAGTTGCGAGGGATATTTCTTGCGATGCTCTTCCAATTGGACCAGCGATAATAGTTCGTTGACGGTGTTCTTTATTTCTTTGCGCCGGCGCCTCCTGATTCGCAGTCCATAACCGATGTTCTTCTCCACCGTCATCTTCGGAAACAGCGCATACGATTGGAAAATGACGCCGATGCCGCGCTCGCGGGGGGGCAACTCGGTTACCTCCTTGCCGTGAAGCATTATTTTCCCGGTGTAAGGCTGTTCCAGGCCGGCAATGATTCGCAGGATGGTGGTCTTGCCGCTGCCGGACGCGCCAAGTAACACCAGCGCTTCGCCTTCGGCAACATCGAATGAGATGTTTTCAAGCACGCTGGTTTTGCCAAAACGCTTGCTGATGCCAACGATGCTGGCGGCCGGTTGGGGCATACTTTCCGGTAATGGCGGCGTAATCGAAGAATCCATAATTCTGGCAACCTGGGCTTTCATTCTTCAGCCTCAGTCGACGTCCAACCAATCGCGCGCAAAAAACAGCACACTAAAAATTAGAAACGAAAAGAGCGCCAGCACAATGGCAATGGCATTGGCCGCTTCGATTTGGCCTTCATTAAACTTGGCAAAGATGTACAGCGGCGCGGTCTGCGTCCGTCCCGCCAGATTTCCCGAAACCAGGATCGTTGAACCAAACTCGCCGACCGCGCGAGCGAACGTCAGCAGCGCGCCGGAAACAATCGCGCCGCGCAGCGACGGCAAGGTGACGTGCCAGAAAGTTTGCCAGCGAGTTGCGCCAATGGTTGCCGAAGCCTCTTCCAGCGAGCGGCTCATGGTATCGAATACCGGCTTGATCACGCCGAACGCCAACGGAAATGTAACGAAGATATTTGCAAGGACTATCGCGCTCGCAGTGAACATTATTTGGATTCCCTGCGGCCTTAGAAGGCGTCCGAGCGTTCCGTACGGTCCCCACAAAAGCAGTAATGCAAAGCCTGCTACCGCGGTCGGAATCGCGGTCGGCAGCGAGATAGTAACGATCAGCGCATTGCGTCCCAGAAAGTTGTAACGCGAAAGCACGTAAGCCGCGAACAGCCCAAAAAGAACATTGAATGCAGTCGCCCAAAAACTCGTGACCATGGAAAGCTTGAGCGCAAAGATCGCTTCCGGCGCATTCAGCGCCGCCCAAAAATTTCCCAACCCACTGCTCGTGCCAAAGATAAAGATCGATGCCAGCGGCAGAAACACCAGTGGCATCATCATGAAGATGAGCATCCAAATGCTCAACGGCCTCACTACATCAAAGCCGCGCACGTGCCGCATTGTTGGAATTACTGAACTCATGATTTCATTGCCGATTGCCAATTGCCGATTGCCGATTGTCTAACTTTAAGAACCAGCGCCTGGGCCAGCTAACCGCGTACATCTATAACCAGCTTGCTCTTAATTCGGCAATCGGCAATCGGCATTCGGCAATGTCTTACTTCCTCTGCACCCGGTCGCGAAAGATTCCCTCAATCACTTCCGGATAGGCTTTATCCCAGCCGCCGAAATAGCTGATGTCAAAAGGCATTTCAACCGGTACGAATTCCGCGTTCTGCTTATTCAGTGCATCATTGGTGACAGAATAAAAATGGTACTTGACGAAAGCCTGCTGCGCCTCGTCACTCCACAGGAATTGCATGAAAGCGTCTACGACCGCGCGCTTAGCTGGAGTTACGTTCTTGTCGATAACAACGGCGGGGTGCTCGCTGAAAATTGTTGCTTTAGGAGTAATGATTTCGAGCGGCGTCTTCTTCGCTTCCTTCATCAGCAGCCCCTCCAGCTCGTAGGTAATCAATGCATCACCGAATCCGGTTTCAAACTGAGTGCGAGCTTCGCGCGCTGAACCGGGCGTCGACTTCACATTTCGCCAGATGCCCTGGAGAAGTTGGAGCGCGCGCGCAGTATCCTGTTCACCGGACTGCTTTTCTGACTTCATTAACTCGGAACCATAAATCGCAAGTATGGACCATTGCGCGCCGCCCGAGCTGACTGGATCCGGATGAATTATTTCTACACCCGGTTTGGCTAGATCGGGAAAATCATGAATCCCTTTCGCGTTTCCACCTCGGACCAGAATGACGAAAGGAGTTTTGTTCACGATCCCTTTGTAAGGTGTGTTGTGCCAATCGGTGGTTACAAATCCGCCATGCTGCAACCGCTGGGCGTCGCGATCGATCGACAAGATAGCAACCTCGGCGGGCACGCCCTGCAAGATTTGATTGGTAACGGTTTCGGATCCGGCAAATGACGAAGTGAAGCCCATGTCCTGGCCATGCTCTCGTTTCCACTTGGCAGCAAAGGCAGGGTAAATTGCTTTCTCCAGCGACTCCTTCATGATGGAGAAGGCGTAAACGGTAATGTTCAGTCCGCCTCTTTCGGCGGGTTGTTGTGGCAGGCAACTCGCTAATAAAGCGAGCGCGAGCAGTACCGAAGTGAGTAAGACGGCTTTGTTGAAAGTCTGCTTCATACAGATAAACTAAGCCTTTCCGGCCCGCTCGAACCGGGCGCCTAACGGTTAAATTAACGGAGGATAACTGGTCTATACCATACCTTTGCCTGTTCTGGAAACAGCTAGTTTGAAACTGATGAAAAAGCTCACAACCATTTGCCTGGCGCTGGCTTTCTCGAGTTGTAACTATCATTCGGCGACGAACCAGCCGGCCGCGCCTCAGGAACTGGTCGTTGCGGCAGCCGCTAATCTAACTGAGGCTTTCGCGGAAATCGGTCCACGCTTTACCAGCAAGACCGGTATTCGTGTCGTGTTTAGTTTTGGCGCCACTGCGGAACTCGCAAAACAAATTGAGAATGGCGCGCCGTTTGATGTCTTTGCCGCCGCTGACACTGAGCATGTCGACTTACTCGACCAGGCCGGCGTAGTTACGCCGGGAACGCGTGCAATTTATGCGCGTGGTCGTTTGGTGTTGTGGTTACCGGCCGGGTCTTCGCTAAAAATTGGGCGTATCGAAGACATAACTGCAAAACAGTTTGACCGCATCGCGATACCCAAACCTGACGTCGCGCCTTATGGAAAAGCTGCGGTTGAGAGTCTTAAACAACTTGGCATTTGGAGTCAGATCGAGTCCCGGGTCGTTTACGCACAGAACGTTTCGCAGGCAAAACAATATGCTGCAACTGGCAACGCGGAAGTCGCATTCATCCCTTTGGCTCTGGTTAAAACAGGCGACGGCACCTATCTTGAAGTCAATGAAAATCTGCATGAACCGATCAATCAGGCCCTCGCCGTGATAAAGTCTTCGGCGAAGCAGGATGCAGCACGGCAATTTGTCAGTTTTGTACTGAGTCCGGAGGGGCAACAACTACTTAAAGCTAACGGGTATTCGCTGCCGGGCCCTTAAGCGAATCCGGCTCGCTCTCTGTACGCGAACGCACAGAACTGGTATGCTACTCTGCGAAATTTGGCTAGGATCGTAACAATTTTCCTTCTCCCGCTATTTTAATTTCAATCGATATCAGGCAGGCAAGGTTCACCTTATTGCAGGGAGACCACAGGAACGACTTATGAAGATATTGCTCTATTGCCCGGACAACGGCGTGACTCGAAATTTCATGCCCCACCTGTGGATGTTTCTGCTTCAGGCAATCACGCCGCCCGAGCATGAAGTGTTGCTGGTTGATGGCAACGCCCGGCCGATGAACGAGACGGAGCTGGTGAACTATATCCGCGAGCAGGGTGTCGGCCTGGTCGGCATTGGTGCGATGACGAGAATGGCGGCGCGTGCATATCGCATGGCTGACGCTGTTCGCGCCGCCGGCATTCCGGTTGTAATGGGTGGCCCACACGTTACCGAAGTTCCCGACGAAGCCCTCGGCAAAGACGGTGGTCCACGCCACGCCGATGCAATCGCACTCGGTGAAGCAGACGAGACCTGGCCGCAGATTGTGGCTGACGCGGCGAATGGCTGCTTGAAAGATATTTATGCGCCGGTCGACGAAAACGGCAAGGAACGCAAGCCCAGCCTGGAGCCCTACCCGGCAATTCCCTGGAACGAGATCGACCTTGATCAATTTGATATGGTGCCAAAGTTTGCCCGGCCTCTCTTAAAGCGTTATGGCTCAGGCTGGCAGGCGATCCATGTGATTCCCATGGAGTCAGGACGCGGCTGTCCTTATGGCTGTGAGTTTTGCACAGTCACCGGGTTCTTCGGAGATTCAATTCGATTTCGCAGCAACGAAAGTGTCGTGCAGGAGTTGCTAGCGCTTAAGAAGAATGCCCGCGAAAATCTCAGTCAGGTCATCGTCTTTTTCATCGACGACAATTTCGCGATCAATATCAAACGCACCAAATCGCTTTTACGCGACATCATCGCTGCCAAAGCGCAGGTCCCCTGGATGGCGCAGATAAGTGCAAACCTGCTGCGCGACGAAGAGCTGGTTGATTTGATTGCTGCATCCGATGGCAAGTGGGTTTTCATCGGCATGGAGTCAATCGATACCGCAAACCTCAAGGACATGAACAAGAGTTTCAACAAGCCGGCGGAATACGCGACCGTGTTGAATCGTCTGGCTGCGCGAAACATCTATGCGGTGACTTCATTTATTTTCGGCATGGACAACGATACGGCCGGCGTTGCCGATCGCACCTTGGAACAAATCGAAAGCTGGCCTCCGGGCTTGCCGGTCTTTGGACAGCTAACCCCATTCCCGGCGACGCCGCTCTACGATCGCTTGGTGGCTGCGAACCGTCTGACACGACCGAAGCATTGGATGGAATTTGCGCCCTATCAAATGGCGCACGAGCCTCTGAAGATGTCGATTCCGCAGACGCAAGCGGAATTGGATGAGGCCTGGAGCAGATCGTACAGCCCCGAGCGCAATCTTCAGGCACTGGATGCTCTTAAAGATCAACACATCAGATTCCGTGTCATCCATTTGATCATGCGCTTGTTCTTCCGCGGCATCTATTTTCCGCAAATGAACAAACGCGCCTGGCTAAAAGTGATTGCTCAAAATCGTCGCGCGATCTTCGGTCTTTCGAAAGAGGCAGTGGGCAGGTGGCGTGCCGGTCGAAAGAACAAGCATCAGGTAACCCAGCCAGCCTCACCAGCAATCGGCGAAAAAAGAGCAGCCTGAGTCCGCACACATTCTTATCCGCGGTTGTGGTCTGAATTGTAGTACTATGGCCGCGCGGTAGAGCCCCCAAGACTAAACCGCCAAGGTTTGTTCAGTGCGCATTTTTCTCGCGCGTTTCCTGAGCGCCATTCTCCTGGCACAACTCGTATGTGCTCCTTCAGCTTTTGCTCAGGGCGACGTCCGCCCGCGGCGCTCGCAGCCCACTGCTGAGCCTTCTCAGCCCTCGCCTCCAACAAACCCAATAAATCCTACAACAAAGATTGGCCAGTGGCAGGCGCCGCCTGCTGCGATAATTACTGCGGCCAATAAGCTCGACACTATTGATTCCCGAAACGAACCCACCATTCGCGTTGCGCTCGCGACCGACGTACGTTCAGCATCAATCTCGACCACTGGACATTTGACGAACGCGACCGATATTGCCAACACGATGGTGGCGCTGGAGGTCGCCCGGGTGCGCGTCGAGGCGCGGCTTCTTTCGCCGCTTCCGCCCACAACAGAAGAGTCTTTTCGTTTAAGCCTTGCCGCATTGTCTTCGAAAGCAGAAGCGGAACAGAAAGCTCGCGAGATCAAAGAAGCTACTAACGAAGACTCGCAAATCACGCAGGACAATGAAACGAAGACATGGGGACTTTTGATCGCCGATCACTATTCGCAACAGGAAGCGGAAGAACTGCGCGCACGATTGCTGGATGCTGCGATCGACACGACTGTAGTGCCGTTGTCACCGTCCGGACCAACTGTGGCAAAGAATGGTGCCGGCATCACCACGGCAAGCATCCGATCGAATGTTCGGCTAGCGTCGTCGCGGCCAGCCGGGCCTTCTCGCGAAGTTGTAGCGTTCGCTGCCGGCTCAAGCCGTCTTTTTAGTTCCAGCGCGCCGGTCTTGTTTGGTTCGGACGATGAAAAGGCGCCGGTGCGTTTTAATGACAAGCCCTATCGCGGGCGCATCGAAGTGTTTGCAAACACTCGGGGCGCGCTAACCGTAGTTAACGTGATTGGGCTTGAGGACTACGTCAAAGGAGTTGTGCCGAATGAGTTGTCCGCCGGTGGCTATCCGCTGATTGAGGCGCACAAGGCGCAGGCAATCGCGGCGCGCACTTACGCATTGAAAAACCGCGGCCAGTTTATGTCGCAAGGCTATGACCTGTTGCCAACGACACGGTCACAGGTTTATCGCGGGCTGACTTCTGAGAATGCGCTTTCGTCACGCGCCGTCGACGAAACTCGGGGAATGGTGGCGACCTACAATGGCGAACCGATCAATGCGCTTTACACGTCGACGTGCGGCGGTCGCACCGAAGACGCGGCAAACATTTTCAACGATGCAGTTCCCTATTTGAAAGGGCGCGAATGCGCCGCCGAAGGTCGCGCGGCGCTGGCGAATTTTATCGTCAAGACTTCGCGCGAACCAGCCGAACTCAAGACTCAACAAAATGTGGCGTTGGCGCGTGACGTGGCTTTGCTTGCCATTCAGAATTTCACATCGTTGCGCGCGCGCGTTTCGGATTCCTGGCTTGATGCCGAGGCCCCGGTGTCGGACGTTCGCAGTTGGCTAGCGTCGGTTGCGCGTTTGGCCCATCAAACAGCGCCGGCAGTTACCGAAGAAGTTAACCGTCCGCCCGAATTTGCCACCGCATTAAGCACGGCAGTTTACGGCGAAAGCCGCGCCAATACGTTACTCAACGACGCCGACGTTGAATATTTTCTGGCGGTTCGCGATGCCGGCGAAATCCCGCAAGCTAATCGTGCCGACGTGGCGCAACTGATTCGCGATGGTTACATGTCGGTTTTGCCGGATGCGACGCTGCATCCGCGCGAGCCGCTCTCGAGGGGCCGCGCACTGCATTCCATCGCGCGCTTGCTTGAGGCGCGCAGTTTGTTACAACTGCAAAAAGGACTTTCGCGGCCGACTAGCGACGATTCCCTTGTGCTGCGAAGCACGAAAGGAAAAGACCTACCCGTCAAGGTCAGCGCCGACGCTTTTCTCTTCCGACAGATAGGCGAAAGTCTTTTTCCGGTTTCGACAATCGCCCTGGTTGGCGGCGAGCCGGTCGCATTTCATGTGAACGTCGCGGGCGAAGTGGATTATCTCGAAGTGCGGCCCGCCGCCAACGGAGCCGCTGCCGACCGGTTCTCGCCGTTTACTAATTGGACCACGGATTTAACCGCGGGCCAGGCACAGGCGCGTCTGGGACGTTATGCTTCCGGCATCGGTTCGCTTGTCGACATGCGCGTCATTGCGCGCGGCAGTTCTCGGCGCGCAACCGATCTCGAGCTGGTGGGGACTCAGGGCACGGCACATGTTCGCGGCGGCCGTATTCGTTCAGCGCTGGGCTTGCGCGAGCAACTGTTTGTGATTGAACACCGGTACGACGATGACGGTCGCGTTGTTGGTTTCACTTTTCTCGGGCGCGGCTGGGGCCATGGCGTAGGTATGTGTCAGGTCGGCGCTTACGGCCTCGCGCGTCAGGGCTTTACCTACGAACAAATCCTCAAGGCTTACTACACGGGAATTGAATTGACGCGAATGTATTGATGCAAAAAGTTCTGCATCTTTTGAACTTGACCTCTTCCCGCCGCTGCGTGTTAATTGCCTCAGACACGTGCTAGTTTCATAGCCAGATCGGCCGGAATAGTCCTGACAAAAGGAAACTTTATGGCTTCAAGAATTGAACCTCTAATGACTGTTGCGGATCTTGACGCCTGCCCGGACGACAACAATCGCTACGAGTTGATCGGAGGGGAACTATTCGTGTCTCGCGCTCCAGGTATTTCTCACCAACGCGTGCTTCTAAATCTTCAGATTGCATTGAGCGATTATCTTAAAGTTCACGCCATCGGAATTTTGGTTCCAGCACCAGGAATGATTCTTAGCGATTACGATGCAGTGATTCCGGATATTTGCTTTGTTCGCAATGAACGATGGAATGAGGTTGTCACCGGGGAAGAATTTACTCGGGCTGTCGACCTGGTCATCGAAATCATCTCTGCTGGCAAGGAGAATCGCGAACGCGATCTGAAGTTCAAGCGTCAGCTTTATGCAAAGTATGGCGTTCAAGAATATTGGATCGTCGATAGAGAAAATCGGTGCGTCCTGATTTATCTTCTTCGGGGGAATATCCTTGAAGAGATTGCCAAGCTCACTGTTGAAGAGGAAATCACCACATCTTTGCTTCCGAGGTTCCAGTTGAAAGTATCTTCAATCTTTAATTTCTAACTTCGTCCCAACTTCAGTGAAACTAGCAGGCCAGGTAAGGGTGAATCTTTATGTTGTTCCTGATTGCCCGTTGTGTGCGCGTGCGCGCGACTGGCTAAACGAGCACGGCATTTCTTTCGTCGATTGTGACGTCGCCAATAACTTTGGCGCGCTGCGAAAGATGTACAAACTAACGCGGCAACGGCTAGTGCCCGTCGTTGAAGTTGAAGGCCGAGCGCTGGTGCGACCCAGCGACGAAGCGTTAACTGGCTTGCTTCTCTAATCGCACGATGCGTTTCTCACGCAATCAAATCATTGGCGCGCTGATCCTCATCGCCCTGCTCTGCGCGTTACTTCTTTACCGCATGTTATTCTCTCGCGCGTGAGCGCTGACAAATACAGAACCGGCAGCGGTAGCGACCGGGTGCTACACTCAACTTACCGTTAGCTTGCCGATATATTGAACATAAGGTTGAGTGCTGAGACCCGGTCGCTACCGCTCGCGGTTCTGTATTTGTTGTTCCACTAGTATGAATGGTTCTCCGATTGCAATCGTTGGTCCAACTGCTTCCGGCAAGAGCACGCTTGGAATTGAAGTCGCGCTGCACCTCGGCGGTGAGATTATCAATTGCGACTCAGTCCAGGTTTACTGTGGGATTCAAATAGCGACAGCTAAGGTTCCATTCGAAGAGCGGCGCGGTGTGCCGCATCACTTGATTGATTTTGTCTCACCCGAAATCAATTACACCGCCGGCGATTGGGCCCGCGAAGCTGCCAAACGAATTGAAGAGATCGAAGCGCGTGGCCGAGTCCCAATTCTCGTAGGCGGCACGGGCTTCTATTTGCGCGCGTTGCGCAACCCATTCTTCCCCAGCCCACAAACTGACGAAGCAATCCGAGTTCGACTGAACTCGATTCGCGATAACAAGGGCGTCGAATATCTGCACCGGCTGCTGCGCAGGCTCGATCCGGAAAGCGCAGCAGAATTGTTTCCTCGCGATTGGCCACGCGTGCAGCGCGCAATCGAGGTTCGCCTGCAAACCGGCGCCCGCATGTCGCAGCAAAAAGTCCGCCGGCCCCAAGCGCCTGAAAGCACGCGTCGCCTGCGCGTTATCGTCCTGAATCCTCCGCGCGCCGAACTCTACCGGCGCATTAATGCACGCACTGAAAGCCATTTTTCCGCAGGGCTCGTCCAGGAAGTTGAAGAGCTGCTAAAGCTAGGCGTGCCTGCCAACTCGAACGCCCTCGGTGCGCACGGCTACCGCCGCGTGGTCGAATTCCTGCAGGGGAAACGCGACCTGCCCAGCGCCATTGAGCAAACAAAACTTGACGTGCGCCATTATGCGAAGCGGCAATTGACCTGGTTCCGACGCGAACCAGGTGTGGAATGGTTTGAAGGTTTCGGAGAAGCTGAGCCGACACTAGCGGAAGTTTTACAGGCACTCCAAACCGCTCCCGGCAAAAGTTAAAGTTTGTTTCACGAGCCGGATATTCCTTGTCAGAAGGAAACGGCTGCGGTAGTCTGACTGTTCCCCCATGTCACAATCCGACCCGACAGGTGTTGCCATGTTAGATGGAAAGGCTGCGCCGCAAAACATTCAGGACGCATTCCTGAACACAGTCCGGCGCGAAAAAACGACGGTCATTATCTTTCTGCTGAATGGCGCGAAGTTGACCGGCCGCATTCGAAGTTTTGATAAGTTTTCGGTGTTGCTTGAATCCGGCGCCCATGAACAATTGATCTTCAAACACGCTATCTCAACCATTTCCCAGACGCGGCGCACCAGTGGCGACCTGCGCTCGCACTCTCAAGCTGAACCTGCTTTTGACCCGGCCAGCAATCCCAACTCGCCTCAATCGTGACATTCCTTTAAACTCTTGCGAGCGATCCGATAAGCAAGAGGGACCAGGTTGTCAGGAACTTTTATTACCTTTGAAGGAATTGATGGCAGCGGCAAGTCTACGCAGCTGCGCCTGCTGGCCAAATATTTGGAAGAAGTCGGCTGTGAAGTCGTCGTGACGCGTGAACCGGGCGGCACGCCGGTCGGCATTCGCCTGCGCGGGGCACTGCTCGACGCGCATGAAGAGGTAGATCCGCTGACGGAGCTGTTGGTCTTTGCTGCCGATCGCGCTCAGCATGTGCGGCGTGTCTTGCGGCCGGCTATCGAAGCCGGGAAAGTCATAATCTCCGATCGTTATGCCGACGCGACAGTTGCTTATCAGGGCGCGGGTCGTGGATTTTCGCCGGAGTTAATCGCCGAAATTATCGAGCTTGCGACTGAAGGCTTAAAGCCGGATTTGACCGTGCTGTTCGACCTTTCAGTTGAAGAGTCAACAGCGCGCACCAGCCGCCGTTCAGACGGCAAACACAAAGGCGATCGGCTTGACGCGGAGGCTTCCGATTTTCACGTGCGCGTGCGTGACGCCTATCTCGAACTGGCGCGTGCTGAGCCCGAACGAGTGAAGATTGTCGAAACAAATCGACCCGCGGAAGAAACTCAGAAACGCGTGAAAGAGATAATCGTGCCGTTCCTGAAGAGCAGGGGCCACCTGGTTGAGGTCGAAGCCAACCACGCTTAGGACTTTTCTCCATTCCCGAAAATTTTCAGAGTTCACTAATGTTTGATGAATTAATTGGAAACGACCGCGTCAAGAAACTCCTGCGACGCATGCTCCAGTCCTCGCGACTGCCGGGCGCCATGCTGTTCAGCGGCGAAGATGGTGTGGGCAAAAAGTTATTCGCGCTGGAAATTGCGCGGGCGCTTAATTGTCGCAATCCGCAAGGGGGGGAAGCTTGCGGCACCTGCGCTGCCTGTAAGCGAACTCTCAAGATCAACTATCCGGCTGGTGATGATTCGGACGACTGGAAAGGAATAATCTGGACGGACCACGCCGACGTGGGCCTGGTGGTTGCTCCCAAGCGCGTGCTGCTGGTCGATCAAATGCGCGCGATTGAGAACGCGGCGAATTATCGTCCCTTTGAAGGCAAGGCGCGCGTCTTTATTGTCGAAGACGCGGATAAACTAAACGAGAATTCCGCGAACGCGTTGTTGAAAATTCTGGAAGAGCCGCCGCCAACGTCGTATATCATTTTGTTGACTTCACGTCCGGCGTGGTTGTTACCAACCATTCGTTCGCGCTGCCAGATCATACGTTTCTCGCCGCTCACTGCCGCCGAGATTGAAAATCATCTGACGCAAAACAAGATGGCGAACGCCGCCGAAGCGCGAGTGCGGGCGCGCGTGGCGCGTGGCAGCTTAAGCCGGGCGCTTGAAGAGGATTTGGACGACTTTCTGGAACAGCGCAAGGCAATGCTCGAAGTGGTTGAGGCGTTAGTTCGAAGTGACGGTCGTTTACAGTTGCTGCGATCGGCGGAACAACTCAATGAAGCACAATATAAGAACGAGTACGAACGGTACCTGGACGTTTTGGAAACATTGATTCGCGACCTTTGGCTGTGTTCCCTTGACGATGAGGACCTTGGGATAATCGTCAACCAAGACGTGCTGCCACAACTCAAGGGTTTGGCAAAAGGGCTGGATAGTAAGCGGCCGGCAATTTGGATCGGCCAGATTGAAGAGATGCGCGAACAACTGGTGGTGAACATCAATCGCAAGCCGGCCACTGACGCTCTATTTCTCACGATGGCGGCGGCGTCCGCCACTGAGCTGCCACCGAAGCGGCGTTACATTATTAAGTAATTTTTGGACTGCGGCGGCTTGACGCCGCTTTGTAGCGCGGCGGCTTGACGCCGCTGTGATGTAAGGTCGATCGTTTTCTCGTGCGAAGTCTCTCGCTCACCCAAAAGCGGCGTCAAGCCGCCGCAGTCCAAACTATTTGATGGTTACTAATTCGCGTGTGTCGTCGGGCACGACAGTTTCCCTTTTGGACGCGATCTCCGCCAGCAGCTTTTCCGTTTCCATAACAAACGCATCGACGATGTTTTCGCCGGCGACCTTGCGCATGGGCACGCCGTCTTTGAAGATCATGCCGACACCTCTGCCAAACGTCACGCCGAGTTGAGAATCATGCGCCTCGCCTGGTCCATTGACCGCGCAACCCATAATCGAAAGATGCAACGGCTCTTCAACGTGAGCCAGCCGGCGTTCAATCTCGGTAACAATCTCGACGAAGTTGTCCACATCAAGGCGGCCGCAGGTTGGACAAGCAACGACGGTGACGCCGCGCGTCCGCAAGCCCAGCGATTTCACAATCTCCCAGGCGACGCGCACTTCTTCCTGCGGTTCGGCCGCCAGCGAAACACGAATCGTGTCGCCAATGCCTTCGTGCAACAGAATGCCCAGGCCGATTGAAGACTTGATTGTGCCGCCGAATGCGGTGCCGGCTTCGGTCACGCCGAGATGAAATGGGTAATCAACTTTTTCACGAAGCAAGCGATAGGCTGCCACGGTGCGCTGAACGTCCGAAGCTTTCAGCGAAATGATTGTTTCGGTGAAGCCCAGGTCCTCGAGAATTTGAATATGCCGCAGCGCGGATTCAACCATCGCTTCCGGAGTTGCGGTGCCATATTTGGCGAGCAAATCCTTTTCCAGCGAGCCGCCGTTGACGCCAATGCGAATCGGCACCTTTTGTGCCTGGGCCGCACGCACCACTTCAACGATGCGTTCGTGTTTGCCGATGTTTCCTGGGTTCAGGCGCAGCTTATCAATCCCGGCTTCCAGCGCCAGCAGCGCCAGCTTGTAGTGAAAATGAATGTCTGCAACCAACGGCACGTCAGGCACGCGTTTGCGGATCTCTTTCAGGGCGATTGCGGCATCATTGTCGGGTACAGCCAGCCGCACAATCTCGCAGCCGGCGCTAACCATCTCTTCAATTTGCGCCACGGTTTCATCGACGTTGGCCGTATCAGTCTTCGTCATAGACTGAATGACAACCGGCGCGCCACCGCCAATTTGCAAATGCTTAACCTGAACTGCTTTCGACTTTCGCATGTGTATTTCAGTTTCAAGTTTCAAGTTTCAAGTAAGCCATCTTTCGACTTGAAACCTGAAACTTGAAACTCTCTGCTCACTTCCCGGGCGTTGATGTTGCTGCCGGCGGATTGCTCGTGCCGCGCCAGATCGATGCCTGCTTCAAAAGGTCGTTAGTAATCACAAAGACCATCAAGAGAATTACAAACACAAATCCGACTTGCTGGATGCGTTCGCGGACACGCATTGACAGCGTCATCCCAACCATTGCCAAAACAGCTTCAATCAACAGCAGAAAAATTGCGCCGCCATCCAGAACCGGTATTGGCAATAGATTAAAGACGCCGAGGTTCAAACTCAGGAACGCAAGCGTCGTAAAAAGTCCGCCCCAACCAAATCGCTCTACCGACGTTGAGGCTACTTTGTAAATTCCAACGGGGCCCGAAAGCGTATTGCGAGCCGAACGCTGGCCGGTAAAAAATTGGCCCAACGCTTTTCCAGTCAGCCGCAGAATCTCCAGGTTGTTATCAACCGCATACTTACCCGCCGTCGCCGCGCTCGCCTTGTTCAGCGGAATTTCTTCGTCGGGCTTGAAGCCCAGCCGCTCACGTCCGTCCGAAAGTTTTCGCGCGGTAGCGGTAATGTTTACCTGACGTCCGTCTCGATTGACGCCCAACGTGATCGGCTCTCCCTTATGATCGCGTATGAATTGCGTGACTTGTTCGGCGCTACGAACCGGCTGGCCGGATACTGTCAAGAGGCGGTCGCCCGGTTGCAGCCCCGCTTCTGCTGCCGGCGTGTTCGGCTCAACTTCGCGAACCACCACTGGCAAATCGCCGTAGTCGGGAATGAAGTCGAGCAACCCCGCAGTTTCACCATCTTCCACGTAGGCCCTCGGTGTGATAGTCAGCAGCTGGCGTTGCCCGTTGCGTTCTACAACGACCGGAAGCGCCTGCCCCGGCGACAAGAGCGCATCGCCGCGAATAGTGTCCCACTTCGGATTATCAATCCCGTTGAATGAAACGATACGATCGCCGCGCTGCAATCCTGCCAGCTGGGCTGCACCACCATTCGCGATGCTGCTCACGATCGGAGCCGGCGTCGCGGGCACTCCATAAATCAATGCGCCGGCGAAAGGAATTGCCAGCGCTGTAATGATGTTCATCACCGGTCCGGCAATCGCAACCAGAATTCGTTGCCAGCGCGGACGAAGATCAAACCGCTCGCTGTCAGGTATGTCCGAAGCACCCTCGCCTTCAATCGGCGCGTTGGACTCGTCACCGCCAAGTTTTACGTAACCGCCCAGCGGAATCGCCGAGACGCGGTAGTCAGTTTGGCCCCATTTTATTCCGAACAGGCGCGGCCCAAAGCCGGCAGAAAAAGTCTCGACGCGAATCTTGAAAAGCTTGGCCACGATGAAGTGACCAAACTCGTGCAGCACAACGGCCGAACCAAGAATGAAGATAAAAGCCAGAATCGAAATAACTACCGTCATCAATAAATCTCTCTTCCCTAAAGCTAAAAGCGCAGTTTCTTTAAGTAATGAACCTTAAACAGCTTGCCACAATTCGAGTGTACGCGGCGAGCTTAGAACGCGTCAAACGGTCTTTTTCGTAAAGCAAACTGTTAGTTTGAGTTGGTACGAAAGATTCGAGGTTGAATTAGTATTTGCTGTTGCCTCTCCCGCACCTCCGCAAACTAACAGTTTGCTTTACTCACTTTTCGGCGAGTAGGGGTGTGGTCTTCGCGAGTTTTTGGATTTCGTTGGCGGCCGAGAGCCGCGCTGTTCGATCTGCATCGAGAACGGTGTCCAACTCGGTCGCGGGCTGGTTGTGATGGCCGTTCATCACTGCTTCAATGACGAGCGGAATATCAGTTAAGGAAATGTGTTCCTCGATAAACGCGCGCACCGCTTCTTCGTTTGCCGCATTCATCGCCGCCGGCAGCGTGCCCCCTTCGCACAGGGCCCGGTAAGCAAGCGCGATACAAGGAAAACGATCCACGTCGGGCGGTTCGAAGTGAAGCCCGGAGAGCGAGGTCAAATCCAGCGGTGGCAGTTCACAGGAATGACGTTCGGGATAGGTCAACGCATATTGAATGGCATGCCGCATGTCCGTGATGCCCATCTGCGCGATCACCGAACCATCAATCAGTTCAATCATCGAATGGACCACCGATTCCGGGTGCACCACGATCGCAATCTCGTCGCCGGCAAAGCCAAACAGCCAGTGGGCCTCGATCACTTCCAGGCCCTTGTTCATTAGCGTTGCTGAGTCGATGGTAATTTTCGCGCCCATGTTCCAGGTGGGATGCTGCAGGGCCGCGGAAACTGTCGACGATTCCATCTCCAGTTTTGTGCTGTTGCGAAATGGTCCACCCGAAGCCGTCAGGATTATGCGGCGCACTTCGGATCGCTTCTCTCCACGCAGGCATTGATGCAACGCGTTATGTTCGGAATCCACCGGCAACAGTTCGGCGCCTGAGGCTTGCGCCGCGCGCGTCATCAGCTCGCCGGCCATGACCAGCGTCTCTTTGTTGGCCAGCGCCACGCGCTTGCCGGCTTCCAGCGCGCGCAAGGTGGGAACAAAACCAACGGCACCGACGGTCGCGGAAACAACGCAATCGGCCTGCGCGTGAGTTGCAACTTCAATCAGCCCAGGTTCCCCAACAATGATGCGCGGCAGATCGATGTCCCGCGCAAACAAGCGCGCGCGAAGATCGTGCGCCGCTTCTTCGCTGTCAACGGAAACCAGTTCCGGCAAATGTGCGGCAATCTGATCGGCGAGTGCCTCGACGTTATGCCCGGCGCCAAGCGCCACGACGCGAAACTGTGCGCTGCCAAGCGACTCAATCACGCGCAGAGTATTGCGGCCGATCGAGCCGGTCGAACCGAGTAGCGCGACTCCTCTAGGTGCCATTTGTTATGCCGCCAGCCGGGGAATTTTTTCTTAAGTAAAGCAAACTGTTAGTTTGCGTTGGCGCGGAAGCGAAACGATCCCAAAATTCGCCACGAACTGTTACCACCTACGATCGCAAACTAACAGTTTGCTTTACACAGAAACGTATCCGAGATTCATAGGGATTCAGCAAGTCGATCGTTTGACCGGCTTCGTTTTGATAGGAGGCTGCGGTGACGCGCCATTGATGTCCGCTGCGGTACATCAATTCGACGGAAGCGTTCACCGATTTTCGTTCGCCGTTGACTTTAATACTTAACTCCGCCGTGCCGTCGCCATTCCTGACGTTGATATTGCCGGTCACGAGCTTGCCAAAGCTTTTTACTTCGCCGATATCCTGCTTCAGCCGGTCATTACTCCTCAAAAAATCCTCGGAGACAGTCGTGGCTTCGCTGTTGCCAATTCCATAAAACACCGCGCCGATGATGCCGCCGACAAAAAGGAGCACGATCAAACCCAACACCATCACAATCGAGCCGACGATGATGATGATCTTTTTCGTCGTCATTGGTTTGTAACAAGTGCACAACTAAAAATGACTGCTACCAAAATAGAGGCGCGCAAAATAGTAGATGAGCGGCGCATTAAAGAGCAAGCTATCCAACCGATCGAGTACGCCACCGTGCCCGGGCAATATTTTGGCTGCGTCTTTCGCGCCGGCACTGCGTTTTAGCGCGCTCTCCGACAAGTCGCCGAGCACACCTAGAATCATCATCACCGCGGCGAGAGGCAACGCCCACTTCAATGGCAGTTCGCGAAAGAACCAAATATGCGCGATGGTCGCGAGTGCCAATGCCGCCAACATTCCGCCGGCGACGCCTTCCCACGTTTTTCCCGGACTGATATTCGGCGCTAGTTTGTGCTTCCCGAATGCGTGCCCGGTGTAGTAAGCGCCCGTATCCGCGCCCATCAGCACCAGGAAAAAGTAAGACAATAAGTGCGCCGAAAGTTTTTGCTCAAAACCCATGCGCACTGCTACCAAATGGCCGCCAAGCAAAACGATATACAAAACGCCCAGGATTGTGGCTCCGGACGAGGCGATGATTTTGTCAAAAGGCGCGCCGCGCAGCGTGGCCGCAATCAGGACCCAGGCGGTAAGCGCCAGCAGCGTCAATTGAATCAGTGAAAAATCGAAGTCGCGCCCCGGCTCAGCAAAATAAAAAATCGTGAAGAGAGCGGCGGCGCCCAGAAAGCCCGCGCCAATGTCGGGCTTCATGTCGCGCTTACGCGCGAGCACATAAAACTCGTAAAGCGCGAACACCATTGCAGCGGCTGCGAGCGCTACAAAAAGGAGTTGCAGCCCGGGGACTAATATCGATGCGATCAGAAATGGAAGAAGGATTAGGGCGGTTAGGATTCGTTGCATTCATCGTCCACCAGGAAGAGATTTACCATTTTCCATTTCTCATTTGTCATTTGAACCAAGCGAAGGCTCGTCCTTCTCTTCGTTCCGGATCGGAAGCCTACTGGACAAAGCGCGTCACCTCCCTGAATGAAAAATGGCAAATGGTAAATGGTAAATGGAAAATCTTCTGAACTGTTCAAGTCGCAGCATCGCTTCCTTGGATCTGGCAGCAGGTACCTACTTCGAATTAGCGACGAGTTTCAACCCACCAAAGCGCCGATCGCGCCGCTGATAATCGACGATCGCTTCCAGCAAATGCAGGCGGCGGAAGTCGGGCCAAAGCGTTTCGGTAACGTAGATTTCGCTATACGCCGCCTGCCACAACAGAAAATTTGAAATGCGCAGTTCCCCGCTGGTGCGCACCAGCAAATCCAAATCCGGCATCGTTCGTGTGTAAAGCTCGTTCGAGATGCGCTCTTCAGTTAACTCGTCGGGAGCATTTCCTTCATCCAATAATCGCCTGACGGCAGCGCGGGTAGCGTCAACAATTTCAGCGCGGCTGCCATAGTTCAAAGCCACCGCCAAGATCATTCCGGTATTCTTAGCCGTTCGCTCTGTCGCCTTTTCAATCTCGCTGCGAACATTTTTCGCAAGCGCGCCGGTGCGTCCAATCGTTTGAAAGCGAATGTTCTGCTTGTCAATTTCATCAAGCTCGATGCGCAGATAGCGACGCAACATGCGCATCAGCGCATCAATCTCGTAACGCGGACGTTTCCAGTTCTCAGTTGAGAATGCGTAAAGCGTCAGCGCGCCCAGGCCCAAACGCGCGCCGGTGTCTACTGCTGCTCTTACCGCTTCAACTCCCGCACGATGACCGGCGATGCGGGGCTGACTTCGTTGTGCGGCCCAGCGGCCGTTGCCGTCCATGATGATCGCGACGTGGCGCGGCAGATGGTCCCACTTGATAGACGCCAACAATTGCGCTTCACGCGTGCCGGCTTTAACGATTTCTGCGAAGTCAGAAAGCATGTGAACATTCTTGCCGCAAGCTAAGGGAGTGTCAATCAAACGTTCCAGTGTCAGCTCTGATCAAAGTGCGGCCGATTCTCGAGCGGCTTGCCGCCTTCCGTGCGGAAAGGCTCCGCCTTTCCGGCAGCTCCAATTTGTTCCTTCGCCGAGGCTGAGCCTCGGCGAGACAATTTTGAATAGCTACGGTAAGGCAAAGCCTCACCGCACGGAAGGCGGCAAAGCCGCGAGGCATTTCGAGTCTAGTCGTATCGCACCGACAGCAGTGTTAGCCCACAAGCAGGAGCAGTGGCGGCAACGAGCGAGCGATCCCCGGAATTTATTGCCTGCGTTACCAGCTCGTCATTCATTTCGCCGCGGGCGACGGCCAGGAGAGTTCCGGCAATCGATCTCACCATGTAACGAAGAAAACCCTCAGCGCTGACGCTTATCTCAACGATACGCGCGCGCGCGCGTTCGTCGGTATGTTCAGAAACGGCAACGCGAGTAATCGTGCGGCGCTTCGTTTCAGAATCGGATTGAGCCGAAGAGAAGGCGCTCCAGTCGTGTTCACCCAGAAACAACTTTGCGCTTCGTTGCATGCGTTCAAGATCAAGGGGCCGCGCTTCGTGATGAGCATAGCGCTGCCAAAAGGGTGAGATTACCGGTCCATTAACGACCCGGTAAACATAGGTCTTTTCGAGCGCCGAGTACCTCGCATGAAATTCGTCGTCAACGATCGCGGCTTCAATGATACGCACGTCTTTTTCACTGTTGCCATTGATTGCGGCGCGAAGTTTTTCCGCTGTTATTTGTTTTTCGAGATGAACGTGAGCGACCTGCCCTTCAGCGTGCACGCCGGCGTCGGTGCGACCCGAACCATGCACAACCACGTCGCGACCATCAATGCGCGAAAGCGCTCGCGTCAGCTCGCCCTGAACCGTCCGCAGCTCTCCCTGCATCTGCCAACCATGAAAGTCTGTTCCGTCGTATTGGATGGTTAGCTTGAAATTCATTCTTCGGGGGTCAGTAGTCAGTTGTCAGTTGTTAGTAGAACTGTCGTTGGTTTTTGGTCTTTGGTCTTTGGCCTTTGGCCTTCGGTCTTGGCCTTTGGTTTTCTGTCTTCTGTCTTCTGTCTTCTGTCTCCGGGTTTCCGTCTTTGCTGCCTACTGTCCCTGCCGTCTGCCTACTGCTTTCGACTCCCCGGCTTGATCGCTTGCTCACCGCGTCCACAAGCTTCGCAAACAGCCGACTCAACTGCCGGCACGCTGAGCGTTGCCAGGGCCATTCGCGGCACGCCAACCTCCGCGGCACCAGACGAGCGGTCAATGATCGACGCCGCGCCGCTAACGTCTGCTCCCAGACTCTGCAGCACCGCAATGGTCTCCCGCGTCGAGCCGCCCGTCGTCACCACATCCTCGACCACTAAAATTTTCTCGCCCGGCGCGACGGAAAATCCGCGACGCAAAATCATCTTGCCGTTGTCGCGTTCAGTCCAAATGAACCGGGCGCCGAGCGCGCGTGCGACCTCGTGCCCAATAACAATTCCGCCGATCGCCGGTGAGGCCACCGTTTGAATATCGGCGTCGCGAAAATGGCTCGCTATCTCCCGTCCAAACTCTTCCGCCGTGCGCGGGTTCTGCAGCACGAGCGCGCATTGCAGATAGACAGCGCTGTGTAATCCACTGGTCAGTAGAAAGTGTCCTTCCAACAGCGCGCCGGTCTGCCGGAATTTCTCAATCACTTGTTCAGGTTGCAAACTCATCAGTGTAATTCGCAAGGCATGCTACAATCCGCGACGATGTCGTTCTATTCCAACCTCGTATCCGATTCCACTCTGCTTCAGGAAACAATTGAACTGCTTCGCGAGTGCGGCGGACGCGCGAACGCTTCGCAGATTGTCGACGTCGTATTCAAGGTATCGCATATTGACGACGAATTGGCAGGTTTGCTCGTCGGCGATCTGATTCGCGATGACCGGCGCTTTAAACTTCTCGAAGGCAACACCGTCGAACTGGAACTGAATGATTGCGAAACGCGCCTGCTCGATGATTTGGATTTCGTTGTGGTCGATGTTGAAGCCACCGGCGCCAAGATGCCGCCTAATCGCATCATCGAACTCGGCGCCTATCGCATTCGCGGCAAACAAATAGTAGATAACTTTCTGACGCTGGTAAATCCCGAGATTCCAATTCCGCGCTTCGTTGCTTCGTTAACAGGCATCAACAACGACATGGTCAAGCAAGCGCCGTTGTTTGCCGAAGTCGTGCCACGCTGGCTGGAGTTCGTCGGCGATGCGGTGCTGATTGCTCACAACGCGCCTTTTGACACGAACTTTATCAACCATGAAATCTCGCGAGTTTATCCCGGTCAGCGAATGGTTAACCCGCACCTGTGCACGGTAACGCTTTCGCGGCGCGCCATTCCCGGTTTGACTAACTACCGCCTGGACACCGTCGCGCAAAATTTCTCAATTCCAATTCCTGAGCGGCATCGCGCGGGCAGTGACGCGTTGGCTACCGCTGAAATTTTTCTGCACTTGCTTGATCGACTTGCTGCCAGCGGCATAAAAGATTTGGCGGCGGCGCACAGGTATGAAGCGATGCCTTTGGAAAAAGCGATGGCGGTCGGCGAACTGGAACATCTGCCACTCTTGTCAAACCTCTAGACTCTCGACGACAGCCTCGTCCTTCTTCCGCAAACGATTTCGCATCAGGTAAACGGCGATCAGCGCCAGCGCCCCTACCAGTCCAATCCAGGGATAGTATTCCGCGAGAATTTGTTTTGCCTGCGAGCCGTAACGAACGGCGAAGAAGCCTTCCAGTAAGAACCGAAAAGCGCGACCGGCAACGATGGCGAGCGTAAAGCGAAGCACGCTAAAGCGAAACACACCCGCAGTTATTACAAACAACTTAAAAGGAAACGGCGGCGGCAGCAGCGATGCGACCAGTACTGCCAACACGTCATAACGCTCGATCAACTCCCGCACTCTTTTTTGTTTCGGTTCGGAAAATTTCTTGAGCGCCCGTCCGCCCGCACGACGCGAGATGTAATAAAGAATGACGCAGCCAATCGCCGACCCGGTCGTGGCCAGAAACGCATACAGCGGCATTAAGCGCGGATGCGCTGTCGATAGCAACAGCATCAAGGCATCGGCACTGCTCGGCAGCGGCACGAACGCCGAATCGAGCAGCGCCACTGCAAACAGTCCGAATGGACCGAGGGCAATAAAGTAATCAGAGAGACGGACGAGCCCGTGGCTGATTTTGTGAAACAAATGCTTCAAGTGATCTGTCCTTTTCGCTTATGACCTGGTCTAGTCGGGCGTTGTCTCGTCGCGGTCTGGGTCTGGCCGAACGTCCGCGGGTTGGTCGCCCGTTGATTGCGGCTGGCGGCGATTGACTAAAGCAAAGATCAGGACCAACACAATCCCGGCTGTCCCGCAAATTGTAATGATTACCAAACCGTTATCCAGCATGAATGCCAACACGCGGCGTCCGTAAAAAACCGCCAGGATACCTTCAACATAATAACGAAACGCGCGGGCCAACATCACCGTGACTAAAAACTTCCAACGCGGATATTCGAGCGTGCCTGCTGTCGCCACAAAAATTTTGAAAGGCATTGGTGGCGGCAGCAGGGCCGGGATAGCTATCGCCAGGAAACCGTACCTGGCATAAGCACGCTCAACTTTTTCGATGTTTTCACGTTTGAATCGCCGGCTTAGTAGCGCCTGACCGCCGCGTCGCATAATCGTGTAAAGCAGCAGGCAGCCGAGCACCGAGCCAATTGCTGCGAACATTGGGAAATAAAAAACTGCACTCGGTTGCTTGAAGCACCTGCCTACCACCAGATAATCATTGATTTCGGGAAGCGACAACAACGACGAGTCGAGCGCGCCAATCAAAATCATCGCCGGCGCCGCGTAATAAATCGGTAAGGCGATGACATAGCGCTCAAGCCAGCGCCCAATCGGTCTTAACCAATCAAACATAAGTCAATTAAGAGAGTGCTGAGTACTGGGTGCTGAGTACTGAGTAAAAGCAAGAACGCTTTATCTCTCGTCACCCAATCATAATCAGACCCCGTCTCCAGCGAGAAGGCATAATAACGAGCAAACGGTTCCAAGTGTAAGCGGAGAGCTGACCTTAAGCCTTCGCTCAGCACTCAGTACTCAGTACTCAGCACTCAGCACTTGTTTTTTATTTAGCTGGAGAAAAGATAGCGGGTGTGTCGTAGGTAACGCCGACGGTTACGCCGCTGTTGTGTGTAAGGCTGGTGAGCCCCTTGATTGCCGCGAAATCAAAGCGCAGCCCCGAGGCGCGCACTTGCATTCCCAGGCGCGCTTCCGATTGCGACTCGGTGCCCTTTGGTCCACCGCCGGGACGGGTGTTGGCACGCCCGTTAACTTCGCCCGCGATACTGAATTGTTTATTCACGCGAAAGATTCCAGCGGCGCCGTAGGTCAGCACGTCGTTTTGAGAAAACAACTGGGTGGGCGCTGTCAGGATGGCAATTCCCAGGTTGCCAAAAGTATTGAAGCGGCCATTGCGGCCAAACTTTTTCCCTACCAGAACGGAACCGTAAGCATTCGTCTGATTTATGCCGATGCCGCGGCCTTGATTCGAGTTGGGCAGTCCCACACCAAAGCGAAAGCCCAGCGCTGGTCCATTTTTGGTTTCGCTGCGCAGCTTGAATTTTGCCCAAAGAATGAAGTCGCCGGTATCGTTGGTCGAATTCGTCCCCGGCGCCAATGACAAGGGAATGGCGGAGGTGCCTCGAGAATTGATGCTCAAAACATTTTGGGCGACACCTTCGATTTGAAATTCCACATTGGGCGCCATCCCAATGTTGATTCCGATAACACCCACGCGCGTTAGATCGCCGGTCAATCCGGAAACGGGAAATTTTGCGCCCTGCAGAAAATCAATTCCTGCCTCGATGCGCATTGTGCCGGGCGGAATGATGTCAACGTCCTCGGTCAACAAAGGACGCTGTTGCGCCGATGCCACTACGGAGCCGGCGAGCAGGAAAACAATCGCTAGCGAGCTCCGCAGAAATTTGTAAGTTGAAGGCATTACTTTTTGAGACTGTAACTGGCAGCGATTGTAATGTCCGCTTCCGATCGCGTCAATGCTACCGATGTAGCATAGACTTTAGTCTGTGCTTCCTTGACCACACACCGACTGAAGTCTGTGCTACTTCTGTCTTGCTAGTTCTTTAGAATCTGAAACGAGTCGAAGTACTTCGCCGCGTTCATCTTCAAGGCTTCGCTTTCGGCGGATTTGGGATAAACAACTTGCAGCACGTAGACGCGAGTTTCAGTGTCCCATAATTTTGCCAGCATGATGTAGTCACTGGTATCCAATTTCGCCGCTACTTTCAGCTCGCGGCCCGAATAGCCACTTAGGCTAATAACTCGTTCACTAACCAGCGTGCCCTTAACAGCCGACACCATGCCATCGCGAGCACGATCCGCGGAAAAAGTTGTTCCCGCCACATGATCAAAATAGCCAACCAGATAAATGATATCCGGCTGCTGAACACTCGCCATGTATTGCAGAAATTTTTGCCCGTCTGCAGTAGCGGATTCCTGTGTGCCCAACTTCGGCTGTGCCGGAAGTGAAACGGTATAGCGGCCTTCGGCAGAATTATAGGTAATCCAGCCTGGGGCTTGAGCGGCAAACGCCAGGGACGCGACGAGCAACAAAAACAGAATCGTGAGCGCGGCTTTTCTCATTAATGTATTGCCTCGAAGAAGGAGTTGACTTTGTTTCCAGCAATTGCGCGAAGCCATTGCACAAGTAGCGAATTCATTCTAGAAGCTAACACGAAAGAGGGTCAACCAATATTCGCTATGCTATATTCGCGCCAATATTCGGAAGCGAGGTTCCCCCGATGCCCTACAGCGTAACTGTCCGCACAATTATCTGTTGTCTGTTGCTTTCCCTGGCAGCAATCGTCACGGTCACACTTTCGGAAACGACCGCTGCCGCCCAGACGGCGCCGACCCTGATTCCCGGTCTGGTCGATCAGGTAATCATCCGGCGCGACGAGCGCGGCATTCCTTACATCCAGGCGAAAAACGATCATGACCTTTATCTGGCCCAGGGCTTTGTGACAGCAGGCGATCGTCTGTGGCAGATGGACTTACTGCGTCGCTCGGAGCGCGGAGAGTTGGCGGAAATTTTGAGTGCCGGACCCAACAATGTCGTTTTAGACCAGGACAAGCAACACCGAACGCTCGGGTTTACTCAAGTTGCTGAGACAGAATTTGCGCAAGCGTCGTCGCAATCTCGCGCGCTGCTGCAAGCGTACGCCGATGGCGTTAACGCGTATATCGCGACGCTGGATGCGCGATCGCTGCCACCGGAATTTCAAATTCTGGGATACAAGCCAAGTCCCTGGACGCCGGTCGACTCGCTGCTGGTCATCAAAGTTTTTGCGGAAGCGCTGTCGTCCACCTGGCGTCTTGAGGTAATGCGTGAAGCGTTGGCGTCACTGCCGGCTGAAAAACGGGCCATGCTGCTGCCTGAATTCTCGCCGCTGGATGTGCTGGTGGTTGGCAAAGACACTCGCAAGGTTGCCACCGCTTCAGACCCTGCGACTCCAAACTTTTCGCTCAATCAAGCTGAGCTGCTCGCGCTCGCGAAGGATCAGGAGCTGGAATCTCAAGCACTCGCGCGCGTTGGCGTGTATGCGGAAGGTCTGGCCGCCAGCAACAACTGGGTCGTAAGCGGCAAGCACACGGTGACTGGAAAACCTCTGCTTGCCAACGATCCTCATCTCGCGCCGTCGGCGCCATCGATCTGGTACATGGTCCATCTCAGCGCGCCCGGCGTGCGCGTCGCAGGCGTCACTGCGCCCGGACTTCCCGGCGTCATCATCGGACATAACGAACAAATCGCATGGGGTTTTACGAACGTTGGTCCGGATGTGCAGGACCTCTACAGCGAACAATTCGACCCGGCAAACCCGAAACGCTACAAAACGCCTTCCGGTTGGAATGACGCGACAATCCGTCATGAAGAGATCAAGGTGCGCAAGGGTTTCACTGAATCAACTACCGACATTGTTCCCATGGATGTGACCGTCACACGTCATGGACCAATCGTCTTCGAAACAAACGGTAAGCGTTACGCGTTAAGGTGGACTGCGCTTGATCCCAAGCAAAACAATCCCGATTCGACCTATTCATTAAATCGCGCGCGCAACTGGAAAGAATTCAATGCGGCCCTGCGTGTATTCACCGCGCCGACCCAAAACATTGTGTATGCGGACGTCGCCGGACACATCGGCTATCACGCGGCCGGCGTTGTGCCCATCAGAAAATCCGGCGATGGCAGTGTTCCTTATGACGGCGCGACTGACGAAGGCGAATGGATCAGCTTTATTCCGAGCGACAAATTGCCCATCGTCTACGATCCGCCCTCGGGAATCATCGTTACCGCAAACCAAAGAATCGTGGGCACGGATTACCCTTACTTCTTGACTCATTCCTGGGCTCAACCTTATCGCGCGCGCAGAATTTTCGACCTGTTGAGTCAAACGCCGAAACTGGGCGCCGCCGACTTTCGCCGCATTCAGGGCGATATTTATTCAATCGGAAACGTCCTGTTTGCTCAGCAAATCACGAAAACGATGCGCGGCCAGGTAAAACCTGAGGAAGCGCGTTTGGCCGCAACGCTGGCCGCTTTTGAAAAGTGGGACGGGCGGATGGCGGCCGATTCACACGAGGCGCCGATCCTGGCGCAGATGCGAATTGCGTTTCGTTCAAGAGTGCTGAATGCCGCACTCGGCGAGGACCTGTTCAAGATTTATGCATGGTCCAATTTCGATACGACGATAGATCGTTTGATAACTGAGCAACCAAAAGAATGGCTGCCAAAGGAATTCGCGAGCTACGCCGATTTACTGCGAGCTTGTTTTGAAGACGCAGTCAAAGCGTTGACGAAAATTAACGCGGACGAATCGAAATGGACCTGGGGGGAGATGGCCAAGGTGCGCTTTTCGCATCCGCTGGCAAACGCCCCGCTGATAGGTTTGCAGTTCACGATTGCTCCAATTCCGCAAAACGGCGCCGGCGGTTTAGCGGCGACACCCAATGTCGGAGCCGCAGTTTCAATGCGCTTGATTGCCGACACAAGCGATTGGGACAAGACTCAACACGGCATCACTCTCGGCGAATCGGGCCTGCCTGCGACCGCTCATTGGAGCGATCAACTCGCCGATTGGCGCGCCGTCACGCCACGCGAGTTCCCCTTCACCGAAGCAGCCATCGCGAAAGCAACCAAGGCGACTACGGTGCTGGAACCTAAGAAGTAAAACGTGACGCAGACGAACAGCGAAACCTGGCGCGTTTTTTGTGCAATTGAACTGCCTTCGCTAGTGCTCGAAAAAATCTCAGAACAAATCACTCGCTTGCGAGCTGCGGCGCCGCACTCGCCCGCAAGTTGGAGCCGCCCGGAGAATGTTCACCTCACGCTTAAATTCCTGGGCGAGATTGCGCCGGGTCGAGTAGGCGATTTGTCACAAGCTGCAGCCGCTGCAGTCGCGGGTTTCGCACCGTTTGAAATCCTGATTAAAGACACGGGCTCGTTTCCGAAACACGGCACGCCGCGCGTTTTTTGGATCGGCATTGATGACTACTCAGGAAAGTTGGCGCGCTTGCAAGCGAAGCTCGACGAAGAATGTTTGCGAGTTGGTTTTGCGAAGGATGCAAGGCCTTTTAATCCACACCTGACAATAGCGCGGGGCCGCAAACCGCAAGGTGCACGCGCGCTGGCGGCTGCTCATAAAGAAATGGGATTTGCGTCGACCGAAGTTAGCGTGAAGGAGTTGACAGTGATTCGCAGCGAGTTGAGTAGTAACGGATCGAACTATACAACGATCTCACAGCACGCGCTGAGTGGTAATGGCACACCGGCGTAGCTAGGAAATAAGTGGGGTAATCTCAGGGTTGGGAAGGGTGGCTTGCCCCCGCTCTGTTGAATGCAGCTCAAACACGGCGGGGGCAAGCCACCCTTCCCGACCTGCATTTTTCCCTGCTGAGGCTTTCATCGCAGCTCGCGCGGTCGCGGCGGCGGAGTTGATGCGGACGGCTCTTCACCGCTCTTCGTTCCCGTTTGTCCCAGCACTTCCTTGATCGCTCCAACGCTCGAGAGCATCGCCGAAGTTTCCACCGGCATAAAGATCACTTTCGAATTGTTGGTGCGCGTCATGTCACGCAAGCTTTCAATGTAGCGAGTGGTAATCAAATATTGCGCGGGATTGCCGTGCTCGTGCATCGCTTCGGCGACCAGCGCGATTGCCTGTGCTTCACCCTGCGCATTTCGCTGCCGCGCTTCGGCCGCGCCTTCCGCTGAGAGAATCGCTGATTGCTTTTCACCTTCCGCGCGAGTGACCGCCGCTTGCTTTTCACCTTCGGCGCGTGTGATTGCGGCCTGGCGATCGCCTTCGGCTTGCAGCACCAACGCGCGGCGATTGCGTTCCGCAGTCATCTGCTTTTCCATCGTGATGCGCACGTCCTCCGGCGGATTAATGTTCTTCACGTCAACGCGCGTTACTTTCACGCCCCACTTGTCGGTCGCTTCATCAAGAATTATTCGCAGCTTCGCATTGATTTGGTCGCGTTGCGACAAAGTGTGATCGAGATCCATGTCGCCCATCACCGCGCGCATGCCGGTGATGGTTAACTGAACGATGCCACCGACCAGGTCGTTCATCTCGTAAACTGCTTTCACCGGGTCGGTGATTTGCCAGTAGACGACCGAATCAACATGAATCGTTACGTTGTCGCGAGTGATAACCGGCTGCGGCGGCAGATCGATATACTGTTCGCGCAGGTCGATGGAAGTGATGCCGGGCCGCGAGTTGGTCCAGTAGACGGCGCGCGGACGGTCCATGAACGGTATCAAAATATTCAGACCGCTGCTGGCAACTTTATCGAAGCGGCCGAGACGCTCGACCAGCATGACGGTCGCCTGCGGTACGATGCGAATTGTTTTGATCGCAATGACCAGCAGTACGATGGCGATGAAACCAAAAAAGAGGAAGGCGACGGCAGTGGAAAGGGGATCCATAAGCGAACTCCTGAATGAAATTGTTCGGGTCAGACAAGCTTTGGAATGAAACTATATCGGATCGGTCGCGTGTCCGACAAACTTCGGCTTGATTGCAGAACCGCGAGCGGTAGCGACCGGATGCTAGCGCTGAACTTTTACCAAGAAACGTTTTGATCGCAATGAATGGTTGAACCTCGCATCCGGTCGCTACCGCTCGCAGTTCTGCATGGGCCATCCACCCAAGGCCTGCTCGACAATCGCGGCCGCGGCGAGCACAGTCTGCTCCGCAAGCGGCCGACCCACAATCTGAATACCAATCGGCAATCCTTCCGCCGAACGACCGGCCGGGATCGCCAGTGACGGCAAATCAAAAACATTAAAAGTTTGCGAATAACTGAACGCGCGGAAAGTGCTGAACGTCTTCTCGCCAACCGTCAACTTGTGCGTCCCGTGCGCATATGCCGGCGTCGCTCCAACCGGTGCGAGAAGTAGCGGCGTGTCTTTCATCCACTCGATCAACTCCTCGCGCAGTCGATCGCGTTCCCTCCACCAATGCATAAATTCGTAACGCGTCGGCGGTTTTTCATTGACAGCTTTTGCCAATCTCCAGCGCACAAAATCGCCGGCCAGATCTTCGTGGTCTTTGTAAATATCGCGAAGTTGGACCACCGAAGCGTGTGAAAATAACTTGAGCCAAAGATCATGCCCGCGTTCTATCCCGGGCGGCCGAACTTCAGCGGTCAGAAGTCCAGCCTCAGATAACGCGCGCGCGGCAGTCTCAACTGCCAAACGAGTTTCGTCAGTAACTGGCGTGACGCTATCGTCCGTATACCACGCAACGCGCTGACCGGCCAGTTGATTAGTTTCAATCTTCCGCGTTGAGTTTCCGGACAACACATTCAAAAGTAAATTTAGATCTTCCACGCGCCGGGCCATTGGGCCAATCGACGAGCCAAGCGAATATGGACCAGTGTTCGGCGGAAACTGACCGGCACCCGGAACCTGGCCCACGGTTGGCTTCAAGCCGACGATCCCGCAGAAGTGCGCGGGAATCCGAATTGAGCCCGCAAGATCGCTGCCCAACCCGCACGGCGACATACAACTCGCAATCGCCGCAGCCTCGCCGCCGCTCGATCCTCCCGGCGTAAGTGAAGCATCAAGCGGATGATTAGTCCTGCCAAACACCCGGTTCTCGGCTGTGTACTCCATCGCCAACTCCGCGGTGTTCGTCTTTCCAAGAACAATGGCGCCGGCTTCTTTAAGTCTTCGCACCGCCGGCGCGTCGGCTGCCGGAACAAAATCCACGCGCATTAACGAGCCGCTGGTTGTTCTCAGTCCCGCCGTTTCGATTGTGTCTTTGATGGTCACCGGCAAGCCGTGTAAGGGCCCGAGCGCGCGCCCATGCATGACTGCAGCTTCCGCGTCGCTGGCTCGCTTCATAAGATCAGGCGCGAGCGTTACGATCGCGTTGAGTTTGGGATTGAGTTGAGCGATGACCTCGAGGTGGGCCTTCATTACCTCAACTGGCGATACAGAACGATCTGAGATCATCCGCACAAGCGCGCTGGCAGAGTGTGAAGTAAGTTCAGAAGACATGTTAGCGAGTTTGGCTTTTCCCAAGGTTGTTCATATAATTTCCCTGCTCTGAAAAAATTCGTTCACAACTTGCCTGAGTCAGGATCGTCGATTTTTGCTGATCCCAAATCCAAAGGAGCGCTTTCGTGGGCGTAAAGTTGAGCAGGACTTTCGTTCTGCGAAAACTCCATCAGTTGTCGGGTATTATGCCGCTCGGCATCTTTTTGTTGGAGCACTTTTATACAAACTCGAAAGCTCTGACCGGTCCAGCCGACTTTAATAACGCCGTAAAAGACTTGCAGTCGATTCCCTACATTCTGTTCGTGGAAATCGGCGGAATCTTTATACCGCTCATCTACCACGCCGTCTATGGTCTGGTGATCACGGTTGAGGCGCGGCCCAATAATCTCGCCTATCCGTATCCGCGCAATTGGTTTTACCTAATTCAGCGCATCACCGGCGTGATTCTTTTCTTCTTTATTACGTTTCACGTCTTGAACTTCAGATTTGGACTGATACCGGGATTGAACACAATTTCCGTGGCCCACAGTCCGCAAATGGCTTTCGATATTGTCTCGCGAGAGTTTCGGATTATTCCCATCTTTATCGTTTACATGGTCGGCATCACTGCAACTGTCTGGCATCTGGCAAACGGCATCTGGCTATTTATGGTTGACTGGGGCATCACGATCGGCGAGCGCGCGCAGCGATTGACGGGTTATGCCTGCATCGCGTTTGGCGTCGTGCTCTTGCTGGTTGGCATTAACGCCGCGATTGCATTCATTCGCCCGGGCGGTTTGTTGGGAGGAATTCTCTAGCCCATGGCGGAAGGAATCAAGATCGCAATCGTCGGTGGCGGCCTCGCGGGCCTGGCAGCCGCAATGCGCATTGCTGAGGCCGGACATGCAGTCGATCTTTTTTCTGTTGTGCCGGTGAAGCGTTCGCATTCAGTTTGCGCGCAAGGCGGCATCAATGGCGCGGTCAACACTAAAGGCGAAGGCGATTCAACCTGGGAACATTTTGACGACACCGTTTATGGCGGCGACTTTCTTGCCAATCAACCACCGGCGAAAGCCATGTGCGAGATGGCGCCGTCGATCATCTATTTATTCGATCGCATGGGCGTGCCCTTTTCTCGCACGAGCGAAGGCTTGCTGGATTTCCGCCGCTTTGGTGGAACTAAACATCACCGCACCGCCTTTGCCGGAGCCTCAACCGGTCAACAACTTCTTTATGCTCTCGACGAGCAGGTGCGTCGTTACGAAGTCAACGGGAAAGTACGAAAGTTTGAGCACTGGGAAATGCTGTCCCTCGTGCTCGACGATGCTCAAGTGTGTCGTGGCCTGATTGCGATGAACTTGCAGACGCTCGAGTTGAAAACATTTCCGGCCGACGCGGTGATCGTAGCGACCGGTGGACCAGGACTGATCTTTGGCAAGTCGACGAACTCGATGGTTTGCACCGGCAGCGCCGTGGCCGCGTGTTACCAGCAGGGCGCCAAATACGCCAACGGCGAATTCATCCAGGTTCATCCCACCTCAATTCCCGGCGAAGATAAATTGCGTCTGATGTCTGAATCGGCGCGCGGCGAAGGTGGCCGTGTTTGGGTGCCGCGCCAACCTGGCGACACGCGAGCGCCTTCTTCGATTCCTGAAAAAGAGCGTTCGTATTTTCTTGAAGAAAAATATCCGGCTTACGGAAACCTGGTGCCGCGCGATATCGCGACGCGGGAAATTTTTCAGATATGCATCGAAGGCAAAGGCGTCGCGAAGGAAAACCAGGTCTACCTGGATGTGACACACATTCCCGCCGAGACGCTCGATCGGAAGCTCGGCGCAATACTCGAAATTTACGAAATGTTTGTGGGCGACGATCCGCGCCACGTGCCGATGCGCATATTTCCCGGCGTGCACTACTCGATGGGCGGATTGTGGGTCGACTATGACCAGCGTACCAACATTCCCGGACTGTTGGCCGCAGGCGAATGTGATTACTCGATTCACGGCGCCAATCGCCTCGGCGCAAATTCGCTGGTCAGTTGCGTGTACGGCGGCTTTATTGCCGCGCCGGCCGCGATTCAGTATGCGACCGGCGTCGAGCGCAACGGTTCTAATGGGTCGAGCGTTTACGATCAGGAGTTGAGGAAGCAACAGGAAATTAACGATACGTTGATTAAGCAAAGCGGCAAAGAAAATCAGTACGTGCTTCATCAGGAGATGGGCAAGTGGATGACCGACAACGTGACCGTAGTGCGCTACAACGACAAGCTAAAGGAAACTGACAATAAGCTGTTGGAGTTGATGGATCGTTACAAGCGCATCTCGATCAACGATTCTAATCTCTGGGCCACGATGGCATTGCCGCATGCTCGGCACCTCGACAACATGCTTGAGTTGGCGCGAGTGATTACGCTGGGTGCCTTGAATCGTAACGAGTCGCGCGGTGCGCACTACAAGCCCGAGTTTCCGGAACGCGATGATGAGAACTTTTTAAAAACGACGATTGCCGAGTATTCAGGAGAAGGGCCGGTGCTGTCTTATGACGCCGTTGACATCTCGCTGATTCCGCCGCGCAAACGTGATTACAGTAAGGCGAAGCAAGAAAAGAAACCTGATCCGGCAGCAGCGCGGCCCGAAGCGCCGGCTGAGCGAACATAGTGGCACAGACTTCAGTCTGTGATGATTAGCAGCCACAGACCAAAGTCTGTGCCACATTTAATTTATGTCTGCACACATTCACAAACCAAAGAGCAATCGAGTTCCACCAAAGACTGTCGAAATTCACATTCGCCGGCGCGCCAACCCCGACTCACCTCAGTACTGGGAAGTTTTTGAGCTTCCCTATCGCCCGAACCTGAACATCATTTCTTGCCTGATGGAGATTCAGAAGAATCCAATTACCAAAGAAGGCAATGCCACAACGCCACCCGTTTGGCAGATGAATTGTCTCGAGCAGGTTTGCGGGATCTGCACGATGGTTATCAACGGACGCGCCCGCCAATCCTGTTCGGCGCTGATAGACAATCTCGAACAACCGATCAAGCTCGAACCAATGTCCAAGTTTCCCAACATTCGCGATCTGGTTGTTGACCGCTCGCAAATGTTCGACCATCTCAAACGCGTTAACGCCTGGGTTGAACTCGACGGCACGCACGATCTCGGACCAGGGCCGCGGATGGACCAGGAAGAAGTGCAGGAGCGTTACTCATATTCGCGCTGCATGACCTGTGGTTGCTGTCTCGAAGCCTGCCCGCAATACGAGGACGACAATTACATTGGACCGCAGGCAATCGCGCAGGTGCGACTGTTCAATATGCATCCGAGCGGCAAGATGACGCGCGACGAGCGTTTGGAAGGAATCATGGGCGAGGACGGCATCACCAATTGTGGCAACGCGCAAAACTGCATTCAGGCCTGTCCGATGGGCATTCCGCTAACGCGCGCGATCTATGAAGAGAACCGCGAGACAGTGGTGCATGGGCTTTTTGGCTGGTTGAAGAAGTAAAGGCTCTGTGAAGAGAGCAATGGACAAGCTGCGAGAGTGCATCCGCCAGCAGAGATACTCGATCTCTGTTCATGCCAACAAAGAGATGTCAGACGATAATTTGGTTTCTGTTGATTTGGAAAATGCGATTCTCACCGGCAAAATCGCTAAGAGACTCACGAAAGACCCCAGAGGGACACGTTACGAAGTTGTGGGTCAGGCGTGCGATGGCCGGTTGCGGTCATTTGTAGGACTATTGACGCTGATTGGCTTAGAATAGTCACAGTCTACGCTCTCGAGAGCAACGAATCATGAGTAAAGAGATTTGCGAATTCTGTTAGGGACTAGTCGAAGAGAGTGTCAGGCGTGTACCTTTCCATTATCGGAAGGAGTTGATCTACATCGACAACGTGCCTGTCCAAGTTTGCGGCAAATGCGGCGAACTATACTTCGAAGCTGCCGTCTACAAGCGTTTGGAAGGAATAGCTGAAAGACGAAGCACGATTCACACCAAAATAACTTTTCCATTGGCTGATTATCGTAAGGCCTTAGGTCTTTGAAACTCGATGACTATTGATAGTTTCCAGCTTGGCCACACCGCGCATAACCAGGATGACGTGCGGGAACATTACGATATGCCAAAGACTAAAACCACAAAGTTGGATCCTTGCGAATACTGCGACGCGTTTCTGGATGGTAAGGAGAAGCTCGTTACGGCAAATCGCCATCTTGGCTCCTCTCATTTCATTTTCGAGCATGTCCCCGCTCAAGTATGCCCTCGATGCGGTCAAAAATACTTTCGTGCCCAAGTTGTCAAGGAAATTGAGCGACTGATGTTGAGCCAACCCTCACACTCTCCAACAGTTTCCGTACCCGTAATCGAGTTCACCCTCGCCGCTTAAGCCCGATTTGCACGGTTGTCAATCAAGTACACATTTACCCAAATTTAGATTCCCAAGACGTCGATCAGTTCCTGCACTGCAGCCGCGCTCTTCTGCAACGCGATTCGTTCTTCAGCAGTCAAGTTAATTTCGATAATTTGTTCCAACCCGCGCGCGCCTAGTTTGCAGGGCACGCCAACGTAAAGTCCGTTGATGCCATACTCGCCTTCGAGGTACGCAGCGCATGGCAAAATCTTTTTCTTGTCTTTCAAGATTGCTTCCGTCATCTCGACTGCCGCAGCCGATGGAGCATAGTAAGCCGAACCAGTCTTCAACAAACTGACAATCTCAGCGCCGCCGTTTGCCGTCCGTTTCACGATCGCATCGATTTGATCTTGCGACAGCAACTCAGGAATGGGAATGCCGGCGCAGGTGGAGAAGCGCGGCAGCGGCACCATCGTGTCGCCATGTCCGCCGAGTACGAACGCGGTCACATTCTCAACCGACACGTTGAGCGCTTCAGCCAGGAAGCAACGCATGCGCGCTGAATCAAGCACGCCCGCCATGCCGATGACGCGATGTTTAGGAAAGCCTGAACGCTTGAATGCCACCTGGCACATCGCGTCCAGCGGATTGGACACGATAATCAAGATTGACTCAGGCGAGCGACTGACGACTTCATCGACAACTTTGGAAACGATGTCGGCGTTCGTTTTAAGCAGGTCGTCGCGACTCATGCCCGGCTTGCGCGGCAAGCCCGCCGTGATGATCACGATATCTGAATTTTCCGTTCCGTCGTAACTGTTCAGACCGGTCAGACGCACATCGAAACCTTCAATCGGCGCGGCTTGTGCAAGATCGAGTGCCTTGCCTTGCGGCACGCCCTCCACGATATCGACAAGCATTACGTCACCCAATTCTTTTGCCGCCAGCCAATGAGCGGCAGTTGCACCAACGTTGCCGGCGCCGACCACCGTTATCTTATTTCGCGCAGCCATGTTTGATCCTTTCGTTGACGCAGGAGCAATCGCATTTAGAGCGAAATCTTCCTGCGCAATTTGTATTTAAGAATGCTAGGATTTGAAAGAGCGCGAGTTTATCGGTCGACATCGGTACTGTCAAGAAAGTGGACTTCTCTCTGTGCGTCCTTTGTTCTCTGTGTCTCCGTGGTGAGCAATCATTGGTAAGGACTCAGCACAAAGACACGGAGAACACAAAGGACGCACAGAGAATGCAACCAAGTTACTGCCGCTGGCCGATAAAAATAAATGGCTGATCACTTGTGATTTTCGAAAGTCTCAGTGTCTGACCAAAACCATCTTCAGAATCTCGTTGAGCTTCTAAGACTCGCATACTCTGCGGAGTTGGCAGCGGCCTATGCGTACCGCGGTCACTGGCACTCGGTATCGGATGCAGACGAGCGAGAGCAGATTCTGAAAATAGAAAATGAAGAATGGCATCATCGCGAGCTGGTGGGGCAGATGCTTAAGCAGTTGGAAACAAATCCCAGTCGCATTCGTGAGTTGCGTGCAACTATTGTCGGACGGGTGCTCGGCGCCTTGTGCCACTTCACTGGTTGGTTCGCGCCGATGTATGGCGCCGGCCGGCTCGAGAGTCGCAACATTCGCGAATATGAAACTGCCGCGCGTTACGCGCGCGACGCCGGTCACGATGAATTTGTGGACTGCTTTCTCATGATGGCCGAAGTGGAGTGGCAGCACGAGAACTACTTTCGTTCACGGGTCCTGTCGCATCGTTTAGGAAAGCGCCTGCGGATATGGCCCGAACCACCGCCGAGAGAAATGATCCGCAAATCATTTGCGGAATATGTACTTCATGCAGTCCCAAGCCGCCAGAACTTCCCAACGCTCGGCGATGCGGTGGAAGTGCCGCACGATGCCGTGGTAATATCGCAGCACGCTGATTAACCACGTCCCATCATCATGAAAAGAGAGACAGACAAGAATGTCTGTCTTACTGAGGCAACGAGGTTTGCGCCATGTGTAATAAGACAAATCTGGATCATCGCCCCCTCGACAGCCGTTCCGACCTCTTCGCGGACTAGCAGTCTTTCCTTAGTGACTTGTCGCTGATTCGTTAATGACTCAAGTCTCGTTAACGCGCCGCATCGTCTTTAAATGACGCCTTCAAGCAAGGAGAGAACCACATGTCGACCACTGCTATCGCACCGAAGCGACCCGAAATTAAAACCGAACTGCCGGGTCCAAAGGGCAAAGAAATCATCGCGGCTGACGCACAGTTTGTTACGCCTTCTTATCCCCGACCATCATTTAAACTGGTCGCCGAACGCGCGCAGGGCGTTTGGGTGGAAGACGTCGACGGCAATGTTTTTCTCGATTGCAACGCGGGCGTCGCCGTTTGTTCGACGGGCCATTGCCATCCTGAAGTTGTGCGCGCGATTCAGGAGCAGGCGGAACAACTGATTCATATGTGCGGCACCGATTATTACTACCGGCACATGCCCGCGCTGGCGAAAAAACTTGATGAGATTGTGCCGGTTCCTTCACCCACCAAAACGCATTTCGCAAACAGCGGCACTGAAGCTGTCGAGACGGCGTTGAAGCTGGCGATGCACGCGACCGGTCGCGAGAAATTCATCGCGTTCTTCAATGGCTTTCACGGCCGCACGTTGGGCTCGCTTTCGTTGACTTCGTCGAGGTCTGCACAACGGCTCGGTTTCAAACGCCAGGCACTCGACGTTATTCACGTTCCCTTTCCCAATGAGTTTCGCAATCCATTTAACCCGGCCGACTGCGGCGACGGTGGCGCGGGCCAGGGCGCGCTTAACTGGATCACTGAACGGCTTTTCAAAACTACCACTCCGCCTGAAGAAGTTGCCGCAATCGTCGTCGAAGCTGTGCAAGGCGAGGGCGGGTATGTACCGGCGCCGAAAGATTTTCTCAAAGGCTTGCGCCGCATTTGCGATGAGCACGGCATTCTGTTGATTGTGGATGAGGTGCAATCGGGAATGGGCCGCACGGGAAAGATGTTTGCTTGTGAGTACTACGGCGTCCAGCCTGACATCGTGACGATAGCCAAAGGGATTGGTTCAGGTTTACCGATTGGCGCCTGCGTTGCGCGCGCCGACTTGATGGATTGGAAACCCGGCGCGCATGCATCGACGTTTGGCGGCAACCCGGTCTGCATCGCCGCCGCATTGAAGACCATCGAGCTGTTGCAGAACGGATTGGTACAGAACAGTGCCGAGGTTGGTGCTTACCTGAAAACGGGGCTTGAGCGATTGCAGAAGAAATACGACTGCATCGGCGACGTTCGGGGCATGGGACTGATGCTGGGAGTGGAATTCGTTAGCGATCGCGCTTCAAACAAGCCGGATGCTGGGCTTCGCGATCGCGTTGAGATTGCTTGCTTTGAAAGAGGAATGATCGTGCTGGGCGCGGGCGCCAACACAATTCGCTGGTCGCCGCCGTTGATAATTACGAAAGAAAATATTGACGTCGCTTTGGAAATATTTGACGAAGCAATTGCAGCTTCAACCAAACGTTAACCCCGGCTTTGCCGTCTGATGTGCGGAAGGGCTCTGCCCTTCCGTCGGCTGCTAAAAATTTGAGGCTGCGCCTCTTGAATTGGAGGCGCAGCCTCGAACTGTTTCTACAGCTACGGAAAGGCAGAGCCTTTCCGCACATCAGGCGGCGAAGCCGAATACATGAAGCCTAAGCGCTGAGCTTTTCAGAAATCTCTTTCATGCGCGCGCGCAGGCGATCCTCATCGACGTTCGTCACGCGCCCATCGCGATAAACTTCCCTGCCCGCCACCACCGTCAACACCACGTCACGCGCGCTCGAGCTGAAAATGAGAGCGCTGACCGGATCGTAAACAGGAATTTGGTGCACGCCATTCAGCGAAACAATCGCGAAGTCCGCCTGCATCCCTTCCCGCAACGCGCCGACGTGTTCCGACATGCCAAGGGCGGTCGCTCCTCCGCGCGTAGCGAGTTGCAAAACATCGTGGACCGATAAAACAGTATCGGGGTTCTTCCATGCCGAACCTGAACGAGCAAGCAGCAGCGCGTAACGTGCCTCCTCGAACAAATCACAAACGTTATTGCTGGCCACCGAATCGCTGCCGAGGCCTGTCGCTATGCCCTGCTTGAGAAACTTTGGAAGCGGCGCGACGCCATGACTAAGTTTTGAATTTGACTTGGGGCAGTGCGCGATCTTGCTTCCAGTTTCACCGAGTGTTTCGATGTCAGCACCGTCGACGTGGATGCAATGGGCCAGCAGCGGCCGCGTCGCCAATATACCGCGTTGCTTCAAATACTGAATCGTTGATAGTCCCGGCGTCTGCCAGTCAATGCCGCGGTTCTTTAATCCATCCGCCAACGCACCACTTCCCTCGCGTAGCAGAGCTACTTCCATCAATGTTTCCGCCGCATGCATCATCAACGGCAATTCTTCCGCAAGCGTAAATTGCGCAATCATCTCCAACTGCGGGCCGCAAACTGTGTAGGGCGCGTGAGGAGACACGCCGCACTTCACCAACGCTGTCTCAAGTTCGCGCAGTCGAGTGATCTTTGTCTGCAGCTTTGCAAAGTTCTCCTGAGCCAAGCGCGGATCTGGCCCAAACGATTCCTGAAAAACTAATCCTCGCAATCCGACAGCACGCAATGCGTTCATGCTTTCGAATGCCGCATCGCTTGCGTCGGCGACGCAGGTGACGCCCGCACGCGCCGCTTCGCACAGGCCCCACTGCGCCGACACATTCAAATCATCCGCGGTCATTCGTTCCAGCCGGGCTATGGTCAGCTTTTTCAGCCACGCAAAGAAATCATTCTCCTCGTTTTCAAGGAACCCGCGCATGGCGGTCAGCTCAAGATGTGAATGGCTGTTGACGAGTCCAGGGATTATCGCCGCTGGTCCAAAGTCTCGGACCTCTGCTTGCGGGAATTGTTGGCCCAGTGTTTCGCGGGTGCTCACCGCCACGATGCGACTGTCGCTGACGGCAATTCCGCCCTCCGCGAAAGGCTCAGTAGACACCGGCACGATCCATTGAGCGTTGTAAATTGTCGTCATTGGTTTGAAGTGGAACAGACTTCAGTCTGTGACTCGTAGCCGGCACAGACTGAAGTCTATGCCACTTAGGCACTGAGAAGAAAATGTTCAACGCGCCGGCGATGCCGAGTTTTGCAGATTGATGTCGCGCGCGTGCCCTTTCAATTTGCGATAACGGTCGAGTATGGAAACGACGTAGGCGCGCGTGGAGGGAATATCGATGTTGTTAATAAATTGCTCGCCCGACAATTGGTTTTGCCCCGCCGTCACTTTGTTCCATTCAGCCGCGCGACTGGGACCGGCGTTGTAAGCGGCAATCATGCGCGCCTCGGCGTCCGGCGTGTCGCGATACTGCTGATAAAACTTTTCCAGATACCAGCAACCGATTTGTATGTTGCGCTCGGGATCGCGAAGTTGCGCGCCAGGATTCTCAGCCATCTGGCGTTCGAGATCCTTCATGCCGGTTTCGGTGGCCCAATCGCGGCCGACCGCGGACGTAATTTGCATCAAGCCTATCTCACCGTCTTTGCCGTTTTTCCAGGGACTGAAATATGTTTCCTCGTAAATGACACTCCACACAAGATTCGGATCGAGGCGATAGATCGCGGCCTGCCGCGCAATCAGCGCATCGTAGCGATGGATCCAGTATTGGTTGAAAAAATAAGAACCGACAGCGAGGGCGAGAACGATGAGGACTACAACAAGAACACGTTTCATTTAGTCAGTCGTCGGGTAACTGCTGCCAACCCGCTTCGGGATGCCCACGCAGGGACCCCGGGCTGCTCTTTCGAAAAGGTAATTCGCCAATGGACCAGGCACGATTAGTTTTTGCGGCGCAAACGGCTCCAGAAATCGGCGGTCGAACAGGAGACGTCGACACCTTCGTAACGCGAACTCAGCGCCAACTCGTCAAGCACGTGGCCCTGCAACCAAATTTCCGCGTCTAACGTCGCGCCCGGCACCAGCCGATCGCCACGAAGCGAGCGTTGGTTGACCAAAATCTCAAGATTCATGCGCTCAAGATCGACATTAATCCAATAGAGATCGCTACCTGACAAGGGATTCTTCAGCGGCTTGCAAGCCACCACTCGACCAGACAAACTCCAATCATTTTCATGCGCAGCGCGCGACGGCGCCGCTTTATCCAATGGCAGCCAACGCGTTTTCGCCGGCCCGGAACGAACGCGCGCGCGATAGGCGAGCCCGCAAAGTCCCACATGCAACTCCTGCGCGCGAAAGCCGCCGGGCCCGACTTCCGTCAGGTTTTGCAGTTCAAACAAAACTTCGCAATCCGTGCCTTCGCGATAGCCATGGACCACGGCTTCGCCTTCTTCGTCGTATTCGGTCAAGGCCCAGGGCGTAATTGTTTGAATGTAGCGAGCGCGAAAACCAGGACGGCAGTCGGCATAGAAAACGTCGCCGCTACCGGATTCATAAAGCACGGTCCAGACTTCGAGGCCCTCACCGAGCTTCCAGCAACGCCCATGCAGCACGGCGCCGCGACGATTTAGTTGAGTCGCCTCGCCCTGATCGCCGGCGCGTTCGGCGAGATAGTTAAAAGCTTTCTCGCTGGGAACTTCGAGTCCGATGGTTTCAAACGTTGCGTTCATAAATTAGTGAAACGGATTTTGCTGACACCGCCGAATCGTTATCGAATTCTGCCGGCCCGCTTTTTCGGTTGCTCGTCGATCTCAATTTCCAGGTCCTGTGGCGGCACGTGCGTTCGCCGGCCGCGGATTATTCGCTCAGGCCCGTGCGCTGGACGGATTCCGGATCGCACAAACTCTGCAAACAGATCGACATCGTAGTCTACTTCACGAGACATCTCCTCGCGAATCGCGTGCAGCACTTCCAGAAATTTCGGACGGCGATACATTCGGTAATCTATTTTCCAGTCTCGGTAGCTTCGGAAACAAGAAACTCAGGCGTAACGATCATGGGAACATAAAAACCAGCGGCCGTATTGAAGAGACGAATGCGGGCCTGCCGCCGCACGTTCGCCAAATGACCAAAGTTCCAGGTCAACAAGTAATCGATTTTGTGAACTGACGCAATGGCCACGTGCATCGCGTCGGCAATGTACTTGCGATGAAATATTCCGCGCGAGATGTAACCCTCGGCGAGTATCGATGCCTCCTCGGCCAACTCCACCTGTTCGAGATCGGCGATCAATTTCAGATATGAAGAACGGTGTGGTTCCGCGACGCGCTCTAATTCTCGCGTGACCAGCGGTGAAATCACGGCGCGATAGTCCGGCATCTCGTGTTCCCACCAGCGAATCGTCAAATCGCGTCGAAACGGCTCACCGTTATCCAGGTAAGCGCCGATCACTGATGTTTCAAGATACAAACTTTGCTTCATGTGCGCGTCACATTGGTGCCAGGTTCACACTGTCGCTGGTCTTCACGCTTTTCTTCAACGGTTCCAGTTTAATCAATCCATGTCGGAAATCGAAAGAGAGACGATAGTGCGCCAGAAAGTTTTCGCCGAGAATTCCGTCTTGCGTGAACCCCGCCGTTTCATTAACCGGCTCCATATCCAGAACGGCGGCGGTGATTTGTTCGCGCGCAATACTACCGAGCATCACTTTCGGCAACAAGACAGTCTGAACGTCATCTGTTATTCCGGCGGCGCCATAAACTCGCATGCGAACCGGCGCAATATAACTTGTGAGTTCTTCTTCTGCTACGAGTTTTTCGGAAACGACTGAGACGCTTGCGCCGGTGTCGATGATGAAGTTAAGAGGTTTCTCGATTCCTTCCAACTTTACTTCGCCGCTAAGAAATCCGCTTGAAGTTGTGCGCACCGGTATTTCGACGATGTCAGAAGGAGCTGGAGCGGGAAGTGTCGTCAAGCCAGGCCGGGGCGGGTTGTTATCATCGGAATCAGTTTGCCGCTGCAGCGTAAAAAGTCTGGTGCCATAATCTACAGAAGCACCAAACTTGGAGATTACCGACAGTCCGAGATAACCATCGACCGGAGCTGTATTGTCATAAAAATGGCGAATGTAGACCGGCACACTCCCAATTTTGACGTCACCCAACTCCAGCGAGGAAAGAAAACCATAAACGATTTCAAACTTTCCGCCGCCACCGACGGCTCGTGCCATACCACCGCGCGCGACGGGACGCATTCCCAACTTCTTCGCCGTCTCCTCCGAAATAACAGACATTCCCGATCCCGTATCAAGCACGAAACGCAGAAAATCTTTGCCGCCGTTAGCGCGCACTTTTAGTATCGGCCGTCCGTCAAGCGACTCGAACGACAGGCTGGTTTTGTTTCCGCTTAGCGTGTAGAGCAAACCCTGGTTGCCGATATAGCGCAGGAAATCGATCAAGCCACGAATGCGAGCGCGACGGTCGGCATCGGTCTTCGGAGCGATCATCAAGAATGTTTCGTAAGCATCCGCAGCTTCTTTGTAACGTTCATTGCGCGCGGTTGCCTGGCCCAGGTTGAAGATGTAATCGGGTTCGTTGCCATCCAAACTTACCGCGCGTCGCAGCCCTTTGATCGCTGCGTCGATGCGGTTCTCATAAAAATCCACCATCGCCAGTCCGCCAATCGCCAGCGCTTCGTTGTCCTGGAGACTGAGCGCGGTGCGAAACTCTTCAATTGAATTCTTAAAGTTGCCCGAGGCCAGGATGGCAGCGCCCAGCAAAGCGTGAGCGCGCGAGGAAAGTGGATCGACCAGAATTACTCTCGCCGCCTGATCGTAAGCATCTTGCAGGTGGCGCTGTTTCAAAAGTGCAAAGCTCAGGCCCAAACGAGCGCCCTTGTCGTGCGTGTCTTTCGCAAGCAACTCGCGGAACATTTTTTCCGCGTTTTCAAAGTCGCCATCGCGCAGAGCCCGATCGGCGCGCACGCGGCCTTTTTGCTCGCCAGCGGCGTTCACCGGGCCCACAAGAGCCAGACAGATCACAAAGGCCGCGAGAATTTCTGCGGCCAGTCTGCGTCGCCTGCTTGTCATTTCACTAAACTCCTTGACACACCGCAACCATGGCTTTCGCCCAAACGGGGAGTAACAACTGCTGTTGACGGGTGCTTACTTCAACACCTCGCCAGTCTTCAACGACCAGAGCACCAGATCAAGTTCATCAAAGTCTATCTTGAGGTCGCGTGAAAAGAGTTTCAACTCTTCTTCGACCTCCAGATAGCGTGCTCGGGTGGCAGGCGGTTTTGCAATCTCGACTATCTGCAAGTCATGAAGACAACTCATCACATGTTTGTCGAGGATCGCGTAACCCGGCAGACCGATATTTCTCAGGAAATGGCTCGATTCTTTGTAACCCAGACCTTTGATGCGCTTTTCCTGGGCCAACCAGTCCCGGCGCTCGATCGGATCACGAAAACTTTCAAGCTTTCGGCGCAGCTTTAGATCGCAATGCTCGCGCAGATAATCACGCGTGACGACGATATAACCCGGCCGCTCAACCGGAAAGCGATGGGCGCCGGCTTTTCGCAAAGCGCGAGTCATCTCTCGCCTGCCGCCCTGGGCCAGCAAAGGCCGGACGGCATCCACTGCGGTGAACCCCATGCGCGCAGACGCGCCGGCAGTGAAAATGCAGAAGACGAGTTCTTCCCAAAGACGATCATCAGAGCCGTGCTGCCACACTTCGCGAAACTCGCCGAGCCGCGCCTGAATTTCTTTCTTGCGTCGGGCGTGCGTGGCACGTATGTCTGCCGCACTAATGGGCTGATGATTTCGTCTCACGCGTTTGTCAATGTCCAGATTCTAGGTTTGCAGTTCTTTTATTGTCAACGCAATTGCGATCGATAGTTTGTGATGCAAAGCGCAAAATATTTTTTGAGTTCAAGCGCGGCATCTTCCTTTAGGAACGATGCATCGAAAGATCCTTCTCCACCATTACTCTCCCGCGTCATGTTATTATCGACAGGCACTGCTCAAGCGTTGAAGTGATGAAAGCGATACATAAAAAAAGAAGGCGGGCACAGATTTTTCTTTCGGTTCTGCTGCTGTTGGCTTGTGCCGGGATTTACAGCGCGCAGACGCCACTTCCGCAACCAGACACTTCAGCGAAACCAACAACTTCACCAGCCAGCGCCGTCACACAGCAAACTGAAAGCGCTGACGAACCGTTAATCTATGGTCTGCAGGGCGTACTTATCGAAACAGTTGATGGTAGAACCGTCTCGGCCCAAGCAATTGACCAGGGATTTAACCCGGCGTCGTCAGTCAAACTCGGACTTGCTCTGATAGCCCTGCACACCTTTGGCCCACAGTATCGATTCACGAACGGTTTCTGGACCGACGGTACCATAAACAAGACTACCGGAGAGTTAACCGGCAACCTGTATGTCACCGGTCGCGATCCGTCGTTTCATTACGAGCACGGAGTAATGATCGCGCGGCTCCTAAACAATCTGGGAATACGAACGGTGACCGGCAACATCGTTGTCGCTCCCGGCTTCACGATGAATTTCAGTGCCTCGGCGCGCCGCTCCGGCGAAATGCTGTACGACACTCTCGACGCATCCCTTCGATCTGGTGAAGCGACGCGATCCTGGATGTACGAGCGCATGACGCTCGGCGACCAAGCAAGCTTACAAACTGTTCCCAGTGTCGCAGTCAAGGGCGAGGTCGTAGTTGGCCCAGTAGCGACCGCAGCCAAACTGCTTCTCACTCACAACTCCAGTAAGCTGACCGACGTGCTCAAGGTTCTGCTCTGCTATTCAAACAATTTTATGGCCGAGCGAATCGGCGATGGCCTCGGGGGCGCTCCGTCAGTTAACCGGCAACTCGTGGCGTTGCTCGGAATTCCGGGAAATGAGGTCCAACTTTCATCGGTAAGTGGCCTGGGAGTTAACCGCGTGACGCCGCGAGCGATGATGAAAATTTTCCGCGGACTGCGCAACGAGTTGCAGAAATACAAACTCACGCCCGCCGACATCATGCCGGTTGCCGGAATAGATCCCGGCACTTTGGAAGATCGCTTTACCGGGCCGGCCTGGGAAGGAAGTGTTATCGCGAAGACCGGCACACTGGTGCGCACGGACGGCGGCGCGAGTTCGTTGGTTGGTCAGATGAAGACTGCCGGCGGCGACATTCTACTTTTTGTGATTATGAATCAACACGGCAGCGTGTTGAGGTTTAGGCAGAACCAGGACCACCTGGTAATGCAAGTGCAAAACAGTCGCGGCGGGCCTAAGTCGTTCGGCTATAAACCTCGCGTGTTGGCAATGAAATTGGCAGACACGCAGAGCATCTCGACATCCGCAAACGAGTTTGAGCCAAATTCTAAAACCGGCGCCAGCCCGCCCTAAACGAATAAATCGTTCAGTGCAGCATTGCGCCCCGCCGATCAAAAGATCGACGGGGCGCTTTGCCGTCCAACCGCGAACCCGGCGTGCGGCGCCATGGTCCACCGCAGGACGATCCCTTCGGAGCAGGACGAATGGCCGTCCGGACAGAAAGAACCCTGCCTAATCAAACGCCGAAGACGCCTCTCTTTCCGCATTCAACCGCACCCGCAAGGACGCGACCGCGCCGCTGTTTCACCGGGCTTGGCAACAGGAAGAGCTCTTCCTCCGTCGTCACCTTAGGTAACGAACGAGATCATCATCACCGGAAGATTTTTGCGGAAAAGGGAGAGTTTGCTGTGAATTCAGCTTGGCATGAACGTTGCTCAAGCCAGAGCACTGAGGTCCCGCGACCTAGTAGCGTTTCAATGGTGGAGGAGCGATGAAGGAAACAGACCTGACCCAACGATTAGACAGTCAGCGCCGGGATCATGGATTCAGCATCATGCAGGTGCTGATCGTTCTCGCTCTGGTTTCCATTGTAACCACGTTCGGTGCAATCGGGATCGTCAAGGCTCGCGCTCATATGCGACTTAATAATTCTGTACGGCAGTTTGCGAGTTGGGCAGAGAAAGCACGGGGAGATTCCGTGCGCCGCCATGCGATGGGCGCGGATCGGGCCTCGATTACCCTCAATGATGCTACCACCTACACCGTGTCAATGGACTTGGATCGCGATGGTGTGGTAGGCGCTGCGGAAGTAAAGACATACACGCTTGAAACTGGTGTGGTTTTCACCAGTGCGACTCCCATCACGGTTACCTTCGACTGGCGCGGGCGTTCGATCACGGGAGAAGTTACGCCTGTAATGGCGCTCACCAACGACGCTAGTTCGTCAAAGCTCATTACCGTAACTGGCTCGGGCGACGTAACTATCGAAGCGCAAATCTTTCAGGACGCTGGAATTCCGACTCCCACTCTAAACGGCAACCCGAGTGGTGACTCACGGAGCGACCCCACGCCAAATCCCACGGCCACCCCCACGCCTGTTGCGACTGCGACGCCGACACCGACACCAACTCCTAGTTCATCCGTGTCGCCTACGCCGACGCCGACACCCACTCCGACCGGGTGTAACAACGGCGGTAACAATTGCCAATCGCCAACGCCGACTCCTACACCAACCCCAACGCCTACACCGACTCCTACGCCAACACCGACGCCAACTCCTTATCCGACGACCGGGCCATGCACATTGACGGCGTCACCAAGCTCTTTGTCGATTGGAAACAAGGTGACTAAGGCCGTGACTCTGTCAGTGAACAACGCCACCACTGTGACAACAATCGCGGCAACCGCAAATTCAAACACTTCGCATATTTCTGTCAGTTTGGCGCCCGGACAGTCAGCTACGGTCAGTAACGGTAGCGGCAGTGCGATATTTAATATTCTCCTCAACGGAACTAATCAAAGTGGCACGATAACTTTCACGGCGGTTTCCGGCTGCGGGGCAACAGCAACAGTCACGATTAACTGAACCTGGACCAGGTTTTCGAACTTACCAACGAAAAGATTCCGGAGAACAAAGAAATGGTGAACGAGCAGGACAGCCGAAACGGTAAGACAGGTGAACGCGGATTCACGTTGATGGAAACATCAATTGCGCTCGTCTTACTGATGATCGTGGCTCTGGGAGCAGCTTCTCTTTTCCTCTACGCGGCTACAAATACGTCCACCGCAAACGATCGCCAGCTCGCCATGGCTGTTGGTCAACAGCGAATTGAAGAACTTCGCGCGCTGAACTTTACCGACACTGCTCTCGACGCAACGGCCGGAACAGATACGAATGTAACCAGCGCGAATCGCCCCTACACCTTACGAACCGTTATCACTAATTCAACAACTGTGAGTGGGCAGCCCACCTTGAAGTCCATCACCGTTCGCGTCACCCCCAACGGTGCGGGCTCCGCATGGGCGCGAACAATCACTTCGCTTTTTGGTTCTGTCACCTTAACAACGCAACGAAGCACTTTACTACTCGGACCGAATCGCTAGGCGGGATTGAGAAACCATGTTTAGAACAAAAACAAAAAAGTCCGAGGCTGGTTTTTCATTAATTGAATTGATGATTGCCATGACGATAACGCTTGTGGTTATGAGCATTTCCGTCACTCTGTTGGCGCGTTCGCTAAACATTAGAAACCGCGAAAATGAGCGGTCGGATGAAATTGCCGATGTACAACGGGCGCTCAATATTATGTCGCGAGAAATATCGAACGCCGGGTTTAACCTTTCAGGTAATGGCATCGTCGCGGCTGATTCAAATTCTCAATCGATTCGCGTGCGCGCAAACCTCAACAAGTTTGATACGACCGTTTCCGCGGCGGCTCGGTCGGGAATAAACCAACCCGGAAGCTTGAACGGCGAAGATGCCGGTGAAGATGTCACCTACTTTGTCAATTCGGCTGCAAACACGAACTACCTTGCGCGCTGGGATCCGCTTCAGCCGACCGGCCTAACATTGCCCGAGATGCGCAAGACAGTGCTTGCAAATCGTGTAGATGGAGTGCGCTTTTATTATTTCAACACGAAAGTCACCTACACTCAGGATCCCGCGAACTGTCGCATTACCAGCCCACTGAATGCTGCAGGCTCGGCACAAACCGAAGTTACTCCCGACAACGCCAAGTTCGTCGTCGTGGTAGCGTGCGTGAACACGCCGCAAGTCGGACAGCCGGGAATTGCGGGATACCAACCGCCTTCCCAAGTGCTCCTGATTTCAGACGTAGCGCTGCGTAATTCTCGATTGTCAAAATATTAATTTCTGGATCCATCCTCGAAGAGGACACGAAAACTATGATGCTTTTACAGTCAATCAATAAGAAAAATGCGCGCTCCAATGAACGAGGCGCCGCGCTGATTACCACGCTGATGATTGCCACTCTTGTCCTGGCGGCGGGCGGCGCTCTGGTTCTGACGACCGGCATGTCGGCTACAAACTCGATTGACGCGACCGCTGAGATGCAAGCTTATTACGGCGCCGAAGCCGGTCTGCAGCAAGCGTTAAATGTGTTGCGCGGGAATGTGGCTTCACACGATGTGGCCGGGACTCCAAAGATGAGCTTTAGAAATGCCGTTACCGCTGACAAGTCAAACATGTCAGGCGATGCGGCCACGGCTCCGCGTCTTTCCGGCTGGCTGACTTACAACTACACCAGCACAGGTTCCGCTTTTGTTGACCGTGTAAAGGTTAGTCCGACTGACAATACCTATACGCCGTTTACAGGAATCGCTTTTGGTTTGACAATCAGCGACCCTGATTCCACCCCGGTTGCGGATGGTGAGCCAACGCGCCTCGTTATCAAATCGATCGGATATGGACCAAAGGGCGCGACGAAGCGTCTCGAAATGGTGGTGCAACGTAACGCCATTAACTTCACCGTGCCGGCCGCCATTACCGTTGTCGGTGCTAATCCGATGGTCTTTTCACTGGGCAATTCTAACGCGTCGGGCTATACCGGCAATGATATTTCCTCGCCACCGATGGCAGGCGTATCCGCAATAGCTGTGACCGCGGGGTTAAATACTAGTCAGGCCCAATTGACCATCAACGCACTCAATGCTCAAGGGGGTGGAACAAATCAGGTATCGCCAAGTACCGCCCTGGCCCTGGACGCTTCAAACACGCCACCATTCCTCCTTTCTGCCGATGCAACGCGTCTCTTCCTGGTCGACGCCCGTGAAATCGCCGCTGGCGAAAATCGTTATTTCACAACCGGCGCCGCCGCTATTGCGGCGGGTCTTGGCACGAGCCTCGTGCCGCTGACGACGGTTGTTGACAACTATGGTGGCACCGCTATGACTTTAGGTACCGGCTTTCAAGGAGCGGGTTTGTTGATTGTCACTGGCGATCTGATTACGGACGGCAGCACCGATTTTGAAGGCGTGATAATGGTTCTCGGCGGCACCTTCAATCGCAACGGAAACGGCAACGGCCACATCGATGGTGGAATTATCGTCGCCAGTCTCGACCCGCGTCCAACGGCAACTACCGGCTTTGGCGCACCGACTTTCGCAGTAAACGGCGCGGGCAATTCTGATGTTCGTTACAACTCTACGGCGGTCCGCAAAGCCTTTGATTCCACCGGCGTCTCGGTTGCCGGAGTTCACGAATACTAAACATGGGAAAAGGCTCTTAATATGAATGCCCCTCTCACAAAATACAGCGCTGGCGGGTTTACAGTGATTGAACTGCTGATCGTGGTCAGCATCCTCTCCGTCGTTAGCGGTTTCGCGTTAATGCAGATCACACGCGCGCGCCAGGTGATGACCAGGGAAAATGCGGCGCGACAATTGGGTAGTTATCTGGAAAAGGCGCGCGTTGATTCTTTGCGGCGTCACCCGGTTGCTTCGGCGCAGATGGCCCAGGTAACAATTATTAATGCAACATTCTACTCGGTGACCATTGATGCGGATGGCGATGGAGCTTTAGACGCGCCCAAGGTGATGAGTCTGCCCGCCGACTCCTCTCTCCAATTCAATACTCCCTACCCTCGCACGATCTACTTCAACTGGCGCGGGCGGACTGTTGACGCGGCCGGCAACGTTGCCACGCCGTCTTTCATAACGATCTCAACCACCTCCGGCCCCGCAAGCCGGATCGATTTGACGACCGCCGGTCAACCCACCCTTGAAGGTCCGGCCGCGAGTAGTCCGGTAGCTAACTCGTCCCCGCCTGCTCCGAATTTTCGCCCCAAGACCCAAATCCCATGAAATTTCTCGTTCATAAAAGTATCGCTACAGCCCGGCCTCCGTTCGTCACTCCCAACCGGTTTGACGTGGCTGCGTCACGACGAGGCGGCGAGAGTGGCTTCTCTCTTATCGAGACAACGATTGCAATGTTGTTGATGTTGATTGTGGCTCTGGGGTCGGCAAGTCTGTTTTCGTTTTCGATCTATAACAACTCCGGGGGCAGCGATCGGGCGCTTGCACTTGCGATAGCCCAAGAGGCGATGGAATCTCTCCGCAGTGCTAACTGGAACGGAACGACAACTGATGCCAGGCTCAATGCCGCCACTACGGTGCAGAACGGCGTTATACGCGGAGACAACCGTTCTTTCACCCTTACCAGAAAAGTTGTTGACACCTCGCCGACGCTCAAGTCAATCACCATAACGGTCAGCACCCAAAGTATCGTCACCGGATGGGCATCTGGCGTGGGCGGTACGATCACTCTGATGTCGCAGCGCAGCCGGGCCGATTGAGTATTACAGGATTAAAAAAATGGAAGTGTCGAACAAAAAACCGAGCAGGATAAGTGAGGCTGGATTCTCTTTGCTCGAACTTACGATCGCAATGGGTATTACCCTGGCTGTGATGGCTGCGGCGACCACTTTGCTCGCGACCTCCTTGCGTACACGCAGCCGTGAAAACACGCGTTCGGAGGCGCTTGCCTCGGCGCAACGGGCGCTAAACATCATGACGCGAGAAATCGGCAACTCCGGCTATGGCTTAACTGATAACGGAATCGTTTCGGCAGATTCAGCCGTTCCCTCTTCCATTCGGGTACGCGCCAATCTAAACAATGACACAGATTTGTCCGACACAGACGAGGACGTGCGCTTCGTCTTTCAAGGTGTGAACGGTGGAAGTGGACCCATCGTTCGTGTTGATAACGCAGTAGGCTCGGTGGTCCTGGCGACAAATATCAACGGACTGACGATTACTTATCTTGACATGTCAGGTACCGGGGCTACGGCTGCGACAGCCGAACGGGTCACTATTGACGTCCTTGTTGACTTGCCCGCCGGGCTTCAACAACCACATTCGGTCGTGCATTTGGTTTCGGACGTGGCTTTGAGAAATGGACCAAGCACATTGCAGCAGTTCTAAGACTGACGGGTGACCAAATGAATTCCATTGAACCTAAATCTCTAACTAGTCAACGAAGGATGAGGAGTGAACGAGGTGCTGCCCTGATCACCGTGTTGATGATGTCTGCACTGCTGCTGACCGCGGGCGGAGCGCTGATACTTACGACCTCCCTTTCCGGGATAAACACCGTCGATGCGGCCGCCGAGATGCAGGCTTACTATGGCGCGGAGGCAGGGATTCAGGCAGCCCTCAACGTCTTTCGTGGCAATGTCTTGCCATATCCCTTATTCGTTGCCAATCCCCCAGGCACGGTCGCGCCGGAGAATAGAATAGACTTTGGCAAAGCTCTGGCACTGTCGACCTCAAACCTGGCGAGCGATCCAACAACGGCTGGTTTTCCTAAACGGTTGTCACGCTGGCTCACTTACAATTACACGCCTTCGGGCGGCGCCTATGCCGACCGCGTTGGAATTAGCAGTGCTTACAATCCTTTCGGCGGAATCGCCTATAGCGTCATGGTGACCAATGCGGACACCACGCCGCTCGCAAACCAAATACCAACTCGAATTTTGGTGGATTCCACTGGATATGGACCACGTGGGGCAAGAAAACACTTATCAATGTTGCTCGGCGCCAATGTATTGGACATCGACGTTCCTGCTGCGCTTGTTATCCGAGGGCACGATAATGCTTCGACACCCGCGATTGTGGATTTCGGTAATAGTGGCGCCAAAACCTACTCGGGCGTTGACAACGCCGGACTGGTCGCTGCTAAGCCAACGCTGGCAGTAAGCGGGCATGATGTCACCACCGTTCAGACAGCTTATGCTTCGAAGCCCGGCTCGATCGCAGCTCCACAATTTAATGTCCTGGATCTACCTAACGATCCCGCGCCTGCCGGCACAACCAAAGTGTCTACTCCCTGGTTTCTGCAAACGGCCGATAATGCGCGCGCGTTCCTGGCGCAGTCCGAGGCTATGGCAAACTCCTGTGCGGCGCCGGGTTCACCCTGCCCCAAGCGTGGCGTCGTACTTTCGTCACTTAACGGCTCGGCTGGATCGCTCACGGTGCCGCAATTCACAATTGTCAAAGGCGACTGCACTCTCGTCAGCGGTTCCGGACTGTTAATAGTGACCGGGACACTGTATTTCAACGGACCTGGTCCCACATTCAACGGCATCATCCTCGTTCTGGGCGCCGGAAGGCTCTTGAAGTCGGGCGGTGGCAACCGCGACGTTTACGGATCGATCATGGTGGCAAGATTTGGTGCTACGGGAAACTTCCTTGAGCCGACGTTTGATTACAACGGTGGTGGCGGAAGTTCTAACCTACAATACGACTCGACGGCCGACCTCAATTCTGTCGTGATGGCGGGAACCAAGGTCCTGGGCATCATAGAGAAATAGAGACTACCGTTCGATCAAACAGTTGTGAGTTATTAAAAAGGCTTCGTGAATATCTAAAGATAGTCTACGTTGACAAGGGATCGCCGGGGTTATCGGTTTCGTCGTGAGTGGCAAACCGGTAGCCTCGGTTTTTTTGCCAGCGCCTGATGCAGACAACACCTATTGCCCTCGCAACTGTTGTACAATTCCGTGGCCGCCACTTCGCGTCCACGAAACAATGCCTGACATCCTTCTTGTTGAAGACAAAGACAGCCTGCGCCGCGTTTTGCGTTTGACTCTGGAAGCGGCCGGCTACACGGTTACCGAAGCTGCTGACGCGCGCGCTGCCCTTAACGAAATCGCGAGTGCTCCACACAAGCTGGTTCTAACCGACCTCCGCATGCCGAATGGTTCTGGTCTGGACGTTTTGCGCGCAGCGCGCGCGGCGGACAACGGCACGCCCGTAATCGTGATGACTGCTTTCGGCTCGATCGATGAAGCGGTGCAGGCGATGAAAGATGGCGCACACGATTTTCTGCAAAAGCCGGTTGACTCAAATCATCTTCTATTAATCGTCGAGCGCGCTCTTGAACAGGCGCGATTAAGAACTGAGAACATTCTGTTGCGCGAAGAGTGGTCGCGCCGATACGGCTTTCCCCGCATTATCGGCGAGTCGGATGCAATTAAGCGCGCTGTCGCCGAAACCCAACGCGTGGCCCAGACCGAAGCCAACGTTTTGTTTCTCGGTGAATCAGGAACCGGTAAAGAGCTTTTCGCGCGCGCCGTCCATCATCTTTCTCCACGGCGCCAAAAGCCTTTTGTCGCCATCAACTGCGCCGCCATCCCGGAAACGCTGATCGAAAACGAATTGTTCGGACACGAACGCGGCGCCTTTACCGGCGCCGGTGACCGGCGCCTGGGCAAGTTTGAGCTGGCTTCGGGTGGCACAGTTTTTCTCGACGAGATTGGCGAACTGCCGTTAGCCGTACAGGGCAAACTGCTGCGCGTGATCGAGGAGAAGATGGTGGACCGCATTGGCGGACGCGCGCCCGTGCCGGTGGATGTTCGCGTGGTGGCGGCGACCAACAAAGATTTGAAGGCAGCCGTGGACAACGGCGAGTTTCGCGGCGATCTATTCTTTCGCCTGGCTGTCTTCCCGGTCGAGATTCCCCCGCTGCGTGAACGCGACGGTGATGTGCTCATGCTGGCAAAACATTTTGCCGCTGAACTGGGCAAAGAACTGCGCGGCCGCGAAGCGAGCCTTAGTGACGCTGCCTCTGCCGCGTTGCGCGCGCATCGCTGGCCGGGCAACGTTCGCGAGTTGGAGAATGCGATCGAGCGCGCTTGCATTCTTTCGGATACTTTGCTGTTGGAACCAGTCGACCTGGGGCTTGTGACCCGCAGCGGTGGCGAGCAGACGCCTGCTTCGTTCGATCTCAGCGGCACGCTGTCTGAAGTGGCACAGCGTGCTCTACGTTTTGTCGAGCAACGCAAGATCGCGGCGGCGCTAAAAAACAATGACGGCAACAAAAATGGAGCTGCCGAAGAGCTGGGCGTCAGCTACAAAACGTTGCTAACAAAAATAAAAGACTACAATCTCTGATCCCAAGATGCACGATCCTTCCAACCCCGGCGCTTCTCTTCCAACTCAAGCGGACAGTGAGGCGGAGGAAAATCACGCTGAAGCAAGTTCGATTGCCGGCGAGACGATCGAACAGGTCGGCGACGCGGGCATTGATAGTCCTGTTGGAGAAACAGCAAAGCCAGAACGCAGCAGCGGCAAGTCCGCATTTCTCGTCGGTGCCGGCATCCTCATCAGTCGCATCGTCGGCTTAGTGCGACAACGCGTTTTCGCGCACTACTTTGGAACGTCGGCCGCCGGCGATGCGTTTAGCGCTGCGTTTCGCATTCCGAATTTCCTCCAAAACATTTTCGGCGAAGGCGCACTCTCCGCTTCCTTCATTCCGGTTTATGCCAAGCTGCTGGGCCACGACGATGAGGAGGAAGCCGCGCACGTTGCCAACGCTGTGCTGGGAATACTTGCACTCGTGGTTTCTATAATCGTACTCGTCGGAGTTCTTACAACGCCTTACATCATTTCTGCGATCGCGCCGGGATTCAAAGGCGACACACGCGAGTTAACAATTCGCCTGGTTCGTATTCTCTTCCCCGGCGCTGGTCTATTGGTGCTGTCCGCCTGGTGTCTCGGCGTTCTCAACAGTCACCATCGCTTTTTTATTTCCTACACCGCGCCGGTCGCCTGGAATCTGGCGATGATCGCATCGCTGGTTGTCTTTGGCCGCAAGGTGGGCCAGTTTCCACTCGCCGAATACGTCGCCTGGGGTTCGGTTATTGGCAGCGCTTTGCAGTTCGGTGTGCAGTTGCCCGTTGTGTTCCGACTGGTGCACCGACTTCGTCCGGCACTTGATTTGGCGAGCGTGCACGTTCGAACTGTCGTTAGAAATTTTTTTCCTGTCTTCATGAGCCGCGGCGTGGTCCAGATCAGTGCATTTGTTGATGCCGTACTCGCGAGTTTACTGCCCGAGGGTTCAGTCGTCGCGCTGACTTACGCGCAAAGTCTCTACACGTTGCCGGTAAGTTTATTCGGGATGTCAGTATCGGCAGCCGAACTGCCGGCGATGTCGAGAGCGATCGGCAACACTGAACAGGTCGCCGAAGTACTGAGACAGCGACTGGACAATGGACTGCAACGCATCGCGTTTTTCATCGTACCGTCGTCGATGGCCTTCCTGGCGCTAGGCGATGTGATTGCAGCGGTGCTTTATCAAACCGGGCAGTTTAAGCACGACGCTTCAATTTTCGTTTGGGGCATTCTGGCCGGCTCAACAGTTGGCTTGCTTGCTTCCACTTTGGGCCGGCTCTATTCCTCCACTTATTACGCTCTTAACGACACTCGTACCCCGTTGCGCTACGCGATCATTCGAGTCACCTTGACCACCTTGTTGGGTTACCTGTTCGCGCTGCCATTACCAATTGCGTTGGGCATCAATCCAAAATGGGGCGTGGCAGGATTGACCGCGTCGGCAGGTATCGCGGGCTGGATTGAGTTTGCGTTACTGCGTCGCACGCTGAACCGGCGCATCGGCAAGACTGGGTTGGCCGCTGGCTATGTGATCAAGCTGTGGCTGGCTGCTTTAGTTGCTGCGGGCATTGGTTGGGGACTTAAGCTGCTGGTTGGCGACCTGCATCCCATTCCCTTGGCTGCGATAGTTCTCGGCGGTTACGGCATTTCATATTTTGCAATTACCTCGGTGCTCGGCATACCTGCCTCGCAAGCTATTGTTCAGAGGGTCCTCCGACTGGCCAAGCTTCGGAAATAGGCGCTTTGCCCCACACTTCACCTCACTTCCAGAAAAAGCTGAAAGCCTTTGTTTATTGGTTCTTTTCCCAAGAGTAAGGAAATTCAACTAGTCACTGTGGCAAGGGCGAACCTTCAGAATCACACAGGACTTACTCGAGGAGGAGATCGAACAAATGAACAAGCTTTTCACGAAGGGCATTTTTGCTCTCGGGGTACTGTTAACTCTGTCGCTGGCGGGCACTAGTGCGCGCGCCGACAACTTTCTGATCGTTCCGGCTGGACCGACAATTATTCAGCCTGCCGGTCTGGGAACCGTCAATACAGTGCTGGTGATTCAAACCAAAGGATCTGCGACGTCCGGCTATGGCGCCGTGGCTTATGACCCGAACAACAACAACGCGAACAAAAAAGGCGATGTAGTCGGCGGCAACCAGATTGTGGGTGGCGCTAACAATCAAACCTATTCCGTTACCGATTTAGGCGTCACCAACGGCAATCTCTGCATTCAAATGAACATTAACGACCCGAATAAGGGCGGCAGCAACGCCGGACCGGTTGGGCCGATTGTTCTGAATACGCTGGTGTTGAATGCTTACGATCAATCTGGAACGGCTGTTTTCACTGCGCATCTTGCCGATGCCTTGACCCTGCGCGAAGCCACCTTGAACGGGAACGGCACGGGCAAATCGGATTTCACTTTCGCGCTTAACCCCGATGCTGCTGCAGCGTTGGCGGCGGCGATTGCGGCCAACCCGAATCTGAGATTAGGTCTGGCGGCAAGCGTTTCCGACGCGTCAGGCGGCCACGAAAGCTTCTTCTTCTGCAAGGGTTGCGGCGATCCTGGTCGAGAGGTTCCTGAACCAGCCACAATGTTGTTGCTCGGAACAGGTCTCGCTGGTACGGTCGGCGCAATTCGCAAACGACGCAACGCACCTAAACCTGAATAAATCTGATCTCCTTCTCTCGAGTAAAAAAGCCTGAGCAGGCCACAACCTGCTCAGGCTTTTCACATAAAGATTTTTCTGGAGAATGCGTGGCATTCATTCTTTAGTTAGTTATCCTGGAAAAACGGACGGGCTAGTGCAGCGGCAGAGGCGAGGCGGCCTCGGGCCGCCATTTTTTTTGTGTTCCAGGAAACTCTGCCAGGCATATGCAGCTTTAGATTGACCACCTCACGAACTCGTCCTTATCATCCAACCGTGCAGCCTGTCATCTCAGCTCAACAAATGCGGGAAGTCGACCGCCTCACCGTCCAGGACCATCATGTCTCGTCACTACAATTAATGGATTCAGCCGCGGTCGCCTGTCTTCAGGCTGTCACAACTCATTTTGATGGCGATCTCAGTGGCCGGAAAATACAAATATTTTGCGGCCCAGGAAATAATGGCGGCGACGGCGCTGCTCTCGCGCGGCAATTGTCCTCTTTGAGTGTTCACCTAGACGTCATACTCTTCGGGAAAGTTGATGACGCGAGTGGCGACGCCGGCCACAACTTCAAAGCTCTCGCCAATCTCAAGCCAGCCGATCGAATCGCTGAACTCAATTTCATCGAATGCCACAGTTCAGAAGAATGGCGAGAACTCGCGGCCACCGAGTCTTCTTACGATGTGATTGTAGATGCTCTTTTTGGCACCGGACTGAAACGACCGCTGACGGGCATCTTCGCCGAGGTTGTCGAATATCTGTCAGGCATTCGGCAAACATCCGCCGGCGAAACGCTGATTGTTTCAGTGGACGTTCCTTCTGGTCTCGATGCCGATCAGGCGCAACCGATTGGACCGGCAGTCGCCGCGGACCTAACGGTGACTTTCACTGCCCCAAAAATCGCAAACGTCTTGCCGCCCGCTTCTCATTTGAATGGCAAGTTGGTAATTGCCGATATCGGTTCGCCGCGGACGCTGGTTGATAAGATGCAGACGGAACTTTTCCTGGTAGAAGAGAAAGACGCACGAGACTTTCTAATCAGCACGCGCTATCGGCCTGACTCTTTCAAAAATACGCATGGCCATGTGTTGGTGCTCGCAGGCTCGCGCGGTTACACCGGGGCGGCGGTACTTTGCGCAAATGCCGCAATGCGCGCCGGAGCTGGTTTAGTTACCGTTGCCAGTCCGGTGTCTTCCCAAAACGCAGTCGCCGCAGCCGTGATGCCCGAGGTAATGACGACCGCACTGGCCGAAACGGATCGCGGTGCAATTAGCGACGAAGCTATCGATCATGTGGTCGGGCTGATGTCAAAAGTTAATGCGGTTGCTATTGGACCAGGCATTTCGTCGACCGACGAACGCACGCGGCGGTTTGTTCATGCCGTCGTTAAGCAACGCCGCACTGCGATCGTGATTGATGCGGATGCTTTGAATTGTTTATCGCCGTGGCCTGCCGATTTGCAGGGTTCAGAAGAAGCACCGCTCATTCTGACGCCGCACCCGGGGGAGATGTTGCGTTTGCTGGGAACCACTGACAAAACCGCTATCGACGATCGCGTTGCGGTCGCGCGCGCGTTTGCCATTCGGCACAAAGTTATTCTTGTTTTGAAAGGCTCGCGTTCGTTGATTGCCGCGCCCAATGGATGCGTTTGTATCAACCCAACCGGTAACGCTGGGCTGGGGACGGCGGGCGCGGGGGACACCTTGGCCGGCATCATTGCAGGGTTGATTGCGCAAGCGGCAGGCACGTTGAAAGAGAAAGCCAATCCGTTAGCAGCAACGATCGCGGCGCTGTATGTCGGCGGACTTGCAGGCGACTTCGCCGCACGAAAACTGGGAATGCGCGCGATGGTGGCTTCGGATATTCGCGAACACTTGAGCGACGCCATCTGTGCGCTCGACCCAACAGGCGAACTACCAAACACTAACCAATGATTCCGGGCACACAACAATACATTTCTACCGGCGAATGGACATCGCTGCACACGAGTGAAACTTTTGATCTCGGAAAGCAAATCGGCGTGCAACTTCGTGGCGGTGAGATTCTACTGCTGGATGGACCACTTGGCGCCGGAAAAACGATCTTTGTAAAGGGCCTGGCCGCTGGTCTTAATGTTGATGCAGAGGAAGTAACCAGTCCTTCGTTTACGCTAGTCAATCCTTACAATGGACGCTTGCCGCTCTTTCACATCGATCTTTATCGCCTGGACGCCGGCGCCTCCGCGGCGCATGCCGTTGATCTTGATGAGCTGATTACTAACGAACAGGCAGTAATCGTCATTGAATGGGCTGAGCGCCTCGGCAAATATCCGCTGCCGCCATGTGTCTGGTACGTTAAGATTCACGGCGACGGTGATGCAGCCCGCAACATTGCGATTTCGCGCGGCAGTGCGACGAAAGATTAAGTGGGTCGCTTGACCGGAACACTGCGCAGAGAATATAAGGGCATTTGAAATTTCAGGAGCAAACATTGTCCACGCACGTCGAAACCGAACAAGATCTACAACGCAAAAAATTTGGCAGCAATGGGTTTTTGCTGCCGGATTTGGTAAAGGCGCTGCAGTCGCAGACTAGCGTTCCCGCCCTGGAACAAATTTACGATTGGCTTGCGTCTGCGAATATCTCCAGCGAGGAATTGCAGCCTTACATCGGCTTCAAGGACGGCAACTACTGGCGTCATCGTGTTTGCCGCAACGAGTTTGTCGAAATGCTGGTGCTGTGCTGGCGCCCCGGACATCGCACACCGATTCATGATCACAACGGCTCGCACGGCGGCGTTAAAGTGCATGAAGGACCATTGTGGGAAACAACATTTAGTTACGACGAGGTGCAAGGTCTCGAATATAAATCCGCGCGCGAATACGCGCCGGGCGCGGTTACCGGCTCGGACATTCCCGACATTCACCAGCTCGGCAATCCCGATGTTAGTGAACGCGACCTCATCACCATTCACGTCTACGCGCCGCCACTCGGCGTGCTCCATACGTATAAACCCGGCAGCACAAAGATCGATCTTTATACTCCCGACGACACCGAAAAATTCTTGTAGATTTCGCGCGATGCTGGGACCGCGGGCGTCTCGCCCGCAATGAGCGCGAAGCGCCAACAGTGGCACAGACTTTAGTCTGTGTCTTCGTCAGCAGCCACACACTGAGTCTGTATCACCTTACTCCGTCAGGCGACTCACTTCTCCCTCACAAAAGTTTCCAATTTCAGATCCGCTCCATTTGTCGTGAACGTGATCGTGCCGCTGTTGCCCGTTCTCAATACCTGCACGCCCGCCGCTTCCCAACGCTTAACGACCTCAGGGTGCGGGTGCCCAAAAATCGACGTTTGCCCAACTGAAATCACTGCATAACGCGGTTGCGCGGCGGCGATGAATCCTGCGGTCGAAGATGTTTTGCTGCCATGGTGTGCGACCTTCACCACATCTGCGCGAAGAATCTCAGCGAAAGATGTCAATGTTTCCTCCGCACGCGATTCAATATCTCCAGTTAACAAAAATGAGCGTCGGCCCAGCAGCACTTTGAGAACGATTGAATCATTATTTTGCGATGGCAGTTCGCTACCCTGCGCTGGTTGTGGCCAAAGAACGCTCATGATTACATTGCCGAAACGCAATTGATCGCCGCCGCCAATTATCTGAATTGGCACTCGTTGAGCGGATACAGTTTGTGAAAAACGCGCAAACTCCGGATCGCTCTTTGGCGTGCGCGCCACTAGTGCAGCGCGCACACGAAAGTTTCGAACGACGTCATTCAAGCCATCAATGTGATCGGCATCGGCGTGCGTTGCCAAAATGTAATCAACATGATCGAGACCGCGATGCCACAGAAACTCTGAGACGACCGCTTCACCAATGCTGCGCGTGTCACGTTCAAATCTCTCCTCATCGCCGTCCGAACCTGCATCTTGCCGAAAAGGTCCAGGCCGCCCACCGCCGTCTACCAGCAAGGTCACGCCATCGGGCGACGTTATCAGCGCCGAATCGCCCTGCCCCACGTCCAGAAAATCTACGTGAAGCTTTCCGTCAGCCCGCGGCGCACTCCAGGGATGAAACACAAGTAGCGCAACAGCCGACAGCTGAGCAATCAACGCGAGCGTCAAGGGCAGGCGCAGCGATCGCTTCCGGGAGGTTGAAAGTCGTAAGGGCTGCCAGCGCCACAGGAGCCTCACCAAAGCCGCTAATGGCAAGTAGTACAAAACGTAAATGATTGCCGCCCAACCGCTGTACTCCGGCAAACGAATCGAGGCGATCCCGACTCTCGCAAACGGATCGACGCTGTGGACAGTTAACCAATTCAAGCCATTTGCCAAACTTATGAATGGACCAGCGATAACCGCGCTCACTTGCGCCAGTAGCAAGGCAAACACCGCAACAATCGCCAGCGCCGCCATCATCAAGCTCACGCCGATATTCAATACTAACGATGCGAATGAAAGCCGATGAAAATAGACGATGAGCAGCGGCAGCAATACCACCTGCACGCTGGCCGAAACAACAACCGTTGAAAACGCATAACGCAATGGCCGTTGCAAATGAAATCGTTCGAGAACTTTTGCTGTCGGCGTCTTGAGAAGTCTGTAACTATAATTTGTTTGCTCCAGTTCAGCCCGCCATTGTCGTTCACTCCAGAAAAGACTTTCGCAAAGACTTCGTAACCACGGCGCGCAAGACGGTGGATAAGGAGTCTCGCGGGTTGGTCGCCACGCGCCAACAGCCGAGAGCTTTTGCAGCAGCGGCCACGACAGCAAAACGATCGCCGCAACGGATGCGAACGTTAACTGAAAAGACGGATCGAGCAGATCGCTCGGTCGCCAGGCAAGAAGGGCCAGCGCCGAGCCGCCCAGCGCATTCAACGACGACGCGTGCCGTGAAACTAACGGCGCCAGCACGATGACCGTAAACATTAACGCCGCGCGCACGACCGAAGCTTCAGCGCCGACGGCCAGCGCGTATGACCACAACACGCCCGCCGACAGACCGAATTGGATTGCGCGATTACTGGTGAACCGTCTCGCAATCAAGAAAACGATCCCGCCGAGAAAAGTTATGTGCAGTCCGCTGATGACGAGTACGTGAAACGTGCCGCCTTCGCGAAAGCGTTCGGAGGTTGATTGCGAAAGGAAATAGCGATTGCCGAGTAAGGCCGCATCCAACACGCCGGCCGTTTCTTTTGAGAAGTGAAAATCGATTGCGGTTTGTACTTTGCGACGCCATTCGTACAACCAGGCTAGTGGCAGGAACACGCGCTCATTTTCCAGCCGCTCGATCAACAGCGGACTCTTAACCATTGCGGTGGCGTCGTAGCCCTGCCGGTCAAGATATTCAGTGAACGACGCCACGCCAGGATTGCGAAAGCTATCGGCGCGCTCCAGCCTCGTCATCACGCGCAACGACGCGCCATAGTGCAAATCGAGAGCGGCAAAATCCTGTTCACTGTTTTTCTGTGCGATGCGCGCCGACAGCATAACCACGCCCGACGTTTGCAGTTCCGCGTTTCCAGCTCGAACGTGGCTCACCTTTAACCGGAGAAACAGTTGCTGCGGCGCCAGTTCCGGTTCTTGTTCCAGCACCCCGGTTAATTCCACCGGCTCGCCAACCTTGATCACTCCATCTTCTAAAAGCCGACGAATTTGATTTGCGGGGATTCTGCTTTTCTCAATGATTGCGAATGCCGAACCGAGGAACAAAATTGCAAACAAAACCAACGCGGTCGCGCATCGCAGTTTGTGTTTCAGCAAAGCCACAAGCGCAACTGCTGAGATTAGTGACCCGCAGACGATAAAACACCAAAGCGAATTTGAGGGGGATAACAAAACTGAGCCTGTTCGGAATAACCAACCTGATCCGCCTTGAGATACCCAGGGTGAATTGATAAGGAAGGTGCCAACGAGAATGCCGAGCGCAAACGCGCACGCGAGCTGCGCCAAGGGATAGGCCGCCACTGCAACCGCAGAACTGCGATTAGACATTGTCTGATTGGACTAAAGCGGCGGGGTGATTGCCGATCTGAGATCTCAGAATCAATTTTGAGATCCCAGCGTTTTAGAACTCGCTATGGGTCAAGCGCGCGACTGTCTCGACGTGATGGGTCTGCGGAAACATATCAAAACCGACCACGGAGTCAAGCGAAATGCCCGCCGCAAAGAGTTTGCTGTTCACAAAGGGGGTCCCGGCGATTAACCTGAGCGTGTTTGCGATGATCGTGGCAATGCGAAAAGCTCGGACGTTTGCTAGTTGTTCGAGGCGATACTGATCAAAGCGTATCCGAGATGATTTCCAAAGATCATTTGCATTTGCCCGACCTCCCGGCCGCATGAATCAGTTTCACTTCTGTTGCGGATAAAACACGCTTGAAAATTTCTAGTTCATCAACACAGCCTCTCAGATAACCCTGACCAACGCCGGGAACGTTTCGCCCGATCTGAAGGCTAGCGGTATTTACCAAACTCGCGGTGGGAGGCGTGAAAGTCATCATCTGAAGGCCATCGACGTACAAGGTCGCGGGAATGAGCGCGCATCGAGGCACCGTCACGGTGATGAAGTGCCAGTTGTTATCGGCGATGTTCGGGCCGGCGGAGACAAAGTTAATACCGTTCATTTGGAACCCAAGCCGCCCGCTGGAGAGAAAGAGATAATAGCCAATCGGTCCTGGCACACGCTTGTCAATTATCGGATTGTTGGCTACTGGGGTCTTGATCCACGCGTCGATAGAAAAGGATTCGGTGGCGCCGGTGCAGTTACCAGCGAAGTTGACTTCCCCTTGGGAAACAACGGTGGCGTAGTCATTAATGCCGTCGAAACATAGAGCGTTGGCAACCCAGCCTTGCACCCACGGACTGGGTGCACTCGAGCCAAATCCATAGGCGCCGGAGTTGTTAGTTAGGCGCGTGTCATTGGCTGTCGTCGCGCCGGGGTTTTCGTCGAACTTCCACCAGTCTACCATCCCGGACGGAGGCGCTACGCAAGGACAGGAAGTACCTGGGGCTGCGCTGATCAAAACACTTGCTGAGGCGCTGGTGGGTGGCTCATCGCGCTCAAAAGGCCATGGACCAGATAAAGTGGTGGCATGCGTGATCGTGGCCGTGTTGGGCAGCGTGCCACAATTTGTCGCGACTACCTTGAACGTGAAAATGACCGTAACATTAGGTGCAATGGAGGTGCCAGGTAGGCTCTTATACGTGGCGACCGTGTTTGGACTCATTATCGGCGTCGCAAAGAGCCAGCCGGACGGTGTGGTAACCGGCGTGACGCTTGAGAAAGGCGAGAGTGGCAGCGGATCTTCTACCACAATGTCGAATGCAGGTGATGTCCCACTATTGGTGACGCTCAACGTTATCTGCGACGAGCCATTTGCCGGAATCATCGCGGGCGTGAACTGCTTGGTGATATTCAGCTTGGGCTCGACGACTTTGACGGGCACCAACTTTGAATTGCTCTGGCACAAAGCTGAATTAACGGTCGCGAAGTTGTTCAGGATAGTCCCGTTGACGTTGCCTGGCACATTACAAACACGCGCCTTCATTTGAACCTTGAACCAGTTGTTGGTTGGATTATTGTCGACAGGTACATTGATCGCGCCAAAATTTAGGGTAACGGATCCGCCGCACGCGCCGGGAAACAAGGTCGGAGTGATGATCGGCGCCGGCAGCAGCGGAATCAGGCTGGATGTTGGACCTACCCCAGTCGCCTGAAGCCCGGACGGCAATGGATCGGTCACCGTAAGGGAGGGTGTGGTTCCCTCGGGTAAGTTCACGGTAATCTCGTAAGTCACCTCTTCGCCGATTGTCACATTCGAGCCGAAAGTATATGGCTGATTAGTAGCGATAAGGGCTTTCGAGATCGTAGGCCTGATGGTGACGGAACTTGTGTCCGTGTACTTTCCGCTTACACCCGTCGTCGGATCGGCATAGTTCGGCCCCTGCTCAGTGCTCGAATAATTTGTAATGCTCGCGATGTTATCAAGCTTCTGACAAGTTCCAATCTGCGGATCGATTTGCAGCGTGTATGTGATGACGGCGATGTTCTTTCCGCTGGTCAGACTATGGGCCTGCAAAGAGCCCGCTGTCAGCGAACTATCCGTAAGTTCGATCCCCGCGGGCGTGAAGAAAGTCGCACCGCCAGTAAACGGGATTGCCACCCCGGTACCGTCCCTAACTGTCAGATTCGCACCACCAGTAGGGACGACAAAGCCTGGAGGTATCGTATCGCTGACCTTGACATCGAACGCTCCGTACGGGCTGGAGCCCAGGTTCTCCACCACCACGCCGAAATCGACCAGGTCGCCCGCATCCACGTTACTCAGGTTGCTGTGGATCGCGTTGGGGTTGCTGAGAATCGTCGAGGTAATCATCGTCGGGCTAAACCAGGTGTTGTACGGTGGCGTGACGCCCGGCGAGAAGACTCCTGCAGAATTGTCGGTCTTGAGCGCTGACTTGCGGATCGCCAACTTTGGCTCGGCGACCTTAAATTGAGCTATCGTGACTTCGCTCGTTTTCTCATAAAAGGAACTTGCTTCGTTTGATGAAATCTGATTGGCCATTGACATCGCGTCCACAAATGGATCATTTTGAATCTCCAGTGTGACGAGGATGTCGATCAGCTTACCGTTGAGTGGGCTGAGCGGATCGTCGAAGGACGGGCCGTAATCAAATAACAGGCTATTGACGGGCGGCTTGGTGACGACAGGTTTGCCGGTCAAGTTCAGACTGCCGAACTGAAAACAAGCCGTATTTACAACGGGGATGCCAGCACACACCGGCAACGGAGAGGTGGACATTTGCGTCGTCTCAAGCACCGGCATCGGTAAGTAATCCGCAATTGAAAATTTCTCGATATCGCCATGCGGCAGTTTATATGTGAGCCGGAAAGTGATCAGGTCACCTGGAGCGAACAATTTGCTGGCGGGTGGGCTGAGCGTTTGGACGCCGTAACGATCTGTGTGCGCAAACGCTGATTTGGAGAGCAGGCCAATAAGTAGCTTGAAATCAACCTCCGTATCGTCCTGCATTGGGCCGATAGGTTGCAGAGTTGAGTTGTTCAGAATCGTGCCGTTGATCGTCGCTCGATCAAAGAGCTTATCATTTTGATCTACGCTGGAGTCGCCCGAAGGCACCGGGCAGAGATAGTTCTCGACGATACGCGTGTAGAACGTGATCTTGCCAATGGCCGGAACGCTCGACGGTGTCGTCAGCGCCCAACCGCCCGTCATCGATCCGGGGAGCGTAAAGAGCGCTCGCGTTCGGCCGTTTGGAAAACCGGTGCAAGTTAGACTGGTCACGATTAGATTCGCCGTGGAGAAGCTTGCCGTCGCACTGTGGAGTTGGTCCGTCACAGAGAACTTCGGGGTGTAAATCGGCGGAAAGGTTAAAAAGACCTGGCCGTCAGAGATGATGTCGTCGACTGTCAACTGATTGAGGGTGAAGTAGTCGGAAACCTTGAAATTGAGTGTATTAAGTAGGACGTCTTTCGGTGCGTTATCGGTGGGCGGGAAGATCGCGGCCACGTTGAGGTTGCTCTTAGTAGTATTGATTACTTCCTTTTCCAAAGCGATGGACTTGCAAACGAGGGTGTATTCCGGTCCGCTCGGATCCAATATCTCAAGTCCGCTTGGATCTCGGAGATCAAGCGGCGTCCAGTTGCCCTCGACCGTCGCATTATTTTCAGATATTGCTGAAGCCCCGCTGTTGGGATTGAGAATCCATGCACCCGAAGCGTCTTTATCCGGAATGAAGAATTCAAACACAATCACAATATCGGGTTGAGTTTGTGTTCCTCCGGTCCCGGTGAAGGTTGGAAAAGGAACAATCAATAAATTATTGTTTGCCGCGACGCCGACTGGCGGTAACGTGGGCGGTCCGCTGCCGGAGGGGTAGATAGACGTCAAGCCTTTGAAGGCAAGATTGTCCGGCAATAAATCAGTGACTTTGAGGTTTGTAATAATCTGGCCAGGTGCGACGTTCATCGAGATTGTATAGTGGTGCGGAAAGTTGGGCCCGGTTGCCGTCTCGCCCATCTTCGGTCCAATCTCTGAGCAGTCGTCGCACTTCTTATCAATCGTGAAGAGTACCGGCGTGACGGTTCCGGTATCAATATCGAGCCCGTTGGTAAAGCCCATAGCACTGCCGGTAGGAGAGCAGCCGTAACGGAAGCCACCTTCGACTCTGATTGTCAGTAGGTCGTTGATGTCGGCTAGCTTACTTAGCTCCGCGTTGACGATGACGCCTGCGGGTGGTTGCTGAGGCGTGTAGCTGCTGAAGGGTAGTTCGATCACGACCAGTTGGTCGCCGGTTGCGCCTGTCATAGTTTGACCGGTGAAAGGGTGAACTACGCTGCCTACTAAGGGGGTGTTCGTATTCACGGGCATGAAAGTTTTGACGATAGGTGTCAGCGGTGATCCTAAATAGGTGGCACCGAGTGTTTGATCAAAAGAGATGCCGTCCAATAGTGGACCAACCGTTGATCCGTCTATCCCGCTGGCTGGAAAAATCACGTTGAGATAGGGGCCGTAACCTGGATTGGACCCGTATGTATTATTGAAAGCCACTTCGAATTTGAATTTCGAACCGATCAGGGCATTGGCGCTGTGGGTTAGAACGAAGTCAACCGGCGGGAGCACCAGGTCGATTGTCGCGGCTGGTCTGGCGCATAGCGCGAAGGGGGCCACGAGAATGTTCGGGCTAGATGATCGAAATTGCGCATTGCCAAGGAGAACGAGCGCTCCAATCAGTAGGGCCATTACTAGTGGATAAAAAAGCAGTTTGCACCGAATCGCGAAGAGGATGAGGGACGACATCGTTAAACTCCTGGGTTTAAGGTAAGGCGATACCGTTCAGCTTGGAGTGTTGATCTTTCGCTTACTGTCGCAAGACTTGTCTCTCAAAGCGCAGTAAATCGTTTTAGCTCTCCCGGGAAGTGACCGTAAGGCATCGCATGAGGAGCAATCGTTGAGAGTTAGTTGGCAATCAGCCTGAAGCTTTAGCTCGAGGTGAACGGCCTTGAGAGGCTGCAGTCAAATTCCGGTAACCGGATGCGATGGGGTGCACAATATTCTCGTTTGAAGGTATTGTCAAACTTTTTGCCGACTTAAAAGGGAAATCTTCATCAATGCGCGTGCTTTAGAACTCGCTACGAGTCAAGCGCGCTACGGTCTCGACGTGATGGGTCTGCGGAAACATATCAAAACCAACGATTGAGTCAAGCGAATAACCGCCTTCCAACAACTTGTTGAGATCGCGCGCGAGGGTGGCTGGGTCACACGATACATAACAAATCTTTTCCGGCGCAACGGAGAGAATTCCTTCAATCACACTGCTCTCAGCGCCGGTGCGCGGCGGATCGAGTAATAAAAGTTCGGGCCGCTCAAAGCCAAGCCAGTGTTTCAGCCATTCAGCCACGCTCATGTTTGCAATCTCGACGTTGTCGATGTCGGCTGCATCCAGATTGCGCTGCATATAATCGACCGCGCGCGAGTTCGCCTCCACCGCCGTGACTTGAGCAAATCGCCTCGCCAAAGGCAGCGTAAAAAGTCCAACGCCTGAATAGAGATCAATCGCCGTCTTTCCCTTCTCTTCTCCGACCGCTTCGCCGAGCAACAATTCCAACAGCTCATGATTGATTTGGAAGAATGCTTCGGCGCCGAAGTAATACGTCTCGTTGCCAATGCGCCGGCTGACTTCTTTCGAGCGAAAGTGCGTCGTGGCCGAGGCAAGCGAAACGTCTTCATCGCCCGCAACCGCTTCGATGTCCGTCAACTTTTTCGAAAGCGTTCCGTCGCGCATCTGCTCGCGCAAACGCTCCAGCGTCTGCTGCAACTCCGGTCTCAGCACCGCGCAAACCTCAACGTCGCATACGTCGTGCGAACCGCGCGCAAAATAACCAAGCCGTTTAGCTTTCGGATCAAATTGCCAATTCGCACGCGAGCGATATTGCCATTGCGCGGGCGAAGGGACCATCACAATGTCCGGGACCGTTTCAATGCGCGCAATCCGATGCAGGCAATCGCGAATGATCTCAACTTTCGCCGCCAGCTGCGCTTCGTATTCAAGCTGTTGAAAATCGCAGCCGCCGCACAAGCCAAAATATGGGCAGGGCGGCTCGACGCGAACAGGCGAAGGCTTAACAACTTCAACGATCGATGCAAAGCCGACCGAGCCGCGCTTGCGTTCGATCTTGACGCGTAGAATGTCGCCGGGCGCAGCGAGCGCGACAAACAACGTCAGGCCTTCGGCATGCGCCAGGCCAAATCCGCCGGGCAGCAGCCGTTCTATCTCAACCAGATTTTTGTCCTGGACGTCGGTAGGTCCCATCAATAGTTTCGCTGCTGTCTTGAATTCATAATCAAATATAAAACAAACTCAACCGCGGTACGCCGAAAGTTTCGCGCAACCGTTTCAGCAAAAGATTGTCTCTCGTCTGCGCGTAAATTGCCGGCTCCATTTGCTTGCGGTAGGGCTTCAATTGTTTTTCCACTTCTTTCGTCAGCGCGTCAAGTTCCGCAGCACTGGCGACCGAAAGAATTGCGTCGCTAAGCATGCGTTCTACGCCGGTCAGCGATTGTTCCAGCTTCTGCGCATTCGGCAAAGTCGCGGATGTGAAATCGTTTTGCAGCTCCGAAAGTTGTGACGCCGCGCGTTGCAAAGCATCAACCAGATCATCAGCAGTAGTTTGACTCCGCTTCACTGCGGTCGCGGACAATCCAGATCGACAACGCTCGAGATGTTCAAGAATGTCTGCACGCGGAAATGGCAATCCGGCGTTGTCTCGTGCCTCTGCAACACTGTCATCGCTTTCACTGTCAGGCGCGCTGCCAATACGCGCATCCAGCCATTCAGCGTATTGAGCTTCAACCTCTTCCTGACAATAAAGCAAGCTTTTCACGCTGCGCTTGCGCGGCTTTGATTCCCACGACTCGAAAGATTTTTCGATGCCGCGCAGAGCCACATGCAGCGGCACATTCATTTCTTTCCAGCTTTCGATCAAGGCCCAGTCCATTGGGCTTAGCAGCAGATGCTTACCCCGGCGACGGACAAACGCATCTTCAATTTCTGTGAAATAATTAAAATAATTCAATTAGTAATGGCCGGATGGGTTCGTTCGTAGATCAGCCGCAAACCTTCCAGAGTCAGGGTCTCGTCAACCAATTCGATAAATTCGGAGCCGGTGGCAATCAGCGAAGCCAGGCCGCCGGTAGCAATCACTCGGGGCGCTCGCGGCGTGGCGCCAATCTCTTCAATCATTTTTTTGAGCACGCCATCTACCAAACCAACGAAGCCGTGATAGAGCCCGGACTGCATGGCCGCGATTGTTGACGAACCAATAACGGTGCTCGGCCGTCTGATGTCCACGCGCGGCAGTTTTGCAGTGCGCTCAAAGAGCGCTTCTGAAGAAATCATAATGCCCGGCGTGATAACGCCGCCCATGTACTCGCCACGCGCGTTGATTGCATTGAACGTCGTGGCGGTTCCAAAATCAACCACGATGCAGGGCGCGCCATATTTCGTAACCGCGGCGACCGCATCGACAATTCGATCGGCGCCCACATCGCCGGCAGGTTCATAAAGAATGGGCAGTCCCGTGTCAACGGAATGATCGATAAAAAACGGAGTCAGGTGAAAATAAGTCTCGGCCATCGTCTTCAGGGTGTAGTTCAGCGGCGGCACAACTGAAGCAATGGCAATCGCACCGATGGCCTTAACGTCCAGGCCCGCCAGCTCGAACAGATTCCGCGCGTGCACGCCATACTCGTCCACCGTGCGCGAACGCGCCGTGGTCAAGCGCCAGTGGGCCACGAGTTCTGTCTGATTGAACACTCCCAGCGAAGTATTCGTGTTTCCGGCGTCAATCACCAGAAGCATAAACGGGTTCCTCAAGCGCGGGAAGCAGGACGTCCTGTTCTTCGCGTAAGACTTCTTCAATGAGATCGCAAGCAGCGGCGGCGCCGTTTTCCTGCCGCAGCAATCGACCGACCTCGTGCGCCCTGTTTTTATAGTCAGGTTTGGTCAAGAGAATGTCGAGCTCCCTGGCGATGCGCGCGGCTCGATACTTTGTGCGCGGCAAGGCGCGGCTGACACCCAGCCGAGCAGCATGAACCGCATTATCGGGTTGATCAAACGCGAATGGCACGATCAGGCTGGGAATGCCGGCCCGCAAACCTTCCGACGTCGTACCGATGCCACCGTGATGGACCATGGCGCAGGCGCGTGGCAGCAACTCGGCAAACGGCGCGTAATTGACTGCGATCATTCCCGGCGGCAATGTCTCGAGCCGGTTGCGCTCATCGCCTATCAGTAAGACGGCACGACGGCCAAGCAGTTTTGCGGCGGCAATGCTTTCAAGATAAAAGTCCTGCGCAACCCAGACTGCCGACGTTCCAAGCGTGAAAACAATCGGAGCTTCACCCTCGTCAAGAAACGCAGTTAACTCCGGAGGCATCTCCAGTTCATGCTCGCCGCCATAAAATGCGAATCCTGCAACTCGCGCTTGCGGCGGCCAATCCGGCTGCGGCTGCGCGAACAGCTTTGAGAAGAGCGCAACGATCATTCCGGGTGAATGCTGTCCTTCAAAAACCGGGTTACCACGGTCAGGCAAACCAAGCTCTTTTCTGAACTGATCGTAGAAATCATTCTTATAGACTTTTGTGACCTGTTTGAAGAATGCCGCGACCGCGCGCGTTCCAAACAATCCGACGTGTCGCATCCAGGGCCAAAACGGCGGCAGCGGTGGGTCGTAAGCCGACATGAAGGAAGCTGGGGCCAGCACTGACGAAACCCACGGAATGCCAGTCGTCTGGGCGACGAGCGGACCCGCAAAAGATATCGGGTGCGTTAACAAAAGATCGGCGCCCTCAACGGCTCGTAACAAATCTTCATAGGCTTCCCGCACAAAAGGGAAAAGCATTTCGTTTAAGAGGAAACCAGTTCCCCATCGCGGATTCATGACCTTGCTCATCATCTCGGTGTCTTGTTCCTGCGGAGGCGCGATGTGCGGACGGACAGGCACGAATTCAAAACCGGCCACCTCTATTTTCTCGCGGTACAGTTCGCTGGTGGCGATTACCGGCTGATGACCGCGCGCGCGTAACTCGGCAGCGATCGCCATGTAAGGATGCATGTCGCCATAGGAACCAAACGTGGTTATTAAGATTCGTTTGCGCTTGCTCATTTAGTGCGGCCGTACACTGGATACATCGCCTGCCCGCAAGACTCTAATTTCGCCGTCATCAGTTTCTACACGTAATGCGCCATCGCGTTCAAGTCCGCGAGTTGTGCCAACCAAAGTTTCAGTTCCCTCAGCCGCTCGGATCACTTTGCCTTCGCAATAAGACGATCGCATGCACCACGCACGAATAATCTCCGCGTTTCCGCCCGGTTGATTCAGGACATCGTAATGTGTGGTCAGCTCGCGAACCAACGACTCTAGAAGATTTGTCAACTCCGGCGCCACGCCGGTTGCCGCCTCAACGGACGTGGCAATCGTTTCGAGCTCCGTTGGAAACGCATTTTGCGTCAGGTTGATCCCGATGCCGATGACAACCGCTCGGCCGGATGGCGTCTCTACTGTTTCCGCCAGAATGCCGCAAACTTTTTTCTCGTCAACCAGAATGTCATTGGGCCACTTAATGTCCGTCTCCAGAGAACACGTGGTGAGCAAAGCATCATGCGCAGCAACCGCCGCCATTAGTGTCAACAAAGGCCACAAGCTCTGATCAAATTGTGGACGCAGGATGATACTGAAATACAACCCGGCGCCGGCCGGCGATACCCATTGGCGCTGTCTGCGACCGCGACCGGCGGTCTGTTCACCGGCTACCACACATAAGCCTTCCGCCGCGCCTGCGGCCGCGCGTGTTGCCGCCTCGAGATTTGTCGATGGCAAGGAATTGAAGTGCAGGATGTGTGGCGTGAGCATTGCTGATTTTCCAGGAGCTACTGCACGGAACCAAAGAGCGGGGGCAAGCCCACCTTCCCAACCACGAGCTGATGACAGTTGACTTTAACTTTCTCTGAAAGGCTTTCAGCAGAGATGGCAGGCGGCCGCATCACCTCTCAGGTCAGGAAGGGGGGCATGCCCCCGCTCTTCGTTTCACCGCCGCTCTGTTCTTTCAAATTCCTGAGCGTTCTGCTAACTCAAGCGCCCCGTGGGCCAACTCGCGTACCAGGCGGTCGAAATTACAAAAGCGTTCGTCGCGTGTCTGGCCCTGGACGTAACGGAAATAGATTTGCTGAATGATAACCGCAACCTTGAACCGCGCAAACGTTTCATAAAATATGATGCGGGAAAGATCGCGGCCGGTCCGAGCCGCATAACGTTCGATTATTTCCTCCCGCGTCAGCCAGCCTGGTCCATTGGTCACCGCCCGCAAGGAACTGTTTCGATCCGCGTCGCCGTTAGTTCCCTTCGCTCCTCGCATCGTCCAATAAGTAAGCAGCAGTCCCACATCAATAAGTGGATCGCCGACCGTGCACATTTCCCAATCAAGCACTGCGACGACGCGCGCGGGCTCCGTTTCTGCCAGCATGATGTTGTCGAGTTTGAAATCGTTGTGAACTATCGTCGCAATCGCGGACTCAGGCGGAATGCGATCAACGAGCCATTGAATTACCTGGTCCATCTCGGCAAGTTCACCGGTGCGGGAACCGTGCCAACGTTTCGCCCAGCCGTGGACCTGGCGGCCGACGAGTCCTTCGGGTTTGCCGATGTCCACGATACCCGTCGCTCGAATGTCGACAGCGTGAAGCGCAACCAGGGTGTCAACTACCGACTCGCTGAGCTGCTTGCGCAATTGCAGGTTTTCGCCAATTGGTTCCGGCACTTTGAAACGCACAATGAAACCGCGGCGGCGTTCCATAAGATAAAAAGGGACGCCAACGACGGATGCGTCTTCGCAAAGCAGAACCGGTTTCGGAGCGAGCGGAAAATACGGGTTGATAACTGAAAGCAGCTTGTACTCGCGCGGCATGTCGTGGGCCGTCGGGGCGACTGGGCCAACCGGCGGCCGGCGCAGCACGAATTCCTGCTCGCCGAAACGAATTAGATAAGTAAGATTTGAATGGCCGCCTGGGAATTGTTCGATCTCGATTTCGGTGTTCGCGGATTGTTGGGTCAGATGCTCGCGCAGATAGCGTCCCAGCCCCGCGAGATCCAACTCCTCACCTGCTCTTACCGCAGTGCTGTCACTACCGATCGTCATAAAGTCGATATTGGAAATGGCGCTAGCAGTTCAGAGTACAAGCTTTAGCTTGCCGTTCCGGGTTACCAGGCAACCTAAAGGTTGGACTCTGAACTTCTTAGTTATCGCGCGCGTAAGTCTTGAGAATACGTTGCGCTACTACCTGCCGGTGAACTTCATCTGGCCCATCATAAATTCGCGCCGCGCGAGCGTCGCGGTAAAACATCTCCAACGGTAAATCTTTGGAATAGCCAAGCGCGCCGTGAACCTGGATCGCTCGATCAACTACGTCGTGCAAAACGCGCGCGCCGAAAAATTTGATGAGCGAGATCTCGATGCGGGCGTCGTCGCCGCGATCCAGTTTCCACGCTGCATGGAGCGTCATCAGCCGAGCAGCGTTGATTTCGGCCGCCGAGTCGGCAATCCAGTTTTGCACGGTTTGCTTTTTCGCAAGCGGCTCACCAAACGTTTGCCGCTCCAACGCATAAGCGCACATCATGTCGAAACTCCGTTGCGCTGCGCCGATCCAGCGCATGCAATGCTGTATCCGACCTGGTCCAAGTCGCGCCTGGGCTAACTTGAATCCCTGGCCCAATTCCCCGAGCAAATTGGTAACCGGCACGCGGCAGTCTTCGAAGCGAACTTCGCAGTGGCCGCCGACACCCCCCGAGCCCATCACCGGTACGGAGCGCACGATCTTGAAACCCGGCGTGTCTGTCGGCACCAGAATCATGCTGGCGCGGTGATGTGCGTCGGCGGCCGAGTCCGTTGCCGCCATCACAATTGCGAACGCTGAACCAATCGCGCCGCTGGTAAACCATTTATGGCCGTTGATAACCCATTCGTCCCCCTCTTGCACCGCGGTCGTGCGCAGGCCGGTGGGATCAGAGCCGGAAACTTCCGGTTCGGTCATCGCGAAACATGAACGCACTTCGCCTGATGCGAGCGGGCGCAAGTATTTCTCTTTCTGTTCCGGCGTGGCTGCGATCAGCAATAACTCGGCGTTGCCCGCATCCGGCGCGGCGTTGCCAAACAAGCGCGGCGCAATTATCGATCGACCCGCGATCTCGTTGACCAGCGCCTGGCCGATGAAACCGATTCCCATGCCGCCCCACTCGCGCGGTAAATGCGGCGCCCAAAGTCCAAGCGCCTTTACTTTCTCTTGCAGTTCTCTTTCGAGATCGGCTGGCAGGCCTTCGTCCTCGATCAGTTTGTTTTCATTTGGATAGACAAACTCGTCCATGAACTTAGTCGCGCGTTGCTGCACAGCTTCGAGTTCGGGGGAAATGCTGAAGTCAATCATTCGGGTAACCTTCCGGGCGCGAGTGTTTGGATTAGAGATGTCGGCAGAGCAGCCGGATTGTAACGTTAAGACGACGATGTTAACCAGACGAGCATTCTCTTGATGTCCGATGAACTTTAGTTTGTCGCGGCGTTTCGACAAGCTAAAGCTTATCGGACATCAAATGATCCACTACCATTCTCTTGAACGCACAGTCTGGGCTAACATGACTCCTCTTGATTTTTTCTGTGCGTGCTGGTGCCCTGGTGGATTCTGCCGTGATTGATTGGTTCCCCATCAAGTTGTCGTTTGCGGTTGCCAGCGCGGCGACGTTGATTGCGCTGGTAGCAGGCTCCGCGCTGGCCTGGCTGCTGGCGCGCAAACGTTTTCCCGGACGCAATCTCCTCGATTCATTCATCACGCTGCCGCTGGTGTTGCCCCCGACAGTGCTTGGTTATTACCTGCTGGTGCTGCTGGGAACACGTTCTCCGGTAGGCGGATTTCTTTACCATCGTCTTGGCATTCGTCTCACATTCACGGTTACCGCTGCGATCATTGCCGCGACGATTCATGCGCTACCGCTGGTTACAAAAAGTCTCCGTGCTGCATTTGAAAGCGTAAACCTCGAACTGGAAGCAGCGGCGCGCACGCTGGGACTTAACAGCCGCTTGATTTTTTTTCGCGTAACCCTCCCGCTCGCGGCGCGCGGCGTGCTCGCCGCAACTGCGCTCGCGTTTGCGCGCGCGTTGGGCGACTTTGGCGTGACGATTATGATTGCGGGAAATATTCCGGGCCGCACGCAAACGGCTTCGGTTGCCATTTACGATGCAGTGCAGGCTGGACGCGATAATGAAGCGTTTACACTCGCGGTGATCGTTTCATTGATCGCCATGGTGATGCTTTACGTGATTAATCGTTTCGGAAGATTGAGATGGTAGGAAACGAAGTGCTGAGTACTGAGTACTGAGTACTGAGTGCTAATGCTAATGCCGAGCAACGGTCAAGCAGTTCAGAGTCCAAGCTTTAGCTTGCTTCTTACTAACGCAAGAGCAACCTGAAGGTTGTACTCTGAACTGCTTGACTGTTGCTCAGTGCTCAGTACTCAGCACTCAGCACTCAGTACTCAGCACTTCTTCTACGCAAGAAATCTCTTGAACTTCATTTCGCTGGCGGCGTATCCGGGAAATACCTGTTGCACGTTTGGTGTGCCAAGGTGTTTGCTTGCAATCTCTCCGAACACATCGCGAAAGTCGGTAGTCAAAGCCAGATCTCGTCCTTCATAAAGCTGGTCGTTCTTCAGTCCCGGCCATTGGCCATAAACTTTGCCGCCGCGGACGCCGTTCCCGACAACGAACATCGCATTCGCGTGGCCATGGTCCGTGCCGCGATTTCCATTCTCTTTTACGGTGCGGCCAAATTCAGACATGGTCAAAATCACAACATCGTCCATGCGCTGGCCCAGGTCCGTGTACAGCGCGTTGATGCCGTTGCTGAACTGTTGCAACAGATTTCCCAATTGGCCGCGCGCGCTGCCTTCGTTGACGTGCGTGTCCCAACCACCAATGTCGGTGAACGCGATTTCCAAACCAACGCCCGCTTTGATCAACTGCGCAGTCTGCAACAGCGAATTGCCAAACGGCGTGCGCGGATACTGGGCGCCATTCTCCGGTTGATACTGGCTGGGGTTAACTTTCTTCAGATAGTTGACTGCTTCAAACGTTTCTTTGCCGGTGCCGCCCAGCACGTCATTTACGGTCTGATCGTAAATCGCCTCAAAGCCGCCTTGCACGCTTGCCGAATTCTGACCTGCACGAATAGTGAAATCCGCGAGATTGGAAATCGCGAGCGTCGGCGCCTTCCCTTGCATCACTCGCGGCGTCGTTTGCGTCATCGAGACGGCGCGGAACAGACTGTTCTCCGGATCGCGTTTGCTTTGCAGGTAACGATTCAGCCAGCCGTCGGGCGTTGACTTCACGCCGGGCGTCGCTGACTCCATGTAATCCTGCGCATCGAAATGTGAGCGCGTATTGTCAGGCGAGCCGGCAGCATGGATGATCGCCAAACGCTTTGAATCCCACAACGATTTGAAAGGCGTGAGCGACGGGTGCAGGCCAAAAAAGCCGTCGAGGTTGATTGCCGCCTCCGCATTGCCGGCCGCAGGTTTCGCAATCGCAATCGACGGTCGCAAATCGTAGTACGCGCTTTCGCCAAATGGCACCACCATATTCAAACCATCAACGGCACCGCGCTGAAATATAGCAATCAGCGTTTTACGCCGGCCACCGGTTAATCGCTCGCGCGTTTGCCCCAGGACAGTGCGTTGCAAAAACGACGGCGCCGCATTCATCACGCCAAAACTGGCCAGCGCCACGCTACCTGATTTGATAAAGAATCTTCTATTCATGTTCGTAACCTCGTGAATCGAGAGTCGTTAATCGTAAATCGTAAATCTTTAATCAAAAATGCAGTTTCTATTTACGATTCACGATTTACTATTTACGAGTCACTGTCTCTGAAACTCCGGCGAGCCCAGGATCAGGCCAACCATTTTGGTAACTGGATCCGTGATGTTCGCATCCACCCGCGCCGGCTGCTGCTGACGCGCGGGCGGCTGGTCCATCATTTCGCTCTGACCGCCATCATTCATGTTCGCTCTGGCCGGCAACGCTGAAGGCACAACCAACGCCGTCTGATCGTTGAGCTGCTTTAACAAAGTCGCTTTAGTTTTGGCCGACATGTCACCCGCCACAATTAAACTAAGAAAGCGTTCCATCATTTTCGACTTGTCGGCTGGATCGTAATTGTTGCTATCCAAAAAGCGCTTGAGATCGACGCGAGTACCGGGGATGCGATTGCTGGCCAGTGTCAGCCCAAAATTCAAGCGCTCGAGCAGCCCACCAGTGTTCACCCAACTTCCAGCCGTGTCCGAATAACCGTTTGGCGTTTGATAGCCATAGAGCGGCTCGCCCATGCGCGCGATCCACTGGTGCACGCCGGGGCCGCCGTTGGTTTCACCGCCGAGCGTGCGAATGGCACTGATCGCCAACTCAAAAGGCCGCTTAACTTTTGCGCGATAAGCTTCCGGCGAATTGAACTCAGGCGAAAAGAAGATCGCGCGCAGAGTTTCGCGAATGTCCCCGTTGGTTTTTAGAAATGTCGCGGCCGTGCGATCTATAAGCTCCGGTGACGGATTATCCGAAACAAAATGGCGCGCGAGTTTTGTGGCGATGAACTTCGCTGTCGCTGGACTGTGCGCCAGAATGTCGAGCACTGCCAAACCATCCTTGACGCCGCCGCCCGCGGGAATCTTGTGGCCCAACACTATCTTTTCGCCATCGTCATGCACGCGTGGATTAAAGAAAAATCTGCCCGCATTTTCGCGCAGCATATCCGCGCGTGGACCGTTCATCATCGCCTGGGTCGCAGCGCCTGCGCCGCGTGGCGCAAGGATGGTCCATCCCGTAAAACAGCGCGCAACTTCCTGAACGTCTTTCTGCGTGTAACCACCTTCGACCCCCAACGTGTGCAGTTCCATCAACTCGCGCGCGTAGTTTTCGTTAATGCCGCGTCGCGCTTGCTGCTGCGGACGCTGCTGCTGCGGATTGTTAGTCATGGCCACCGGGTTACGAATCTGGGTCACGCCGAATGGTCCGCCTTGCGCTCCGGGACGTTGGCCGCCGAAATAATCCGGACCCGCCTGCGCCCTGGGACTAACGCTTTGAAAATTATCAAGATAGAAAAGCATCGCCGGGCTCTGCGCGGTGGCTAACAACAAATCAGAAAACTTGCCCATCGCGTTGGGACGAATAGCGTCCCGGTCATAAGCAGGCAATAACCAGCGATCGGCGCCTTTGCCGGCAAAGACGTTAAAATGGTTGGTCCAGAAATCGACCATCACTTCCTGCAACTGGCGCTCACTGTAAACAGCGCGCAGAATCCGCGAAGCCTGCAACTCAGCCGTGATGCGCTGTGGCAGTTGTAGTCCATTCTGCATGTAGTACTCACGCAGCGCCTGCCGATATTTTTGATTGTCCATCGGATTACCGTTGGCTACTGGATTGTTCGCAGCCGCGGCATCCAACTGCATTGTGTTCGCGCTGTTTGGGTTGCCATTCATCGCGGCGGCGTCGCCGATTTTGGCATTGTCTGGTGCGGCGGGCGCTGCAGCTTGCGCCGGCGCGCGATTGTCGCGTGCGGCCGCAAGTCCCGCCGGCAAATCGCCGCGCCGCTCGAACTGTCTCAGTAATTGACCTGGCTGCGGATACTTTTCGTAAAGTTCCGCAGTCGACATGTTCAGCGTTGAAAGATTCTTGAGCTTGGCTTGCGCAACGTCATCGTTGATCTTTTCCGGCGTTAACTGCTGATTGATATATTGCTCCAGCCCCATCGCCTTGACGCGCTCAATGTCGCCTGGCCGCGCACCAAACCCCAGCCGGTTCAAAACGTGAAGAACGCGCTGATCGTCATTCAGTCGTGGTGCGCTCGACCGTTGCGCATCGACAACGTTCAGCAAGCTACCGCAAACAAATGCAACAACAATAAAAAGCGCGATAGCCGGGCGCATGGGCCGGCTCATCAAGTGGGATTTAGGCGTTTGATAGGTCATATTCTCACCCTTAGCTCCAATCAACTGTCCAATAATTCAAGCTGGCCCGTTCGTACTGCCTTTAGACGCTTCCCCGCCGAATAAGGTCGGGAAAAGATGCCAGGTGATAAGTAGGTGTTTACAAGAAAACTTTCATTTTGTCGCCAAGGCACTTCGTCACAATCGTTTGCGAGACACCTCATGTCACACTAACCTTCAAAGGTGAATTTTGAATGGGATGAGGCCAAGAATCGCGAGAATATTCGCAAACACGGTCTTGACTTTGGCGACGCTTGGGAGATATTTGTAGGCCCATCGTTTCCCGAGCTTGATCTAAGAAGAGATTATGGCGAAGATCGTTGGACTGTGATCGGGTTGCTTGGAAATCGGATAGTGGTTGTGACTTTTACTTTTGGGCGCGACGAAGTAATACGCCTCATCTCGCTGCGGAAGGCATTAAGACATGAACGCAAGAGATTTGAAGAAGAAATCTGAAACTGATTGGGCTCGCGTCGATCGAATGACTGATGATGAGATAGATACGTCAGACATTCCGCCGTTGGACGATGCGTTTTTTGAGCGAGCGATAAAGGTCTTACCTCGAGTGCGAGTTGACCGAATCGATTTGCGAGAAGCTCAAGCTTATGCTGCTCAAATATTAAATAAGCATTGGTCTAACCAGGGAAAAAACTTGACTCTTAACGCATTTAACACCGCCTTGATCATTTCCTATTGCAGACCGTTCAGCACGCGATACGATTTGGACGAAAAACGTGAATCCAAATTGGATGAAAGTATCGCAGAGGTTCTTACCGAAGAAGAAGAGATTGAAATGCATGCTCGAATGAAACAACTCCGAGATGAGTCATATGCACATTCAGATGCCCGTTCACGCCTTTTCCCTAAGATGGATTACACCAAAGACTTTTGCTTTTTCAAAAGGGAGTTGAACCTAGCGAGAGACGAAGTTGAGTTGTTGAAGAGAATGATTGACAAGTGGATCAAGTACCTCGACGACCAAATCTCGCTGACGAAGAACTCTGCCTTCCTCATCGCACCGGATGTGGAAAGCTGACTGGGGATTTGTTTTCCTGCTTGTCCACCGCGCGGATGCCGAAGAAGTAATTGTCCTTGGACATTCCCTTCATCGTAAAACTTGTAACTTTGCCCACCGCCCGCGAGTTGGTCCATACGGGTGACGTCGTCTCGCGCCAAACGATCTCGTAGCCAGCCAGGTCGGGTTCTTTGTTGGCGTCCCACTTCAAATCGGTGTCATTGGTTAACCGCGTCGTTACCACCGCAACGTTTTTTGGACGGGCCGGCGCCAACGCCAGTGCCGCCAGCGCCGCCGCATTCACCCGCGCGACATTTGCGATGTAGTTGAAGTCGTCGTACTGCGGCAGGTCGCCGTATTGCACGCCCTTTTCAATCCGCACGTTCTGATGTTGATGTCGATAATCTTCGTTCGGCTCAGTGAAACGCACCGCCGCAAAGCCGCGCTCGAGAAACGGAATGTGATCCCCGCCCCGCAGGTAACGATCGCGGCGATAGACCATCATCACGCGCATGCCGGGCACGTGACGCTGACCTGTCTCTTTAATGAAGCGCGCCAATTGCCGCGATGTTGAATCATTCTCGCCGCCAACGCCGCGCCGCGTGGTTGCCTCTTCGGCGCTTTCATTCGACGGCACACCTTCAGAAAACACACGGACCGTCGCTGGGTCATGGACGCCGTTTCCCCCAAGCGAGCTGCCGATAATGTCGTTAGTAAACATCGCTTCCACATCGATCTGTTTTTGTTTTGCCTGCTCGGCGAAATAGGTCGAGCCCAACAATCCCTGCTCCTCGCCCGCAACAGTCATAAAGATGATCGTGGCGTCGAATTTGTATTTCGCCATGACGCGCGCCATTTCTAAAACCGCGGCGGTGCCCGATGCATCGTCGTTTGCTCCCGGCGCGTCACACTTTGCATCGGTCGGACTGGTACACATTGAATCGTAGTGTCCGCTGACGACGTAGGTTCGTGCTTCGGCTTCAGGCTGGGTTCCCCTCAAGGTCGCGACAATGTTCGTGAGCGTTGTCGGCTCGGGTACTCGCGCGGCTTTTGATTGCAGAAACGATTGCTTCTCGACCGTCATTCGTCCACCTGATTGCTCTGCCACTTTTGAAAACTCGGTAAACAACCAATCGCGCGCCGCGCCGATACCGCGATTCGGATCGTTTTGTTCTGAAAGCGTGTTGCGTGTGCCAAACGAAACGAGCTTGCGGATCGTCCTTTCAATATTTCGCGCGTCGATCTCACGAACAATTTGCGCGATCTGTTGGTTGCTGGTTCGCGCAGAGGATGGACGCGCAGCACGCGATTTTTTGGTTTGCGCGTCGACAGGACTAACGTCGAGTAGAAAGCAAGTAGCCAGAAGCAATGAAATAACTGTGCTCGCGAACAGACGGGTTGGCATAAACGATTCGCTCCTTGAGATGGTAAATAGCCAGGTGGCCAATTTAACACCTTGCGCAGCGGAGTGAAACGAGGCGCCGTGGCTATTTGAAGTGTGGGAAGAAAATTTCAGTAGGGTCGGCTCTTGCCCGCGTCAGCGAATGCGATAGGCGGTGCCTTTCCAAACGACGATCACTTCGCCGCCGAGTTGTTCAGCGATCGAGCGAAGTGCCGGCTCATCCGCAATCAACGCGCGAAACTGTTCCGAGCCGCGTTTGACATTCACTGTCGCTCTGCCTGAGGCGTAGTCTGAATCAACCCAGGCATTTCCTTCGCGGTGAAACAGCCGGCCGGAAACTTTGCGAGTCTCCACCGCGTTGCCCGCCGCATTCTCATCTTTGTTTGCGGGTCGAGACATCCCCGAAGAAAGTGCGCCAACGTTTGAAGAATTATTGCGCGACGGACCACCTTTCGCAGGTCCACTACGCGCTACCTCGTTTTCGGCACGCGTTTGAGAATAGTTGTCGTCGCGACGACGCTTTTGCATGTCAGCCTCGTCCTCTTGCTTGCGTGCTTCTGCAGCCCTATTGGCGTCAATCAATGCCGGACGCGGCGGTGGTTGAGGTGCCGGCGCATAACGAGGTTCAGCGGCAAACGTAGGTTGCGATTGAGCAACAGTAGAGTCTCGAGGCTGATCGAAACCATTCGTTGCGCGATCCGTTGTGGCGGTGCTGGAACTGGTTTTGGGTGCAACGGCCGCCGGAGGCTGATTGGTGACGGAGTTTCGCGACGAAACATTTTTCTCGGTCGACTCGGTTAGCGGTTGTTGCCCGGGAGACGCTGCCGATTGAGCGCCCGCATTGGTTGTTGTCTTTTCGCTACCACCGCTCGTTGAAGCTGCAGGCGATTTCTGCTCCTGGTTTTGCGCTACGAAGTCGGTCTGCTGTGGCCTGCGCAAGACAACGATGCCGATGGCGATGATGGCAGTTAGCGCCAGGGCAGGCATCGCAAATCGTAACACTGACGGAGCGAACACCGCGGCCAACGTCGCTCGCAAGTTCCATCCTGTTTCCGGGTTCACTGCCTCATGCTGGCGCGCCATCGCCGGCGCCAAATGCGCAACTATTCCACGACAGCTATCACAATCAGCCAGATGCTTCTGATATCGCAGACGTTCAGCGTCAGACACAACGCCTTCCGCGTAACAGTTCAATTCATCCGCATCGAGATGCGCGCCAATCTGCCCGCTGGATTGCGACACCGATCCAGTTGCGGAACGCGCTGCAGCGTCGCGACCCAGCGCGCGCAACAACAGATCCATTTCATTTTTGTTTGTAGCCTTCATGAAACTATGCCGTTTGTAGAACGTCTCAATATCCACAACTTGCGTAGGCGCGCGCGACACCTACCCGGTCATCTCCCTTTCGTTTTCAACCATTTTTTCGCCCACGAGCATCGGTTCAATATCCGCCTCCAAATGAAGCGCAATGTCGGAAAATGCTCGCTCGGTTTCCGGGCGCGTCCAACCGTGATCTTGTTTTAGCGACTCCGCAACATTGAACCGCAAATCCGCATGAATTCTCGTCAAGCGACGGCTGGCGGTGGCCTCATGCACGCCAAGAATTGCGCCGGCTTCGTGCAATTTGAGTCCGTCAAAATAGTAAAGCTTTACTAATAATCGGTCCTCATCGGATAGATGGCCAATTGAAGCTGCCAGCGCTTTTTGTAAATCAGCACTGGCGCGTTTGTCCGAAACTTCCAGCTCCGGATTCATTCTTTCGGCATGACCACTCCACGACTGATCATCCTTCTGAATCAACCGATCTAACTCTGCATCATCCTCGGTTTGCACCAGGCGCGATTGCTTTCGGTGTTGGTCGACGGCTAGCTGTCCTACCACTGCGCGCAGCCAGCCAGCCAGTGAACCGCGTCCGGAATAGTAAGCCAGCTTGCTCGCCGGTTTGCCATCTTCGCGAATTCGCAGCCCGTGAAGTTCGGCCCAAATTGATTGCGCCAAATCTTCGGCGCTTTCCTCGTTGGAACTAACCGAGCGCGCTGCCGAGCGCACGGTCGATCCGAATCGCGCAACCAGATCGGTCCATGCTTTTTCGTTGCCTTGTTCGCAAGCAATAATCAGACAAAGGTCGTCTGCCTGGAGTTTGTCAACGAACTCCCGTATGTCTGCAGGCGACGCGTCCGCGTTGTCCCGCAAAAGATATTTCACAACCGTCGCACGTATCCTTGGTTCCAGCGTCTCCACGGAAAGCGCATAAGCATCCACCGTACGCGCCAGCAGACTCGCCGCGTTGGCTGCCAATGTCTTCTCAATTTCTTCAGCTTTTCGATTCACGGGGGACATGACCAGCGTTTGCTAATGCTAACACGTGCATTCAACGGCGTGTGCCGAAATGCTTGGATGACTTCAAACCCCACGCGTTGCCGGGGCACCACTTTAAGTTGTCAACTTTGACACCCTTTGGAGCCTGCGCTAGATTGAGTTTTACAAATTTAACCGTGCAATAAACCCCGCAAACGAATTTCTCAATGTTAAGAGTGACCGAAATATTTCGTTCAATCCAGGGCGAATCCACTCATGCCGGCCGTCCCTGCACCTTCGTCCGACTGACCGGTTGCCCGATGCGCTGTGTGTGGTGTGACAGTGAGTACACGTTTAGCGGAGGGGAGCACACCTCGCTAGCTGAGGTGATGGACCAGGTCAACTTTTTCGGTTGTCGCCTGGTCGAGGTAACCGGCGGTGAGCCGTTGGCCCAGCAGTCGTGCCGCGAATTGATTTCAGCGTTGTGCGATGCAGATTATGAGGTGCTGGTGGAAACAGGCGGATATGTTTCGACCGAGAACCTGGACCCGCGAGCCCGGATTATTCTCGATGTAAAATGTCCGGCGTCAGGCGAAGCCGAGCGAAATCATTGGCCCAACCTTGGACGTTTACGAGCAGACAAAGACGAAGTTAAATTTGTAATTGCTGATTCCGGCGACTGGTCCTATGCGAAAAAGATCATTGACGAGTACGACCTGATCCAACGAACCAACGCTGTTCTGATCTCGCCCGCCTGGGGACTGATCGATTTGCAAGAGTTGGCCGAATCAGTCGCTGCCAGCGGATTGGAAGTTCGTATGCAACTCCAATTACACAAATACATCTGGGGATCCGAAGCGCGAGGCGTTTAATGGGTGGACACGACGACATCGTTTATCGAGACTCAGCCGCGCTCGCCGACGAGCAAACCGAGTTAGCGGTCTGTCTTGTGTCCGGGGGCATGGATTCGTGTGTCACGGCAGCCATTGCCCATCGCGATGTTTCAGACCTTGCCTTTCTCCACATTTCTTATGGGCAACGAACTGAAGTTCGCGAGCGCCAAGCCTTTGAAGCGCTTGCCGAATACTATGGAGTCGACAAGCGCCTCGTCGTTTCACTGGCCCATCTCGCGCAAATTGGCGGCTCATCGTTAACGGATCCGGGAATCGACATTGCACAAGCAAATCTTCAAAGCCAATCAATCCCTACCAGTTATGTGCCGTTTCGCAATGCTCATCTGTTGTCCGTGGCCACCAGTTGGGCCGAAGTGATCGGTGGCCGTTATATCTACATCGGCGCTGTCGCCGAAGATTCTTCCGGTTACCCCGACTGTCGCCCGGAGTTCTACGAAGCATTCCAGAGAACAATTGAACTCGGTACAAAGCCGTCAACCAGGATTCAAATCCGAACTCCAGTCATTGACATGAAGAAATCGGAGATTGTGCGCCTTGCACAAAAATTGAAAGCGCCGCTCGAGCTTACGTGGTCGTGTTATGCCCAATCGGATCGCGCTTGCGGGCAGTGTGATTCCTGTGCTTTACGCCTGCGAGCGTTTCGTGACGCAGAGGTTTCTGACCCAATCCCATATGTGCTTGACAGTGCGAGGTTTGCTTATTAACTTTAGGCCGCTCATTTCAATATATCTAAAGTTACAACCGGGAGTTAGTCACGTGCATCCTATGAACTCTTCCGTTAACTCAAATTCACAGTAATTCTCTTTGGAGGACGCCTCGATGTTTCGCAGATATCTATTCGCCTCGGTCGCCTTTGCGGTGCTTTTTGTTGCGACTGCGGTTTTAGCAGCCGGACAGGCTGGCCAGCTTCGCGGCCATGTGGTCATGAAGCAAGCTGATGGAACGACAGTGCCCGCCGCCGGCGCTCAGATTGATGTTTTCCGAACAGACATTGCCGGAAAATACGAAACTAAGACAGATAAGAAAGGTGAATTTGTATTCGCCGGATTGCCTTTCCTGGGAACCTACATAGTGGCAGCTAGTCAGGCTGGCGCGCGCCCGGATTGGGTGCCAAATGTTAAAGCCGGCCGCGAACTCGAGGTGACCCTGACTTTGTCGCCGGGTGACGGAACGCGTTTGACCCTCGAACAGATGAAAGCGGCAATGACGCAAAGGGCCGCCGGTGGCGGCGGCGGCGGCGCACAACCCGCGGCTCCGGACAAAGCCAAGCGCGCGGAAATCGAGCGCCAAAACGCCGAGGTGAATGCTGCAAACGAGAAAGCTAAGAATGCCAACGAGATCATCGGGCGTACGTTCAAAGCCGGCAACGCGGCGCTCTTGGCAAAAAACTATGATGAAGCGATTAAGCAATATCAGGAAGGTCTGGCGGCCGATGAGGCGCAGTCGGCACTCTTGACTAACGAATCCATAGCCTACAAAGCGCGCGGTGTCGAAAAGTACAACGCCAGCGTTTCAGCAAAAGACGATGCCGAAAAGAACGCCGATCTTGAAACTGCAAAAAGTGACTTCAAAGCTGCCGCAACCGCGAGCGCGAAAGCTGCGGCGCTGATAAAAGCGGAGGCAGTCCCGTCAGAGCCCTCAGAACTGCAGCGCTACAACGGAAATAGACTTGCCGCATACAGCACTAATTCGGAAGCAATGCGCCTGCTGGTCACAAAGGTGGATTCAACTCAAGCCGATGCCGCTTTGGCTGCTTTCAAGGACTACATCGCGGTGGAGACTGACCCGGTGAAGAAGGCAAAGGCGCAGGTGGATGCAGCGCAGATGCTTTTGGACGCAGGGGCCGTCGACAAGTCATATGCTGAGTTTCATTCAATCCTCGAGACGCAACCCGACAACCCCGATGCTAATCTCGGCGCCGGCCTGTCGTTGTTCGCGAGCGGTGACAAGACGAAATATCAGCAGGCCGCGAACTATCTGCAGCACTACGTGGATGTGGCCCCAGATACCCACAAATTCAAAGCCGACGCAAAGGCGATCCTGGCCGAGCTAAAGAACAATGAAAAGGTTGTGCCTGAGAAAATCACTCCGACACGCCGTCGTCGGCCTTAACGCCTGAAAGATCGTTCAAACAAAAGCCGTGGCCGGGAACCTGAATCCCGCCACGGCTTTTTGCTGCCAATCTGACAATCTCATTCAAGCCGCTTTGAAGAGGGTGATATCAGCCTTTTCCTCAAAAATTTCGGTCTTGACAGTGTGGGGGTCAACTTGTACTATCTTTGACCAACGGTGTTTAGCACCGTCCGCAGTCAGTCCCAACCCCAGCCCTGCACAAGAACTTTAGAGCAGAATTCGCTGGCCCGTCCCGTCAAACTTTTCTTGGATATCTCAGACCGGGGTACAAATGTCCGCTAAATTAGGCGAAATTCTCGTTCGGGAGAATCTCATCAGCCCACAACACCTGCGTGAAGCGCTTGACTACCAGCGCGAGCACGGCGGTCGTTTGGGATATAACCTTGTCAAACTAGGCCTCGTCTCTGACGACATGATCACGGCCGTGTTGTCTCGGCAGTACGGCATTCCTTCCGTCAACTTAGAACTTTTCCAAATCGATGAACAGGTCCTTCACCTCATACCTCAGGAAGTGGCTCAGAAATACTCCGTGCTACCTCTGTCCCGCGTAGGCGCCAGTCTTACGCTGGCAATGGTCGATCCCACCAACGTGTTTGCGATGGATGACGTCAAGTTCATGACCGGGCTTAACGTCGAGCCGGTCGTAGTCGCGGAAGCGAGTATCCAACACGCAATCGCGCGTTATTACGGCACCTCGAAAGAAATTGAATTGTCTGCTGTCGGCGTCGACGAGGTTGTGTTCGCTGGCGCCAATGTAAAAAACGCCAACGGTGGAATCACTCACGCCGACCTGGTTTCCCTGGACACCATCGACTTTGATACCGATCGCACCGAGGACGTTGAAGTCCTTGAAGACAACGAAGAGATCGATCTCTCCACGCTATCGAGAATTAGCGAGGACGCTCCGGTTGTCAGATTAGTAAACGTTCTTCTGGTGGATGCCTTGCGTCGCGGGTCATCAGACATCCATATCGAACCTTACGAAAAGGAACTGCGCATCCGTTTCCGTATCGACGGAGTTCTTTACGATGTAATGCGTCCGCCACTGAAGATGCGCGACGCTCTTATTTCTCGCGTGAAGATCATGGCGAAGCTGGACATCTCTGAAAAGCGCCTGCCTCAGGATGGTCGCATCAAAATCAAAGTTAAGGTTGACGCGCGTTCACGCGAACTGGACTTTCGCGTTTCCACGCTACCCACCCTGTTCGGCGAAAAAGTTGTGCTTCGCCTGTTGGATAAAGAAAACCTGATGCTTGACATGACCAAGCTGGGTTTCGAGCCCGAATCGCTGGTGAAATTCCAGCGGAACATCTCCAAGCCTTACGGCATGGTGTTGGTAACGGGACCGACGGGAAGCGGCAAGACCAACACTCTCTATTCCGCACTACAATCCCTCAACACTGTTCAGACCAACATCATGACGGCCGAGGATCCTGTCGAATTTAATTTGATGGGAATAAACCAGGTTCAGATGAAAGAACAGATCGGGTTGAACTTTGCGGCGGCGCTTCGTGCTTTCCTGCGTCAGGATCCCAACATTATCCTGGTCGGTGAAATTCGCGACTTTGAAACCGCAGAAATTGCTATCAAAGCAGCGTTGACCGGCCACCTTGTGCTTTCCACTCTCCACACGAACGATGCTCCATCAACCATCTCGCGGCTGATGAACATGGGTATCGAGCCTTTCCTCGTGGCCACCAGCGTCAACCTCATTCAAGCCCAACGCCTCATTCGCCGCGTTTGCAAGGACTGCAAGCGCGAGCATCCCACTCCGCCGGAAGCCCTCATGGAAGTTGGTTTCTCTGCCGAAGATGCCAGGAACCTCAAGACGTATAAAGGCACAGGCTGCGCGACTTGCAACAACACCGGTTACAAAGGTCGCATTGGTCTTTATGAAGTAATGGAAGTTAACGACGACATTCGCGAGTTGATCCTGATCGGCGCTTCCTCGCTCGAACTGCGAAAGAAAGCGATTGAAGACGGAATGATTACCTTGCGCGAATCAGGGCTGCACAAAGTTCGTGCCGGCTTAACCACGCTCGACGAAGTAGTACGCGAGACAGTGGCCTAGAAAGAAGGAAGAATTATGTTGCGAACAGTTGCACTTTCACTTTTGATGCTGATTTCCGTTGGTGTAATGCTGCCATTTGCGAGTTCGACGGCGCACGGCATTCGCCAGAGTTCCGTGTCAAATCATCACCGCCGTTATCGACGACATTCGCGCGCCTGGTGGCGACATCATCGCGCCCGTTTGCGTATGCGCCGCGCTGCCGCAATGGCCCACCGCAATGCTCCGCTTGGACCGGCTTTGACGGTTTCTACAAATAGTGTATTGCCGGCCACCGCACTTCCGAAACTACCAATCGGCTGGGACAAGCCTGTCCTTGCCAACAACGGCGAAATCAGATTCAAGAGCGAAAGCAAAGCGCCGGCGCCAAGCCAGGCCACACTTTCTGTTATCGCTCGCAGTCGACCAAATCCTGCTTACCTGACACAACGAGAAGAGCGAAGCATGCTTGCTGGTGTTAGCTTCGCGGACCTGCGCCGCACGGTGATCGAAAAGATGATCAATTCCGGTGGTTGGGTAATAAACGATTACCAGCGCCAGGTTGATGGCGCGCGCGTTTTCGTCGTTACCGCACAAACCCCCAGCGATGGACGTTCGCCTGAGAAAGCTTGGAACTTTTACTTCGCCGAAATCGACGGAAAAATCTACAGCCTCAGCCTGAATACGCCGGTGCAATATTCAGATCGATTGGCTGCCGAAGGTGAAAAGTTTCTTTCCTCGTTGCGCGAAAAAGCAAACGCAACCGACAAACGGTAAGTCTGCCAGCGCTGCTGCCACAAATACACAGACTTCAATTCAGGAGCTGACCGCTAATGCCATTGAACGATTCAACCCCGCAAATTTCGCTCTCAGAACTGCTGCGCAAGCTGTCGGAACTGGGTGGTTCGGATTTGCACATCACCACCGGATCGGCGCCTCAAGTCCGCGTTGACGGACATCTGCGATCGCTGGAGGGCTATCGCGAGATGACTGCCGCCGATACTAAGCAGCTCGCCTATTCGGTGCTAACCGACGCTCAGAAACATCGTTTCGAAGAGAACCTCGAGCTTGATTTTTCTTTTGGTGTTAAGGGCCTCTCTCGCTTTCGCGCAAATCTTTTCAATCAGCGAGGCGCGGTCGGCTGCGTCTTTCGAGCCATTCCTTACGAGATAAAAGCATTCGAAGACCTCGGACTGCCGCCCGTCGTCAAGCAGCTTTGCGAGAAGCCGCGCGGCTTGATTCTGGTCACCGGACCTACCGGCTCGGGTAAATCAACCACGTTGGCCTCAATGATCGACAAGATCAATCGCGATCGGCACGAACATATCCTGACGATCGAAGACCCCATCGAATTTCTGCACAATCACAAGAATTGTCTGGTGAACCAGCGGGAAGTCAATGCCGATACGCATGGTTTTGCAGCCGCCCTTCGCACTGCTCTTCGTCAGGATCCGGACATTGTCCTGGTCGGTGAAATGCGCGACCTGGAAACTATCGAGTCGGCGCTGCGCATCGCAGAAACCGGCCACTTGACACTGGCGACACTGCACACGAATTCAGCGGCATCAACCATCAATCGCATCATCGACGTGTTCCCGTCCGATCAACAATCACAGATTCGCGCCCAGCTTTCGCTGGTGCTTGAAGGCATTTTGTGCCAAGCGTTGCTGCCGCGGGCTGAAGGAACCGGTCGCGCCATGGCGCTCGAGATATTGGTTCCGAACACCGCCATCCGAAACCTGATTCGCGAAGACAAAGTCCATCAGATCTATTCGATGATGCAAACCGGTCAGGACAAGTATGGTATGCAGACCTTTAATCAAGCGCTTGCGACTCTCTATCACAAGCGTGCGATAACGATGGATACCGCCTTGCAGCGATCGTCCAACGTCGATGAGTTGAAAGAGCTGATTGAACGCGGGTCGGGACTCAATACCGGCAATGGAAACAAACCACATCCGAGTCCCTACGCGCAGGGTCGACCGATCGGATCTAGACCAGCGGTTAGATAAACTGCCCTTTCTGGAGCTTCAACGCTATGCCTACTTACGTATTTAAAGGCCGCAACAAATTAAACGAGATTATTGTCGGCGAACGAGTTGCCGACAACCGCGATGCGCTGCGACAGATCCTGCGTCGCGAGCAGGTAACGCTTACGTCCGTCAAGGAAAAAGGGCGCGAGATAGGAATTCCAAAGCTCGGCGGCCGCAAGAAAGTGAAGGCCAAGGATCTTGCGATCTTCACGCGTCAGTTTTCAGTGATGATCGACGCCGGCCTGCCGCTGGTCCAGTGTCTGGAGATCCTGGCGCAACAGCAGGACAACAAATACTTTCAGCAGATCCTTCTGCAGGTGCGCCAGGATGTTGAGGAAGGTTCGACTTTGTCGGCCGCCATGGCGCGTCATCCGCGTGTTTTCGATCAACTGTACGCCAACATGGTGGAGGCTGGTGAAACAGGCGGTATTCTCGACTTGATTCTGCAGCGCCTTTCGACGTTCATCGAAAAGATCGTCAAACTGAAACGCGACGTGATTTCCGCGATGATTTATCCGGCGGCGGTCATTCTTTTGGCGGTCGCGGCGGTGGCCGTAATTATGGTGGTAGTAATCCCGCAGTTTCAGAATATTTTCCTGGGTTTGTTGGGGCCCGGTGAACAACTTCCCTTGCCCACACGCATCGTCGTCGGCATTAGTAATTTTCTCGCCGGCTGGGGTGGGCTCGGCATATTGGTTAGCATTATCGCGTTCGTGATCGCGTTTCGCTTCTATTACAAGACCGCGAACGGACGCAAGATCATTGATCGCATCACTCTAAAGGTGCCAATTCTGGGAGACATCTTCCGCAAGATTGCAGTTGCGCGATTCTCTCGAACCTTATCGACGTTGCTTTCTTCCGGAGTGCCGATTCTTCAGTCGTTGGATATTACGGCCCGCACTGCTGGAAACGTGATCATCGAAGAAGCGATTCACAGCGTGCGCATTGGCGTAGAGCGCGGTGAGAATTTTGTCGACCCGCTTAAGGCCACCGACGTGTTTCCGCACATGGTTGCGCAGATGGTAGGCATCGGCGAGCAGACAGGCGCACTCGACGCGATGCTCGGAAAAATTGCAGACTTTTACGAACAGGAAGTTGATGCCGCAATTGCAAACCTGCTGACGCTAATGGAACCCCTGCTGATTGGTTTCCTGGGTGTTACGATTGGGTCAATCGTGATTGCGATGTATCTGCCGCTGTTCACGCTGATTGGTAAGCTGGCCACGGCCCACTAAATCCTTTAGCAGATCCTGTGTGTAGTCGTATTTAAAGTCGTGGACTTCGTATTAAAGTCGTGGACTTCGTAACAAAGTCCTGGACTAAACCACTCAGTGTTAAACGCCCGGTAGACAGTCCCCTGTAGTCTACCGGAACAACCCTTACGTGATTGACCTGTTGGATTAAAATCTGGAATGCGCTTTGAACCAATGCTCAAGGGAAAGCAAGGAGCGACCACAAAATCGTGTGGTGCATGCTTTCGTGAAGAACGCCCTTGAATTGTCACGACGCGGCTTTAAGGGCGAGAGAGCCGATCACAACATCTTGTGCTTTGATGCTCGAAAATTAGAGCTGCTACGAGCGCCGACTCAGAGCCGAGATAAAGGGCGTCCGATAATTTAGGATTATGTCCGCCGGTAACCGCTGCGATTCCGAATAACGAACCAGCACGCTAGCAAATTGTTACTCCAAATAAGACTCTTCAAGCTACTTCGTTTTTGTCTGTTCTCTGACAAATTGCATCAACTCAGCTATATCGTCCTTCAACTTAGCATCGCGCACTTGTTCCTCTAGCTGTGCTAGAAGAGGCAAAGTAACTTTAGGTTTTCTGTACGCTGCCGGGGTTAACTTCGGGTAAAGGAAAGAAGACCGAATGATCGGCAGAAACTTCCTGATGTTTTGAGGGTCTTTCAGCTCTTCTTGGGTGAAAATTTTGAGCAGTGCTGCCGCGGCTCTATCCCCTAACCTGTTATCTTGTTTCTCCGAAAACCCGCTAGAGAAGCTGCTCGGCTGCTGCAACAAGGTCTTGACGGCCCGCACAGAAGGATCGTCATCGTTTCTCATAACGATCTTGCTCTGTGCGAAACCGCCAGAGTAACAGACTAGAATGCAGGAGATGGCCACGCACAGCCTCATAATACTTATCACCCCTTCGTTACTGCCTGCTCGTCTGGATATCCGAGCCATTGCTAATAGTCCCCGCCCCCTCAGCAGATGAAGACACCGTAACACTGTTAGCCCGTACAGTAAATCGCTTGCTGCCAACAAGGATCGAGATGCTCTGGTTGAATGTGTAGGTGAAGGGGCCGCCGGCACATGCGCCGTATGGAGCATCAAAGAACTGCCCGCTCGCATTTGTGGTCCGAGAGGTCTGAGAGTTTCTGGAGGGCCCCATGTCGCTCCAATTCGGCACGGGGTCTCCTTGTGACGTTCCATTAAACGTCGTGCCCGTGACCTTCTCCTGGGGCTTCATGTTGCCCTTATTAATAGGTTGACCGTTCGTGTCGTTGACCTGATATTTCACGGCGACTTTGATGCCGTAGTCCTGCCCGGGAGTACAGCCGTCGTTATTACCGGTTCCGGTCGGCAACGCAGTTACCGACAGTACCGTCAGAGAACCAGATAACCTGCCAAGGGTTAGGGAAACTTCAGGAAGAAATTGTAAATAGACTCCGCTTCAGTATCTACGCCTGCGCCTGGGTTAGAGCAAAGCGCGGGGCACTTCCCTTGGACCCCATCTCCTAGAGAGGGCACAGTTCTCGAACGCTGGAGCGCACAACTAAGCAAGTTTGAAGCAAACCTTAGTTAACGGACGTCTAGTCCGAGACTTTAATTCAACACAACATCCTGATTACTTTGGGGAGACTCGATCGAGTCTCCCTTTTTCTTTTGGCTTGGGTCTTCGCAATCACACCGGAGTTCAGAGTCCAAGCTTTAGCTTGCTCTGCCGGCAAGTACGCCGCCTAATGGTTGTATTCTTAACTTTTTGTGCTTGCCGCTTCAGGGAAAAACGTTGTCCGCTCGATCAGCGCTCTGTGATAGGCTTTCCGCCCAGTGGAAATTCCGGAAGAGAGAACGGCAAGAAAGACTTCGTTAGGCCGCAAATTATGGTGGCTGATTTTTGGGCGTCTGGCCGTCGCGATAGCTCTCGTGCTGGCCCGCATAATTTGGATCTCCGGGCGCAGTGACGCGGCCTGGACCGAGATACTGCCGGCGCTGCTGATCGTGTTCGGACTGACGCTGGTCTACTCGTTGGCCCATCGAATTTCGCGCACGCTTCCTTTCCAGGCCCGTTTGCAATTTGCCGTGGATATTCTGTTGGTCACTTGGCTCAACTGGACCACGGACGTCATTCATTCTCCTTACATCGCCCTTTACATCGTTATCATCGCTGCTTCCAGTTTGTTTCTTGGTCCACGAGACTCAATCATCACTTCGGTTGGTTGCACAGTCGCTTTTACAGCCAGTGGGCTCGCCGTACTTGCCGGGTACGGCACGCATTCCGCGCGGACGGTGCTGGAGGTGGGCACTTCCCAAACGGCCCAGACTATAGGCCTGTTTGATTTGGCGTTTCTGGTGGTGGGCTTGCTTTCGGCCCGCTTGGCTGAACGTCAGTCGCGTTCCGACGTGCGCCTGATTGCCGCGACGCAGTCCCTTGCCAGTCTGCGCGCGCTGCACGAAAGAATTGTGGAGTCAATTAGATCCGGCCTGGTCACGACCGATCTCGAAGGGCACATTTATACCTTTAATGCCGCGGCTGAGGAGATCACCGGTTACAAGCAAATGGATGTTCGCGGTCAGGATGCCTCCATCTTCTTTGGCGAAATCAAGGAAATCATTGCCAGTTCGCTCGACATTCACAGCACACAGGCCAGCCCTCGGTTTGAGGCGGACTGCCTAACGGCTGATGGTCTGCGATTGCGACTGGGTTTTACGATCTCGCCGCTTTTTTCCGAGGCGGGCGATACGACGGGCACAGTTATTACGTTTCAGGATCTCACGCAGATTCGCGCGCTTGAAGAGACTTCGCGCCGCCAGGACCGTTTGGCTGCGATCGGTCGTATGGCGGCGTCGATAGCTCACGAAATTCGGAATCCGTTGGCGGCGATGCGCGGTTCCATTCAGATGTTGCGCGCCGATATGGCGGGCGACTCTTCGCAAACGGAGCTGATGGAAATTATTTTGCGCGAGTCTGATCGCCTCAACCGGATCATCAGCGATTTTCTAAGCTATGCGCGTCCGCGTTCAATAATTCAAACGAGCGTCAACGTTGGAGAGTTGCTACAACAAACGTTCATGCTGTTGCGTCACAGCGCCGAGATCAGCCCGGGCCATTCGATCGAAGAACAAGTGCCGGCCAACCCGGCGCTGGTGAATGCTGATTCCGAACAGTTGCAACAGGTCTTCTGGAATCTTTCCCGCAATGCGCTTCAGGCAATGCCGGCGGGCGGCACGTTACGCGCCACCGTCCACGAAAATTCCAACGAGCGGATGCGGATTACTTTTTCCGACACCGGGCGTGGCATGGCGCCCGAACAGGTAGAACATCTTTTTGAGCCGTTTTCTTCAACTACGGGAGGCACCGGGCTGGGTCTTTCAATCGTTTATCAAATCATTCGCGATCATGGTGGTACAATCAACGTCCGTAGTCGCGAAGGACATGGGACGACAATAACAATTGAACTTCCGGCAAGCGAGAGCGCTTAAAGCCGCGCACTTCGTCTTAGTTTTTTCTGATTTCTGATATCTATCTTTCAAGCAATGGGTAACCTATTAATAGTCGACGATGAACTGGGCATGCGGCAATTCTTGACGCATCTCTTCCAGCGCGAAGGCCATGTCGTGCGAGCTGCCGAGAACGGAAAGCAGGCGATGGAACTGCTGCGTGCGACGCCTTCGGATCTTGTCATTTCTGACGTGCGCATGCCGGACATGAACGGCATTGAGTTACTGCGCTCGGCCCGTGAGCTTTTTCCGCACATCGAAGTGGTCCTGATGACGGCCTTTGCCAACGTCGACACTGCTCGCGAAGCCTTTCTGCTAGGCGCTTATGACTTTGTGCAAAAGCCTTTTGACAACGAAGTGTTGAAGGAAACGGTCACGCGCGCCCTGCAGAAAGTTTCGCTGGTCAAGGAAAAAGAAGCGCTGCTTGAGGAGAACAAAGTTCTGATTCAAGGACAGCGCACGCGCGGCAAGCTCAACAACATCATCGGGAGTTCTCCAAAAATGCAGGCGCTCTACCAGATGATTGAGACAGTTGCACAAGTGGGTTCGACGGTCCTGGTTACCGGCGAATCGGGGACCGGAAAAGAACTTGTTGCTCGGGCAATCCACGACCTCAGCCCGCGAGCCGAGAAGCCTTTCGTTTCGATCAACTGCGGCGCCTTTACTGAAACTCTGCTCGAGTCAGAACTATTTGGTTATGTGAAAGGCTCGTTCACCGGAGCAAACACTAATCGTAAAGGACTTTTCGAGGCCGCCAACACCGGCACTATTTTCCTCGACGAGATTGGCGAAATGTCCCAGGCGATGCAGGTCAAATTGCTGCGCGTGCTACAAGAAAGAAAGTTAAGGCCGGTTGGCGCGACCGAGGAAACCACCGTTGACACACGTGTGATCGCGGCAACGAATCGCGATCTCGGCAGCATGGTCAAGGATGGAACATTTCGGGAAGACCTCTTTTACCGCATTTCGGTTATCCCAATTGAGCTGCCGGCGTTGCGCGAAAGGTCCGAAGATATTCCTGTGCTCGCTCAACACTTCATCGAAAAATTTTGTGCGGGCTCGGGACGCCAGTTATCGATAAGTGATAATGCGGTTCGTTTGCTCGAGACTTACATCTGGCCTGGGAACGTTCGCGAATTGGAACACGCGATAGAACGAGCGGTAGCGCTCGAGACAACCGACTCGATTCAATCAGAGCGCCTGCCGGAAAAAATTTCGAACTACAATCCTTATCGCATCGCTGAGAGTTTTGAATTTCCCGAGGAGGGCGTAAACCTCACGGCCCATTTGGACCAGCTTGAGAAGACCTATGTTCTCGAGGCACTACGCCGCAAAGTTGGGAACCAAACTAACGCCGCCGAACTGCTTGGCCTTTCGGTTCGGTCGTTGCGGCATTTACTCGACAAGCACGACATCCGAGCACTGACGGCCCAGATGCGCGACGAACGCCGGAACTCTGATTCAATCCCACGCCGCCGCTCCTCCGACCCCGCGCCACGTCGCCGCGAAGATGACGAATCCGAATTTGCAGCAAGCGCCGGCGAACCTTGATGTCGTGTACCTGAATTTTCCAAAACCATCACCTCAACATAACCACCGCTAATCGTCTTCAGTTACTGCCGCAGTCACTTTTCCAGCAGATCGCGAATGCCAACGCTCGAAACTGATTAAAACGGAAAAATGATTTCTGGACTATCGCCACAGCCAGAGGATATAGCCTGCCCCTTGTCCTTCTTGCAGAGTTAAAAACCGAAGAATGGTTTGGGAAGAATGTCAGGGCGCGGCACCCGCTGCAATTGCCGAAAATCGTCATGCGTTCGTTGCCGGATTTTGTCACTCGCGCAGTTGGAGGCCCGCCCGTAAGGTTACAAATTCCGCAAATGCTTAACAATTCAAGTTATTTCCGCGAGTTTAATCGTGGCATGCTTTTTGTTAAGAGATCCCCGACACTTCGCGCTCTGCGCGGCACGAACATCGTGATGACGAGGGCCGTTGGCGCGAGAAACCCTAATCACTTTCTCTCTTAAGGAGCACGAACAAAGAAATGAATACGAACAAACGCCAAGAAGGCTTCTCACTGATTGAGTTGCTCATCGTCGTCGCGATTATCGGTATTATCGCCGCCATCGCCATCCCCAACCTGCTCGCTTCCAAGCGCGCCGCCAACGAAGGTTCGGCCGTCGCGTCTGTCCGCACTCTCACCAGCTCCGAAGCTACCTACCAATCCACCACCGGCGCCGGCTCGTATAGTGACCTTGCCGGTCTTAAAGCCGCGGGCCTTATTGACACCGCCTTAGCGAACAGCGGTGCCACACCGAAAAGCGGCTACAACTTCGGGGCCACCCCTGCCACCGGAGATTACCTGGTGACGGCAACAGCGGCAACGTTCTCAGGCATGGCGGCTACAGGTACGCGGGACTTCGCATCTGACGCCACCGGCATGATTACCTTCACCCCGGCTGACGGGAATCCTAATGCTAACAACAGTGGAACCGCAATTGGAAACTAGCTGAAACTCCGATTGTTTTACTCTCTTCACAGGGGGCGCAGAGCATAACGCTCTCGCCCCCTTTTCTTTTTATGCAAAAGGACGTTTTCTCACTCATTGAGGGCGCAGGCTAAGTGGGTGCCCTCTTGCTTTGTACGTTGCCGACCTCGCCATGCTTTGAACATGTGGATCCACGACTAGTGTTCCACCACGAGTGTTTGCCCCTCTGCCCTTTCGCGTCACTGGTGAACTGCCATCCTTTGTCAGTTAATCCATTGCCGAGTCTTTCTGCAACTTGAACCTGCCTAAAAGCCCAAGAAAACGAACTGTTGCAAAGCGTCTTGAGTGGCACGCCCTTTGTTATTAGAACCGCGACACTTCGCGCTCTGCGCGGCACGAACATCGTGATGACGAGGGCCGTTGGCGCGAGAAACCCTAACCACTTTCTCTCTTAAGGAGCACGAATAAAGAAATGAATACGAACAAACGCCAAGAAGGCTTCTCACTGATTGAGTTGCTCATCGTCGTCGCGATCATCGGTATTATCGCCGCCATCGCCATCCCCAACCTGCTCGCTTCCAAGCGCGCCGCCAACGAAGGTTCGGCCGTCGCGTCTGTCCGCACTCTCACCAGCTCCGAAGCCACCTACCAAGCCACCACCGGCGCAGGCGCCTATGGTGACCTCGCAGGCCTTAAAGCCGCGGGCCTTATTGACTCTGCCTTAGCGAACAGCGGTACCACCGCGAAGAGTGGCTACAAATTCGTTGCCACGCCGGGTACTGGGGATTACCTCGTAACGGCCACAGCGGCAACGTTCTCAGGCTTGGCTGCTACAGGTACGCGGGACTTCGCATCTGACGCCACCGGCATGATTACTTACACAGCGGCTGATGGGGCTGCTAATGCTAACAACAATGGAACCGCCATCGGCAACTAGTTAATTCAGACTAGTTCCCACCTTCTTCACAGAGGGCGCAGAGCGTAACGCTCTCGCCCTCTTTTTATTTTGTTCTTCTGATTCTTGAATTTTCAAGCCGCGAATTCAGTACTTCATCGCTGAAGCGTTTAGCCACTGAACTTCTAAAAACAAATCCACGTCGGTTGGGTTCTACTGTGGTATTTTTGTGCGCGTTGTTCCGGGATTCTCAGATCTCAAAACCTAACTACTTGCTGAAACCAAATATGACAGAAGTCATTTCTCAAACCCCGATGGCGGGCCCGGCTGCAGTAGGTACTGGCGGCTGGAGACGAATCGGTAGTATTGCTCGCAACACCTTCCGGGAGGCGGTGCGCGATCGCGTGCTTTACAACCTCGTCTTATTTGTACTGCTGCTCACCGGAGCAGCAGTTTTCATCGGTGAACTCTCAGGCGGTCAGGAACGAAAAATAATCGTGGATCTTGGTCTGAGCGCAATGATGTTATTTGGAGTATTCATCGCGATCTTTGTAGGCGTCGGTCTGGTCTACAAAGAGATTGAAAGGCGAACTGTTTACGCGATATTCGCAAAACCTGTTGGCCGCGGAGAGTTTTTGGTAGGCAAGTACCTGGGTCTCTGCCTGACGTTACTCGTCAACGTCATCGTAATGGGGGCCGGGGTGTCGCTGGCGCTCGTCTACGTCAGTCGCGGCTGGGACCCGCTGGCGCTTAGTATTTGGCCGGCAATTATACTGATCTATGTCGAGCTGATGATTCTCACAGGGATCGCGCTGCTCTTCTCTTGTTTCTCGTCCCCGGCCCTTTCAGCGCTGCTCACGTTTTTTGTTTTTATCATTGGTCACTTTAGCGCAGACATCAAGGGCCTCGCGAATTCAATGGGCAGCACCGCCCCGCGTTTGCTTTTTAAAGCGCTCTATTACCTGCTGCCAAACCTCGCGAATCTTAGTTTTATAACTCCGGCTGCTCATGGCCAGCTGCCGACGGCGGCACATCTGAGTGCATCGATCGTCTGCGCTTTGATTTACATCGTTGTGATTCTGTCTGCAGCCACATTGATCTTTGGTCGTCGTAACTTCAAATGATGAACCAACCTTCGCGGCATGACGGCGTTTTGCTGGGAATGATTCTATGCGGACTAGTGAGCGTAGTCGGCCTATCGCAATGGATTGATTCTCACAAGCCGCCAACCAATCCCGCGGTCGAAGAAGAACAGCTCTATCTGACTGGCGCAACTGTGAAGCGAGTAAGTCTCGGATTCAATGGACTAGCGGCCGACTGGTACTGGATGCGCTCGCTGCAATACGTGGGCGGCAAGCTTTTGCAGGCGAATGAGAGCATCCAACTGGATAATATGTCGCCGTTGAACTTGAAGTTATTGGCCCCGCTTCTTGATACAGCTACGACTCTTGATCCTGGCTTTATTGAGCCTTACGAATATGCTGCCATTGTTCTTCCTGCCGTTAATGTGGAAGACGCGATTCGCATTACCAAAAAAGGAATTGCTGCCAACCCGGGTGCCTGGCGACTTTATCAACATCTTGGGTACGTCTATTGGCAAAGGCATGATTATCAGAAATCAGCTGAGGTCTATGCAGCCGGTGGAAAGATAGCGGGCGCACCGCGCTGGATGGCAGAAATGGGAGCCCGTATGTTGGCGGAAGGCGGATCGACACAGGCCGCCAGGCAAATGTATCAACATCTTTACGACGAATCACAGGACGAAGGGGTGAAGCAAGTACTGCAGCGCCGCTTGCTACAGATCGATTCGTTCGAGCAACGCGAATTCATTCGTCGCGTGCTAGGTGAATATTCGACGCGGACCGGGCGATGTCCCGCTTCCTGGAAAGATCTAACAGCGAGCCTGCAGTCGCGCTTTAAACTCGAGGCCAATACTGCAGCACCGCTGGATCCAGCAGGCACTCCATATCTACTGGTTAAAGGTGGTTGTGAAGTGGATCTGAATCCGCGTTCCCTGGTTCCTTACCGCTGAGTTTAAAAAGGCATCGATTGAATCGCTGTGAAAAAAACTCAAACAAAAAAATCCGGGAAGCAGAAAGAACCGAAATCGAAACGTAAGGAATCGCATCCAGTTATTTCTCATTCTATCCTTACCGAGAGCCGCGCATTGTTTCTGACGATAGCCGCGACTGTGTTGGTCTATGCCAATTCATTGAGTGGCGCCTTTGTTTTCGATGATACCAAACAGATTGTAGGTAACCCTGCACTCCATTTCTGGAGCAACATTTTTCGCGCGTTCAGTAACGACGTCTGGAGCTTTCAACGCGGCACACTCTCCAAAGACATACCGCCACCCTATTATCGGCCCCTATTCACGATTTACTTAACTCTGAATTATCAATTGTTCGGTTTATGGCAGCCCGGCTGGCATTTGATGAACCTGATGGTCCATACGGGCGCAACTGTTTTCGTCTACTATCTTTTGCGCCGGTTGTCTGGTGATGTCCTAATTGCGTCGCTTACCGCCTTGCTTTTTGGTCTTCATCCAGCGCACGTCGAGTCGGTTTCATGGATCAGCGGCATTCCGGATCCACTCGCCGCACTATTCTACGTTCCGAGTCTTATTTGGTACGTGCGCTATCGAGACGAAGGCGGCAGCAAGTGGCTAACCGCTTCAGTAGTCGCCTATGGATTGGCAGCGTTATGCAAGGAGACGCCGCTCGCTTTACCGCTGGTGTTTATTGTTTGGGAACTCACGCAATCACGTAGCGGAAAGAAATTTGGCCCCAAGCTTCGCGAGATAGCCTGGCGACTAATTCCTTATGGCGTCGTGGCCGCAGCTTATCTGATCCTTCGTGTCTCGGTGCTGGGCCGACTGAGCTGGAAGCATCCCTTCATGGCGCGCGTTCCAAACGAAGCCATCTGGATGACGGTGCCATATGTTTTCGTCAACTACCTGCGCCACTTGATCGCGCCGTTCCGCCTCAGCCTAATTTACGGCACTTCATTCATCATGAGCGCCGGCGATCCCCGTTTTCTAATTCCTACCGGACTGCTACTAGTGCTTGCTGCAATCCTTTGGGTTTATAGAAAGAAGCTGGATGCCAACCTATGGTTGGCCCTGGCGCTGATCATCGCACCGCTGCTGCCCGTCCTTAATTTGAAGGTCTTCCACTACGAATACATCATTCAGGACCGTTACCTTTATTTGCCGTCGATCGGTTTCTGCAGCCTGATCGTGCTATTGATTGTTCGCCTAACACGTGGAAACCAACAGCTGACCATGGCCATCGCAGGGATCATAATTCTCGCGTTCGGTGTCAGCACCGTTCTACAAAACCGAGTCTGGCACGACGCTGGCGCACTTTGGCAGCGCGCCATTTTGTATGCGCCAAATTCCTGGTCCACTCACTACAATCTGGGCTTGGCCTATCTCAATTCGAAACAGAATGATCAGGCCCTGCAGCAACTGGAAGAAGCCAAACGCTTAAATCCGAATGAAGCTACCGTCTATAACAACCTGGCATTGGCCCAAGCGGCTCTCGGCGACCTGAATGGCGCGATCGCAAACTCGAAACAAGCACTCGCATTGGATCCGACGACGCTCGAAGCGCATAACAACCTCGGCGCATTTCTGTACCAACAGCGTGAGTACAGCGCGGCAAAGAATGAGTTTGCGATCGTGCTCGGGCGCGATCCGGAATCAGTTTCTGCCCACTTCAATTTAGGCCGCACTCTTGCGGCAATGAATGATAATCCCGCAGCCATTCGCGAATTCGAATCGCTACTTGCCTTGAAGCCGGACGATATAGAGGCGCGCTACCAACTCGGCCTGAGCTTTGCCGCGGCTGGAAAAAAAGCCGACGCGGTGCGCGAGATTAAACGCGCGCTCAGTTATCAACCCGATGCGCAGGCAGCGCAAGCTATGCAGCGAAAGCTAGAAGAAATTCAAAAATCTCAGTAGTCGCTTTCAACTCTAAAACGATTGTCCTGAATTGAAGAAAATGAGCACTGAACCAATAAGCGAATGGAAATGGGGAATGTTCGCGGCGCTCGCGATGACGATCATCGCGCTCTATCCACAGATTAATCTGTGGCTCGCTCGGGGCTCCGATTGGCAGGGTTCATATGTTTTGACGCAGGGAGATGAAGTTGCTTATTCGGCCTACATCAACGCCTTGATTGCGGGCCGCCCGCGGAGAAACGATCCCTTTAATGGGCGCGACGACGTGCCCGGCAAACCAACTTACGAATCCCTCTTTTCGATTCAATTCTTACCGGCTTACGCGATTGCGTTGCCCGCAAGGGCGCTTGGCCTCTCAACCTCGACCACTTTCATATGGTTGATCGTGATTGGTGCAATTACCTCTTCAATGGCGCTTTTCTGGATGTTAAAAACCTTGACGGACGACAGCAGATTTGCCGCCGTTGGTGTCTTGTTCACACTCTCTTTTGGCGCCCTCGCCGCGGCTCAGGGGTTTGCACGTTTGCTTTTAGCCGGGCAGCGCGTCCATGACATGTTTTCATTTTTGAGGCGATACCAGCCGTCAGTGGTCTTCCCCTTGTTCTTCGTGTTTTGCGTTCTAATCTGGAGAGCGCTTACACAGGAAAACGCCAGAGCGCGGTTGTTGAATTCGCTGTCCGCAGGCGGGCTGTTTTCGGTTCTCGTATTCTCATACTTCTATATTTGGACAGCGGCGGCGGCGTGGTTTGCAGGTGTGTCACTTTTGTGGGTTCTGTTTCGGCGCAGTGAGTTTAGGCGGATCGCCGTGACAGGTAGCATTGTAGGAGCGTTTGCAGTTACGGCGGTCATACCATTTTTCGTTCTGCTCTCGCACCGAAACAAGAGCATGGACGAAACTCAACTGCTAATGTTGACTCATGCACCAGATTTTTTCTATCCGCCAGAGTTAATTGGATTGCTTGTTCTCGCTGTTGCCGGCTACGCCTCGTGGCGCAAGCTCGTTGATGTTAGCAGCCCGCTCTTACTGTTCACCGCATCCTTCGCTTTGCTGCCCTTTCTTGTTTTCAATCAGCAGGTATTGACGGGAAGATCACTGCAGCCAATTCATTACAAGGTTTTCATAGCAAATTATGCAGCGCTGATTTCAGTTGTGCTCCTGTTTTTTATCTTATGGCGTGCTCTCTCTTCTCGCCAAACGATCCCGTCGCGGGTGCTCGGGTTAATCACACTCGTAACCCTGGGCTGGGCGACGGTTGAGGTTTCCGATATTACGAAACGCGACTCAGCAAAAGCCCGGCTGCGTGACGAGGTCATGCCGGTAGCGCATCGGCTTGCTTCAATGACCAGAGAAGATGGCAGCCTTCAAACTGCGCTTGCGGGCAAAGGTCCTTTTCCACTTGTCTATGCCTCAGCTCTCGACGTTTCCGGGAGCATTCCGTCGGATAGTCCGTTGGCAGTTTTGTGGGCCTTGCACACGCCGGCGTGCGGTGTGAGTCTGGCTGAAAGCAAGGAACGGTTTTACCATTACATGTACTACTCCGGTCTGAGCCCAAAAGAAGTTGCAGCAGGGATGGCGGAAGAACGGTTTATTGTGCTCGCTCCGCTCTTTGGGGTTGAGCGCGTTATTGAGGGACTAGCACCAAACTCAAAACGAATCACAGTCGAGGAGATGCGCGAAGAACTTCGACGCTACGCATATTTTTCCGACCACTTCACGAGGGAAGAGGCGATCAATCCGACGTTGAACTTCGTGGTAGTACCAAGCGGGGAGGCCCAACCGAATTTTAGTAATCTTGACAAGTGGTATGAACGTGACGCACGCGAGCAGGTCGGAATTTTTACAATCTATCGAGTCAGGTTGCGGCCGCAGAATTAAAGTCCGCATTTGAACACTCAAGCTCCAGGGAATTTAACAGGATGGATGCCGTGGTCGAAATCGATAACCTTTCTAAAGACTACGAAGTCGGATTCGTACGCAAACGGAGAGTGCGCGCGCTGAATGGACTGTCGCTGACCGTGAATCAAGGCGAGATATTCGGGTTCCTCGGAGCGAACGGGGCCGGCAAGACCACCACGCTAAAGTTGTTAATGAGATTGATCTTTCCTACTGGTGGCCGCGCAAAAATCCTGGGTCACGACATCAGCGATGTTTCAATGCACAGCCGCATCGGTTACCTACCCGAAAATCCTTACTTCTACGACTACCTAAGCGCGCTTGAATTTCTAAAGTTCTGCGGTGAGATATTCGGCCTCTCAAAGACGGAACGAACTGCGCGGGCAAGAACGCTGCTTTCGCGAGTGAAGTTGGACGAGAGCAAGTGGAATACGCAGTTGCGAAAGTTCTCGAAAGGCATGTTACAGCGCGTTGGCGTGGCCCAGGCCTTAGTCAACAATCCGGAAATAGTCTTTCTCGACGAGCCGATGAGCGGGTTAGATCCGATAGGGCGGCGCGAGGTGCGTGACCTAATTGCTGAATTGCGAGCCGAAGGCAAAACGGTTTTCATGTGCTCGCATATTCTTTCGGACATTGAAGTGCTGTGCGACCGCGTCGCCATTCTCAAAAAGGGACGCTTGGCAAATGTTGGTTACCTTAACGAACTAAGGCAGCAAGTGGCGGGACAAAATCTGGTAGAAGTGATCGTAAGCGGCACTGATGAAGCTATGCTAAGAACCTATTTGCCCGCCGCTAATGATTTTCAAGTGACTTCAATTCCCGGCGGCGTGCGAGTCGAACTGAAAGAAGAGAGCGATGTTGATAGCGTGCTGGCCGCATTGCGCAAGACTGATGGAAAACTCCTGACCGTACAGCCGGTGCGGCAGTCGCTGGAAGATCTTTTTGTTGATTGAAAATAGCGGCCCAGTTGCTGCGAGATAGTTCGGGCAAGGGTTACTTGAATTTGAAAGCAGTTACTTCCATGCGAATGTTCGCTCGATCGTCCGTGTCGGTCATCCCTTCCAACATTACCTGAACGGGCATTGTCTTATTCGGCTCCAGCTCGGCTTGTCTCGACGGAACAACCACCACCGTCCGCTGCTTCACAGGTTGTCCCTGATGATTGATGACTGCGGCGGTTATCTCCAAACCGTTGATGGTCCGGCCGCTGAAGTTTCGAACCGTCCCATGCAAGCTCATCACAATATCGCCCAGTGCTCGCTTCGCCTCGTCGGCTTCAACTTCGTCGACGACGATCTTCGATTGAAACTCGGTGAACTGCGGCGAGCCGGCCCGAATCGCGTGGTCCAAAGTTGGTTCGCTCGAGCCTCCACCGCTAGCGCGCATCAGGAAGTAAAAGGCGACCGCGATGACTATCGCCGCAATCACCGCAACGATAATGATCAACTTGCGGCGAGAGTCGTCGTCCGGTCCGGAAATCTGTTTTTCACCTGTAGCCATGGAAGGTGATGGATTCTAGTTGCTGGCAATCCAATTTTGCAATGCCTAGCCGCCCGCGTGCGCAAGCTTAGACAGACATCCCTTGAAATAGTTTCCAGGATTTCACGGCGGTCGCGGATTTTCCGGAGGAGCCGTTAATCGGCTTCTGAAATCATGCGGCGCATTACTTCTTCGAGCTCGGAATAGTCGATTGGCTTGGTGATGTAGGCATCGCAGCCGGCGGCCAGCGCCTCATGATGAAAATCGGCGGTGTCGTGGGCGGAAACAGCGACTATCGGAACCTTTTTCAATCCCGGAATGTCGCGAATCCGGCGAGTCGCCGCCAGCCCATCGATAAAAGGCAGACTTAAATCCATCAGAATTATTTCTGGCTTTTCCCGCTCGGCGACTTCGACTGCTTCCCGACCGTTGGTTGCTTCGACAACTCTGAATCCGCTCAGCTCGAGAAGTCGCCCCATCATCTGCCGGTTGTCTTCAGTGTCTTCGACCAATAAAACCGTTGCTCCGTCGTCCGTGTCATGCACCGGTGTGTACCCTTTTTCGTTCGTAAATCCCGCGGTCACATTCACAGTTTGCCTAACCTGACCGTGCAGCGTTGCTGTATCACTAGAATACGCCGCCCTTTTTTGCTAAGATCGCGCACCGAAATACGACATTTCGAGCGCAGTGTGTTCGAGTTCAATTGGTACAGATCGCTGCCGCAGTACCACTCCCCCAAGAGATCAGAAGGAACCCGGCGAAATCGCACGATCTAAATGAAGCCATTATTGTCAGAATCTGAGGACAATCAGTCCCTGCAAGCACTCGGACGGGCTTCGGTCCAAATCATTCACGATCTCAAGAATCAGCTAAATGGTCTCAAACTCTATGCCACGTTCCTGCGCAAGCGGCTGGAGAAGGGCGAGCGTCCTGCCGACGAGTTAGAGACGATGGGAAAACTAATCGCTGGCATCGACCGAACGGCGGCGGATCTTTCGCTGCTTTCGGATTTTGGACGCCCATTGCAAATCAGGAAGCAAGGCGCCACCGATATCGAGCAGATCCTGCGCGGAGTAGTTGCGAACGTGAATGCGGACGCGTCAACTCAAGTGCCCGAGGGAGAAGCAATCATTATCGAAACTGAGCCCGAGCCACTTCTCGCAGAAGTCGATACCGCATTGCTGGCAGAATCATTCAAGTCAATTTCGCTAGCTGCAATGAAATTATTTAAGGCGCGCAAGAAGGATGGTCCATTGAGAGTGCACGTGACGAGCGACACAGCGACAGAGCATCGCGACGGCATAATCGATTGGCACGTGCTGGATTCAGTCGATCACGATCCTTTTCATTCGTTTGTCGGGACGGACGAAATTCGTCTGTCGCTTGCCGCCAAAGTTATCGAGGCACACGGTGGTTCAGCCGAACGCAGCAACGGGTTTTTGCGAGTGCGGCTGCCGCTCGTCAAGTAAATTTTTGATCAGTGGACCAAGAGGGTTTCAGTTCAGGGGAGGATGTTTCGTGGATAAGAGTGACGTGCGAATCCTAATAGTTGACGACGAGACAACCATTGCCGACTCGTTGAAACAGAATTTGGCTGAAGAAGGTTATTCGGTCGACACGGCGAGTACCGGCGCCGAAGCGATCGAATTGTTTGACCAGGGCGGCCACCACTTGGCGATTTGCGATCTGCAACTGCCGGATATTGATGGCCTGGAGGTCATGCGTCACATCAAGGATGCACGACCGACAACGGAAGTGATCGTTGTCACCGGCCATGGCTCAGTTGCCAAGGCAGTCGAAGCAACCAAGGCGGGCGCTTTTGATTTTGTAGACAAGCCGTTCGATTTTGAGGAACTTAATCTGCGGGTCGAAAACGCCTTGAAACAGCGGGAATTGTTGGCTGAAAACGCAAACATGCGGCGCCAGCTTTCGACGCGCTCGGAATATTTCAACATCATCGGCGGCGCGAAGTCGATGCAAACTATTTACGAAACGATCGAATCAGTCGCCAAGTCCGACGCGAATGTTTTGATCGTCGGTGAATCAGGCACAGGTAAAGAATTAATCGCCAACGCCATTCATTATAATTCACTGCGCGCGCGCAAACCTTTCATCAAAGTGAACTGCGCTGCGCTGCCGAAAGAGCTGATTGAGTCGGAACTATTTGGCCATACGAAAGGCGCGTTTACCGGCGCGCACGCCGACAAGGAAGGGTTGGTGCAGCATGCGGCCGGCGGCTCGCTGATGCTGGATGAAATCGCAGAAATGCCGGTTGAACTGCAGCCAAAACTATTGCGCGTGCTACAAGAGCGAAGCTATCGCAAGATTGGTTCAGAAAAAACTTACGCCGTCGACTTTCGCCTGATCTCCTCCACCAATCGCCCGCCCGCAGACGCGATTCGCGATGGACTGTTGCGCGACGATCTGTTCTATCGAATATCGACAATCACCATTCACGTGCCGCCGCTGCGCGAGCGCAGTGACGACATACAGTTGCTCACCGAACACTTTCTGCAAATGTATTCACAGAAATACGACCGCTCGATCAATGGTGTTTCACAGGCGGCGTATCAAAGACTTTTCTCGCATACGTGGCCGGGCAATGTGCGTGAGTTGCAAAATGTAATCGAACGCGCAGTGCTGCTTGCGAAAGCGAATCGCATCGAGCCCGTCGACTTGCCGTTTGATAATGGCTCGCTGCCGGAAGGATCGCCGGCTGGGACTGGCTGGGATGTGCCGCCAAATATGACGCTCGAGGACATCGAGCGCCTGGTGATCGAGAAGACATTGCAACGCACCGGCGGTAATAAGCAGGCGGCGGCGAACCTGCTGGGCATCTATCGCCCGCGGTTGTACAGCAAAATCAGAAAATACAATATTGACGTGGCCGCGCTAGTGTCTGCCTGAACGCTTTGAAACTGAACGACCTCCCGATTTGCGAAACGATAGATTTTGCCTCGACGTCGCAGATGAAACCTCTTAATAACCTGCCGGCAACAGGCCGTCTTCAGAGCATTGACGCCCTGCGTGGAGTGGCCGCGCTCGGCGTCGTGCTTTATCACGCGGTGTCCCGGACGCCAAACTCTGTTCCGCAAAACTTTCTCCGTTGGCCCGCTAAATCGATCCAGTTTCTGACTTCTTTTGGCTACATCGGCGTCTTTCTTTTCTTCGTCATTTCAGGATTCTGCATTCACCTGAAGTGGGCCAAGTCCCGAGCCGCCGGCCAGGAAAAGCCAATCCAGTTTGGTTCGTTCTGGAAACGGCGCATTCGCCGGCTGTATCCGCCGTACCTGATGGCGTTTGCGTTGTTCATGCTCATGGCCGCGCTGTCCACTGGCATCAATGTCACGCATTTTTTTGTTTACGACGTCGTGATGCATCTGTTGATGCTTCACAATCTGGATCCGCAAACTTGTTACAGCATCAACGGCGTTTTCTGGACACTTGCAATCGAAGAACAGCTCTACCTCGCTTACTTTCTGTTACTGTTTTTGCGTAAGCGCTGGGGCTGGGGTGTAACTTTGCTGGCTTGCGCGACGGCACGCGTGGGCTGGTATTTCTTCAGCCATGCTGTTTGGGTTGCGACGGGCGTCGGCGTTCCTGTTCCCGAAGCAGCCGCTGTTCATTGGTTCACCTGGGCGCTCGGCGCAATTGCGGTTGAGGCAGCATTCGGTTTAGTGAAACTGCCGCGCTGGTGCCGAAATCTTTGGCTCGGCGGTGCGTCGATTATTTTGGCCTCGGCAATTTCAGAGTTGTTGCCAAACACGCAGAAAGATACGTTGCCGCACACCTTGGGTTGGCTGCTGATGCATCCGCTGTGGGGATTCGGATTCTTTGTACTGGTCAACCGTGTGGTCAGTGCCGAACACGCGTGGCTAACGCAATTGCGCGAGCCCGGAGCCATCGGAAGACTGGTGGCGAAAAGCGTTGGCGCGGCCGCGACCGTGGGAGTTTTTTCCTATTCTCTTTATCTCACGCACGAACTGGTGATTATGGAATCGTGGTCGTTTACCATCAGGGAACTGCCGCCCATGGTGAATGCATTCGCGATCGTTGTCCCTGCAACGATTGCTTTTGCCTGGTTGTTCTTTAGATTCTGCGAGAAGCCTTACATGCGGAATCCTAGCCGTAAGGCGGATGAAACAGAATTACGGCGCGTGCCGGCATATCAAGAAGATGAATTAACTGCCGTGTTTCCGCAAACCATTCCCGCCCTGGCCGACGAAGCGTAAAAAGCAGTAGGCAGACGGCAGCAGCAGGAGGCAGAAAGAAAAAGCAAAATGCTTCGATTGTTTCCTGCCGACCGCTACTGCCGACTGCCTACTGAACTTCGTACGTCGCGACGCTCGTCGGCGTTTCAAAGCATCTGACTTTATAAATCTGCACGCGGTCGTCACCTACCTTCGAAGCAACGCGCTCCAAAACATATTTCGCCAGGTTTTCCGCCGAGGGCTGGAGTTCAACAAACGGATCAAGTTCGTTGATGTTTCGGTGGTCGAGGTATTGGACCACTTCATCCGCTGCTGCCTTGAGTTCGACAAAATCAACCAGCAAACCGATATTGTCCAGCTCGCGCCCGCGCGCGTAGATCTCGATTTTGTAATTGTGGCCGTGCAGGTTTTCACACTTCCCCTTATAGCCGCGCAGTTGATGCGCGCTCGAGAAGTTACGCTCGATCATTACTTCGAATAGTCCCGGCATGGTTCCAGTCTAATGTCCAAAGTCCAAAGTCCAAAGTCCAAAAACGTTATCAAAAACCAGCGACTTTGGACTTTGGACTTTGGACTTTGGACCGATCCTCGAACACGCTTGCGATGTCGGAAATGTCGCTGGTCACGCGACACTGCGGCAAGCTCTTCAAAAACAATCTTCCATAACTCTTCGTTTTCAGCCGCGGGTCGAGCACTGCCAACACGCCGCGATCCGTTGTGCTGCGTATCAGCCGCCCCAGTCCCTGCTTCAAACTAATAATTGCCTGCGGTACGCTGTACTCAAAAAAACTCGAGCCGCCTTCGTCCTCAATGTAGCGCTGGCGCGCCGCGACAATCGGATCGGTCGGCACCGCAAACGGCAGCTTGTCGATGATTACGCATGACAATTGCTCGCCGCGCACATCCACGCCCTGCCAGAAACTCGACGTGGCGAACAGCACGCAATTTGGAGTCTGGCGAAATCTTTCCAGCAAACGTCCCTTGGAGGCGCTGCCCTGCAACAGGCAGGGATAATCGAGTTCCGGCATCGCCAAATCGTAAAGCGACTGCATGCCCGCGAGGCTGGTCGACAATACAAAAGCGCGACCGTTCGTCGCGTTAACAATCTTGATGACTTCTTCGGCGGCCGCGCCGGCCCACTCGTGCGAACGCGGATCGGGCATTTTCGCGGGCAGATACAAAAGCGCCTGGCTTTGATAATCGAACGACGATTCGGCGATCAAATCGTCGGCAGTATCCAGTCCCAGCCGCTCGCGAATAAAAGAAAAATTCCCGGCGCTGGAAAGCGTTGCCGACGTCAACACGACGGTATCGATCTTGTCGAACAGTTTGTCTTCGAGAATTCCCGAAACATCGATCGGCGACGCGCGCAGGAAAATGCCCCGGCCGCGTCGCTCGAGCCAGTAAACAAATTTCTTGTCGTCTCCAGTGACTATGAACTGCAAATCAAACCTGGTTTGTCGAATGCGGCGGACAAGGTTTTCAACTTCCGCAGGTTTCTCTTTCAGCGCATCCAGCGTCGTTTCCAATCTCGCCAGCGCGCCATCAAGCGAAACATAAAGATCGCCGAGCGGCGTCGATTGCATCTCGCCATCTTCACCGCGCCTGGCAAAGGTGCCGGGAATAATCGGATAACGACCTTCGTTGCCGCGGCCATCGCGAAAACCCATCCAGAAATTATCAGCGAAGCGCATTACGCGCGATGAGGTCTTGGTTATCTCGCGATCCGCTGCCGCATCTTCGTAGGGCACGTTGCCAACATCGCGAATGAGATCGTCGATTTGGTAGGTTGAAACTTGCGAACCAAAGTATTCCGAGGCGACGTCTTCGATCAGGTGTGCTTCGTCCAGGATGACTGCGGAATAATCGGGTAGCACGCTGCCGTACATGCTGTTGCGCAAGGCAAGGTCGGCAAAGAACAAATGGTGATTGACCACCACGATGTCGGCATTTTGCGCACGCTCGCGCATGCGCGTAATGAAGCAGGGATTAAAGTCAACACACTTCTGGCCCAGGCAAGTTTCCGCGCGCGCATCGATATGGCGCCAGAACGAAAGCGACTCAGGCAGGTTTGATAACTCCGCGCGATCGCCCGTCTCTGAAGACTTGGACCAGTGGCCCACTTCATCGAAGTAATCAACTTCATCGAGTCCATCAAGCACCGGCGAACCTTCCGCGCGTGCCAACCGGTGCAGGCAGACGTAGTTGTTCCTTCCCTTCATGTAGGCTGCCTCGAAACTTTTCGGCAACACGCGCTGAAGAAAAGGAATGTCCTTTTCCATCAACTGTTCCTGAAGATTTTTCGTGCCGGTGGAAATGATGACGCGGCCGCGTCCGCCCAGCGCCGCGGCAACCGCCGGTACCAGATAAGCGAGCGTCTTGCCCGTTCCTGTGCCCGCTTCGACGATCAGATGGCGGCGCTCTTCAAACGCGCGCATCACCGCCCGCGCCATATCAATCTGGCCGGGACGATGTTCGTAGTCAGGAAGTGCCTGCGCGATTAAGCCGTCAGGACCGAAGATTTCTAACATATTGCCGTTAGTACCTAGTTCTGCAATTGCGTAGTAGCTGGTGTGCTTGTCGCGGCGATTTCAGCTTCCACCTTCTTAACACTTCGGTTGGCTGATAATCCTTTATAAAGGCACCAGCAAACGAAAACGTGGAAAGCGAGCGGGAACCACATCTGAAAGGCAAGAAAGATCAGTCCGTCGAGAGCGTAAACTATTAGCCCGATAATGAAGGCCCATGTGTAGCCCTTGTTCGCAAATACACCTAGAAAAATAAAACACCCTGCGACAAGCACGTTGAGTACGAGCGCAATGATGGTTATCACGCCGCCAACACTTTCGGATAGACCTAACGCAATGCCGTAGACGAACTGTGTAATGCCGAGGCCGGCAAGAAAGCTCCAATTACTGTTAGTGAACGCCGCAATCGTGTTTATAAGCGATAGTCCTGCGATCCAGTAGAACCATCTCGCGCCTGATCGCATTTGCACGCGATAAGTTTCGGCATGATCCCACCTGGCAGGCGTGCCGCTTTGATTAAGACCCAACGTGGTAATGCCTTGCCCTGCGCTTGTGTTGGAGGTTGAACTGCTGGAAACGGGGGATTGGTCACTCATTGAGGGCTCCTTAGTTTAAGTGAAGAATGTTAGGCGCCGATTGCTTCTGGCCGTTGCTTCACCCGTTTAGTGTACAACGGAAAGCGAGCGCTAAGTTCGGTCACACCTTGCCGCACTTTCTTTCGCACCTCTTCCGACTCAGGAGCGTGGATGACTTCTGCGATTAGTCGCCCTATCTCTTGCATCTCAGGTTCCTTCATCCCACGCGTGGTCACCGCAGGCGTGCCAATGCGTAAGCCGGAAGCGACGAATGGTTTGTTTTGATCGAAAGGAATTGTGTTCTTGTTAACGGTAATGTTCGCGGCTTCGAGAGCTTTCTCGGCGACTTTGCCGGTGATTCCCTTCCCGTCCATCCAAACATCCACCAGCATAAGATGATTATCCGTGCCACCGGAAACCAAACGCAGACCATGTTGTTGCAGCTCGCTTGCCAGCGCTTTTGCGTTGGCCAAAATTTGGCGCTGGTATTCTTTGAAATCGTCGCGGAGCGCCTCACCAAAGGCGACGGCCTTGGCGGCGATGATATGGACCAATGGACCACCTTGTACGCCGGGAAACAACTTTCGATCAATTTCCTTCGCGTGCTCTTCTTTGCAAAGTATCAACCCACCCCGTGGACCGCGCAGCGTTTTGTGCGTGGTCGTCGTCACGTAATCGGCGTGCGGCACGGGTGAGGGATGAAGACCCGCCACGACCGGTCCGGCAATGTGCGCGATGTCGGCGAACATGCGTGCGCCGACACTCCTTGCGATTTCGCCGATGCGTTTGAAATCGATGATGCGCGGATAAGCCGACGCGCCGCACACGAGCAGCTTTGGCTTATGTTCTTCCGCTATGCGCTGCAGTTCGTCGTAGTCGATCTGTTCAGTTTCTTTTGACACGCCGTAATCAGCGACTTTGTAGCTGATGCCGGAAAAATTCATCGGATGACCGTGCGTGAGATGGCCGCCATGCGACAGGTTCATTCCCAAAATCTGATCGCCATACTGAATTGCTGCAAGGTAAACGGACATGTTTGCCTGCGCGCCGCTGTGTGGCTGCACGTTCGCGTGGTCCGCGCCGAATAATTGTTTGGCGCGATCGATGGCCGCCTGCTCAACCACGTCGGTCCATTCACAGCCGCCGTAGTAGCGCTTCTTCGGATAGCCTTCGGCATACTTGTTTGTGAATACCGAACCAGCCGCTTCGAGGACTGCCTCGCTGACAAAATTTTCCGAGGCAATTAGCTCAAGTCCATTCGCCTGGCGCGCGACTTCGTTGTCGATGGCTTCAGAAATTAGGGGATCAACTTCGGAAAGAGATGCGTTTCGTAGATCGGTCATTTAATCTGGTCCTTTGAACTTTGATCTTCGGTTTTTGAACTTCGGTCTTTGAATTTTGGTCTTTGGTCTTTGGTCCTTACTCCTGGTCTTGGGCTTTGGCCTTTAGTCTTTGGTCTTTCGCCTTTGGTCTTTGGTCTTTGGTCTTTGGCCTTTGGCCTTTCGTCTTGGGTCTTGGTCTTTGGTTCGGGATTTGTAATCTGGAATCTGGAATCTGGAATCTGGAATTTGGAATTTGGAATTTGGAAAATTTGATTTCTAGATTCTGCCTTCTGCTAACTGCCGTCTGCTCCTGCCGACGGGTTTATGTCTTCCGCCTACTCCCTGCCGCCTTCTATCTTCGCGACGCGTTCAGCATGGCGGCCACCTTCAAAATTCGAACTAAACCACGCGCGCACAATTCCGGGAATCTGCTCCGGCGGCGTAGTCCGCGCGCCTATCGCTAAAACATTTGCGTCATTGTGCTGGCGCGCTAGTCGCGCTGTTTCTTCGGACCAGGCGACGGCCGCGCGAACGCCCGCTACCTTGTTCGCAGTGATCGCCATCCCCGTTCCCGAGCCGCACACAAGCAGGCCCTGGTCCACCCTGCCTCGCGCGACTTCCTCCGCAACTTTGCGCGCGTAATCCGGATAATCAACTGAAGCTTCCGAACCTGTGCCGAGGTCTTCAAACTGCAAACCCAGGTCAGTCAGAAGAGGCTTAAGGCGTTCCTTCTCAGCAAAACCAGCATGGTCGCTCGCAAGCGCAATTTTCATTATTGAATCTCCGGAGTTCGACGACTGTAGCAGGCTGCGATGGTACATCACGCTTGGGGTGCTCGCAACGAGTAGGACAGGCATTCCTGCCTGTCCGCTTTTCTTTGTCACAGCGTCTCATGAAAAGATCGGGACAGGCAGGAATGCCTGTCCTACGTTGCGTTAAGTTTTTTGCTAAGCGAGAATGAATGGCCGAAATTCATCCCAGGAAAGTTTCACTTAAAACCGAATGCGCTGGTCACAATATTTTATTCCCACACTTCGCGAGGACCCGGCAGACGCCGAAGTTGTTTCGCACAAACTCTTGCTGCGCGCTGGTCTGATTCGCCAACTAGGCTCCGGCATCTATTCATACATGCCAATGGCCCAACGCATCGCGCTCCGGATCATGCAGATTTTGCGCGAAGAAATGAATCGCATCGGCGGCCAGGAATTTTACCTGCCGGCTTTGCATCCGGCTGAGGTGTGGAAAGAATCGGGCCGCTGGGAGGCCATCGGCGCTGAGATGTTTCGCCTGAAAGATCGCAAGGACGCGGACATGTGCCTGGGCATGACGCACGAAGAAATTTTCACGACGATCGCGCGCAACGAACTTCGTTCTTATAAACAACTGCCGCAGGTTTGGTATCAGATTCAGGTGAAGTTTCGCGACGAGCTCCGGCCCAAGTCGGGCTTCATGCGGCTGCGCACTTTCATTATGAAGGACGCCTACACGTTTGATGTCGACAAGGCCGGCCTGGACAAATCGTTTGCCGATCAGCGCGAAGCTTACAAGCGAATCTTTTCGCGTTGCGGGATCGAGTACTCGATTGTCGAAGCCTCTTCCGGTTCGATGGGCGGTTCGGAGTCCAATGAATTTGTCGCCAAAACTGACGCCGGCGAAGACTTGATTGCAAGCTGCGCAAACTGCGATTACGCGGCAAATCTCGAAAAAGCCACGTCGCGCTTGGCGCCGGTAAAAGATTTGGTGGGACCGGAAGCACCTGAAGAATTTCCCACGCCCGGTGTCCGCACGATTGAAGATCTGACGACGTTTCCTGGCGGCGCAAAGGAGAGGGATCAAATAAAGACTCTTGCTTACGTAGTCGACGGGCAACCAGCGTTGATTCTCTTACGAGGCGACCATCAACTTCAGGAAATAAAATTATTGGACGCCTCAGGAGCAACTAAATCTCGCCCGGCTTATCGCGCAGAGATCCAACAGTGGCTCGGCGCCAGCCCGGGAAGCTTAGGAGCGGTTGGCGCAAACGATCGACAACATCCAGATGGCTTTCTGATAGCTGCGGCTGACTTCGCTCCTAACCAAGTGCAATTGTTTCTCTCAGGAGGTGCGAAGAGACTGCGAATAATCGCGGACGACGCTCTCAAAGGCAGACAGAACATGACGACTGGCGCGAATAAGGACGACCATCACTTGCGCGGCGTTAATATCGCGCGAGACATTGAAGTTAATCAATGGGCAGACCTGCGCGGCGTTGATTCTGGAGATAGCTGTCCTCGTTGTGACGAAGGCACGCTGGAAATATTCAAAGCGATGGAGATCGGTCACATCTTCAAACTCGGTACCAAGTATTCGGAATCGATGGGCGCCACCGTGTTAACTGTAGATGGCAAGCCCGTACCGATTGTGATGGGCAGCTACGGCATCGGCGTCGAGCGCATCATCACCGCCGCCATCGAACAGAATCACGACGCCGACGGCATCATCTGGCCAAAGACGATTGCGCCGTTTGATGTGGTTGTTACCGTCACCAACATGAAAGATGAAAAGTTGCGCGAGACTGGCGAGAAACTCTACAAAGATTTGATGCGCGCCGGACTTGATGCTCTGCTCGACGATCGGAACGAGCGCGCCGGCGTGAAGTTTAAGGATGCCGATCTGATTGGCATTCCGTATCGCGTTACGATCGGCAAAAAAGTTGCGGATGGTTTGGTTGAGTTGTTCACGCGCGCGACCAAAACCAGCGAAGATGTGAAGCTAACCGAGATAGTTTCTCAGGTGCAGAAATTGGCGCTTGCTGGGCTGTGACCTCGCTCGAGATTTTGCGGCTTCGCCGCCATCCGTGCGGAAAGGCTCTGCCTTTCCGCCCTCTTTAGAAATGTTTGAGGCTTCGCCTCTGCAGGCGCAGGCTGAAAAGGAAACATGCTGTCGGAAAGGCTGAGCCTTTCCGCACGGAATGCGGCAAAGCCGCTGGAACGTGTGCACCCGAGATAGGTGTGAAATCAGAACTCACCAGATGAAATTCTTTTGCCTTTCATTATTACTTCTGTTAGGAGTCGTTCCGCGTACTTTCGCCCAGGACCTGCTTCCAGATTTAGTTCGCCGCATCAAACCGTCAGCAGTCGCCATCGAAACGTTCGACGCGCGCGGCGTTCAGCTTTCCCGTGGCAGCGGCTTTTTTATCGATGGGGATCGCGTAGTCACCAACCGCCACGTAATCGAAAACGCTTACCGCGCTGAAGTTCATTCCTACAACGGCAATGTATACCCGGTTAAAGGTGTGGTTGCCGTAGACGCTGAAGGCGACATCGCTGTGTTGCGCGTCGAAGCGCCCGCCGGTCAGGCGCGACCACTCTCGCTCGAACGAACCTCGCCGCAGGAAGGCGAAAGTGTCGTCGTGATCGGCAATCCTTTTGGACTTGAAGGAAGCGTTACGAATGGCATTGTTTCGGCCGTGCGCGATATTCCCACTTTCGGAAGAATCATTCAGATCACCGCGCCCATCTCGCCCGGCTCCAGCGGCAGCCCAGTCGTAAACATGCATGGACAGGTGATTGGCGTTGCTACTTTGCAGATCACCGGCGGGCAGAGCATCAACTTTGCAATTCCCTCAGAACGCATTTCGCAATTACAAAGCGGTGGCACCTTGCTGTCGTTGTCCGATCTGGTCGCGGCAAGCGGGAGAAATAAAAGAGCGAAGGCAGTGCAGGCATTTCGCGATGGCCTGAGTTTCCTTTCGCAGGACGACTGCGAAAAGGCACTGCCATATTTTGAGAAGGCAGTTGAGTCGGACAACAACTATGCGGAAGCCTGGGCGCAAGCCGGGTTTTGTCGCGAAAAACTTGGCCGCCACAGCGAAGCAATTGAAGCCTCGCGCCGAGCGGTGGCGCTGCGACCGTCGGCTGAGTCGTATTTCAATATTGGTTTGGCAAGCTATTATCTGAAGCAGTATCGCGAAGCCGCGGACAGCTATCGTCAGTCGATTCGACTCGATCCGTACAACGGAGCTGATGCCTGGTACGCGCTCGGTTTGGTTTATCGAGACTGGGGCAAGGCAGACGAAGAGATTCAGGCTTACAAACAGGCCATTCGTTTAAAACCCGATTACACCAGCGCGCATGAGAGGCTTGCTTCGGCCTACATGCGTTCAAAAAAATATCCGTTGGCGATTGAAGCCTACAAGCAACTCCTGGCGCTCAAACCCGGCGACGCCACAGTCCCGAACAACATGGGCGAAGCGTACATGGAACTCGGCCTGACTTCGGACGCGCTCGAAGCATTCAAACACGCGATTCAATTGAAGCCTGATTTTGGAAAAGCGTATTACAACCTCGGCAAATCATACCTCGCTAGCGGCAATCGCAATTCTGCGCTGGAGCAATACAACATTCTGCAAGGCATTGATCCAGACTGGGCGGAAAAACTGGATGGGCTGATCAACCCTTAACAGTCGGCAGACGGCAGCGTGAGTAGGCAGACGGCAGGAGCAGTCGGCAGGTCAGATCGGCAGGAGCGACGATACGTTTCAAGTCATCACCCTCAAGCCGCTAGCAGGAGGGCAAACATGTCAACGGCGAAAGGGTTCAGGGACCTAAAGGTGTATCAACTCGCTTTCAAACTTGCGATGGAGATTTTTAAGGAGACAAAGCATTTTCCAAAAGAGGAAACTTACTCCTTGATCGATCAAATTCGTCGGTCATCACGTAGCGTGCCGGCGAATATCGGCGAGGGCTATCGCAAAAAGCTTTATCCCAAAATGTTCATTAGTAAGATGGCTGATGCGGATGGCGAGGCCACCGAAACACAGGTATGGCTGGAATTGGCTAATGCGTGTGAATACCTGTCGGAAAAGCGCCGAAGCGAACTAGTAGCGGGTTACGAAGAAGTTGGTCGCATGCTGGGCGGCATGATTGCGCATCCAGAAAAGTTTTCCTAAGACTGCTCCTGCCGTCTGCCGCTGCCTACTGCTTTTGCCGTCTGCTACTGCTGTCTGCTGCTGCCGACTACTCCTCCCGTCTGCCGCTGCCTACTGCTTTTGCCGACTGCCGCTGCCGTCTGCCGACTGCGCCTCCCAGCGGCGGTTAATTAGACTGGCCACAAACCCGGCACCGAATCCATTATCAATATTTACTACCGTCACGTTCGACGCGCATGAGTTGAGCATGCCGAGCAGCGCTGCAATCCCACCAAACGACGCGCCATAGCCGATGCTTGTCGGCACCGCAATTACGGGCACGCTAACCAATCCACCCACCACCGAAGGCAACGCGCCTTCCATCCCGGCAACCACAATCGCTACCCGCGCGCTTTGCAGCAACGAACGTTCCGCCAAAACGCGATGAATGCCGGCGACTCCGACGTCCCAAACGCGCTTCACGCGATTGCCCATCGCTTCGGCTGTCAATGCCGCTTCTTCGGCGACCGGTATGTCGCTGGTTCCCGCGGTCACAACAACTATTTCACCGACGCCGAGTTCGGTCGTATCTCTTTGGATCCTTATTAAGCGCGCCGCCGCATGCCATTCGGCTGCGGTAGAAATGTTGCGCACTTCTCCAAACGTTCCCTCGTCGGTATGCGTAACGAGCACGTTGGGCGCGTGTTGCAGCAACCGCTCAACGATGCCGACAACTTGTTCGCGCGTTTTGCCGGCGCCAAAAACTACTTCCGGAAAACCCTGTCGCGAGGCCCGCGAATGATCCACGCGCGCGTATCCGATGTCCTCGAAGTGAAGGTTTTGAATGCGACTGACAGCCTCTGTCGTCTCCAATTCTCCCGCGCGATGCGCGGCCAAAAGTTGTTCCAGTTCGGTCAGATCCATTCGAAAACTTCTTTCCTGCTTGAAATTTAGACGCGCATTCTACCACTCGATTACAAAGCAATCGACTTCAACCTCATCTAAAGCGCTCTGTGCGTCCTTTGTGTTCTCTGTATCTCCGTGGTAGGCCTTCTGCAGTGCTCACCACAAAGGCACAGAGAACACCAAGGACGCACAGAGATAGTTGTCTAGCTGGTCCGAATTGCGCTCGCTTGCACCGTAATTGACCGCCAAGTAAGATTCAAGCATCGAAACCAAATGGAATTCACTTTAGCAATCACAGGCGCATCCGGCTCAATTTATGCGCAACGCACGCTGGTCCACATGGCTGCGAGCGGCGTAGTTGAGCGCATAAATTTGATCATGTCCGAAGCGGCGACGACGGTTGCGCGGGTTGAGTTGGGCGCGGATTTGCGCGGCGCGGACAACGCGCGAATCAACCAATGGCTTGGGCTGGCGCCGGATTCAAAATTAATTCACTTGCAGCGTCTGGACAACATGGCGGCGCGACCTTCGTCGGGTTCGCATCCGCAGGAAGGAATGGTAGTAGTGCCTTGTTCGATGGGCACGCTGGGCGCGATCGCGTCCGGCGCTGGTTCCAACTTGATCCATCGCGCGGCTGACGTCACGCTGAAGGAAAGTCGCAGACTGGTGCTGGTGCCGCGCGAAACTCCGTACAACGCCATTCATCTGGAAAATATGCTGCGCTTGTCACGCGCCGGCGCGCATATCATTCCCGCGAGTCCCGGCTTCTATCATCGACCGCAAACAATCGAAGCGCTGGTCGATCATCTGGTCTTCCGCATCCTCGATCATTTAGGCGTGCCCCACTCCCAGAACACGCAGTGGAAAGGCCTGCCGCAGCAAGCTTCCGAAATGGTGAACGTCAGCGACGATTGATTTCCCCGATGCCTGCACTGCTAAGAAATGTTCGCGTCACGCTCGAGATGATAAAGATCGAGCACACCTTGTTTGCGCTGCCGTTTGCATTTCTGGGAGCCGTGCTGGCCGCTAATGGCTTGCCCACAATTCGTCAGGCTTTTTGGATCACGATCGCAATGATTGGCGCGCGTTCGACGGCGATGGCTTTCAATCGCATTGCCGACAGAGACTACGACGCGCAAAATCCACGCACGCAAACGCGCGCTATCCCAGCGGGACTTTTGTCGGTCAGTTTTGTTTGGCTGTTTACGTTCGTGTCTGCAGCGCTTTTCCTATTCGCGGCCGCTATGCTGAACCGGCTCACGTTGCTGCTGGCGCCAATCGCATTGGCGAGCGTAATGCTTTATTCGTACTCGAAACGTTGGACCCTGCTTTCCCATTTGTTTCTTGGCTGGTGTTTGTCGATTGCGCCGACCGGCGCGTGGATCGCGGTGCGCGGCCATTTGGACAGCCCGGTGCCGCTGCTACTTTCATCGATAGTGTTATTGTGGACGGCGGGTTTTGATGTTCTTTACGCATGCCAGGATTACGAATTTGACTTGCAGGCCGGCCTGCACTCCATTCCGAAACGATTTGGCATTGGCCGCTCGCTGCTGATAGCGCGCCTGTTTCACGTTGGCGCCTTCGCGGCGATTGTTGCTCTATACTGGATTACGCGGCTTGGAATTTTTGCTCTTGTCGGAGTTGTTGTCACAGCCGCTTTGCTGGTCTACCAGCATCGCCTGGTGCGGGCCAACGATTTGAGCAAACTAAACGCAGCCTTTTTTACAACTAACGCCTTTGTAAGCGTGATTCTGTTCGTAACGTTTGGAGGCGCGGTTCTGCTGAGGACTCTTTCATGAACTTTTCGCACGATAAGAATTTGGTTGCGATCGCCCAAAAAGTTGAAGCGGGTGAGCGGCTCTCACTCGAAGACGGCCTCGCTTTATTTGCAACCGACGACTTGCCGGCGTTGGGCAAACTCGCGGACAGTGTTCGCCGCCGCAAGCACGGCCGCACTACTTATTTCAATGTGAATCGTCACCTCAATCCGACCAATGTTTGTTATGCGGACTGCAAGTTTTGTGGTTTTTATCGCACACCGCGACAGCCTGATGCCTACACACATAACATCGACGACAGCCTGCGAATAGCTGGTGAAGCTGTTAAAGAAGGCGCCACCGAGCTTCACATCACCGGCGGGCTAAACACAAAGCTGCCATTCAATTATTTCACCGATTTGCTTTCCGGACTCAAGCAGCACTACCCCCAACTTCATCTCAAAGCTTTTACGATGGTCGAGTTGGACCACTTCGCGCATTTCTACAAGCTAAGCGACGAACAGGTCATCGAGAACCTAATCGCGGCGGGCCTGGATTCCTGTCCCGGGGGCGGCGCTGAAATTTTTCGCGAGCCAACGCGCTCAATGATCTGCGCTCATAAATGCGACGCTAATCGCTGGCTTGAATTGGCAGGCAAAGTGCACGCGGCCGGCTTGAAAACAAATGCCACCATGCTTTACGGACACATCGAATCGATTGAAGACCGCGTGGACCATTTGATTCGCCTGCGCCAACAGCAGGACGAGTCGGGCGGTTTTCAGTGTCTGATACCGTTGGCCTTTTATCCGGAAAAAACTCAACTCGCACACCTGCCCGGACCGTCCGGCGTTGATTCGCTTAAGACCATGGCGGTTTCGCGTTTGATGCTCGATAACTTCGAACACTTGAAAGCCTACTGGGTGATGCTCGGGAAACGCCTCGCGCAAGTTGCGTTGCATTTTGGCGCCAATGACATCGATGGGACGATCACCGAAGGCGGAGAGCTGAGCGAAAGTTACTCAATCGAATCAAACAATGAAGTGAAGATGTCGCGCGAAGAAATCGTTGCGCTGATTGAAGACGCCGGTTTCGACGCCGTCGAGCGTGACACAGTTTATAACCCGGTTGAGCGTCATAACGTCAGCCTCGTCTAATTGTATTTGAAAGTCGCCGATAATTATGTCCACCCTAATTGAAACACGCACAATAACAGTCGCCCATTCACCGGACTCTGATGACGCCTTTATGTTTTATGGTCTGGCTACTGACAAGCTCGATACCGGCGATCTCAGATTCACCCACGTTCTCAAAGACATTCAGACGTTGAATGAAGAAGCCTTTCGCGGCACATACGACGTCACCGCGATTAGCTTTCACGCCTACGCTTACATCAGCGACAAATACGTGCTGCTGCCCCATGGTGCCTCGATTGGCGACAACTATGGCCCAATCCTCGTTTCGGCTCGACCCGCGAAAACTGAAGACATTTCAAAACTAAAAATCGCCGTGCCCGGAACGTTAACCAGCGCATTCCTGGCGCTGAAACTTTTCAATCCGGACTTTCAATACGAGGTAGTGCCTTTCGACAAGATCATCGACGTCGTGAAGAGCGGAGACTGTGACGCCGGTCTCTTGATCCACGAGGGACAACTGTTTTACGAGTCGGTCGGTCTGCACAAAATATTAGATTTGGGCGAGTGGTGGCATGAACGGACAGGCTTACCCTTGCCGATGGGCGGAAATGCTATCCGGCGCGAGTTGGGCCCAGCGATCATTCATCAGGTTTCCGATTGCTTGCGCGAGAGCATTAGCTATTCGTTAGCCAACCGCGAAGACGCTCTGCAATACGCAATGCAGTTTGCCCGCGACATGGACGCATCCCTGGCCGATCGGTTCGTCGCGATGTGGGTCAACAAGCTCACTCTGGATTACACCGAACGCGGTCGTGAAGGTGTGCGAAGGTTTCTGACCGAAGGATTTGAAAGAGGAATTATTCCCAGTCTGTCGAATATTGAGTTTGCGAGTTGAGCTGGAGTTCCGCACTGGGGTGCGCGCGGCGGGTAAGTAGCCGCCCCGCCCAGAAGGGGCGACTTCCGCCGCGCACATCATCGGTTCAAGGCTGGCGATCAGGCTCCTCCCAAAGCATGACCTAAACGTCTTTCTCCCATGCAGCAACGCGGCCGCTCTGCGTTGCCATTGCGCCTTCGCGCTTTTGAGGTCCATGGAAATGCGACGTTGCCACGTCCCGACGTGAGGACTTAGAAACTCGAATAGTCCGACCACCCGTTGCCGGACCGAAAATTTTCAATTTACTGGAAACTTAGAAAGAGCCGGTATATTCGTCGAAAGCAATTAACTGTTTCTACCGAGAGCACCTTACATCACTTGCATGAAATTTTGCAATAAGAAATCGCCAAACTCCGGAATGGCAGTCCTGCGCTTGAGGTAGGTGGCAACACGGCATTATTTTAGGGCATCTGATCAGAGTATTTTTTGGTAATAAATCCGAGTTCTCACGGAAGGATTAAAGAAGATAAGTGCGCAAATCCCCAGTAAAAACCCTCAGGTTCCTCGCTCTGTTGACCGGACTATATCTCCTCGCGGCACTGCCGGCATTCAGCCAGTCGGTATCGAACTCCGCCGATCTGTCGCCAGCCGAAGTGGATCGAATAGTCAACAGATTCACGGCAAAAGAAAGCCAGTTTCGTAAAGCACTAAACGAGTACTCTTTCAAACGCGATGCCATTTTGCAGAGCCTCGGGATGGGAGGCCAGGTAACCGGTGAATATCACCGCGTGTCTTATTTCACTTTCGACGATTCTGGTAACAGGTTCGAAAAAATCAGCTTCTTTCCCATGCCGTCGCTTGCCGCCGTCACACAGGAAGACCTCAACGACCTCGGTGGAATCCAGCCCTTTGCGTTAGAGCCTGCGAAGATTCCGCAGTATGACTTTCGCTATGTTGGCAAAGAAAAGATCGACGAACTAAATCTTTATGTGTTCGATGTCAGTCCGAAAGTGCTGCCGGATGCGAAAAAAACTAAGGAACGATTTTTCAAGGGCCGCGTTTGGGTTGAAGATCAGGACTTTCAGATTGTGAAGACCAGGGGAAAGGGCCTTCCGGAAACGAAGAACAATAAATTTCCTACCGTCGAAACTTACCGCGAACAGATCGATGGGCAATATTGGTTTCCAACCTATTCTTACGCAGACGATGAATTGCTTTATGAAAGTGGCGAGACGCTGCACGTGCGCATGCAGGTTCGCTATTCCGATTTTGTAAAGGCGAGGGCGAAAGTGAAGATTATTGAAATCGATAATCCTGACGCGCCAACAAAAGAAACAAAACCGGTTACGCCGCCGCCACGTAAGCCATAGTGCTGAGTTTGCAGTTTGTTTCGTTATCCCAACTCGTCGCCGATCATTGCATGTACGCGTTGCAGCAGTCGGTTGATTTCCTCGTCGGTGGAAATGCCGGCGGTTGATACGGGCGCGAGCAGGACCATTTCAATCGTTCCGAATCGTGCCTCACCGGTTCCCTTGCCCATTAGATAATCCGTGTTCTTGATTGCGACGGGCACGATAGGAACGCCCGCCTGCGCGGCCATGTAGAACGCGCCCTTCTTAAACGGACGAAACTCACCCGGCAACGCACGTGTGCCTTCCGCGAAAACACCAAACGATCTGCCGGAACGAATCCGCGCCGTGGCCGCTTCGGTAGTCTGCAGCGCGCGTTCACGGTTAGAACGATCGATAGCCATGATGTTCACATAACCCATGCCGTAACCCAGAATCGGCACTTTCAATAATTCTTTTTTTGCGAGTATTCCAAGCCGTTGCCCGGTGTAGGCGAAAAGCGTAGCAGTATCAAGGTACGAACGATGGTTCGAGATGAAGACGTAGGTTTGGTTGCGATCAATGCGTTCGCTTCCTCGAACCTGGACTTTCATGCCGCTCAAACGCAGCCATTTGCGAGCGCCAAATAGGGCCCAGGGATAAACCAATTCGCGTCGCTTCGTTAGCCAGGCCACCAACAAAACCGGGGGCGCGAGGAACAGCAGAAGCGTGCCGGCCAGGAAAAGTGACCACCAATAATGTACACGGCGAAAGATACGCATGTGGCTGATTATGAATTCCGAGCGGCAGATAATCGCATACTTTCGCTTCGGGCGGACACTTGGATAGGAGATGAGGAAAGTGCCTCATCGCTCTTTCAACGGTGTGGGCGCCACACCAGCTTGCCCCGGACGCCCTCCAGCGTTATCTTTACACCGTTCAATCTCTCCTCCGGCCGCATCCACGAGGCCAATATTCGAAGCATCTAATCCGGTTGCGGCGCATCCAACTCAATTGGCAAAGCCACGCGTTATCATTGGTTCAGGAGTTAAGCATGAAGAGAATCACGGTGTCCTTACTTTTTGTCTCGCTTTTCGCCGTTTTTGCGGCGAGCTTGGCAGCCCAATCGCGACCACGCCGGGTTGGTGACAGCCCTGCCCCGAGCGGCACCAGCGCACCCGCGCCGTCACGTGCTCCAGTTCTGGGAGGCGCGAATCGCACAGGCACTTCACAACAGTCGGGCGAAACTTCCGCCGCGCAAGGCCCTGAAGAAGTGGAAGCGGGCGACATAATCAAAGTTGAAACGACTCTTGTGACCTTGCCGGTTAGCGTCATGGATCGCGATGGACGGTACGTTCCCAACCTGCGCAAGGAAGACTTTAGACTTTGGGAAGATGGCACCGAACAACAAGTGGCGTTTTTCTCGTCAGTAGATAAACCATTCTCCGTTGTGCTGATGATCGACACCAGCGGTTCGACGCGACTTCGACTAGATGCCATTCAAGATGCGGCCATCGCGTTCACAAACCAGCTGCGACCCGACGATCGAGTGATGATCGTGTCCTTTGACGATCAAATACGCGTGCTTTCGCAATTCACCAGTGACCGAGGCCGCCTGCGCGATGCAATCCGGCGCACCGAACCCGGTGACGGCACCAAACTCTATGAGGCCGTCGACCAGGTGATGAACCGGCACCTGAATAATGTTTCGGGTCGTAAAGCGATCGTGCTTTTCACGGACGGCGTTGACACCACCAGCAGCCCGCGTGCGACCTATGCCAGCAACGTGCGCGACGCTGAAGAGTTGGACGCGCTCATTTATCCCGTTCAATACGACACGTACGCGGACATGAGTCGCGGCGGAGGCGGTGGTGGCGGATGGCCCGGAGCAGGCCGTATGCCAAGTTCACCGATAGACATCCTCGGCCAAATCCTGGGAGGCGGAAATCGTCGCGGTGGCGGTGGGGGTTGGCCGGGAAGAACCGGTGGCGGTGGACCAGGAACCAGCCGGCAAGATTATGAAATCGCCAATCGTTATCTGCACGACATGGCTGACAAAACGGGCGCACGGCTTTATGAGGCAGACTTTAACCAAAACTTATCTGTCGTATTCGGCAACGTGGCCGAGGAGCTGCGGCGACAATATAGTTTGGGGTATTACCCGAAACGTTCGGCCCAGGCGGGCGAGCGGCGACAAATTAGAGTGCGCGTAAATCAACCAAACCTTGCTGTGCGCACGCGCGACAGTTACGTGTTTAATCCGTCCGCGGCTGTCCAGGATACCGCGCAACGAACGGCGCCGGTGCTGCAACGAAAATTTGCAGAAGACAATTTGAACAACAGGGCCAACCGTTAGGATTTCGTCGCTGGTAACTCCACCGAATCATTGAAGGCGGGAAGCGTGCCGTGAAGGCTGCAGCTTCCCGTCTTCAACGTTATTGAGTCGGGTCTGGCAGCGGCGTTTAGCGATGCAGCAGCAAACCTAGATGCCGGTCTTAAGCGACAGATCGACTGTTCACCGTTCGCAGCTGGCGGGTTAGACTAGATTAAACCCATCGTCTTCAGGAATATCGACGCGAGAACGCACAAACCCGCTACGAACAGAAGTTTTTGCGCGAGAGTTCGCCTACCGCAACGTGGACAAACCATGGTCCAGGTGCCCCAACGCTCTTTGCAATCGGGGCAATGCCGCCGATGTCGGGTCCTGTGAATAACAATACCACCACTTGCGGGGCGCGCAATTCTTCGTCTCAGTAACATAAAGGGAATGGGGAGGGCGAGAACTTACAAGCTACTCTTCGATGAACAGAACAGCAAGTCTGTATCTACCTGCCCACGAAAAGCTCGTACTGCCCTGACATTGATTAACCCACGCCCGGATTAGAAAAAAATTTCTGAATTTGCAGTTGCATGAGCCTCGCTCAAGTTGTATAACGTCGCGCAACTGGGTGATGGCTGAATGCCTCACCCCGGCATGGCTAATTGAGTCTTCGGATTCTTAGCTATGCGAGAGAGCGGCGGCGGGGTGAGGACGTTGCCGCTCTATTTTTTTGTTTGCAGTCTAATCAAGGGTCGGCCAGAGCCAGACGCTATTTCACCTTTGCCGCTGTTGACCGCGCCAAGCTTAGATGCGTCTTCAAAGTCGGTAAGGTCCGGGCGGCGAACGCCTTGATATCAACGTCTGCGCCGTTATCGGCTTCGTTTTGAAACTCACCAACATCTTTTTCGTGATCGCTGACCATTAGATCCATGTAAGCGCGATCAAATTCTGCGCCTCTCAATTTCGCGAGCCGATCCATTTCCGCGTGGCCTTCAGGATCCATCGCCATCGGTAATGCGATCTTCTTTCGCATTGCGAGGCGTTTCAGCTCATTTCCAGCGCGCGTGTGATCAGTGACCATCCGCTGCCCAAATCGTTTAACTGCCAGACTTCTTGCGCGCTTCAATGCCAAACGACCGAGGTCGACTTCCATCTTTCCGCCTTTGGCTGCGTTCGTCACAAAATCCTCGTCAGCCGGAACTGAAGCTTTCACTTTGCCAGGCTGAAACGCTATTAGACAAACTCCCAACAGCAACAGAATTGCCAATTGCAGTTTCTTAGTCATACAAATCTCCTTCGTTAAGATTTCTTCCTGTGCGATTACTTCTCTCGCGAGTTAGAACTATTTGCCGGCCAGGCTCTTCTTCAGAACGGCGACCAGATCGATTACTTTTCCCGGCTCGCGCTGTTCCGTTTCTACCTGGACCACGTTGCCGCGCTTTTTCTCCTTCTTCTTCACCAGCTTCAACAACGCTTCCGCTTGTTGGTCATGAAGCTTTGCGCCCGCAAAACTCTTTTTCGCTTTGTTGCTGATTAGTTTTTCAAACTTGCGCACTGTCGCCGGCGGCGCCTTTTTCTTTTTTGGCAGACCCAGGTCTTCGGGTGACCGAAGTTCATCGGCAAAGCGCATCGTCTCGGCGCGTAGAATTCCATGATCAGAAAAGATCGCGATCAGGTGTTCTTTGCCGCGCATAACAAACGTCGCCAGTCCGGCCAGTCCGCTTTTAGCCATCGTCTCAGCGAGCAGTTTGTATGCTTTGTCCGAACCGCTTTCCGGAGTCAAAAAATACCCGCGTTCAAAATGGACTGGGGGGATGGTGTCTTCTTTGACAAAACGCGTCAGGTCGATGTCGCGGCTCTTTTCGGGTGCAAGCCTGTCCAACTCGTCATCAGTAACGACAACGAACTTTCCTTTCGCTACTTCGTAACCACGCACCAGCTCATCTGCATCCAGATCCTTTTCCGTCTTTTGTGAAAAGTAACGACGCTGCAGCGGCGCACCCTCATCGCCCAGCATACGGAGTGATGGTCGGCTCGACTTGTTGGCTGGAAACAAATTCACCGGAACGCTGACTAGGCCAAACGTAAGTGTGCCCGACCAAAACGGCCGCACACTGGCTTGCTCATCTGTTTCTTCGGATTGTTTTCTGGCTTTCTTAGGCAGCGCGCTTCTCCTTCTTTAGTGACGCCAGACTCTTGGCCAGAACAGTATCGAGCGACGTCGTCTTGCGTTTTGTTTTAACGGCATGAAGTTTAGGTGCATGACCCTTCGCCTTGCGCTCGATAAATTCCATGACACGCTTGCGATATTCGTCTTCGAATTCCGACGCAACGAACTCGCCTTCGAGCATGCCGACAAGTTGTTTAGCCATATTTAGTTCTTTCGCGGACGGTTCACGACCGGCGGGCTTTGGCAATTCGCGAGCGGAAATAACTTCGGCGGCATTTCTCAGCGTGACCAGCACAAGGTAACCATCCTGTGAACGCAGCGCCCCAATGTAATGCTTGTTACGCATCACCCAGCGGGCGATTCCTTCGCGCTCGCGATTTTCGAGCGCCTCGGCCAGCGCGAAGTAGGCGTCCACGTCGCCATCAGGACCCAGGTAATACGGCCGTTCGTACCATTGCTGGTTGATCGATTCCGGCGGCACAAATTCGGCCACGTCAATCTCGCGAGAAGGCTTCGGCTCGAGACTCTGCAAATCTTCATCCGTAAGAATGACAAACTTGCCTGGCTCGATCTCGTAACCTTTCTTAACTTCCTGAGTAGTGACTTCATCACCCGAGTCCGGGTTCACCATGTGTTGTTTTACCCGCATCAAGTGCTTGTCATCGAGAAGGTGAAAACGCACCGTTCGGTCGGCGACTGCGGAATACAACTTTACCGGAACCTTCGTCGAGCCAATCTTCAACTCGCCTTTCCAGATTGCGCGTCCAGCCATAATTCAGGCAACCTCGACTTTAGATTCATCACAACAGGTCGGACAAGAAATGTGGACTGCCGTGGTTTCGACTACACACATGGGACAAAGTGGTCCATCACAATCAAAGCAACGATATTGCGTCTCGTATAAATACAGGTGATTGCATGCCGGACAGACTTCTGTACCGACTTCCAGCCACCAGGGCAGCTCGCGTCGCGATTTTTGCATAATGGAAAAGTTAAAGCAGTTTCAGTTCCACAGGTAAGACAGGCATTCCTGCCTGTCATTCTCTTGAGCAGGGTCGAGTGACATCGACAATTGAACTGCTTCGGAACGTAGGACTAATTCGTTGAGGAGTCAGGCCAAAGACGTCCGAGCAGCAAACCGAGAAGCCAGAGACATGCCGCGACGGCCGCACTCAAAACCAACCAGAATTTCCAGTAACTGCTGAAGGTTGTTTCCCAACCGTCCTGGACCCGTTGCGAGAGATTTACGTTCAGTGCCACCGGCGTTAGCAGGCGTGAGACGCCCTGGACAAAGAGGTACCAAACAAAAGCAAAAGCCCAAGCACTGGCATTCATTCTTACTTTCCTGAGCACCACAATGCTTATCGACAATCCGCCAACATGCGCCAGAGTTGAGGAAACGACCCCATAAAATTCCGAGAGGCTCATTTTTCCGGTCAGCAACAATCCCCACGTTGGCACCACGTAAAGAGCCCAAACGACCAGGCCCGGCATGCTCCAAATTACTGCCACCCGGATTAGAAGCGCTTGCTCGAAAAAAATCCCTAGCGCTAATAACAAATTTCCGATGTTACACATCCAGAGCATGTGACCGACTTGGTTGATCTGCCAGTAATGGATGGCTTGCGCCAGGAAAAACAGCAGCGGAAGAAATCCAAGCAGGCGGAACTGTTTTCGCGAAAAGTTGTACGTGCGCAAGGTGTTACTAATGTGTTTACTCGGGCCGATTTGTTTTTTATATCCGGGAACACTCGCCGCGGCGCGACTTTCGTTTTAGAATACCACTTCCGTTTACGCCGGCAGCAGCGCCGAAGACTTTTACCCACGCAAAAAATGCCGTCACTCGAAGACTTACTTCATAAATCTATTCCGGAATTGCGGGAGACTTTTCTCGACCGGCAGCGCCGCGTGCCTAAAGGTTTACTTGAGGCGCTGGAAAGCGACAATCGCAACGGCGCGCATCAACTTGCAAAGCAAATTCGTAAACGCTATCGCAGCAATCGTTCCGAAGGACAAAGGCTGCACACGCTGTTGCGCTTTGAAATTGAGTTGTGGGCGCAGGGTTATTCGTTGGTGGCCGGAGTCGACGAAGCAGGAATGGCGCCGTTGGCCGGGCCGGTCGTGGCCGGCGCAGTAATTCTGCCGCAGAATTACAAACTGCGCGGCCTGAACGATTCCAAAAAGATTCTCGATCACGAAAGACGTGAAGAACTCGCGCTTCAAATTAAGCAGGATGCGGTGTGCTGGGCCGTCGGCTTTGCCGAAGTCGAGGAAATCGATCGCATCAACATCTACCACGCCGGCTTATTGGCAATGCAGCGCGCGCTTCTCGGATTGAGCTGCCTGCCAAACTTCGTCCTCGTCGACGCGCGAAGGATTCCGCAATGCCCCGTACCCCAACGCGGCATTATCCGTGGCGACGCTCTTTCCGCTACGATTGCGGCCGCCTCGATAATTGCAAAGACCACACGCGACGCTCACATGTTGGAGTTGGACGCGCTTTATGCCGGATATGGTTTTGCCTCGCATAAGGGTTATCCAACGCCGGAACACTGTCGCACGCTGAAAGAGCTCGGGGCGCTGCCCATCCACCGTCGCAGCTTTGGGCGCGTTCGCGAAGTGCTTGGTTTGGATCCGATCCAAAACGAACTCTTCGAAGAGCAGCCGCGCGAGACCGAGGCCGTTTCTGTCGCATCGGCTTAGAAAACTTTCACGGTTCCGCAACACTTAAAGCAACGCTTTAGGTTAGCTTTCTCCAATGGCATCCTTAACCGAATACAAGAAAAAACGAAAGTTTAATAAGACGCCGGAGCCCGGGCCGGAGAAGAAGCGCACCAAGAGCGGCCGCCTGTTCGTGGTCCAGAAACATCGCGCCACACAGCTTCATTATGATTTCCGGCTGGAGGCTGACGGCGTTCTTAAGTCATGGGCGGTGCCCAAAGGACCATCGTTGGATCCGACTGTTAAGCGCCTCGCGATGCAAGTAGAGGATCATCCGGTCGACTACGCGGACTTTGAAGGAGTGATACCGGAGGGTGAGTACGGCGGCGGCACGGTCATGGTTTGGGACATCGGTACTTACGAACCGGAGAACACCGACGACGTTAGCGCCGCGTTGCGCAAAGGGGAGTTAAAGTTTTCCCTGAACGGAGAGAAACTGAAAGGCTCCTGGGTGCTGGTGAAGACGCGCGACCGGCAATGGCTGTTGCTCAAGCATCGTGATTACTACACCACCGAAGAAGAAGTAACTGAGATTGCGCCTGCTTCGATTCTCACGCGACGCACGTTGGCCGAGATAGCCGAAGACGAAGGCGGCGATGTGAAGAAGGCGGCCACGGGTGATCCGAAAAAGGTGCCTCGCCGCACTGGGGTGAAACGACGAAAGAAGGGCGGCAAGAAAAAGGTCTGGCACAGCAAGGGAAGCTGAGGTTTTGGTTTAACTATGGACTGCGGCGGCTTGACGCCGCTTCCAGTTACGACTGTGATCTCGTTTATGAAAGCGCTCGATGCCAGTAAAGCCTCTAAGCGGCGTCAAGCCGCCGCGCTGCAAAGCGGTGTCAATCCACCGCAGTCCAAACTATGCGAAGCTTCCGCGTTCAGCCGGCGAACAAGCCTGCGTACGTAAGTTCGCCATCAACAATTCGCGCGGCGCTCGTATAGGGATGGAGCTGGTCATGGGTCGCATCGAGAATGTGAGTCACTTCCACGCCGCGCGCTTTGAGATAGTCTGAAATCAAACTGCGATGGCAGCGCCACCATAATGCCTCGGCGCACATGATCGCGGCATTGCTCTCGCCGGCAATCTCCAACAAATGTTCAATGCCCTGCTGAAACTGCTCGCTTTCCATGTGGTCGGCATAGCCCCGGAACGATGAGTTTCTCCAGGCGGTATTCGTTGAGTCCTTCCGCGCTGGCCGGCGGCCGCCGAGTTCGGGCAAGTGAAAGTAGGCGATGTTGTTTGCCGGCAACGAGGCCGCGAGTTGTTGTTTATTAAATTGCGGGTAACGGCGCGAGCCGGGAAAACTTCTCACGTCTAACAACGCTTCGATGTAATGGGCGGCGAGAATCTCGTTGAACTCTTCAGCGGAGCGAGTTGAGTGACCGACGGTCCAAATGCGAAGCGCTTCTTTCGATCCCACGCTGCCAAGCTTCTTTTTCATCGCCACGCTTCCCACGCCTGCCCGCAGTTTTCAGCTAATGTTTTCTCTCAACTGTGTGCTTGCCGACCCTTGAAGAACTACCTCAATCTCGCGTGCAGCGAACAGAACAGTTCAAGTCGCGACTTAAAGGTAAGGTTCAAGTTTGAAGCGACCGCGTTTCGCCAGCAGTGGCTCCCACAAATCTCCAAGCCGCCGCACTCGCGCCGGCACGTTGTCGATGCGAAAGTCTTCAAGGCTCACGCCGCGCTCCAACTCTTTCCACGTCACCGGTGTCGACACTGTCGCCTTGGGCCGCGGGCGGATGGAGTAAATCGATGCCAACGTTCGCCCCCACGCGTTTTGGTTGTAGTCCACCAGTACCCTGCCCTTTGGCCGCTTGGCAACGATGTAAACTGCCGTTATCAACTTCGGCGCCTGGGCCGCGATCGCGTGCGAGAATTCCTTGGCGAACTTCCACACCTGCTTCTGCGTCGGCCCACGCTGGATGGGAATGTAAATATGAATTCCCTTTGAACCCGTCGTCTTTGCGTAACAGGGCATCTTCAAAGACTCGAGCCCTTCGCCCAACAACAAGGCTGTCTCGATCACTTTCCCAAAGTTCGCGCCGGGCACCGGGTCGAGATCAAAATGCAAATAATCAGGCCTATCAACATCGTCGCAGCGCGCATACCATTGATTAAGATCAATGCATCCGAGGTTGATTAACCACATGAGTGAAGCCAGATCCTGAATCATCGGGAAGTCAATTACGTTCCCCGAAGAATGCTCGATGTGACAAATCTCGAGCCAATCGGGATGCGGTTTTGGAGTACGTTTCATGAAGAAGAATTCGCCCGCCGCTCCGTTCGGATAGCGTTTCATTACCATCGCGCGATCCACAATGTGCGGCAGCAGTACTTCAGATACGTCGGCGTAATACTGCAACAAGTCGCGTTTCGTTAATCCCAACTCCGGCCAGAACAGCTTGCCCAAGTTCGTAAGCTTGACCACCCGGCCATTGATTTCCAGATCCAGATTCGTCTGGTTGCGCGGCAGCACGAGGCGCGTGGCAGGCGCGTTGGTGCGTTTTGCCTTAGTCGCCGCGCGCTCGATGCGGGCAGGATGATGATCTCTGGTTGCAGGTTTCACCGGCATAATTCTAGTCTCGAGTGACATAGACTTTAGTCTGTGTCTGCGACGATGGCATGTCTGCGACGGTGACACAGACTAAAGTCTCTGCCACTTATCAGATGAACGCGGAAGTTTTGGTTAAGGTTTTACTTTAAGAGTAAACCGGCAGGGGGAACATTATTTCCTATCTCGCTGCGCTTCCAGAGTCAGTTGCTCTGTTTCTTTCTCAATCGCCTGCAGTGCCTTCATCAACATGTCGCGATGCGCGGTGTGTACCGCTCGCCCCAGTTGCGCTTCAATTCTCACTCGCGAAAGTCGCAGCGACTCGAGCCGCAGGTCCTGTGCGTTGGAGTGATCCGACGCCTGTTTGCGCCCCGCTTCATACGCGCGGTCTTCTTCCTCGATTTGTGCTTCTACCGATTTGCTTTCCCAGCCTCGCGCCATAAGTTTTTTTTAGGACAGCATTCCTGTCCTCTTCCCTTCTCGCTTGTTATTTCAAACCGCGTTCGCTTGCTAGTCTGGAGTGACATCGACTTTTACTCTGTGCCTGCGACGGTGCACAGACTAAAGTCTATGCCACTTCACTAAAGTCTATGCCACTTAATAAAGTCTTTTCCACTTGAGCGCTTGGTGCTTCATACGACCGTGCCGTCACTTATAACCGCGTTCTTGGGAACGATGATGATGCCATCCCGAATGAAATAAGCACCGTCCGGGCCATCTGCCTCGAGCGCTCTTGCGTCATTCACTAATTTTACGCCGCTGCCGATGCGCGCGTTCTTGTCGATGATTGCGCGACTAATAATTGTATTGGCGCCAATGCCAATGCGTGGGTAATCGTTGGTAAGGTCCGTGCTCATTTCTTCCAGCGTTTGGTAGTAGTCGGCTCCCATCATGTAGGCGCTGTCGAGTTTTACTCCCTCGGCGATGCGACTGCGCAAGCCAATCACTGAACGATTAATTTTTGCGCCGTTGATAATGCAGCCGTCGCTGAAAATAGAATCGCTGATTTCGCAGTTATCGAATTTCGACGGCGGCAAATAGCGCGCGCGTGAAAGCAATGGCGCCTCAGCGTCGAAGAGATTGAACGGCGGAATGGCTGCGGTCATATCGAGATTTGCTTTGTAGAACGCCGCGATCGTTCCGATGTCCTCCCAATAACCATCGAATAAAAAGCCCTGCACGTTGTAGCGTCCGATCGCGCCAGGAATTATCTCGCGGCCAAAGTCGACATGATCCGCACCCTCGGCCAACAGTTTTTCGAGCGTGTCGTATTTAAAAACATAGATACCCATCGACGCGAGATAAGGTCGCGCCATTGCATCTTCCGCGCTCAAGCCCAGGGCTGTCGTATCGACGCGCATGGCTTCCAGCGCTTCGCCCTTTGGCTTTTCACTAAACTCGACAATACGACCGGTGCTGTCGGTCTTGAGTAATCCAAATTCGCTTGCCGACGCTGCCGGGACCGGAATCACAGAAATAGTGATGTCGGCATTTGTTTCATAGTGACGCTTCAGAAAGTCGCGATAGTCCATGCGATAAAGATGATCGCCGGACAGAATCAAGAGGGTGTCAATGCGCCAATCGCCAATGTGCGGCAATACCTGACGAACAGCATCTGCGGTTCCCTGAAACCATTGCCCGCTTTCCGGGGTTTGTTCCGCCGCCAAAATTTCTACAAAAGCATCAGCAAAAGTCGAAAAGCGATAGGTCTGCGCGATGTGCCGGTTCAAGGACGCCGAGTTGTATTGCGTCAGCACAAAGATGCGAATGACATCCGAGTTGATGCAGTTTGAGATCGGCACATCGACCAGCCGATACTTGCCGCCCAGCGGCACGGCGGGTTTCGAACGTTGCTGAGTCAGCGGAAACAGACGAGTTCCGGCGCCTCCGCCAAGAATTACTGCAAGTAATTTGCGCTTCTCGGGCATTGGTTAAGCTGCAATATGGAAATGTTAGAACTGAGAGCGAGCATAGACGCAAAGTACGTTCACTTTCAAGCCTACACTTGAGCTATTAAGAAATTGGGGACGAGATTGGAAAGTAAATCCGTTTAGTATTGAAGAGCAGCACTGCCATTGGACTTTATGCCGGCCGCTTCCTGCGCAATCTTTACGCCGACGCTGGCGCCGATGCGCGTGGCGCCCGCCTCAACCAACTTGCGAGCATCGTCAAGACCTTTAACACCGCCGGAAGCTTTAACGCCAAGGTCCGCGCCGACCGTGCGGCGCATCAAGGCGATGTCGGCCACCGTAGCGCCGCCTTTGGAAAAACCAGTGGAAGTCTTTACGAAATCCGCGCCGGCGTTTTTCGCTGCAAGACAAGCCCGCACCTTCTCATCATCCGTCAGCAAGGCAGTTTCAATAATCACCTTGCAGGTGACGTTGTATTCATGGGCCACTTCAACTACGGAATGAATATCGTGTTCAACGAGACAATCGTCGCCACTCTTTAACGCGCCCACGTTGATAACCATGTCAACTTCACGCGCACCGTCAAAGATCGCGCGTCGCGCTTCGTATGCTTTGACATCTGGGAGCGTAGCGCCCAGCGGAAAACCAATCACGGTGCAAACCGGCACGCCACTTCCCTGCAAGTTGCACGTGGCGGCGCGCACCCAGGTTGGATTCACGCAAACAGATGCGAAGCGATAACGGGCGGCTTCTTCACAAAGCACGCGAATGTCGTCATCGGTTGCTTCCGGCTTGAGTAAGGTGTGGTCTATCAAGCTTGCCCAGTCGCGTGCGGAGGATGTCTGACCAAGTACCAACCCAATGCGTGCGGCACCGGCATCGACGATGCGGTGCATGCGCTCGGGGCAACGGTTAAAACATTCCGAGGTGCAGCCACACATCTTCTCCTGGTCAGCACCGTCGCCATTTAGGCGCGCGACGATAGCGTCAGTAATCTGCTCGATTAGGAGTTGAAGGTCGCCGTTTTGTGGGCTGTTGGTTTGCATCGTCTTAAAGCAAGGACGCGATTAACGAGCATCGTCGCTCAACCTGAATGAATCAAAAAATTTCGTGGCCGCTTCCTGACGAAGTCTTTTTATTTCGGGAGAGTCGTCTGATTTAGGCGCTATGACGAAAATAGCTTGCAAAAGTCTACGCTTGACCCAGTAAGCGCGAGCGGTTGCGGAAAAGCCGCTCGGAAAGTCCATCAGCCATTCTCTTCCGAAGTAATCGTTTAACTTAATTTCCTTTTCGCTTTTTAAGGTGGCTCCGCTCGAACTGAGCGCGCCTTCGCGACCTCGGTCGAGTAGGACTTTGATATCAGCGGGATCGGTTACAACCTCAGGAAACACAACGTAAGAAACCACGAAACCTGCTAGTTTTGTTTCAACCATTAACAGATGGTGTTCTACGCCCGGGCGGCCTTCCATCGGCTGCGTCTGTTCGGAGGGCTTGCCCGGCATTAGTACCGTGAATCCCGCATTGGCAGGCGCGCCGTTGGTCCAGGCTGGTTCGGCTTGAACCGCAAGCCGAGCAGGCGGCGGTTGCTGGGCCGTGACGCCCGCAACGCTAAGCGCGAGGAATATCGAGATGAAGATTGTTCTTAACACGGAAATTATTCTAACACGTGCGCTGGCGCTTGTTGATTACTGGGACCACGGGCGGGCGGGGTTCCCAACCGATGTGTTTTATCGGTTGGAGTGCTCGACCCGCCCGCAATGAGCGCGCAGCGGGAACGACTCGATCACTCAACCGTGCCTGGCTAGCGCAGCGAATGCGGGCGAGACGCCACGGTCCCAGTGATTAAACCTTTGCTTCAACTCGCCAGAGCAGCGCGGTGTCATTGCGCCCGCCAGTTACGAGCGTGCGACCGTCGCGGCTGAATGCTACCGGATAGCGCGCTGCGTCCAGGCGCGCGAGCAGCGTGCCGGTTTGCGCGTCCCAAAGCATGACGCCCTGGTCGTTGCTCGTCGCCAGAATGGTGCCGTCCGCATTAAAGACCACGGATGAAGTCTTGTAGCCAATGGGCGGCAGTGCCAGTTTCAGCTCACCGGTTTCCACGTTCCACAGCTTCCCTGCTGTCTGCTTGTCGTTTGATGCGGTCGCCAGCCAATGTCCGTCAGGGCTAAAACTCGCGTCGGTGCCTTCGCTCTTCGGAAGTTTGAAAAGAAGTTCTGCTGTTTCTACATTCCATAAACGAGTGTCGCCGGCAGTGAAAGTTGCAATCGTGCGACCGGCGGGAGAAAACTCAAAACCCTTGATGTAGCCTTCGAGAAGTCCTTTCGGCGCAACCTGACCCAGCCGCATCCCTGTTTCAACTTCCCAGAGTTTCATCCCGCCCTCTTGTTCAATGGTTAACAAGGCACTGCTGTCAGGAGTAAAACTCGCGCGATAGATTCGCTCGTTGTTTGTGATGTTCGTTTTTAGTCGCCCATCTGTGGCGTCCCAAATCTTGGCCGACTTGTCGCCGTTGATAGTAAAGATCCATTTGCCATCTGCACTGTATCCGGTTTGCAGGGCAAGAAAATGTCGCGAGCCGCCGAGCAACACGGCCTTAGCAGTTTCTTTGGCGCCGCTGTCGCGCGTCTCGTGCTTGAGCGTCATTCGCTCTTGCCCGGAGGGAACATCCGCAACCGTCACAACATCATCTTCGCGTTCGACAAGTACCGAGCCGCCGTCCGGACTAAAAGGAACTGGTCCAAACTCTTCTTCAAAACTGAAGCCTGACTTTATCCTGGTTTCGAGATTTCGCTTACGCCCGGGGATGGTCGCTTTCAATTGCCAGGTTCCCACATCCCACAAGCGCACGCTCTTGTCGAGATAATCGCGGGTAGCGGCCAGGCGTCCGTCGGGACTAAACGAGAAGCCACTAACTTCATCCTTGCCGTTTTTCAAAGTCGCCTTCAGCTGTCCGGTTTCTGTATCCCAGATGGTGATGGTCCCGCCTTTGCCGCTCATCGCCGCCAATGTTCCGTCCGGACTGAAAGTTATCAAAGCTTTGCGACCAACAAACCGCGATGGTCCTCTGTAATCCGGCAACTTTGCTTTCAGCGTGACGGTCAGCTTGTCTGACGACTGAATAGAATTAACTGCAGTTTGGTCCTGAGCGAAAACCACATTTGCGATCATCGTCGCGGCCAGCACTGCGGCAAACACGGGCCGGTAAACAAGACTATTTCTCATCTTCGAATCATCATCCTCTTGTAGGTTGGAAATCAAAAGTGGCGTGGGCTTCGTTCAAGAAGTTTAGAATACAACCTTCAGGTTGCGGCCGCGTGGAGTTCGGTCACGCAGTTTAGAGTACAACCGGCGTTGTCCGAAAAGTAAGTTATCAGTCCGCAAAGGGGACGAATGATAATAGCCCAGCAGTTTACTGTTGGGGAAAAGAGCTCAAGAATGTTTAGTCCGTGCAGCGGACGGCTGAACGATACCGGCCAAATGCTCAGTCTTTTTCAGCCGCTTCACGGACTTCGCCTCGGACTCGGGCCACTCCCAGCGATGAATCGCTGGGCTATTTTCAATCGTCCGCTAAACGCGGACTCAGAGACGCGACTTTTCGGGCAAACCCGTACAACCTTCAGGTTGCGGCTGCGACTGCAACAAGCGAAGCTTGAACTCTGAACTGCATTAGTGCAGGTATTGCCGTTCGATGGCCTCAATTTTTGCGACGCGCTTGCGATGTCTGTCTTCAGTCATTTCAGTGGCGAGCCACGCCCGCACGATGTCGCGCATCTGCGCACTGTTGATTGTCTTGCTGCCCAGCGTCAAAACGTTGGCGCCGTTATGCTCGCGCGAGTTGCGTGCAACTTCGACTGAGTAACAGGCGGCGGCGCGCACGCCGGGAACTTTGTTCGCGGTCATCGCGCTGCCCACACCGGCGCCGTCGATGACGATGCCGACATCAGCCGTGCCTTCTGCAACACTCTTCGCAACTGCATAAGCAAAGTCAGGATAGTCAACCGCGTCTTCCGAGTTAGTGCCAAAGTCATGGACCTGATGGCCCAACGAAGTAAGAAAAGCTTTCAACTCTTCTTTCATCTTGAAACCGCCATGATCGGCGCCGACTGCAATCAGCTTGGACGCGTCGGAACCACTGCGCGGCACGCGACGCACAATTTGTATCTGCTTTTCGCTTACGATGTCGGCTGCGAGCGGCGTCAGATGCGCGCCTTCGGCTATTCGCAGAACAGACCCGACGGCAAGATCGCGCACATCGTCTTCGGTAATTACTGTCTTTGAAGACTCGTCGGCCGTGACGGTAGTTGGCGATGAAGCAGTCGGAGCGGTATCAATAAAGCGGCTGGAAGGGGTTGACGAAGCGTGCGAAGCGGACGGCCCTTCTTCAGGAAGGGCCTTGTCGAGCACATCGCGAACCAGGGCCCGGATGCGATCGCGTGATGTGGTGTCGTCCATAACGTATAGAAGTAAACAGCAACCAGCGAGTTTCAGTAAACAGCAAACAGTTAACAGCAAACAGCCGGAAAAAGCATCTCTTGTTTATGATTGCTGATTCTCATCTCCGCGCGAGCACACAGATTCATAATTCTTGCTGTTCACGGTTCACTGTTTGCTGTTCGCTGTTTACTGTTTGCTGTTTACTGTTTACTTTTACGCCAGCGATTCATCCCGCAGATCAAGCAGCCGTCCGGCAGATGCCACAACTTTTCCGGCCTGCAATTTGAAATCGACGCGGCCGACATAGATACCGCTTCTGCCCACCTGAAAGATGATGGTGTCGTTACCCGATGGTTGTTTAGTCAGCACCGGTTTTTGCATGAACGTATGCGTATGTCCGCTGGCAATGAAATCGATGCCATCAACCTGCGACGCCACTTGCGTATCGCCAATCTCGCCGCCCGTAGCATTCGGGTAATAGCCGAGGTGCGACATCCCGATGACGAGCTTGCAACGCTCGCGCTGTCGCAGAGTTTCAACCACGTCCCGAGCTGATTTAACCGGATCCATATACTTCACGCCTTTGAAATTTTCCGGCGTGATTAAATTGTCTGGACTGATTCCCATGCCAAACAAACCCACGCGCACGCCGCCCAGGGTTCGTACGACGTATCGTTTGACCCGCGTCTCGAGCGGCGTGCCGCGCAGGTCATAGTTACTGGAAACAAAATCGAAGTTGGCAAACTTCATGGCTGCCACCAAAGCGTCAACGCCATTATCGAAATCGTGATTGCCCAATGTGCCAACGTCATAGCCAATCAGAGACATCGATTTGTATTCGACTTCGCCTTTGTAAAAGTTGAAATACGGCGTGCCTTGAAACACGTCGCCGGCATCAATCATCAGCGTGTTCGGATTTTCCTTGCGCACGCGTTTGACGAGAGTGGCGCGGCGGGCGACTCCGCCTTTTCCGCCATACTGCTTGTCATTGTCCGGCAAGGGATCGATTTGGGAGTGCGTGTCGTTAGTGTGCAGGATCGTGATTAAGGTTTCGCCGGCCACCGCCTCCAGCAGCGGCGCCGAGATAGCAGACCATGGGGAACTTGAAAACAATTGCGCCCGCGACTGCGGCAGGGCAAGCGCGGCTCCGCCGACGATTGAGCTTCTTAAAAAGTTGCGCCTGGTAATCATTGCGGTTGCTCCGGTGTACCCGTACTTGATTTATCAAAAACGAAGCGGCCATCCAGGTTGGGACGGATTTCGCGACCCGCGGCAGTTTCCGATTTCACGTAATTAATCATTGCATCGCGAATCGTCAGTCCAATCGGATTAATATTTTTTCCCGCGCGCAAAATCGAATAGTCACCTTCAGTGGCCGAAGGTTTTGACGAACGACGATTCATCAGGTAGTCAATGCTCACGACTGTATAAATCTTCGCGGGAACGATTTCCTTTTCCTGACCGTTGACCAGCAAGCGAACTGTTACCAATTCCGGTTGCTTGTCCGCGCCAGTTTTATATTTTATACGCGCGCCCGCCTGCGCATCGCGGTGTGAAACAACCACTCGCAACAAATCCAAAACCTGCGCGCCGGTTAAATCGACTGCGACTAAGGCATTTTCAAACGGCAAGAGTTCAAAAATGTCTCGCTCGCGCAACTCGCCTTCAGCTATGACACTCTTGCGCAAACCGCCGCCGTTCGTTACCGCGAGGTCTACGGGCTTGCCCAGTTTTTTACTCGCCTGCTGCCGGATGCCGTTGGTTACAAAGTTTCCCAACGAACCTGAGCCGATGCCGCCCTTGCGCAGTTCGCCTTTGAGTTTGCCGATGACTACGTCCAGCGCTCGCACTTTTGGCGCATAGACTTGCAGCATCTTGTCGACAGCCGGGTCGTCGGGAATGGTACCGTCGATGACCGTTTCATCGACACGCGCGTGGGCGTCGGGCGGCGTAGGCGCGGTCGGCGGGCGGGCGGCCACCTGGGCACTCACCGATTGTCCGCTCAGCGCCAATGACAATAGCAGGAGCGCGCCGGTAATCGAGAGCGTTTTGACTCGGATCACGTCGATACTTCCTTTTCGAATTAAAAAATAACAGTCGAACATTCTGGACTTGATTGACCTGTGCGGAGAGCTTCAATAGTATGTCGCACCATCAGCCCGATAGGCAAACGAGATTTCTTCCGGCACGTTTCGATCATGAATCTTATTTCAGGAGATGACTGACTTGGCTACACCTTCCGCACACATGACTTCAGAATTTTCCAATCCGAATCTCGACGTTCTGTTTTCGCAGGAAACGATTGCGGCGCGCATTAAGGAGCTGGGCGCCGAAATCACACGCGATTACGCCGGACGCAATCCGCTGCTTATTGGCGTGCTGAAAGGCGCCTGTTTTTTTCTGAGCGATCTGCTGCGCAGCATCGACACGCGTTTGAGTATTGAGTTCATGGCGATATCGAGTTATGGCTCATCGACTCGAACTTCCGGCGAAGTGCGCATCATGAAGGATCTGGACGTGCCGATCGAGGGGCGCCACATTCTAGTGGTGGAAGACATCGTCGACACGGGATTAACTCTTAGCTATTTGATGGCCAACCTCGAGTCGCGCGGCGCGGCGAGCGTAAAACTCGCAGCTCTGCTTGATAAGGCTGAACGGCGCGAAAGGCCGGTACAGATCGATTATCTCGGGTTTCAGATTCCGGACCATTTCGTTGTCGGTTATGGATTGGATTTCGCTGAGCGCTATCGCAACCTGCCATTCATCGCCGTACTGAAGAACCCGGAACTAACATCGTAAAGCAAACTGTTAGTTTGCGGCTTTGGAGTGCGGCGGCTCGACGCCGCTTTGCAGCGCGGCGGCTTGATGCCGCTTTTAGTTAGCGCTGCGATCTCGCGCAAGAAAACAATCGACGCCTTACCAGCGTTTAAGCGGCGTCAAGCCGCCGCGCCCCAAAGCGGCGTCGAGCCGCCGCAGTCCACATTTACCGGAGTCCCTTAATGAGAACCAGATTCTTAGTCCTGATGGCAGTCTTCGTTTGTTTGTATGCCGCACCCCGCTTCGCGCAGGACTTTTCCAAAATTGAAATCAAAACGATCAAGGTGGCCGGCAACATCTACATGCTGCAAGGCGCTGGCGGGAACATCGGTGTCTCAGTTGGACCGGACGGAATCTTGATTGTTGACGATCAATACGCGCCGCTGGCGGACAGAATTAAGGCCGCACTGAAAAAGCTTGGCGATGGCAAACTGAAATTTATTCTCAACACTCACTACCACGGCGATCACACCGGCGGTAATCCAATCTTTGGACCCGAAGCTCCAATCATCTCGCAAACAAATGCTCGCAAGCGATTAACCACGGAGCAGCAGTCGAAATTCTTTGGCTTTAAATTTCCGCCAATGGCGAAAGAAGGGTTGCCGGTAATCACCTTCGATCAATCCGTGTCCATCTATTTCAACGGCGAAGAGATCAAGGTGATCCATTTTCCGCACGGTCATACGGACGGCGACAGCGTTGTCTTCTTTACTGGCGCCAATGTGGTCCACATGGGCGACGACTTTTTCCAGGGCCGCTTTCCAGTCGTCGATTTGGAAAACGGCGGCGACGTCGAAGGCATGACAAAGAATGTTGGCGAGATCATCAACAAGCTTCCCGCGGACGTAAAAATCATTCCCGGTCACGGCGCCCTTTCAGATCTCGATGGACTGAAACTTTTTCACCGCATGCTGGTGGAAACTACAGCGATTGTGCGGAAGAAAATGAAGGCGCACAAAACGCTGGCGCAGATAAAGGCCGAGGGACTGCCTGATGAATGGAAAACGTGGGGCGCGGGTTATATCAAAACGGACATGTGGCTTGCACTTGTTTACACCAGCCTGTCGGAACACCAGAAGCACTAAGAGTCATACATTGCCAATTTTCGGCAATTTAGAACGTCATTCCGTAATAAGCGAACAGCGCATTTTTGCCGCGGCCGTGGTTGGCGATTGTGTAGCCCAGAGACAGAGAACCATCGTGCGGTGTCGTGAACGACAGCGCTGGAGAAACATAACCAAACCGATTGTTGCCGCTGAACCAATCTACAATGAACTCAACGTTCTCAACTAGCGGCTGTTCGTAAGCGGCGATCGCGCCTGTCTTTGTCTTTTCCGAATCGTGCGCGTTCAGCAACGTATAAGCTCCGCCGGTGAATCGTGGACCATGGTCCCCTTTCAATTGTTTGCTTGCGACTCCGTAGCATTGCGCAATCGTGCGTGTGCCGGTGCGGTGCGTGATCGGAATATAACCAATACAACCGAGCGCCGCTGCAATCCCGTTCTGCTCGTTGTTGTAAAACTGCCACTTCGCGTTGGGCTGCAATTCCATGGGCTGGCCACCGCCACGAACATGGGTGTACGAAACGTTGGCGCCCACTTCAATGTTTTTTCCGACACCAACAACCGCGCGCGGGATGTAATTTTCAAAGTGGTCGTTTCGCTCCCAGGCATAGTTGGTAATGAAGTCCATTTCCAGATAGACCTTCCTCGGCGAGACAACGTCAGTTGAGGGCACGTTCATGAGCGTTGATTGGGCAGTAGCGTCGATCGTCAGTGCAAACAAGAAAAGCACGGCCAGCAGCAGCGTTGATTTTTGCAGGTTCATGGCAACCTCAACTTCGGTCTTAGAGTGAATAACGGGATTGGCGGTAGATAATGCAGAAAATGTCGCAGCTACTCAAGCCAAGTGGCTAAGTTTGATGTCCGATAAGCTTTAGGCTTGTCGAACGCCGCGACAAACTAAAGTTCATCGGACATTTCTCACGGGGGCCCAGGCCACGCCAGATTTCTTGAGTTAAGCTCATGGCTTTTCTATTGCTTTTTTCGAAAACCCACCCGTTTGGGAGACAAGTATACTGTTCAGGTCTAGACTGTGCGCGCACCGATTGAGTTGGCCCACAGACAGGCATAAGGCCTCGGGCGGTTTGAATTTTCATTGTATTCGGCAGGAGGAGAAGAATCATGGCAGGCTTTATCGATCGCAATCAGTGGGCAACTTTCTTAGACGATTTCAGCAAGCGAAACCAAATGCGTCCAACTCGTCTTGAGATCGTCGGCGACGTCGGCGCCCAGGAGCAGGAAGCGTTCCTTCCTTTTGTCGGGGTAACGCTCGACACTAAAGACAGCGCCGGAAGCATTGACATCGCTCTCGGTGGTGAAACCGCGGCAGATGACAGACAGTTGACCCATCACATCAGCAATGTCGAGCGAATCGCGCCAATAATCGGTATCACCGGCGTTGAAGATGGATTAGGAATTGAAAGCCGTGACGGTGTGAAAACATTACTCTCGTTTGAAGCGCTACGCGAGATCGAAGCCCACGCGGCGGGATAGGGAATACCGACGCCCAACAGTTTTCCGTTAGGCCGGGTTTTTTGCCTGCGCTGAACTCTTACGCGAGATTTCTGCCAGGAAGCTTTGGCCCGCGGTCAGCGTCACTCCAAAGTTGTCTGCAATTGTTTGTCCAATGTCAGCCAGCGAGTCACGCGTTCCGAGATCGACACTGGGCGTCGCGCTCTTGCCATAGACCAACAGCGGTGCGTACTCGCGCGTGTGGTCCGAGCCGGGAAACGTTGGATCGTTGCCGTGGTCCGCGGTGATGATCATCAGGTCGTCGTCGCGCATCGCGGCCTCGATTGCTGGCAACGCCGAATCAAAGTGCTCTAAAGCGCGCGCATAACCTTCCGTGTCGCGCCGATGGCCGTAGAGCATGTCGAAATCCACCAGGTTGGAAAAGATCAAGCCGCGCGTTTTCTGGTTCAACGCATAAATAGTTTGGTCAATCGACTGCTGGTTGTTTTTTGCCGTCAGATCTTCCGTCACGCCCATTGAATCGTAGATCGAAGCAATCTTTCCTATGCACACCACGTCGAGGTCTTCGTCCTTCAGCGCCGGCAAAAGATTTTGCCGCGGCGGCGGGACTGCATAGTCGTGGCGATTTTCCGTGCGATAGAAAGAACCCGTCTGGCCGAGGAAAGGCCGCGCAATGACTCGACCCACCTTGTGTTCGCCGTCAAGCAGGCGCCGCGCAATCTCGCAAATCTCATAAAGACGATCGAGCGCAATTACTTCTTCATGCGCTGCTATCTGGAAAACCGAATCGGCGGAAGTGTAAACAATCGGTTTGCCTGTTTTGACGTGTTCGTCGCCGAGCTGCTTGATGATTTCCGTGCCCGAAGCAGGAATGTTTCCGAGAATGCCCGGAACGCCAGTGTCAGTTATGAAACGATCGAGAATCGATTGCGGGAAGCCATTAGGATAAGTCGGAAAAGCTTCCTTTAAAATGATTCCTGCCATTTCCCAATGACCAGTCGTCGTGTCTTTCCCATTTGAACGGAGCGCGCACTTACCGAACGAACCGTCCGGATGGTCCAGCGGCGGAACGTTAGCGAGACGGCGAACATTGCCCAGGCCGTAGCGCCGCAAGTTAGGTAAACGAACCTCGCGCGATTCCAAAATGTGGCCGAAAGTATCCGAACCAGCGTCGCCCCACTCTGGTGCGTCGGGCATTGCGCCGATGCCGGCGCCGTCGAGGACGATTAACGTTATTCTATTGAAATCATTCATAGTTTTTCCATGGTTTTTATCTAATAAGATTGGTCATTCATCATTTGACAGTTCTCATTTATTATTTGTTCTGCGTCGAGCGGTGGCAAGAGTGCTTGCAAAAATTCTACACAATTCTTTGTTCTCACCGATAATGTCGATAATCAGACTCTTTCGAAGCATATTGCTGCGATCGATAATGCGCAACCATATGGAGGTTTCATTTAGTTCTTTCAGTACGATTCTAACCTTGTGAACAAAATCCGCATGGCTTTCCGCGCCTCTCGCCTCGCCATAGTTAGGAGCAGGCGACGTCCCAGAACGCATTATTTGTCCTGCAACGTGCTTTCCAGCAGGACTCTTCGGCAAGCTTGCGGCGAGTTTGATAATACGAACGGCAAAATCAACCAGTCGCTCCTCAAGATCGTCCGCAAGTGATTGAACATTCTTTGGAACTTTGCGATCCACGCGATCCTCCTTCTAGCCTTAAGGGTGATCGAGTAGGCCATGAGCGCCAGCACGGGCTTGGCATTTAGAGCTTTATCGTTAGCGGCGTGTGGAAAAGAAATAATAAATGAGAACTGTCAAATGAGAAATGATAAATATTCTCTTCTGCCTGTTTAGAATTCAACTCTTCGGAGCAAAGTACCCTTCGCGCGCGCGCACCTGCGCTTTGTCATTCAGACCACGCAGCTCAACTCGAATCGCGCGAAACTTTCCATCACGGTTCTTATTCGTCGGATAGTAACCCAAACTGTATTGCGTTCCGATTTCCGTGGCGACGCGGGCAAAGGCAGCGCGCGCGTCCTGAAGACTGTTGGCAATAAAGTTTCTGCCGCCGCTGTCCTTTGCAAGATCGTTCATCTCCTGCCGGGCCATGTTGTAAAGGTCGCGGCTGATCGTCATTCGTTCAAACGGTCCCATCGCGCAAAAGTCCGCGTAGTCTTCCGCGTTTGCGCGCGGGTAGAAAATCCGCTGGTAGCGCTGCAGTTGCTTGGCTGAAAGCGACAGACGGCCGTCGTCCGCGCAGTCTTTAAGCAAACGATCCTCGACAAAGTCTTCGGTGTTCACCTGGATGAAGTACGAAGCGACCGTTGCTCGCAACAGGGTCGAGCGCACGGATGCGAAATCAGTATCGCTGGTCGAATCAACGCCGTCGGTCAACGCGACAACCGCACGGCGGCCACGCATTTCTTCAGTTGGCTTGTCGCGAAAGACGTCTGTCACAATTTTTCCTAACGCATCGTAAAACGGGGTGCCGTTGCTCGTTCCCAAATTCTCAATCGCCTGGCCCAGTTTCTTGCGGTCGTCGGTGAGCGTGGTGAGCACGTCAACTTTCGCGGCCAGCGACTGCCCGCGTCGCGCGGTGTTAAAGGCGACGATAGCCACGCGGTCGCCGGGACGCAACGCCGCGACGAAAGCGTTTGCGGCCTGGCGAATCAGCGCCACATCAGAACGTGTTGAACCGGAAGTGTCGAGCAGCAAGGCAATTTCAAAAGGCACTTCGGTGGTGGCAAACGTCGCGATCTTCTGTGGCTGGCCGTTTTCGTAAACGAGGAAATTCCCTTCGTGCAAACCTGCGAGCGGGCGGCCGCCGCTATTTCTTACGACCGCCGGAACGGACACCAGTTGCGTCTCGACGCGCACGACGTCGCCTTCGTCAACTTCCTCGGTTTGTGATTTCTCGATGGCTTTCGAGGGCCCTGATTCCTCGGCGCCGACGCGTCGGGGTCGTTGTTGTTTCGCCCCGTCCTGCGCATGAGTCGATAAGCCAACGTTGGCAATAAGCAAAAAGCCAACGAAGATCAAAGACAGCGCCGCGAATCTCAGGAGTGATCGCATTGGAGTTTCGTCAGGATTGTCCGGGGAGTTAGGACGAACTTTGCGAGAAACTATAACCCAAAACGCGAGGCAGGAAAACCCAGAGGTCAGAGGGCAGAGGTCAGAAGTCAGAGGTCGGAGGTCAGAGATTTACCATTCATCATTTGACATTTCTCATTTGTCATTGCGGAGGAAGTGTTTGTCTTCAAATGACAGGACTCAAGCCATAAATGACCGGACTCAAGCTATGCGGGTGCTGATTCAACACCGGAGAAGTCTCGAGAGGACAAGAAAGGCCTTCTCCGAAAATGAGAAATGTCAAATGATGAATGGTAAATCTCCGACCTCCGACCTCCGACCTCTGACTTCCGATCTCCGACCTCTGACCTCTCATCTCCGACCTCTGTTCATGCTCACCTTGACAGTGTCGCAGCGCTTCTCTTAGCATGACGGCTCATCGTATTGCAGTAAACGATGACAAGATCTTTGGAAACTCGCGGGCACGTATGTCAATGGTAGACGGCTTCCCTTACAAGGAAGAGGTTGGGGGTTCGAGTCCCTCCGCGCCCACCAAAGTAGGACAGGCATTCCTGCCTGTCCGCGTTTAATAAGACTGGACAGACAAGAAAGTCTGTCCTACTTGGTTTCTGTTCTCGCGGAGTCGTAGTTCAGTTGGTTAGAACGCCGGCCTGTCACGTCGGAGGTCGCGGGTTCGAATCCCGTCGGCTCCGCCACTTCAAAGCGGTTGCTCTTCAGTAAATGAAGCGCAACCGCTTTTGCTTTTTGGTTTCAAAGTTTAGAGTACAACGTTCAGGTTGCTGTCCTCGGAAGGATGCAAGCTCAAACCCGCAATCATGATTCCCGTCGCCGACGCCATTCAAATCGTTAAGAACCAAACTCGCGGGTTGGAGTCCGAACGAGTTGCGCTGTCGCAGGCGCTCGGTCGTTATCTTGCCGAAGACATAATTGCGGACACAGATCTGCCGCCATTCGATCGCTCGCAAATGGATGGCTACGCCGTGCGCGCCGCGGACATCGTAAACGTTCCCACAAAACTGAAAATCGTCGGTGAGTCAGCGGCAGGACGCGGCTGGCACAATGAAATGAAGACTGATGAAGCCGTGCGCATCATGACCGGCGCACCGGTTCCAATTGGAGCGGACAGCGTCCAGCAGGTTGAACTCACGCGCGAACTTGATGGCGGTGAAGCAGTTGAAATCCTCGAACCGGTAACACTCGGTCGATCAATCGTCAAGCGAGGGGCTGAAATTAAGACGGGAGAAACTGTGTTGCGTGCCGGCGAAAGAATTAATGCCGGCGCGGTCGCGGTACTGGCTTCCTTTGGTTATGCTCAAGTCAATGTTGGCAGGCGTCCGCGCGTCGCTATCCTCGCAACCGGGACCGAGCTGGTTGCGGTGGACCAGAAACCAGGACAGGACCAGATTCGCGACTCAAATAATTTTTCTATTGCGGCGTATGCCTTGTTGGGCGGGGCGACGATACAACGAATGCCACTCGCGGGCGATGACATAGCTCAACTCAAGCAACAGATTGCGGGCGCGGCCGAGCGCGCCGACATCATCATCACTTCCGGCGGCGTTTCGGTTGGACGTTATGACTTCACCAAAACGGTTTTGAAAGAATTGGGAGCGGAGATATTCTTCGAGCGTGTTGCCTTGCGGCCCGGCAAGCCGGCAGTGTTTGCGCGCCTGCGAAACGGCGCATTGGTTTTTGGATTGCCCGGCAATCCGGTCTCAGTATCGGTGACGTTCAATCTGTTCGCGCGCGCGGCTATACTTGCAATGCAAGGCGCCGCGGAAACGGAACTGGAAGCAGGAACGGCTCTGCTCAGTCATAGCATCAAACCGTCAAAGGATCGCGAGAGTTACCTGCCGGCGCGACTTTCAATCAGCGAACAGGCGCAATTGCTGGTTGAACCTTTGAAGTGGGGTGGCTCGTCGGATTTCATTGGGTTTGTAAGAGCGACAGCGCTGATAATTGTTCCTTCAGGAACGCATAAGATCGATGCTGGAACACTCGTGAAAATTGTTTATCTGCCACAATGACAACTCCTTAGTTATTCGACAGGCAGGATTGTAGAAAGAATGCAATCCCCCAATCAACAGAGATATGAATCAACTTTCGCACATCGATAACGAAGGTCGCATCAAGATGGTCGACACCAGTGATAAGGCGACGACGACGCGACATGCAGTGGCCTCGGCGCGCGTGCTGATGTCTCCGGAAACGATGGCAGCCGTCAAAGAACACCGCACGCCAAAAGGCGACCCATTGGAAGCAGCGCGGCTGGCGGGAATCATGGCCGCGAAGCGAACTGCCGAACTGATCCCGCTCTGTCACCCCCTGCCGCTAACGCACGTTGATGTGCAGGCGCGCGTCGAAGACTCTGGCGTTTATCTGGAATCTCGAGTTTCGACAAATGCGCAGACCGGCGTTGAGATGGAAGCGCTGACAGCAGTCTCAATCGCCGCGTTGACGATTTATGACATGTGCAAAGCGCTGGACAAATCGATCACGATTTCCGAGGTGCGTTTGGAATCGAAAAGCGGCGGCAAGTCAGGCGATTACCGGCGACAAAGCTAGGCATTCCAGCTTGCACAAAAAGTAGTTTACCAGTCCGCATAGCGGACGAATGATAGTAGCCCAGCAGTTTACTGCTGGGATAAAGAGCTGAAGGATTTGTAGTCCGTGAAGCAGACGGTTGCGCGATAGGGCCAGATCCCTACTTTTTTCAGCCGTCCGTTTCACGGACTTTGTCTCGCGCTCTGCTAATCCCAGCGATGAATCGCTGGGCTATTTTCAATCGTCCGCTAACGCGGACTGGGAACACTACTTTTTGGGCGCAACACCATTCCTAGCTGCAGCTTTCAGAAATCGGGAACCTCGTCTTTCGCAGCATCGTTTACAATCGTGCCCACGGAATTTGAGGACACGATAAGAAACTTCAAACTCGGCATTCATCGAGACGCGCGACCCCAGGCCACATTTCTGCTGACCGCCGCGGCACTTTCAATTCTGCTTTGGTTCATTCCCTTCGCCGAAGTTATTACTTATCCATTTCGTCTTTTTGTCACCTTCATCCATGAAGGTGGGCATGCTCTCGCCGCCCTGGTGACCGGAAACGCGGTCGAAAGTTTGAGCATCGCGACAAATGCGAGCGGCGAAACCTACACCACGCAAGGCGGCTTGTTTTCGCAGATGCTGGTGTCGAGCGCGGGTTACATCGGTTCAATGATTTACGGCGTGGCGCTCCTGATAACGATACGAAAAGCGATCGCCGCGCGCGCAGTGCTGATCGCTTCCGCCGCGTTTGTTTTTCTACTGACGATTGTCTATGGCGTATACAAGCCTGTGGTTTCCGGCGCGGCGATGTCGGCCATTCCTTTTACGTTCCTCGCCGGCACCTTGCTGACGCTTGGCCTGGTGGCTATTGCAAAATTTGCCAACTCGCGCATCGCTACTTTCTTTCTGAGTTTCCTGGCGGTGCAGTGTGTGCTCAACGCCTTGTTTGATCTGAAAACGGTGTTCTTTCTTTCAACGCCCTTCGCGCCAAGCGTGCCGAGCGACGCGGTCAACATGGCAAACGCGACCGGCATACCGGCTTTAGTGTGGGCCAGCGTTTGGATCGCAGTGTCGGTTGGTATCCTCTTGCTGACAATGAGGCTTTATGTGAGTGGTAGAAAGAAGCAGCTGAGCCTGGACCAGGCCTTCGAACCCGTACCTCTATTTCCAGCGACCGTCGGCGAGACACATAACCTGCGTTAAGACGATGCGGAACCGCGAGCGGTAGAGACCGGATGCTAAGCACAACGTTGACGAAGAACGCTTTGAAGAAAATATTATCCGGTTACTAGGTGAGTGCTGACATCCGGTCGCTACCGCTCGCGGTTCCGCAATAACGCCTCCGACGCGCGGCTCTGCCGCCTTCCGTGCGGAAAGGCTATGCCTTTCCGGCCCTGCTGATTAATTATTTTGCGAGGCTACGCCTCGCAAAATCAGTTGAGAGGCATAGCCTCGGGAAAAAAAGGATCGGCCGGAAAGGCAGAGCCTTTCCGCACGGAAGGCGGCAGAGCCGCTGCGTTTTGCTTTCGCCTTTTTTTCAACCGGTAGTTCGGTTGAGCACTCTCAAAAAAAGAGCGCTGGTCCATTCAGCGCTCTTCTTTCGTTTGAAACTCCGCCGCTTTAGCTTAAAAAATAAATCGTGCTTGCAACTGGAACATTCGCGGCGGGTCGACGTTGGCGAATGCGGGAAGCGCGACCGTGCCCGTTGGAACGGTAACCAGTTGACCGAACGTGTCCAACGGTGTGGCGCCGTTGCCGTAGGCGGTGACGCCGCGGCCGAGGTAATTCCCATGATTGAAGAGATTGAATCCCTCCAACCGCAGTAGAAGAGTCGTGCGTTCCGAAGTCTTAATCCGACCTTCAATGAAGGCTGAGACATCGGACGTTGGCGTGCCGCGAAACGCCGACTTCGGAATCACAACTCCGTTAACGACCGGCCGATCGTTCAAAATTCCATCGCCATTATTATCAACGTTGGTCGTGCCGTTGAAGGGACGCGCCGACGCGAGCTGAGTCAGTGTGCCGGCGGTGATATTGAACGGGAACCGGTAGGTAAAGGTGAGGACCGCGCGATGCCGCTGATCGACCACACTCGGTCCGCGTTCTTCTTCGCCGAGACGCAGGATGCTGCTCTGGTTAGGCCCGATGCCATTGCCGTCAGGTTCGCTGGTGTTAGTCGCCTTAGACAACGTGTAACCCACGGAAGCATATGCACGCCGGTGCCCGCGGTAGCTGACGAGTGTCTGCAGGCCATCATAATCAGCGACGCCCAGATTCATGATCACGTTCACCTGGCGGACGCCGCCATTCGCCGGAAGAATTGGACGAGTGCCGTTTGCAACGGCCACCGTCTGCGTCTGGCCAACAACCGTGCGATCGAAAGGCGCCGGTGCGTTTAGATCGACAGTGCGGTCCATGCCGCTCAAGTGTTGATGAACATAATCGCCGCCGACAAACAATCCTTTTACTACCTCGCGCTCGGCGCCGATCGATATCACCTGGCTGCGAGGATTCGCCAACTTATCGGGGTAGTTCGGCAGCCGATCAAAGTTGAGGCCGTACCTCGCAAACTGAGCTTGATAGAACGAGCGCAAGCCGGCCCTGATCGTGATGTCGCGGGCCGGTAACTGAATAGCGGGAATAGTCCGCGGATCGACATTCACCGGGGTGCATGTCAGGCAGGTGGGGAATCCCGTAGTCCCCGGAGTCGCGGTGTAAGTCGTCAATCCATCGAGCCCGTTCACGAGGTAGCCGGCAACAGCATTTGATCGAATCTGCGTGTAGTACATGCCGTAGCCGCCGCGGACCGAGGTGCGTGAATCGCCGCCGGGATGCCAGCCAAAACCGAGACGCGGTTCAAAGTTACCGTTCGCATCAGTCAAAGTTTGTCGATCATAGCGAAGGCCGACGTCGACAGTCAGATCGTTGCGCACGTGGATGCTGTCCTGCACGAACCCCGTAAGCAGCCACTGTGACAAATCATAACGATCGATCCCAAAGTTGATCGGCTGCTGATAGTTCAGAACATCAGCGAGTGTCAACTGATTAAACGGTAACGTCCGCGACGCGCCCGCAGTCACGAAAGTAAACGTGCCGAGGATCGCTGTACCGGGCTCGCTGCCCGTGCCGCCTGAACGGTGATGGATCGCGCTTCCGCCGAAGCGGAGGTTGTGTTTGCCACGCGACCACGAGAGCGTGTCAGTAAACTGAAACTGATGACTCCAGATGTCGGAAGCGCGCGACTGCCCGATGGTGAAAGGGACAGAGCCTCCAGCGTTGCCGCGCGTGTAAGTTGTAGACAGCGTCTGGGCCTCCCAGAACGTAACCGGATCGCCATGCAGATAGGAAAAGCGCGCTTCGTTGAGAAGACTTGGGCTGAGCACCCAGGTGTGATTGACCTGGGCGGTCCATGACCGTCTCGAATACTTGCGCGCGACGCTGGGCGCGTTGGTGCCGCCGACAGCGTCCTGGGGATTGTCGTCGTAGAACCGATCGACATTCATTCGAAACATCAAATTCTGATCCGGGGTTAGCTTGTGGTCCACCCTTCCATCAAATAGGAACTGGCGATAATGGCCCGTGTAATCGAGATGGCCATCCGCCGGCAACAAAAAGGCAGGCAGCGATGTCGAGAGGAACGTCGTTCGATTCTGCCGCGTGTAGTCGGCGGTAGCGAAGAAGAAGGTCTTGTCTTTTACGATTGGCCCGCCGATGGAACCCGAAACCTGCGATAGCGCATCAGGAATATCGACCGGGCTGATAGCGGTTAGCGTGCTCGGCGTGACGCAACTCTGAACCGACGATGGACAAAAGCCTTTAGTTGAAAACGCCTTCGCCTGCCAGCCGCCCGGGCGATTCAGAAATAGTCCCTCGCCATGAAACTCATTCGTGCCGGACTTGGTGACGATGTTCAAAGCTGGGCCAGAGGTCCAGCCGAACTCGGACGAAAACGCGTTCGTGAGCACGGCCATTTCCTGAATCGCGCCCATTGGCACCGTGGCGATCGAGGTCTGGCGGCCCCACCCTTCGTCGTTGCTCGCGCCGTCAAGCAGAAACGTAGTCGCACGACGCGAACCGACGCCGGTGATGAAGTACGTCGCGTTGACGAAAAGATCGCCCGTGCCCTTGCCCTGTCGGAACGCTGAGTTGAGAAGCGGCAGCGTCGTCGCTTTACGGCCGAGGATCGGCGTTTCGTCGATCGTTGGGCTATCAAGCCGAATGCCTATCTGCGCGTCGGCGCGCACGCCTTCAGTAGTGCCAAAGACGGTGACCTCGATCTTCTCACCACCGACGACAAGCATCACCTTCAAGGTCGCGGTTTCACCGGAGCGCAACGTTATGTCCTTACGCTCTTCAATGCCAAATCCTTCCCGGGAAACGGTGACCGTGTACGTTCCCGTAAGCGAGAGCGCGCTAAAAGTGGCGCTGCCGTCGCTTCCGGAAACCGCCTCGCGCGCCGCGCCAGTCGCGTTGTTCACCACCGAAACTTTGGCTCCGGGCACGGCCGCGCCGTTCTGATCGGTTACGACAACGATCATCGATGCCGTGTTGGGAGACTGCGCAGCGGCCACGATCATCGTCGCCGCGATGAAGGCAAACGCCGCAGTCAAAAACAGCAGCAAGCGGAATGAATTCCTGTTCGTCACCTCGATAACCTCGTCGTTTTGAAGAGCTCGTACGATCGGTTTCAGGCCGAGTCCGATCAGTCGCGGCAATTGGTGCGATGATAATCGCTCAAGCTTCTGAAACGACGGATTGTACGAGCGCGGGAGAATTACTACCAAAGCTCGTATACAAACCCGCTGCGCTCCACGGTTCTGATGATTTTCGGCGCTCCGACGGGGTACAATTCAGTGATGAGACCAATAATCTTTCTTTTGATTCTGTCGACGATTCTGCTGGCGGCTGACGACCAACGAAAGCCCGACGACTGTTCCTGGGAAAACAAGAGCAAGGCCCGGAAGTCAGTCAAAACCCGCAGCGCGGAAGTTGGCAAGAGCTACGTTAACTACAACGACGGCAAACCCATCACGATCGCGGAGTGGTACAAACTAACCTGCTCGCTCGATGCGAAAGTTCCCGATCCGATTCCCGCCGATGCGCCGATCGAAGGGGCGGAGACAGTGCGAGTTACCCTGCGCGGTTATCTGCTTGGAGCTCACTTTGAAAGAGACGGCGACCACGACATGCAAGCGGAGATCGCCGCTGGTCCGGAATGGAATTCAGATCACGTCCTGCTGGAGCTTGCTCCCGGCGCGGAATTCTGTAACGCGCGCCACGGTCTTTGGCAACTCGTCAGAAAAGATGGTTGCAAGACTGACCAGTGCATTATGCGAAAGCCTGTCGAAGTTTTAGTTACCGGATATCTACTGGTCGGCGGTGCACAGGGAACAAAGAATTACTGCCAGGCGCCAAGCACGCGCGGCATGCACAAGGGCGCTGCAGGCAGCATGATCCGTGGTAGCTGGCGGCTGCAGCCGGTGTTTGCTGTTAAGAGAGTTTGAAGAGAAAACGCGCGGATCAGCGCAGCGCGGAAACAACCTGCTCCAGCAGAAGATGAACTCTTGAGAGCAGGACGGGACTGGTGGCTGAAATAGCGAGGCTAGCCAACAACATAATCGGCGGAGTCCAAACCAAAAACTTCTTGATGACTTCATTGCGCGAGCGCGTTCGATAGTCAGTTGCCGAAAGCGCAATCAGACGGCGCACTCGCGACTTCACACCGTTCGTCTCCTCATCTCCCAGCAGGAAAACTCCCGCCGGCATCGTTGGTCGCACGCCCGGGGGAATCTTTTTGGCAATCTTCACCAGCGCCGAAGCAAGGTCCAGCGCCGCACCATTCCCCTGCCGCGCCGCATTCTCATCCGCAGCCTCTTCCGATGCTTCTGACCACGCTCGATCAAGCGAGCGGCCGCTGGGAATGATCAGCAAAACATCGCGACAAGCCTGCAACAAGCCACGCTTCAAATTGTCGCGGGCGATCAGGTGTCCCTTTTCATGGGCCAATGCGGCTGCGATTTCTTCCGGGGCAAGCAACTCAAGAACCTGACGGGCAATAAACAGTTTGGGACGCATGAAGCCGACGATCGCAATCAGCGGAAAGGTGTGTTCGATCTGATAAGCCTTGATTGCAATGCCTGTGATTTCGATTGGCTTTCCTTGTCGCAACCAGTTGGCAGTAAGTTTTGCCGTGGCACGGTGAGCGGCAATGCCTCGATAGATTGAGACTGCAATTCCCGTTGCTGAGAAAAACGCCAACAATGCGAGTTTGAAACTAACGCTTTCCGATGTATGCCGCGGCTCATACGCCAGATAAGACGGGACCAGCAACAGCGAGACTGACAAAAAAGCCAACAGGGCCGGCAGGGTTCGTAAAGAGAAAAGCAAACGAGCGCGCGTGGCTGCCGTCCAACCAATCGTCAGCTTACCGGCAACGCGCCAGACCCCGGCGATGGCCGACGACGCCAAACTATTAAAGGTCAGCAACGCAGCCAGCAGCAATGAGAGTCCCAGAAGTTCGAACATCTTTCAGCTTTCAGTTAACTTTCGAGAATTAAGTTTTCGCTATTGCTTCAGCTCTTTACGCTTCTCTTTTATCAGGCGGTCGAGCTCGTCGAGCAACTCGCGATCTCTTTCACTAACGGCGTCGACGATACACGCAAGCACAGGCTGGACGGATTCAGTGCCGTGGCCCAGCAGTCCTTCAATCAAGTCTTCGGTGATTCCCTGTTCAAACTGCGCCGGAGAAACCGCAGGCAGATAAACAAAGGCGCGCCCGTCTTTACGTCGCGTCAGCAGCCGTTTCTTGAAGAGGCGGTCCAACGTGGTCATCAGTGTGGTGTAGGCAACGCTTTCTCCAAATGCCAGGTAGACATCGCGCACACTAACTTCATCCCGGCGCCAGATCTCGTTTAAGACCTCGCGCTCCAGTTTGCCTAGTGCCTGGGCCGCGACTTCACGCGGCCTTCTGAATCCGCGGAGCGTAAATTTTGGAATTGGCATAGCGGAAAATATAGAAGCGGGTTTTGGCGCTGTCAATGTTGCAACGCCTTCCGGGTATGGTAAAATCCCGGGCACTCTCCAGGGAGCAGCGAAAGACAACTTAGGCAAACTTCTCATCGAGGGACTCATGCATTCCTCCGGTCGCCAAGGCATCCTTCCAGTCAGCGCTTACAAACGTGAGCAGGCGGGCATTTCTCGACGCAAGCTTTATCCCGTTACGGCCTTCTACACTGCGTTCGCCGTGATCATGCTGGTGTTGGGATTACGCACCGGTCACCCCTATAAAGCGATTGTTTTCTTTCTGCTCGGCATCCCGCTGTGGACGTTTACGGAATACACTTCGCATCGCTGGGTATTTCATCGCCACTGGCCCATGTCCACCCGGAAGTACAAAAAATATTTCACTTATCTGTCCTACAAATATCTTGATCCGACCCATTTTGGACACCATGAACGTCCATTCGACGGCGAACACATCAACGGACACTTAAGAGATTTGCTTCCCGTTTTCGCGGTCACGCTGCCGTTGAGTCTGCTCTTCCCGATCTATACAGTGCCGATGTTGCTGGCCGGAGTTGTGCAGTGCTACGTGCTCGAAGAATGGATTCATCACTGCGAGCACTACTACTATTTTCAAAACTCATATTTCCTGCACATCAAAAAATCTCATCTCTATCACCACAGCTCTCGCGGTATCGATCGCGGCTATGGAATCACCAATGCCTTTTGGGACGTTGTATTTCGAACTCGTTACCCGCCAGAAATTCGCCAGCGACTCTTCGGCCCGTCGCGGCTCTCGCGATTGCCAGAACCACCAGCATACAACGTGGATAGCCGGGAATTGCAGTGACGAGCGGCTCGACGTTTGCCCTCATCACCGGAGCTTCCAAAGGTCTTGGGAAATATTTTGCCCGGGCGCTCGCGGCGCGGAAGCAGAACCTGATCCTGGTAGCCCGGTCGAAAGATAAGCTTGACGCGTTGGCGAGTGAGCTGCGGCATTCGCACGGAATTCAGGCCGAGCCGCTGGAATTCGATCTCGCTGCGGCTGGTGCCGGCCTGCAACTTGCCCAACAACTTCGCGAACATAATTTCCAAACTGAATTGCTGGTGAACAACGCAGGCTTTGGTGAGCGCGGAAAGTTTTTGGATCTATCGCTTGAGCGGCAAATGCAGATGATCCATTTGCAGGACACGGCGGTAGTTGAACTGACTTATCAACTGTTGCCGGCAATGATCGACGCGGGCCGCGGTGGCATCATCAACGTATCTTCGCTGGCCGGCTTTCAGCCTGTTCCTTACGCGGCAATCTATTCCGCCACCAAGTCATTTCTCACCACGTTCTCTATGGCGCTGCGCGAAGAACTGCGGTTAACCGGTGTGAAGGTGGTTACCGTTTGTCCGGGGCGGCTGCGCGCGGATCCGGAAGATGCGGAAGCTCAAGAGAAAAGACAGAAAGTCCCGGGACGTGAGCAACGCCACGAAGATGTAGTCAATGAAACTCTGAAGAAGCTCGACAGCGGTGGTGGTCTGGTCATTCCCGGTCGTCTGAATCGATTGACCGTCCGCGGCCAGCGCCTCATGTCGCTGAATGCCGTCCCTAAGATCGTCGCCCGTCTATCCAAATCGTGAGCTGCGCCGACCCACCATCCTCTACCTAAGCGCATTTCCCGTCCGTTAAGTTTCAAGGTATCATTTGAGGTTTTCACGTTGCCGATATTCCCTACCGTAGGGTTGCGGCCGGTTTTGAATTATGTCGGAACAAGCCATCACAGTTCGCGGCGCTCGCGTCAACAATCTCAAGAACATCTCGTTTTCTATTCCTATTAACGAGTTGACCGTAGTCACGGGCGTCAGCGGTTCGGGTAAATCGTCACTCGCGTTCGACACGATTTACGCCGAAGGCCAACGCCGCTACGTCGAATCTTTATCGGCCTACGCACGCCAGTTTCTCGAGCGCATGGACAAGCCTGACGTTGACGAAGTGCGCGGCATCGCTCCTGCCATCGCTATTCGTCAAAAGAATTCCACGCGCAATCCGCGTTCAACGGTTGGCACGCAGACGGAGGTGTTGGACTACCTGCGCCTGCTGTATGCGCGCATCGGTATCACCTACTGCCGTATGTGCGGCCGCGAGGTTTATAAGGATTCGCCTGAGTCAGTGGCTGACGAAATCCTGGCGACGTTGCCGGAAGGCACGCGCTTCTATGTTTTGTTTCCGGCGCAAGCGGGAATTGCCGAGACGCAAGCTAACGGCGAAGCCGAGAAGCGGAGAAACGGAGACGGGCAGAAGCGGCGAAAGAAATCGCCCACTCACCCTGTCTCCCCTTCACCCCGCTCCGCGGTGACGCCACGTCAGGTAATCACGGCTCACGTTATGAGTCTTATGCAGCGCGGTTTCACGCGGCTGTTTCACAACGGCGAAACGATCGAGTTGCAATCGCCGGACGACTACCTGCTCGATAGTTTCGAAAATGTTTTTGTGATGGTCGACCGGTTGGTTGCGCGGCCGGAAATTCGACAGCGGCTGGTTGATTCGCTGGAAATTTGTTTTCAGGAAGGCCACGGCACGGCAAACATCGAAACAATGGAAGCCGAGCCAAACCGCCTGAAGTTTTCTGACCGGTTTGAATGCAAGTATGACGGCACAGTCTACGCCGAACCCGAGCCGCGACTTTTCAGTTTCAATAATCCGTACGGCGCCTGTCCCACCTGCCAGGGGTTTGGCAACACGATCGGACTCGATCTCGATCTGGTAATTCCCAATCCGGCACTGAGTTTGAAGGAAGGGGCGATCGAACCCTGGACCAAGCCGCAGCATGAATGGGCGTTGGACGAGCTGAAGCAATTTTGCAAGTCGGAAAAGATTTCAATGACTGTTCCCTTCGCGCAACTTTCGCGCGCGGAACAGCGCGCGATTATTGAAGGCAAGCGCGACTGGGGCGGCGTGCGCGGCTTTTATGATTGGTTGGAAACCAAGAAATACAAGCTGCACGTGCGCGTCTTTCTTTCTAAATACCGCGGCTACACGTTGTGTCCCGACTGCGCCGGCGGGCGTTTGCGCCAGGAAGCGCGCGATGTAAAGGTCGGCGGCTCTACCTTGCCGGAAGTTTGTTCGCTGGCCATTAAAGACGCCGCGGTTTTCTTTGATGCGTTAGTGCTCTCGACCGAACAATCTGCGATCGCGGACCGAATTCTGTTTGAAGTTCGACGTCGCCTGCGTTTCATGGTTGAGGTCGGCCTCGACTATCTGACGCTCGATCGTCTCGCTTCAACCTTGTCGGGCGGCGAAGCGCAGCGCATTCAACTGGCCACGAACCTGGGCTCTTCGTTAGTTGGCGCGCTGTACGTTCTCGACGAACCCTCGATTGGTTTACATCCCCGCGACAACGATCGGCTAATAAAATTGCTCCACAATCTGCGCGACATCGGCAATACAGTTCTCGTGGTCGAACATGACGAAGACATGATGCGGGCCGCCGATCATATTTTGGATATTGGTCCGTCGGCAGGTGAACTGGGCGGACGCGTTATATACGAAGGCGACTTTGCCGGACTGTTGACCGATCAAAGTTCACTGACGGCGCGTTATCTCCGCGGTGAAGCGGAAATCAAAGAACCCAAGCAACGACGAGTTCTTCAGAAGCGGCGTTTGAATCTGCACGGCGCTTCGGAACACAACCTGAAGAATATCGACGTTGAGTTCCCGCTCGACATGCTGGTCTGCGTTACCGGAGTCAGCGGCTCGGGCAAGTCAACCCTTATTCACAATTGCATCTACGCCGGCTTGAAAAAGCAACGTGGCGACTGGCAAGGACATGTCGGCGCGTTTGCGAAGCTGGAAGGCGGCCAGTTTGTCGATGACGTAATACTGGTGGACCAGTCGCCGATTGGACGCACGCCGCGCTCGAATCCAGTGACGTACATAAAAGTTTATGACGGCATTCGCGAAGTGTTTGCCTCAACGCGTGAAGCGCAGGCGCGCGGTTTCGATCCTTCGCACTTCTCGTTCAACCTGCCGGGTGGGCGCTGCGACGTTTGCCAGGGCGACGGCACAGTGACCGTCGAGATGCAATTCCTCGCCGACGTTGAGTTGGTCTGTGAAGAATGCAAAGGCACACGCTTCAAGCAACAAATTCTGGACGTGCGCTATCGCGGCAAGAATGTGCACGAAGTTTTGAACATGACGGTGCGCGAGGCTATCGGTTTCTTTCGCGAAGTCGCAAAGATTACGAACAAGTTGAAAGTGCTGGACGAGGTAGGGCTGGGTTATTTGCGGCTGGGCCAATCGGCGACCACGCTGTCGGGTGGTGAAGCGCAGCGGATCAAACTGGCAGCGCAACTCTCAAAACGAACTGGGGCAAAGACGCTTTACATTTTTGACGAGCCGACCACTGGCTTGCACTTTGACGACATCAACAAACTGCTCGCTGCGTTTCGTGCATTGATCGACGCCGGCGGCTCGTTGTTGGTGATCGAACATAACCTCGACGTGATCAAGACTGCAGACCACATCATCGACCTGGGACCGGAAGGCGGCGATGCGGGCGGACACGTCGTCGTCACCGGCACACCGGAAAAGATTATGGCCACGCGTGCTTCACACACGGGGAAATATCTGCGTCAGCATCTCGCGAAGACGAACGGACACGCCGGAACTAATGGAAACCTAGCCGGTCAAAAATAAAGAATCTGATTTTCCATTTCATCAGCCGTCACTTTATTTAAAACTACAAAGAGTCGCTTTGCGATTTCCGCCGCGGACCGGCGAACTGCGATAATCAGACCAAAATGCTTCTTACCGGATGAAAAGAACTCGTTTGCGAGTACCTCAAAATCTACGCGATTATGAGTTAGCAACGTGCGCCGGTGTTTCACGGCATAGCCAAGTTGGGCAACATCACTTTGTCCGATTTGCTTCGCGTCTTGAGTGGTGGTTACTGTGAAGCCGCGCGCTCGAACCATGTCCGCCACAAGAGCGCTGACGTCCTCATCTAGGTAGAGTTCGATGAAGAGGCGGTTCATTTGTTCGTCAACTATCGTTGATCAGGTCATCGGCCACGCGATTGGCTTGGATAAACGCATTGATTTCTGGCGTATGGTCGCTGTAAAAACTGAGAGCATCAAACACCTGAGCTAAGGTAAGATGAGGCAAATGACTCTCGATCTCTTCGGCGTTAATTCCCTGTCGCCACAGTTCCACGATTGCCCGAACAGGAGTTCGAGTCCCGCGGATTATGGGCTCACCGCCCAGAATCTGATCATCCGTAATTACATAACGATGTTCGGTTGCTGTAGTCATTCTGCTCCCTTAAGTTGATGCGATGTTACCGGATTTTGGCGTCGCTGACCACAACTGAAACATCATGATTAGCCAATGACAACTGCCCCTCCGCCTCCTCGGGTTCCCATCAAGCGCCGCTTGATTTATGCCTTAATTGTTTACCTCTCGTTCCTTCTGATTCTAGCCGGTATCGAGATTGGAATAAGGCTGACGATGCCTCATGTTTCGAGTCTCGATCTCTTTGTAGTCACCCCGCAGCAAAAAGCACAGGTCGCCGACAGCACACACTCGACAATCTTCGAAGGCGATCCTTTGCTGCTCTGGCGGCTGAAGCCCAACCTCGATCACGTCGTCTGGGATTTCACGGTGCTGTCGACGAACGCGCAGCACCTTCGTTCCGATCGTCCATTACAAAAGAAGCAAGCGGGCGCCATACGCATTCTTTGTCTTGGCGATTCCGTCACGTTTGGCTATCGCGTGCCGACTGTTTGGCCCGACAAGCCGAATGACTACGACCGTCAGGCACTGCCATACCCGATGTTGCTGGAAAAAGAATTGCGCGCGGCGAATCCGAACAAAGAGATTGAAGTGGTAACGATGGCAGTCCCGGGTTATACCAGTCACCAAGGTCTCGCCTGGCTGCGGCGCGATATCGATTCGCTTCAGCCCGACCTACTTATTATTAGTTTTGGCTGGAACGATGCGAGCCTTAGTGACGTCTCGGACAGTGAAGCTATCAAGACGAATTGGCGCGCCGTCACGGTGCGTTGGTTGGTCGACCACAGTCAGGCCTTTGCTCATGCAACCCACTGGCTGCGCGCAAGACAAGTACCCAGCACAGGTGTTGTACGCCAGGCGCCACGCGTTTCAGAACAGGATTATCTGAACAACATGATGGCCATGGCCCAACTCGGCAAGCAAAAACAGGCGGCAGTGATTATCCTGGCGGCGCCTTATCGGGATAAGGTGACGAATGCGCCAGAGGCCGCTTTGATGCAGCGTTATCGTGCGGGCCTGCGTTCAATTAGCAGCCAAAATGGACTGCCTTTTCTCGAGTTACCCGAATTGACCGAAGCCGGCTACCCCTTAAACAAAGGTTGGTTTGGCGAGTTGATACATCCTAACGACATGGGCCACAAGTTAATAACTCTGGAGTTGCTCAAGCTGTTGGCGCAAACCCACGCGCTCGCCGATTTGAAAATACCGTCGCTGACGTCTTAGCCGGCGCGTAAAGCAAACTGTTAGTTTGCGGTGGTGCGCTGCCATTAACTATATGTGTGAAACGAGCTGACGCCAGAAAGGCGTATGCCAAGCGTAAAGCAAACTGTTAGTTTGCTATGGTGCCTGCCATTCAGGTTTTATGCTGGCGTACGACCGCAAACTAACAGTTTGCTTTACGGCTTTATATTGAGAGCGGAGGAAGCAATGACTTTAACAGAACAAATTATTTCCGACATGACGGCGTCGATGAAAGCACAGGACGCGCCGCGGACTTCAACACTGCGAATGGTAAAAGCCGCAATGATGAACCGGCAGATCGAAAAAGGCGGCGAGCTGGACGACGAAGAGATGGGCAAACTGCTGCGCTCGCTGGTTAAGCAACGACGCGATTCAGTTGAGCAGTATGAAAAGGGCGGCCGCCAGGATCTTGCGGATAAGGAAAAGGCTGAGATTCAAGTAATCGAAGCGTATCTGCCGCAAGCTGCCTCGCCCGAAGAGATTGAAGCAGCAGTGGCGGCTGCGATCGCTGAAAGCGGCGCCAGCTCAATGAAAGATATGGGCAAGGTGATGAAGTCTGTGCAGGTGGCGCTCGCCGGTAAGAACGCCGACGGTCGAACAGTAAGTGAGATCGTCAAGTCGAAACTCGCTGGTTAAGAGTGGCATAGACTTAAGTCTGTGTTTGGTACGGAGCCACAGACTAAAGTCTATGCCACTTTGAGGACTAAAGAACAACCAAAGTACTACTTGTAGGTGATGTCAATTTCCGGCTTGGTGCCAAACGTCGGCAACACGGAACTATCAAACACCTTAACGCCACTAGAGTCTTTCACGACGACCTTGGTGATGTGTTTGCCGGACTGCTTGTGTCTATATTTCCCAACGTTGTCATTTGTACCCAGGCAGTCCGCACCCTGGTTGGCGCCGCATTGAATTTCCAGCGATCCGCCCTTAATGATGATGTCGTCACCGGGAGTCATCCCCATTTGATTAACCAGCGCTGATACACCAAGGGCCAACACACAAATTGTAGCGATGGCGATTACTAGTAAACGTAGTTGACGCATAATTCTCTCCTTTGTTAGATGGAAGACGTTGCGTGTCGGGGCAACCCGCGCACGTAGAACTTTTCAAAAGCAACTATCAACAGAACCCGCAAAATCTCTGCCTGTTTGTTTTTGCGAACCTAGGCAGCACTCGGAAGTTGATCTAGTTGTTTTCTGAGGCGCTGAATGTCTGGGCGACTGAGATAGCTCTTGTAGCTTTCGGCGTTCCAGCGCTGTTCAAGTTTGGAAAGCGAATCTCTTGCCTTGAGAGCATACTCGCGCGCCTTCGTTTTGTCACCGAGGTTTTGCGAGGCTTGCGCCGCGAGGGTCAGCGCCCGCCACGCCGATTCTTCCTGGCCCAACTGAATAAATGTGTCCGCAGCTTGTTCCGCGTTGCTCCCGGCGGCCTGCAAATCGCCGGAAATCAGTAGCGTTTCCGCAAATATTAACTGCGCCTGCGCCAGCGTGGCGGGGTCGGCCGACTGCCTGGCCTTGTCGAACGCCTGGGCAGCGAGCGCCTTGCCCGCCGCGGCAGCGCCGCCGTAGCTTTGCGCCAAGCCCATCAACAGTTGTGCATTCGTGGCCGCGTTGGGGAACTCCTTTGCCGCTTTTTCCAACGTTCTCGCCGCGGCTTCTTTAGCTTCAGGAAAATGGTTTTGGCTCAACGCGATTTCCGCTTTAAGAAGATCGACCTCAACGGACAGCCGCTTCAGTTCGCCACCGGGCTTGTTGGCAATTGCTTCGGCCTGAGCGAGAAGAGTTTGCGCCTCATCGTAACGACCCAACCGCCACAACACGTCGCTGCGATTTGCCAGGTTGTTGCACAAGCTGCGCTGCGGTCCCTCTGCGCTGTAAATAACGCCAGCCTGTTCCAGGTGACCGAGCGCTTCAGTAAATTTCTGTTCTTCGACAAGTCCCGAACCACGCTCGGCGTGCGCCAACGCCAGCAGCGATTGATCGTTGGCGGCCTGCGCCAGTTGCAGCAATTGCTCGTGACCCTTTTGCGCCGCCGGATAATCCCCCTTTTGCAGCTTGGCTCGCGCCAGCAGAACGAGGCAGTAAAATGTTTCCGATCGATAGCCACCTTGTTGATAGAAAGTGAGCGCCGGCTCGATAAACTGGATTACTTCATCCGGCTTATTTTGTTGCTGACGCAAGTTGGCTAACGAGACTCGCGCGCGTGCTTCGGTGCGGCGCGCCTTTGCTCGTTGCGCCGACTCAAGCGCTTGCGACAAGTACTTTTCCGCTTCCGCGGGCTGGCCTCTTACCAGAAATGAATTTCCCAGATCGACCAATGCTTGCGCGCTCAGATTCTCCATGCCGTTCCTCTGGGCCAGGTCGACGGCGTCACGCGCGTAAGCCGTGGCCCGTTCCGTTTCGCCGGCGTCAAACGAAACGCTCGACAGCTGCAGCAGCGTCTTTATGATCTGCGATTTGTTGTCATTCGCTTTCGCCAGCGCCAGCGCTTGTTCCAACTGCGCCTTTGCATCGGCGAGTTTGTTACGTTTGTTGAATAACGCGCCGCGTTGGAAAACAACTTCTGTTCGGCCCTCGATGTTGCCCAGTGCCTGGTAGATCGATTCGGCAGTTTCAAATGAAGATAAAGCCTTGGCAAGATCGCCTTGTTGTCCAAACACAATGCCTAAACGCAGGTACGCGGTTGCATACTGCGGATTGCGCGTGCTGGCGTCGGTATAGCTTTGAATGGCGCCGTTGACGTCATTGTTGTTTTCATAAGCGCGGCCCAAATCGACAAGTACAAACGGCTTTTCGTTGTCGCCAGTCTGCTTTGCGATGCGGCTGTATGAATCGATCGACTTGGTAAAATCGTGTCGGGCGGTGGCTGTTATGGCGTCGAGATAAAGTGAATCAATCCTAGACAGCCGAGCGCGATCGGCACTACTAACTCGCAACAGCTCGTCCTTGGCGCGGTCGACGTAATCCAGTTCGACCAGCGCTTCGGCCAGGCGCGCATGGGCCAACATATATTCGTCGTCGGCCGCGATGGCCCGCTCCAGCGCGTGCGTCGCCTGGTAATAGGCGCCGTCGCGCAACGCGTTTGTGCCGATGTCGTACCAGCGTTGCGCCTCAGCCGGCGGCAGGTGCGGCGCCGGACGAAGAAAACGAAATCCGACTACTGCGGCAATAAGCAGAACAACGGAACCAACCAGAATGTACGAGATCGGGATGCGCGGCCGTTGCAGGATTTGGGACAAATTGCTCAGCGTCCGGCTGTGCGCGCTGGTCAAAGATGACGGGCTGCGTTTGATGAGTGTCTGGCCCGAGTCCTCCTCCAACTGTTCTTTGACCGCATTCAGATCGGCAATAAATTCCCTGGCTGATTGGTAACGCTTGTTCGGTTTCTTGGCCAGCGCCTTCATGGCAATGAAGTCGAGCTCTTTGGGCACATGCGAGTTGACCTTCGAAGGCTCGGCCGGTTGAACGTGCAGCACGTTTGCCGCGATCTCGATAAAACTATTTCCGGCGAACGGCGTACGGCCGGTGATTGCTTCGTACAGCAGGGTGCCAAGCGCAAAGAGGTCGCTGCGGCCATCAATCGCCCCGCCGATTGCCTGTTCGGGCGACAGATAAGCAGGCGTTCCCAGTACCACGCCGCTGCGCGTTTCCGTGGACAGTAACGTTTGAGCTTCCGGCTCCGAACTGAGCACCGAATCTTTATTGAGCTGTTTCGCCAGCCCGAAATCCAACACCTTAACGCGGCCGCTGTCGTCAATCATTATGTTTGACGGTTTGATATCGCGATGAACCACTCCGCGCGCGTGCGCTTCAACCAGCGCCAGCGCAATGTCCCTCACAATCTCAACTGCGCGCGGCAGGTTAAGTTCGCCCTTCTGCATTACCTCGCTCAACGACCGTCCGCGCGCGAGTTCCATCACCAGGAACGGCCGGCCTTCAGTCGTTTCGCCGTAATCAAAAAGTGTGGCAATGCCCGGATGACTCAATTCCGAAACAGCGCGAGCTTCGCGCAGAAACCGCGCGCGATAGTCGTGTGAATCCGAGTTGACAGAAGGAAACTTGATGGCAACGCGACGGCCCAGATGCGTGTCTTCGGCCAGGTAGACAGTCCCCATACCACCCTCACCGAGGGGTTCAAGAATGCGGTAGTGTGAAACTGTTTGCCCGATCATTGGTGTGTTTAGCGCACAACCAACACTTGCTGTGTCGCCTTTGTATCGACGGCGGGATTGACCACCAGGAAGCCCAAACGAAGAATCAATTGCAGTACGCGCGCATACTACGACAGTGCAAGAACCTTTTCAATGGTGTAGCTGGTAGAAAGTTACTCGTTTTCCGAAGGTTTTGACGGCAACCCCGCGAAAATCGTCAACTTGCTTCCCCACCTACCTTTCCGTATAATTCACGGCTTGCTCGGAGCGCGGCGGTTTCGTCCGGTGGGTTCGCGCCCACTTTTTATTTTGGGCGACAGGTTTTTTTGGAGGTTGACAATGGGAGCAAGTTCGGTTGAAGAGCGCGTTCGGGCAGTCACCGAGCAAGTGGCAATCGATCATGGAGTCGAGCTGGTGCACGTCGAAGTGGCCGGGCCCGACAACAAACCCATTGTGCGCATTTTTATTGACAAGCCAAACGGTGTAACTCACCAGGATTGTTCGGAGGTCAGTTTCCACGTTGGCACCGTCCTCGATGTCGAAGATTTCATTCATGCTTCCTATACGCTGGAGGTTTCTTCGCCGGGTTTGGAGCGAGGCCTTTACAAGCGCAACGATTACGAACGCTTTGGGGGCAACCTCGTCAAGATTAAAACGCGCAGTCCTATTAGCGGGCAAAGAAATTTTCGCGGCAAGCTTATAGGTATCTCCGGCGACACGGTGGCAGTCGAGGATCGCACCAGCGGTCGCGTGTTAATTCCTTTCGATTCAATTTCCAAAGCCAATCTGGAAATGGACTTTGAACAGGAGCTTCGCCGCGCTAAGGCGAACTGACGCAGGAATAATGACTGCACACGTTTTTGGAGACGCGTGCAACTTACAACTGAATAACAATTGAATAGGCTCAAACGACGCAAAGACTTTGGCGTCCGAGCCAGCGGAGACAGTACAGCTCAATGAGTTCATCCATCGCACAAAACATCGAGGCGCTTTGCCAGGAACAGGGCATCGAACGCGACCTCGTCATAGACGCAATGAAGGAAGCTGTGCGCGCGGCAGCAAAGAAACAGTTTCGCTCGGGCGAAGATATCCAGGTTGATTGGAACCCGGAAACCGGCATCGAGCTTTCAGCCTCGAAGGTGGTTGTTGACGAGGTAGCGAACGGCGCCACTGAGCTTTCGATCGCAGAAGCGCGCGAGTTGGCAGGCGACGAAGTGGAACTGGGCGACGCGCTGCTTTTGCCGTTGCCGATGGAAGAACTGGGACGTATTGCCGCCCAGACGGCCAAACAAATTCTGTTTCAAAAAGTCAGAGACGCGGTCCGCAGCAATGTTTATGAGCAGTATGTCGACAAGATCGGCGACCTCGTAAATGGTTACGTCAAGCGCTTCGAGCGCGGCAACATCATCGTCGACCTCGGCAACCTCGAAGCCATCCTGCCCCGTTCCCAACAATCGCGCGGCGAACAATGGAATCAAGGCGAGCGCATCCGCGTAGTTATCAATAACGTCTCGAAAGAATCAAAAGGACCGCAGGTAGAAGTTTCGCGCACCTCGCCGGAACTCCTGTTGCGATTGTTTGAGATGGAAGTGCCGGAAATTTACGATGGCACGGTCGTTATCAAATCCGCCGTTCGTGAGCCCGGCGAGCGCGCCAAGATTGCGGTTACTTCAAACGAGCGCGACGTCGATCCAGTCGGCGCCTGCGTTGGCATGAAGGGTTCGCGCGTGCAGGCAATCATTCGCGAATTGCGCGGCGAGAAAATTGACATCATCGAATGGTCCGACGAGCCTTCGGTGTTCGCCGCAAACGCTTTGTCGCCTGCCAAAGTCAATCAGGTGCGCATTACCGATATTGAACAACGGCAAATGGAAGTGATCGTCAACGAAGATCAGCTGTCACTTGCGATTGGCAAGCGCGGCCAGAATGTTCGGCTGGCCACCAAGCTGGTCGGCTGGAACATCGACATTCGCAGTGAAGAAGAGATCAAACGCGAAGTCACCGAAGCGATGGGCGCGCTGATCGCTTCCGGCGAATCGGTTCCGCTTTCGGTCATCGAGGGCGTTACTGTCCAGCAAACCGATGCCCTCGCTGAACACGGCATCAACGACATCGACGCGCTGGCCCAGACTTCTGTTGATGATCTGGTCGAGTTTCTTGATGTGAGTTTGGATGAAGCTGAAAATATTCTCAGCGCCGCCCAGGCCGTAGTTGCGATGCGCGACAAAACTCTGCAAGAGGGCGAAGCGCAAGCCGGCGGCGAAGAAGTCGAAGCTGTCGAACAACATGCGGCGTCCGCTGAATTCGACGAAAACATCGAAGCCGGGGACGTCGAGCCATCTCGAGAGATGACCGCTGCTGGTTACGACGAGGCAGTGGAAAACGGAATTCCCTTCGGCGCTGAGCCGGACATTCTGGCGCAGGAATCGGCCGATCCCGTCGCCTTGACTGAAGCCGAAGCAGTTTCGGAAGACGAACTCGTGTTGCAGGAAGCCGGCCGCGATTTGCGTCCCGACACGATAACGCCGTCGCCGGATGTTACCTCGAGCGGCGCGGCCGCATTGGAAAGTGTTAGCGAATTTATGAGCGAAGAGCTTATTGATGAGCAGCTCGCTTCGGAATTAAACGCTGACGAAACTGAAAACTCAGCTCACGCTGTTTCAAAAGACGCCGCCAGCGAGAGCACTAACGAAGAGAAGCAGGATGCTTCCTCAGATGCGGCAAATTAGTAACGGCACAAGCGCTGGTTTTCCCAGCGTGTTGCCTTGTTCGCTTCCCCGCCACCATTGCGCAGTGCACTAACACTGCTTCAACAGGTGGTCTGAGAGCGAGAGTTCTTTAATCACTTGTCCGAAGCCAGGCGCCAAAGAATTAGCGGCGTTTGAAAAGGAGTGCATGAGCGTTACCTCTAAGATTCGTATTTACGATCTCGCCAAAGAGTTAAAGCTGGATACTAAGCGCCTCATCGAAGAGGTTCGGCGCGAAGGTGTGGACGTCAGCGTTCCCTCCAACTCTGTTTCGAAAGAGTTGGCGGAGAAAATCCGCAACAAATATTTCCCCAAAAAGGAAGCTGTCGTTAAGCGCGGCGTTCGCGTCGTAAAGAAAGCTGAGCGCGCGGTTGAGGAATTGCCGGCGGCTGAGGTTTCGGAAGAACCGCTTGCAGCGGAAACCGAAACTGTCATCGCCAGTCCTGAACCGGAAGCCGAGCCGGTTACAACCACCCCGCCTGAGGTCAAGCCCGCCACACCCGCGAGACTCGTAAAAAAACTGACACCCGCCGCGCGTGCGCCGCTGCCTGCGGAAGCCGAGCCAACTCATGTACCTGAAACCGAAACGGGCGTCGAAATGCCCGGTGCAAATGGCACGTCAGTTGAAGCGACAGCCCCGGAAGTCGTAACGGCCGGACCCGCTGCCACAATCCCGCCGCCTGCTCATCAAGTACGAGTCCTGCGACCCACCGTCGCCGCGTTGAACGCCGGCATTCGTCCGGGCGAGCGCGCCCCCACACCGGTGGTGCCGCCTGTCACGCCGCGCGAGCGAGTCGAGCGTGGCGGTACGCGCGTCAGAGAACGCACGCCGCTGTCGCGAACCGAACGCATGGGCACGCCCGGAGAAACAGCAACCCCGCAAACCACTTATATTCCACCGCCCGATGCCGGGCGCCGTCGCTCGCGCCGCGCGCCGACGCGTGGCGGCCGCAAAGGCGAAGGCAAAGGCGGACGATTCGATAAAGGCGACTTTATTCCGCCGCCGAAAGCGCTGTCGCTTGAAGATCGCATTGCCGGCCGGCTTGAGGACGCGATTCCCGGCGATATCAAACCGGTGCGTTTGGTCGAGGGAACTACCGTGAAAGAGTTTGCGGAGAAACTCGGAATCAAGCCAAAAGATGTAGTGTCGTTGCTGCTACAACGCGGCGTCTTTGCGACTATCAACCAACCGCTCAACGACGACGTTGCCGTCGATCTCGGCAAACGCTTTGGTTACGATGTTACCTTTGTGCCGTTTGAAGAAATGGTAGCGGAAGAAGAATTTGAAGAACTGATCGCCACGGACGCAGACGATGTCGAGCTGCCGCGCGCGCCGGTCGTCACCGTGATGGGCCACGTGGACCATGGCAAGACCTCGCTGCTCGATGCCATTCGCGCTACTGAAGTTGCAGCGGGCGAAGCGGGCGGTATCACGCAACACATCGGCGCTTATAGCGTGCAGGTTCCCAGCCCCGACAACCCGGGCGAGTTTCGTCGCGTGGTATTTCTCGACACCCCCGGTCACGAAGCCTTTACGCTAATGCGCGCGCGCGGCGCTAAAGCAACCGACGTGGTCGTACTGGTCGTTGCTGCCGACGACGGTGTTATGCCGCAAACGATCGAAGCCATTGAACACTCGCGCGCCGCAGGCGTCCCGATCGTGGTTGCAATTAATAAGATGGATAAGCCTGATGCGAATGCCGATCGCGTGCGACAGGAATTGGCCCAGCACGGCTTGTCGCCGGCAGAATGGGGCGGCGAAACAGAAATAGTCCAGGTCTCAGCGAAGAAACGCGAGAACCTCGACACGCTGCTGGAAACGATTCTGTTGACTGCAGACATTCTCAACCTGCGCGCCAGTCCGACGCGTCTCGCTTCCGGAGTCGTGTTGGAAGCGAAATTGGATCGCGGCCGTGGCGCGGTCGCAACGGTTTTGGTGCAACAAGGCACGTTGCATGTTCACGAACCGTTTATCGTCGGCCAGATTTTTGGGCGCGTGCGCGCAATGTTCAACGACAAGGGCGAAGCGATTACTGAAGCGGCGCCGGCCACACCAGTTGAAGTGCTCGGATTACAGGGCGTGCCGCAAGCGGGTGAAAGTTTTCAGGTTGTTGCCGACATCGCTCGCGCCCAACAAATATCGGGCCATCGGCAGATGATGAACCGTCAGGCGACGCTGATGCAGTCAACCAAACGCGGTATCGAAGCGCTGGGCGAAACTGAAGTCAAGGAGCTTTTGGTTGTCATCAAAGCGGACGTGCAAGGTTCGGTCGAAGTTCTTAAGTCCACGTTGCAAAAACTTTCTACGGATCGCGTTAAGGTGAAAGTCATTCGTTCCGGCGTCGGCGCGATTACTGAGTCTGATGTGCTGCTCGCTTCGGCCACCCAGGCCGGCTCGGCTGTTTCGGCGGTCGTGGTGATCGGTTTCAACGTGCGGCCGGGATCGCGCGCTTCGGATCTGGCCAAGCAAGAGAGTGTGGACATTCGGCTGCATTCCATCATTTACAAAGTCGAAGAAGAGATTCGCGCGGCTATGATCGGCATGCTCGAAGCCATTGAAAAAGAGCGCATCATCGGCAAGGCGGACGTGCGCGAAATTTTCCGCGTTCCGAAAGCAGGCGTGGTTGCCGGCTCGATGGTTATCGACGGCAACATTCGCCGCAACGCCCGCGCGCGCTTGATTCGCGATGGCGTGGTCAGTTGGGAAGGCAACATCGATTCGCTGCGTCGTTTTAAAGACGACGTTTCGGAAGTGCGTGAAGGATTCGAATGCGGTATCGGATTGGAAAACTTTAACGACGTCAAGGTCGGCGATCAGATCGAGGCGTACATCGTCGAGAAGGTTGCCGCGACAGAACTTTAGGAGGCAGGAGCACTCGGCAGTCAGCAGGTTTAAAGTCTTTCCTGCCGCCTGCGCCTGCCGTCTGCTGCTGGTTGTGAGATGCGTCGCCCGGAAAGAGTTGCAGACATCCTTCGTGAGGAGATTTCGCAGATCGTAGGTTTCGAACTCGAAGACCCTCGGCTCACGATGGTGAGCGTAACGGACGTTAAAATTTCCGATAATCTGAGAGACGCGCGCGTTTACGTTACGGTTGCGGGAGATGAAAAGGAACACCAGGCCGCGCTTAGCGCTCTCCAACACGCCGCGCCTTACGTCCGCAAACAACTTGGCCTTTCCCTCAACCTGCCACGCACTCCGGAAATTCATTTTGTGAGGGACCGCATCGAGGAACAGGGCGAACGTGTGGACCATTTGTTGGTTCAAATTGAAAAAGAGTCTACGAGGAAGGATGAACAGTAGCATAGACTTTAGTCTGTGAAAGTGGCATAGATTTTTAGTCTGTGTCACCCACGTCAAGCACAGACTAAAGTCTATGCCACTCGAGCACAGACTAAAGTCTGTGCCACTGCTTACAAATGCTTAGTCAAGTTGTCGAACTGATAGAAGCGAAGGGGAAATTCGCGATTACGTCTCACCGCCGTCCCGATGGCGATAGTCTGGGATCGTCGCTGGGTCTTTACTGGTTACTGCGCGCCCTCGATAAAGATGTGGAAGTAATCATGCGCGATCCCGTACCGCACGCGTATCAGCAGTTGCCGGGCGCCGCAAATGTTCGCGTAACGCCCGCAGTCGATGATTCCTATCATGCCGTTTTCGTAATTGAGTGTTCCGATGTCACGCGCCCGGGACTAGACGATCTGGAAAAGCAATTCGTCGTCAATATCGATCACCACGCGACCACGGCCCTGTTCGGCAAGATCAACTGGCTCGATTCCACCGCGTCCGCAGTTGGCGAAATGATCTACAACCTCTGCAAAGCGACCGGCGTGCGCGTGACTAAAGAAATCGCCGAGTGCGTCTACACCGCGCTTATCACCGACACCGGCTCATTCCATTTTTCAAACACAACCGAACGAACTTTCAAAGTTGCTTCCGAACTGCTGCGTACCGGCGTCAAACCTGCCAAGGCCGCCGAAGCGGTTTTTGCCAGTTATCCCTGGAGCCGCATTCAACTGATGGGCGCCGTGCTTTCGACAGCCCGGCGTGATTCCACCGGTCGCGTCGCCTTGCTGCGACACAGCCTGGAGATGCAACACACCGCGCACTCGTCCGACGAAGACGCGGACGGATTTGTTAATTATCCGTTGACGGTCGGTGAAGTCGAAGCGGTCGCGATGCTCCGCGAATCAGAACCGGGCGTTTACCGCGCCAGTCTGCGTTCAAAGGGCGAAGTTAATGTGGCCAAAGTGGCTGAGAAGTTTGGCGGCGGCGGTCATCGCAACGCTGCCGGCTGCACTCTGCGCGGCACCTGGGAAGAAGCGGAAGAAAGAATCATTGCGCTGCTGCAGGATGCGGTCGAACGAGCGAATGGCCTGGCTGACATCACCGAAGATGCGCTGGTTAGTAGTGACTAGCGGTGCCCATGGAAGGTTACATTTTTCATTCATCATTTGACATCTCTCATTTGTTATTTGATCTGAGCGAGACGAGTTGCTACAAACCACCTGGAGTTCGATCCGAGTTGTTCAATAGGTTGCTGATCAGGTTGAATATGGCGCGACCGCTCCTGCAAATGACAAATGAGAGATGTCAAACGATGAATGATAAATCGGGCACTTCTTCTGATCTCTGACCTCTGACCTCTGATCTCTGACCTCTGCAGCAAAATGTCTTCCAAAGAAAAAAAATACAAGTGGCGCCGCGAAGACTATCAAGAGCAGACGCGCGGACTGCTAATGGTCCATACCGGCAACGGCAAGGGTAAGACAACTTGCGCGCTGGGTTTGATGATGCGCGCCGCCGGTCGCGGTCTGAACTGCTGCATGATTCAGTTTATGAAATCGCGCAACGATCGCTACGGTGAACACGAGTCTGCAGCCAAGCTGGGCATCGAAGTGCATACCATGGGCGACGGCTTTACCTGGGACACAAAAAATCCGGAGCAGGATCGCGCCACGTCGCGCAAAACCTGGGAGCTGTGCGTTGAGAAATTGCGTAGCGGCGATTATGACCTGCTCGTCTTCGACGAACTGGTTTACGTTCTGAGTTACGACATGCTGCCGCTCGCAGAGGTGTTGGCGGAGCTTCAGAGCATTCGCACCTCGCAGCCGGCTCTGCACATCGTCGTGACCGGACGCGACGCCCCGGCCGAGCTCATCGCCGCCGCCGATCTCGTGACCGAGATGAAAGATATCAAGCATCCTTTCAACGCCGGCATCCGCGCTCAGCAGGGCATCGAATTCTGACAAATCGCCAGTGAAAAGAGGTTTAGGCCCAAAAGAGTCAGACTTTTTTTGGCCGCATCCTTCAAGCGCAATCTCTTATGTGCTAGGCTCTCTCCATACCAACAAATCGCGAAGGCTTTTTCCTGAACTGACGCTGCCATGCCCTGGTTTAGTAAAAAAAGTAAACAGATCGAAGCGGTGCCTCCCGAGGAGCGCGTCGTTAAGACGGAAAACGTGTTCGTCAAATGCGACGAGTGCGAGGCGCATCTTTACAAGCGCGACCTTGACGAGTCGTTACAGGTCTGTCCAAAGTGCGGCCATCACTTTCGCATCGGCGCGCGCGAACGTTTGAGCATGTTGTTCGATGGCGGAGTTTATGAAGAATTGGACGCTGAAGTTATTTCCATCGATCCACTCGAGTTTGTTGACACCAAGCCCTACAAGCAACGGCTGAAACAAGCCATAAAAAGTTCGGGCGTTCCGGAAGCCATCGTGAGCGGGCGCGGTAAAGTTGCCGACCACCCGGTCTTCGCCGGGGCGATGGACATGTCGTTCATCGGCGGCTCGATGGGTTCGGCCGTAGGCGAAAAGGTCACGCGCTTGATTGAACGCGCCTTGAAAGAACATGCGGCGCTGGTCCTGTTCTCGGCTTCAGGCGGAGCGCGCATGCAGGAAGGCGCGCTGTCGCTGATGCAGATGGCGAAAATTGCAGCGGCGCTGGCCGCCCTGGACGAAGCGCAATTGCCTTTCATTTCTGTCTTGACTGATCCCACCACGGGCGGCGTCACGGCAAGCTTTGCAATGTTGGGAGACATCGTCATCGCCGAGCCCAAGGCGCTGATAGGATTTGCCGGGCCGCGCGTTATCGAACAAACAATTCGGCAAAAACTGCCGAAAGACTTTCAACGATCCGAGTTCCTGTTGGACCACGGCATGGTTGACGCTATCGTGGACCGCCGAGAGCAGCGCGACTATCTGGGCAAGCTGTTGAATTTCATGTTGAATCCGGAAATCACCGGCGCTTCCGAAATGGATCGGCTGCGCTCGCGAGCGATTTCGGGAGACTAACTAATTTCGCCGCCAACCTCACAATTCTAAAAGGCAACGCTTGATTCATGGAGTTCAGCGAAACTCTTTCCTATCTCTTAAGCCTGGGCCATGAAACGCTGGCCATGAAACTCGGATTGAAAAACACCGAGTTGCTGCTTGAGGCCCTCGGCAATCCTCATCATTCATTTCCGTCAGTACAGATCGCCGGCACGAACGGCAAAGGCTCGACAGCGGCGATGCTCGATTCAATTTGTCGCCAAGCCGGCGTGCGCGCTGGACTTTTTACTTCTCCACATCTGATCTCCATCACCGAGAGGATCAAGATTGCGGGTGTCGATATTTCCGCGCCTACATTTGCAAAACTTGCAACCCAGGTGAAGGCCGCATCCGAAAGTCTGGTGGTTCAAGGAAAGCTGCAAACGCTACCAACTTTTTTTGAGCACGTGACTGCGATTGCCTTGCTGGCTTTCAAAGAGGCAGGCGTAGACCTCGCGATTCTCGAGACTGGTTTGGGCGGGCGCCTTGATTCGACGACGGTCGCCGGTGCGCGCGTCGTGGCAATCACGCCTATCGCCCTGGACCACCAGGACTATCTCGGCGCGACGCTGGCGGAAATCGCCGCCGAGAAGGCCGCGATTATTCGGCCCGGCACTACAGCGATAATTGCGGCGCAGAACGAAGAGGTGAGCGAAGTGATCCGGCGGCGCGCAGGTGAATGCAAAGTCGACCCGTCGATTGCTGATTACCGGGCATCGATTGACGCGGTAACTGCCGACGGGCGTTTTACGGTTACGTTTCAAACAAAACGCAACCGTTACGAATCAGTGAGACTTGGATTGCTCGGCCGACATCAAATCGAGAATGCTGCCACTGCCATACGTCTTGCCGAAGCCATAAATCTACAGGGTTGGAAAATCCCGCAGACAGCGATAGTCGATGGCCTGGCAACAGCGCAGCATGGGGGAAGGTTGGAACTGATCGACGGATATTTGTTAGACGGCGCGCACAATCCTTCCGCAGCCCAATCGCTTCTCTCATACCTCAACGAGTTTGTGGACGTTCCGGTGACGCTTGTGTTCGGCGCGATGCGCGATAAAAACCTGGTGGAGATGGCCGCAATTCTTTTCCCGGCTGCTGCTCGCGTTGTTTTAACGCAAGCGAATAATCCGAGAAGCGCCAGCGCCGAGGAACTCGAGGAAATAGCGCGAGCTATGGGTGTCCCTAACTTTTTTGTCACGCACTCAATAAGCGAAGCACTAACGAGAGCGAATGAAGTAACATCGCTGCCTGGTCTCGTCTGCATCACTGGTTCGCTATACCTGTTGGGCGAGGCAAAGGCATTAATTAACGCGCGTCAGCCTTAACGATGTAAAGCAAACTGTTAGTTTGCGTTGGTTGGTTAGCGACACCTGACCAAGAAACTGTTTATGAGAGGCCGCAACATATTGTCCGGTTCGGGATACCTACCGCCGCAAACTAACAGTTTGCTTTACAGACTGAACAACGCGTGGCGCCAATTCGACCGCTAAAGGAAGAGCCAATGTCCACACACTGTCCGCAGATTCTGGATAGCAAAAAGATTTTTCATGGCCGGGTTTTTGACGTGACCGTGGACACGATTCGCGAAGGTGACAAGACGTACCAGCGTGAAACGGTCCATCATCCCGGCAGCGCCGTGATTGTTCCAGTGTTTGCCGATGGCACGTTGGCCCTCGTACGCCAGTATCGGCATCCGGCAGTTCGTTACCTGCTGGAAGTCCCGGCGGGCACGTTGAAGCGCGGTGAAGATCCTGAAGAAGGCGCGGCTCGGGAGCTGCAGGAAGAACTCGGCTGCACTGCCGGGAGTCTGGAGAAGCTTTCTGAATTCTTTGTGACGCCGGGCTTTTGTGAAGAGAAGATGTGGGTGTATCTAGCAACCGAGCTGACTGAAACTGAGCAGCAACTCGACGAGGACGAGATTATCGAGGTTGTTCGCATTCCTTTTTCTCAAGCGTTGAGCATGATCACTACCGGCGAAATCGAGGATGCGAAGACGATTATCGGCATCATGCTGGCGGCGCCGCGGGTTGGGCCACCAATGTTTGAAACCGGATATCCCGCCGTCTGAGTTCGTTTTATGGTTACTTGAACCTCTCTGAGCTTCGAGTTTGACCGCAGCAAGACAACCTCATAAACTGAACCTCATCGTGCTTAACTCCGACGAAGCGACGGCAATTCATCTTGCCGGCGATCCAAACTCATATGTGACGCCGCACGCTGACGGTCCGCAGCCACCGATCGCAAATGCAGACGATCCAGGCTGGGGCATCGGTTCAGCGATCTTCGTTTGGATTGCCAGCCTCGTCCTGATGATAATCATACCGCTGTTGTTGTTGCTGCCTTATGCCGCAAGCAAAGGTCTGCAGCTCAGCGATCCAAATTACGTGAAGGCCCTGGCGGAACTGGCACTCGGCGATAAAACCGCGGTGCTACTTCAGGTCATCGCCATCTTGCCCAGCCATTTGCTCACCTTCGTTCTAATCTGGGCGGTGGTTACGCGATTCGGCAAACGACCGTTTTGGCAGGGAATTGGCTGGGATCGGCCGGTTGTTACGGATTGGTGGTGGATCGGGATCGGCGTTGTCTTATTTGGTTTAGGAATTCTTCTGGCGGGGTTGTTTGGTTCACCAAAGCCAACGCAACTCGAACTGATCATCAACAGTTCGTTAGCGGCACGCTACACCATTTCAATCCTGGCCGTTGGTACTGCGCCTTTTGTCGAGGAGTTTATGTATCGCGGAGTGCTTTACGCGCCGTTGCAGAAACTAGCCGGGGCGCCGGTCGCTGTCTTTTTCGTGCTAATCCTTTTTACAATTATTCACGTTCCGCAGTATTGGCCCAACGCCGGGGTGATCGCGGCGGTTGCGCTGTTGAGTATCGTGCTGACAGTCGTTCGCGCTTATACGCACCGCTTACTTCCCTGCATCATCATTCATCTTGTCTTCAACGGCATTCAGGCTGTGCTGCTGATTGCCCAACCTTACGCGCAAAAGATTCTTCCCGGAAGTGAGCCGGTAAACCCGACGTTCATATTGCTGCCGTTGCTTCACTATTTTCGCTGACACATGGACTGTGAAGTTGTTGTTGTGGGCGGTGGCATTGGCGGTCTGACCGTGGCTGCCTTGCTGGCGCAACGAGGAGTAAATGTTTGTCTATTTGAGCGCCAGGCAGAGGTTGGCGGGTGTGCAGCGAACTTCGAAAAGTTTGGTTACTCGTTTGAGCAGAGTTACGGACTGTATTCTTCATGGGAACCTGACGAAATTCACCGCCGCATTTTCGCCGAGTTACCGGTTGAGCCTCCCGAGATCCACGCCCTTGATCCGTCGTACGTCGTCAGACTTCCCGACCAATGCCAGGTTGCGGTAGGAAAGAGTGCCGAGCAATTTGAGCAGAGCCTGCGCGAAGTCTTTCCTGAGTGCGCCGCTCAGGCTATTGAGTTTTATCGAGAACTGGATCTCGCCGGTACAACCCTCCGGCAATTACTGCAACAAAATCCCGAACTGCTTTCGTCGTCAAAAACCAACCGCACCTACCGACTCCTCGGCAAGGGCAAGGCCGGTGTGAAGATACTTGCGGCAGGAAGCGACACAGTCGCCGCCCACCTCAACGGGCTCTCGTTCCGCTTTCGCCGGTTCGTGGATGCACAATTGCAAATCCTGGCCCAGGGGAATAGCACCCAGGTTCTCTATCTGCAGGCAGCGATCGCGCTCAGCGAAGCACACCGAGGAATGTTCTCGATCCGCGGCGGGAGCGCCGCGCTGGCAGCACGGCTGGCGGATTCCACACGAACGAGCGGCGGCTCGGTTAGGCTGAACGCGCCAGTACTGCGGCTCGCGTACAACTCGGCAGGTAACGCGGTGGGCGTGGATATGTTGAGCGGCGAGCGGGTCACCGCATCCCGCGCGATCGTCAGCAACTTAACGCTGTGGGATACATATGGAAAGCTGGTCGGGCTCAATCGCACACCGACCGATATAAGAAAGGCATTGCAAACGCTACGCGGCTGGGGCGCGTACCTCATGTTTCTTTCGCTTGAAGATGAGGCGGCGGATGCCTTGGCCGGCGAGCGATTTCTAGCGCTGACTGATTGGCAGGCGGATCGGGAATACGACCCGCAGGGCCAGCAATTGTTTTTCAACGCCGCTCCCGGTTGGGACAAGAGAGCGCCTGCAGGTAAAAGAGCTGTAACCGTTCATGCTTTCACTGAGGCCGACGCGTGGTTCACATTTCATTCCAACGAAGAAGAGTTAGAGGCACGTGACCAGCAAATGTTAGAAGCGTGCTGGCAGCGCCTGCATAAGATGATGCCGGAACTCGGCGCCAGCGTTGAAGTCATCGATAGCTTCAACCCACGTGGCTACTACGAATCTACGCGGCGCAAGCTGGGAATGGTTGGCGGTTTGGTGCCTACCCGCACTCAATTCTGGCCAGGCCAAGCTGCGTACCTGACCTCATTGCCCAACCTCTTCAATGTCAGCGACACCACTTCTGCCGGCGGGTTGGAGGCAGTTAGCCGTGCGGCGCTTGTCTTGGCGGACAAATTGGCGCCGTGCCTTTGAATTAAGGCTTGCAAAAACCATATTGTATGGTGTATAGGGTCAGTTAACATTATGTATATTACCGTTGACGAAAAGGACCGAAGACCGATCTACCAACAGATTGTTGACGAGATCAAAGGCCTGATCGCTACGGGCGAGCTACCTCAGGGAACCTTCCTGCCACCGGTCCGGCAAGTCGCAGCCGACCTGGGCGTCAACCTCAATACGGTCGCCTTCGCGTACCGACAGCTTCAGCAGGACGGCTTGGTCAAGGTGCGGCATGGTGCAGGCGCACTCGTCATCTCTCGCATACTCACCCAGCCAATCGGAGAACATTCGCGCAGTCAATTGACCGCGGCGTTAACTCATTTGGTTTTGTCTGGCTTAAAGCCCAGCGAAGTGAGGAATCTGGTCGATGAAGAGTTGCGGCGACTCTACGCTGACGGAAGCTAGGTTCAATCTGCCGTCGCTATTAGGGCATATCGGGTCGGTGCAATGTCCCTGGCGACAGCGATCTCGACGGCGCTTCAGACGTGGGATTTATTGCCGAGCGAGGGGCATTGTTGGAGACTCCCGCGCCGGCGCCATTGCCCGCGCCATTCCCTGCACTACTGCCCGCCCCTCCGGAACCTGTCGCAGGCGGCCAACCGTACGAAGATCCCGACGTTCCGTAAATTGTTCCGTAGAGTGAGCTGCCGTAAGACGTGCCATAGGGAGATCCCCACCCATACGCGAAGGGGAAAAACGTATAGCAGCTTCCGCCCGAGTCATACAGCCAAAAGCCGTTTCGACCGCCGAAATTCGATGTCCAAAAACTGCTTCGATAAGACGCCATCAGGGTGAGGACGTCCCGACCGGAAAGCCTGCTGTTTACTCGCGCCAATGTTTCCGCACGGTTTTTGCTCCAAGCCTCAAGGTCGTCACGTTTCTTATCACTCTTTTTTAGCTTTGCGACTGAGAATGAGGTATCGCTGAAAACTACCTTGTCGCCACCTTTAATTTTAGTGTGACTGCGCTCGAGCATCACTCTTCCCTTTCGGACAATTAATTCCGTTGCGTCGCCCGGCACTACGTTTACGCGGTAGAGTCCGCGGCGCACGATGGACATGCGCGTGTGGGGTGTCGTGATGTTGATAAGCAGTTCAGCGTCGTCGGCGCCGGTGACCTCAACAATAGCCGTGCCGCGGACCAAACGGATATCCAGGTTTTCAAGAGAATTATCAGTCAACTCGATTTCGGAGTTCTCGCCGATCCGCAAATAGGAGCCGGGGTTAAGTAACATCTCAACGCGCCCATCCAATCCAGTGCTGACGACATCGCCAGTTTCCAAATCTTCCTTGCTCGTGAGTTGTTGCCAGTCGCTACTACCGTGGGCGCGCAAAGTTGCACGCCCGGTCACGGCATTAATACCGCCGGCATGTGCCGAAATAACAAACTTTTCCCGATTTTGCGCCGCGGCCGAGAAAGGCAACGCGACGATAAAGGAAGAAACCAGCAAGGTAATCAATGAAATGAGAGCTTTTTTCATGACGAATTCCTTTGGTTAGGCCGGCGATCAAATGGATCCTTTGGGGAATTCATTATAGTCCTCCCCCAATCTTTTACAAGGATTTGCGAGTTTGTCGGGTGAACTTAATTTGCGTAATAGCCATGTTTGCCGCGCGCAACGGCGTTGGGCCGATTGACGGTGACGCGGATCGCGCGCCACTTACCGTCCCGGGTTTTATCGGACGGGCGGTAGGCCAGACTATAAACAGTCCCTAAATCGGCAACTACGCGTTCATACGCTCCGGCCAAATCCTCCAGGCGTTCAACTTCATAGAACGCGCCGCCGCCGGTGTCCGCGATTTCTTTCATCCGATCGTGACCCGCGTCAAAGGCTTCGGGCTGCGTATCCAGCGGACTCAACGCTTCATATTCTGTGTTTAGCCACAAGGTATAGATCACACCATCGAACTCGCGGACTCGATTGACAAGATCGCTATAGGCCAGCCTCGACCCATCGCCCTGCACGCCTTCAATGTTTCCATCCAGGCCGTCGCTCATCAGCACAACCGCCGTCCGGCGCTTGTTCTTCGTGTCCTGCAAAAGTTGGGTCAGGGCAAAGTCGGTGGCGTCATAGAGCTTTGTATCGCCCGCTTCGGTGCCGATGGCATTTATGCGTTCGCGCAGCGACTGGCGGTCGAGTGTCAAGGGAGAGACTAAGGTGGGCCGGCCGGCAAACGTGATTACGCCTATGCGATCGAACGGTCGCGCGGCATTGACGAAGCGCAAGGCAGCGGCACGAATCAAATTAACGACGTCGCGTGTCGAGCCGGACAGATCAATCAAAAGCATCAGGTCAAACGGCGCTGAGGATGATGCAAACTGGAGGATCTGTTGCTCACCACCGTTTTCAAAAAGGCGAAAATCCGATTGCCGCAATCCGACTACTCCCCGGCTGGTGTTTCTATCGACAACGCTCATATTCAGCGTTACCAGTTGCGAATCGACGCGAATGACATCGCCTTCCCCTATCTCCTGAGTGTCCGAAACAGGCGCTGGTATGCCAGCCGGTGTCCTCGGTGTTTGCGAGTCAGCCTGCTCATCGTTGCGCACGCCGTTCAGCCGCGCATCAGGCTCATCAATGAGAGCCAACGAAATAGCGCCGCTCTGCGAGTTAACGCGTAACGTTTGCGCGCCTGCTCCCAGACGCGCCTGCAACACATGACCATTGCTGGTGCGAAAGTCCGGCAGCGTTGAGGCAACTAATCCGGTAATCGACCGAGCAAGAATGTCGGCATTGGGCGCTTTGCTAAAGCCGACGGTAACGTCACCGCCAATCGACCTCAGCGATGCTGACGAGGGTGTACCGCGTAACGAGATCGAATGTTTGCCGGTAATAATCTCGGCGTGTGCGCTCTCCGGAATTTTGACGGTCAGCTTGATAGCAAGCGAGGGGTCAGTGGGCCGGCGTACGATGCTGATTAACAACAGTTGTTTTCGGTTTTCTATTACGACTGGCGAGCGCGCAAGTGATTTGCTTCCTTCGACCGTCGCCGAAACCGTGACGTAGTTTTCGTTCCATACTTCCGCGTCCACATCGCCAAACTGGTTTTCAATACGCAGATGGCTGCCGCTAACGAACTCAATACGAATACCTTGTGGTGTTTCACTTTGCGCGGCCGTTTCACTTTGCGCGGCCGAGAGAGACAACGGTACCAAGGCAAAACACAAGACTAGCGCGAAGACACGTTTCGATGGCAGTGAGAACATAACGAATTTCAGTAAGCTATTTCGAAATCAAGGGGAGAGAAAGCAGTTTCGGAAGGATTATAGACTCTTATGGCTATCTTTCAATCATATCAAGCATAGAATTCTCGTCCTTAGCCGGCAGCGTTGCCGCAGGCGCAGGTGTCTCGGTCAGGTCCGTCAACCGGAGCAGCAGATTATTCGCGTTGGTCGCATAGGGCATCGCACCTTCTTTTGAGAGCACGCCCTTGCGTACCATCTGCTCAATAACGCCGTCGAAGGTTTGCATTCCCTCCTGATCGCCTTGTTCCATCGCATCGACGAGTGACTTTCCTTCTGACTCCCCCTTCTCGATATACTCCCGGGTTCGCATCGTGGATTTTAAAATTTCGATCGCCGCAACGCGCCCTTTGCCATCGCCGCGAGGAATCAGCCGCTGTGAAACAATGTAACGAAACGACTGTGCAATGCGCGTGCGAATTACACGCTCTTCATTTTTGGGAAAAACACCGATGATTCGATCGATCGTCTTGGACGCGTCGATGGTGTGTAGCGTCGATAGCACGAGATGGCCCGTCTCTGCCGCTTCCAGCGCCACCTCAATCGTTTCCCGGTCGCGCATCTCGCCTACCAGGATTACCTTTGGCGCCTGGCGCAATGCGGCCCGTAGCGCGATCGAAAAACTAGGCGTGTCCGAATGTAGTTCGCGTTGATGAATGGTCGAGTTCTTATGCGTATGCAAAAACTCGATCGGATCTTCAATGGTCACGATGTGGTAGTACTGCGTGTCGTTAATCAGATCGATGATCGCCGCTAAGGTCGAACTTTTCCCGCTGCCGGTCGGTCCTGTGACCAACACGATGCCGTTCTTGATGTCGACGATTTCTTTTAGCTGCGGAGGTAAATCAAAGTCGTCAAAGGTAGGCGGTTTCGTCGGGATTACCCGCATGACGATGGCGTAAGTACCGCGCTGCTTAAAGATATTTACGCGGAATCGGGCTTCACCCGGCGCGCTGAATGAAAGATCCGCAGAACCTGACTTCTCCAAACTTTCAGCGGCGTTTTCGTGGTTGCCGATAATTATTTTTGCCATCCCGGCGGTGTGCGCGGGCGTGAGTTTTTCCAACCCCGGAACGTGAACCGGCTGCAGTTTTCCTGACAACTCAATTTGCGGCGGCCGGCCCGGGGAAAAAATTAGATCGCTTACTTTATCCGACGTTTTCAGCATTTGCCGAAGCACGGCGATGAAGTTGAGCGGTGAGGCGGCGCCGCCCTGGCTGGGATTTGGATCACTCATTTTTATTTCGAACTTTTCTCCTGTGACTGGTGTCAACAGCGCACTAATCAGGCTCACTCTTCTTCAAGTGCCTTAATTACGAAAAAGGTCACGTCGTCCGTTGCGCCTTTTCCATCTGTCCAGTCAATGACTTCCTTGTGTAAGGCCGCGATCAACTCGCGCGCATTCAGGTTGCGATTTGTCTTTACCGCGCGCGCCAGGCGGTCGCGTCCGTACTCTTCGCCTTTCGCATTCTGCGCTTCTGTCACGCCGTCAGTATAAAGCACAAGCATCTCGCCGGGCTCAATAGTTTGATAATACTCGTGATAGCGCGTGTCTTTAAACATTCCCAGCGGCAGACTGCCGCGCTCGATAAACTGATACTTGCCGTCAGTCGTAAACAGCAGCGGCGGATTGTGGCCGGCGTTCGTATAAGAAAGAGTCCGGTTCGTAACGTCGAGAATTCCATAGAACGCCGTCACGAACTGGTTCCGTTCAATTGATTCCCAAAGCAAGTAATTCACCTTCGCCATCGAGACATGCGGCGAATAACCGATGTGCGTCGCGGCGCGCAGGCTGGCGCGCAGGAATGCCATCAGCAGTGCCGCCGGCACGCCTTTTCCTGACACATCGGCGATCACCAATCCGATCTGGTCGTCGAAAATTTTCACCCAATCATAGTAATCGCCGGAGACTTCTTCAGTGGGAAAGTTATAAGCGCTGATGTCGTATCCAGCCAATTGCGGATCTTTCGCCGGCAGCAATTCCAACTGCACCTGACGCGCAACTTCAAGCTGGCCTTCGAGACGCTTCTTTTCGATCAACTGTTCGTGCAGCATGACCTTCTCGATGATGATGGCCACCTGAGAAGCCAGCAAGACCAGCACCTCGAGATCATCTTCGGAATAAGCATTGAGCTCGTCACTCTCGAGATCAAAAACGCCGATGACTTCGGTGTTGGAAATAATTGGCGCCAACATTTCTGATCGAGTCTGGCCGCGAGCATTGATGTAGAGCGGCTCATGGCGCACGTCGGGAGAATTCACGGGCTGGGCCGTCCGCGCTACCTGGCCCAACAATCCCTCGCCGATTTTCAAATGCAGGTGCGTCAACTCGTCGATGTCGTAACCACGCACCGCCTCGGCCTGGAAAACGCAAGGCTCTTCACCTTCTTCGACTTTTGCTTCGTCACATTTGACGACGAAAATGCCGGCCGCATCGTAAGGGATCAGCGAATCGAGCGTATCCATCACCAGGTTCAAGACTTCCTGAAGATCGAGCGACTGGCTGATTTTTCTGGTTATGTCGAGCAGCATCCGCAGCTTGTCGGTCGTAGTCAGACCGGGCTTTGGCAGCTCTTTGATTTGTTCGGACATAGGTTCGATCGCCGGGTCAGGCAGAGACGCGGAACAGGACGATGACACGATTATAAGGGTTCAAGGCGAAAGCAGGAAACTCTGTTTGAATTGGACAGTTGAGGAACTGCACGGTCAGGCCGTTTCAACGGAAAGACCTGTTTGGTAGAGCCGCCACAGACGAGTGACTTTCAAACGGTATTCAACCAGCTCGCGACTAACGTGAAAGTGCCTGGCAATCTCCGCGGAACGCCGGCCTTCGAGCACGAATTTGCGCAGCGCTGAGTATGGAACCAACGTGGCGGCACCCGTCGCGTAAGCGGCCTCCTCATCGGCATGGCGGTAGTCCCGCGCGACTGTGCGGCCACTTTTGTTAATGGCGAGCACCTTGAGACGACTGGGCTGATGACCAAGGAAGACATGCGAGACTTCCTCCATCAAGGTGGCGTTTGTCCTCGCTGGTCCATGGTTCGGATTGAGTATCACGATTCGCCGGCCATCAGGCAACGCATGAGAACAAGCGCCGCCCGACCACTCTTCTGAGGCAGCGCCGAGCAAACGTTCGCGCGTAGTGTCACTCAGATTCTTAATTTGGTCGAAGTCTACAACCAATAGGTTTGCGAATTTTGCGAGTCGAAAAGGATCGAGCGCGGCGTCAGAGCGCACGCCGGCAAAATCACGAAAGCCTGACGCTTGCAGTTCGAATCGTCGCCACTTCTCGCCCGGCGGCAACTTCAGGGTAGTACTCATGAAACCAATTATAGCGGATGGGCCTTGAACAAGAAGTAACAGGGTAGCGAAATTGAACCCTCGATAGATTATGAACTTGCCAAGTGAGTTTATTGCGCTGTGGGCCGACGAATACAGAACCGGAAGCGGTAGCGACCGGGTCTGACCTGCGATAAACAACTCCTCCATTTCGGGGATTGCTCAGACGCCAGCTTACAGTAACGGTAAACTCAACACCGCGCAGACCCGGTCGATACCGCTTCCGGTTCTGTATTCATCAACCCACGACAAGCTAGGCTTCGAGGGAATAGTTTTTGTTCAGGCTTAGCGGATGGGCGAACGAATGTGGGTCGACTTAGCGTCGTTTGCGTGGCGATTTCGGCGTGTCTTTGCGGCTGAATTGAGAATAGGCCACGCGAAATAATTCCGAGAGCGCATCCGCAGTTTCTGCGGTCAGGTTGCGGTCGGCGCGCAGGTGGGCCTCGACGATTTCGGGGGTTGATTCATGCGGGTAGTAAACGATGGCCTTGGTTTCCTCGCGGCCTTCGCGCGTGCCCTTCAGAATTCTTTCCAGCGGAACATCGAGCCAGGAAGTAAGGCGCGCGATGTTGTCGGCATCAGGTTTTCCCGTGCCGTTTTCAATCCGGGACAAGGTCGACGCGGACACATTGGTCTCGTCCGCGACGTCGCGGAGACTTAGTTCCAACTCTTCGCGTCGGCGCCGGATTGCGCGGCCAAGCTCAGCAGTATTGATCAGAGATTTTGTACTTCGTGCCATTGCGTACCTACCTGACATTGGAACATATCACAATGTGGTTTTAGAGGCAAGACTAAGTTTTACGCATGCAACACGGTGGCACAAGGTAGCACGGACTTTAGTCGGTGTTGTCCAGGCAACAAAGAAGCTGAGGAGCAGTGCACGGCGGGGAGTTCAGTTTGTGCTGTCCAACGCAGCACAGACTGAAGTCTATGCCACTAGGGTTGAGTGGAGTGCTTCGCGGTCATTGCCAGGTCGCGCGCGCGTGGCAAAACATCAACCGCGCGTGCGAGTTGCTTATCATCGGTGGCGAGAAACACTCGCTCGGCCATCACGCGGCCATAGGCAGCCTGCGCCAGATTGAATCGCAACTGCAGTTCAAGGAAGGCGCGATTACGATCCATCAGCGCAACTGAGTTTTTGAAATTCGGATCAGCGGCCACAAAGTCTCTAAAAGCGCGCACGATTGAATCCGTAACCACAAAGTCGGTGGGCTTAAGTTCGTGTTCAAAGTTAATGGCGCCACGTACGCGATAGGTTGCCGGAGCCGGAATGCGTCCATTTACCAACTCGCGTGCAAAAGCAAAGATCGGGCCCAACAGCCGCCGTTGCGCGACGGTAACTGTTCTGGGGCCGACTGCTTCATCGGGAGCAATTCCGCCGCCGCCGTAAACTGGCCGGCCGCTGTCCGTTTTCTTTTCCGGTCCAATAATTTTTGCTGTCGCACTGTCGCTGCGTTTCGAACCGCCATGAGTGTAGTAGTCATACAAACCGCTGTCGGCGTAGTCGCGCTGAATCAAACGTCCCGACGGCGTGTAGTACTTCGCCGAAGTTAAGGTCAAGCCGGCACCGCCATCCAGTGGGATAATGCTTTGCACCAGGCCTTTCCCAAAACTGGTTTCGCCGACTATCAACGCGCGATCGTGATCCTGCATTGCGCCCGCGACAATCTCAGAAGCCGACGCCGTAAACTGGTTAATCAAGATGACGAGTGGAACTGAATCCGCCGCATTGTTTCCCGATAGGTAGGTATTGTCGCGCAGTCCGTTGCGCCCCTTCTGCGTGAGAATCAGTTGGCCGTTAGGCAAAAACACCTCGGCGACGTGAATGGCCTGATCCAGAAAACCGCCGGGATTATTTCTTAAGTCAAGAACCAGGGAGGTCATGCCGCGCGCATGAAGTTGGTCCAACGCATCCTGAAGTTCCTCAGTTGTCGTATAGTTAAACCCGCGCGTCATATCTATATAGCCAACCCCGGGCTTAATCATGTAAGCATCCGGAATGGACGGCTGCGGTACTACATCGCGAGTAATGTCGACCGTTTGCAACCGATTGTCAGCCGCGCGTTCAATCGTGACCTTTACCACTGACCCGCGTGGTCCACGAATCTTGTCGCGAACCTCGAGCGAAGGCTTGCCAGTCATCTTGATGCCGTCAACCGCGACGATCCTGTCGCCAAAACGGAGGCCGGCGCGCGCCGCCGGCGAATTTTGAAACGTAGCCGTGACGAAAGTGTCGCCATCATCGCCGAAAAAATAACTCTGGATCGAGGCGCCAATGCCAAAGTATTCAGAACGCTGATCGGTTTTCAGTTCTTCATACTCGTCGCGGTCGTAGTAGTTCGAATGCGGATCGAGCGAGCGCAGCATGCCCAGGATCGACGACTTGTAAGCAGAGTTGTAATCCAGCTTTGAGCCATCCACGTAATTGCGTTCGATAACTCGCAGCGCCTCGGAAAAATCTTTCTCAACTGCCTGCGTTTCGTCTGTGGCGGCGCGCGCCGGGCGGCGCGAGGGCCGGGGCTTTTGTTGCCCAAAACTAGTGGTGCTCAAGCTGACTGTGACCAGGATGGTCATCAGCAGGATTGCGAGTTTCTTGTTCACTGGTGAAAAACCTCGAGATTGACTGGATTGAAGTGCCGGGACGGCAACGCGTAAAGTCGATCGTTATCCACGGCTTGCGTGCGCAAATACTAGCGAATGGTAACCTGCCCGGCAAGCGCCGGTATCAAGATGAACACTTTGGACTGCGGCGGTTTGACGCCGCTTTGGTTTCCGGCGGCTTGACGCCGCTTTTGATCAAACCCAACGATCTTCATTTCCTGTTACCGAGTCTGCAGCGTAACTTTTAAAGCGGCGTCGAGCCGCCGCAGTCCAAATTAAAAACAACCAAACCGGCGTCGGGCCGCCGCAGTCCAAATAAACTACTATCGCTGTTCGTTTTGTCCGCTTGCTTGACGGTTGTTTGAGTGCATCCTTAGAATGAACTTAGCCCGAGCGATAAACGTAATATCAAGCGAAGTTTTAATCCCTTGCGGTCGAAGGAGTTTTCTCAGATTATGAGCAATCCTTATCAAAGCCCCCCTTATCAAAAAGAAGAACAGAAACCGGCGGAGACTGTCGACGACTTAATGTTAAGAGATGACGAAACGGAAAGCGATTCCGAAGATAGATCCCGCGCTGCCTCCTCGGTCCGCGATATTGCATCGCGCATTCCGGAATCATTGAGCGCCATCGGGCGTGATATCAGCCGCACCATAGAACGCGCGATTTCTGCGAAAGATGATTACGTCGTGGCAGTAAAAATCACTCCCGCCGCGCAGGAAAAGGTCGAGCAACTGGTCCAGGCGGGAATCTTTCGCAACCGTGCGGAAGCCGCTGGTTTTCTGGTTGAAGAAGGAATCAAAACGCAGTCTGCGCTATTCGAGCGAGTGCAACAGAAACTTGCTGAGATAGAGCGGCTGCGCGCCGAATTGCGAGGCATGGTTAACGAAAAACCATCCTGAGCAAATTAGTCTCCCCACGCCCCACAAAGTACAATGGCTGCTTTCATCAGGGCCGTCGCGCGCAAACAACACCGGACGAAACGAGATCATAGTGGCCGACAGATTCGAGCTTTCACCGACACCGATCAAACAATTCACTCTTCAGAATGGCCTGCGCGTCGTCTTGTCTCCGGACAGCGCGGTTCCGGTTGTCTCCGTCGCGCTTTATTACGACGTTGGTTCGCGCAACGAGAAGACAGGACGCACGGGCTTTGCGCATCTTTTCGAGCACATGATGTTTCAGGGCTCGGAAAACGTGCCTAAGGCGGCGCACTTCCAATACATCTTCAACGCCGGCGGCACAATGAACGGCACCACCTCAACCGAACGAACAAATTACTTTGAAACACTGCCCGCCAGTCACCTACCGCTGGCATTGTGGCTTGAAAGCGATCGCATGCGTTCGCTCAAGGTGACTCAGGAAAATCTGGACAACCAACGAAACGCGGTACAGGAAGAGAAGCGTTTGCGTTATGACAACCAACCATACGTGAATGCCTTCTTGCGCATTAACGAAATGATTTTTAGGAACCCTGCCAATGCGCATTCCACCATTGGCTCGATGGAAGATCTTGATGCCGCCACGATCGACGACGTGCAGGAGTTTTTCCGCATCTACTACGCGCCGAATAATGCCGTGCTAACGATCGTTGGGGACTTTGAAGAGCAGGAAGCGACGTCGCTGGTCAACAAATATTTCGCAGGCATTCCCAGTCAGCCACCGCCGCCTGCCGCGGATACGAGCGAACCGGAAGACGTCGCAAGCACTTTGGAGGTTTTTCCTGACCAGCTCGCTCCGGCTCCTGCTTTCGTGCTTGGCTGGAAAATCCCGCCGCGCCGCACGCCCGATTTTTATGCGCTGTCGCTGGCGGCGGATTTATTGTTCGAAGGCGACAGTTCGCGTCTTTATCAAAAGCTGGTTAAAGGCGACGAATCGGTGGTGTCGATTCAGGGCGGCATCGACGAAAGGCGCGGACCTTCTGCTCTGTACATCTTTGCCTTGCCTAAGCCCGGCGAAGAAGTCGCGACCATTCGCGATCAGATTTTCGCCGAGATTCGAGCGCTGAGAGTTTCCGGTCCATCCGCTGAAGAGATGGAGAAACTGCGCAACTCTCTTTGCAACGACGTCGTTCGCGGCCGCCAATCGACGATGTATCGAGCGCAGCGTCTGGCTGAATACACGCTCTACGATCGCGACCCAACGTTGATGGACTCTGAACTCGATCACTACCTGTCCATTACGCCGGAACAAATCCGAAGTTCAGTCGAGCGTTTTCTCGATATTGACAACCGTGTCGTTTTGGACATCGTGCCCGCCGCGTTAAGCGAAGAGTCGCAAGCCGAAGCCGCAGCATCACCGCTGCCGCCGGGCGAGCCGCAACAACCTGCCGCCCCCGCGCCTCAGGTACCGGCGCAGCCGCCCACCCAACCCGCCGTCAATGGCGGCGCCGTGCTTGCCGATACCGAGAATAGAACAGAACAACAGCCAGCCGATCCGTCGCAACAAATTGAACGCGGGTCGGGTCCTTTGCATACTTAATGACGAACACACAAACGGAAACTCTCAAACAACCGCCGCCCCCGTTACCACCGCGACCGATAAAGCTGCCGACCACTTCGGAAACGAAGCTGTCGAATGGACTGCTCGTGGTCGTCGTGCAAGACCAGCGCTTGCCGCTGGTCAGTTATCGACTGGCATGGCGAAGCGGCGACGCGCACGATCCGGCGGAACTGCCCGGTCTCGCAGACATGCTTACCGGTTTGCTGACTGAAGGAACGCAGTCGCGCACCAGCCGCGAGATTGCCGACGAAGTCGCGCGCCTGGGCGCAACGCTGCAAGCAGGTGCAAACTCCGACTACACAACCGTCGCCGCTTCTTCGCTGACAACTTTCAGTGACGAGATTCTCGAACTGTTGGCGGATGTCGCGCTTCGGCCCACCTTTCCCGAAAACGAAGTTGAGCTGACTAAGCAAAATACTAAAGAGAGTTTGAAGCAGCAGCGTGCACAACCGTCGTTCCTCGCCACCGAGATGGTGGCCCGCGTGATGTTTGGTCAGCACCCGTATTCAGTAACCGCGCCCACTCCCGAAGCCATTGACGCGACCACGCGTGAAAAGTTGATCGAGTTTCATCGGTCCAAGTTTATTCCTAACAACGCGGTGCTTCTGGTTGCTGGAGACGTCGAACACGATCCGCTGCTTAAGCGGATTGAAAGTCTCTTTGGCAGTTGGGAACCTGGTGAAGTTCCCGGTGACGACTTTCCTGCGCCGCCCACGCGCACGTCTCGGGGCGCGTATGTCATCGATCGGCCCGGCTCGGCGCAGGCGAACATCGTGATCGCTAACTCCGGAATTACGCGCACCAGTCCTGATTATTTCCCACTGCTGGTCATGCACACGGTGCTCGGCGCCAACGCTTCGTCGCGCTTGTTCATGAATTTGCGCGAAGAAAAGGGTTACACCTACGGCGCTTACTCGAGCCTCGACGCGCGCCGGACGGCTGGAACTTTTCGCGCGACGGCCGAGGTCAGAACGCCAGTCACCGGTGATTCTCTGAAAGAGTTTTTTTACGAACTAGGCAGAATTCGCAGCGAGCCGGTTTCGGAAAAGGAACTTGCGGATGCCAAGTCGTATTTGACGGGCGTGTTTCCGATTCGACTGGAAACGCAGGAAGGCCTAATCGATCAACTGTTACAGATAAGAATGTTTGGTTTGCCCGACAATTATCTGGACACTTATCGCAGCCATATTCAGTCCGTCACCAGAGAACAGATTCAGACTGTCGCCAACAAGTATGTAAGGCCGGATGAGGCAGCGATTGTGATCGTGGGCGATGCTGCCCAGTTGACCGAACAAATCAAGCCGTACGCCGAAGATATTCAGTTTTATAACACCGCAGGGAAAAAGAAGAGTAAGAACAAAGCGTCGTCGGAAGTATCCGGCGCTCTCTACGCCGGCAACTGGTCTTTGCAAATCGATACGCCGCTCGGACAAAGCATTCCAGCGACTTTAACTCTATTGCCAGGCCCAAACGGCCTCTCGGGAAAAGTTGAATCCGAAATGGGTAGTGGAGAGTTGTTGTCGGCAACCGTCGATGGTGAGTCGTTAGCCGCAGTCGTCTCGCTTGACGTTGCCGGCCATGCAATTGAAGCTAACATTTCCGCTGAATTGACTGACAATCAGATCGAAGGAACGATCCACCTGCAAGATGCGCCGGCACTCACTTTCACCGGCACTCGAACGTAAAGCAAACTGTAGTTTGCGGTCGATCGTGGCCACTACAACGTTGATGTCTTTGCCCCACCGCAAACTAACAGTTTGCTTTACTCACAAAAAAACGCCCGGCTTTCGCGCCGGGCGTAATCACAGGAGGAACCGAAGTTACGGTGGCCATTATAACCTACGGCCATCCAATTAACTTCAAACTCTAAGATGCTAATTCAATCGAGTTCGGTTGTCTCGTTCAAGTAGGACAGGCATTCCTGCCTGTCTTCCCTTCTTATCGATCGCAAGTAAGGGCAGATTGAAAGAGAACACGAATTTTCCATTCATCATCTGACATTTCTCATTTGTCATTTGATTCACCGCAATGCAGATGCATCAATCAAAATCCTACCGTCGCGTTCACGGCTGAAACCAAATTCGTTGGTATCCAGGGCATTCCTGGCCTGGCCAATGCAAGGGCAATAAGCTGCGCCGCTGTCCGCTATGGCCGCAGACTGTGATTGAGCTTTCAAGTTTGGTTAACCAGCGATCACCATCTGAACGCGTCTTTCTCAATCGATGCGGACGACCACTTACTCGCTTTGGGATTCACACAATGATCGAACGTTACGCAAAGAGACTATCAGAGGGAATGCCGTCACTGAAGACAAAGCGCGTGAGTCCGCACACGATCCGCCACACTACTGCTACGCATCTTCTGCGCGCGGGAGTAGACATCAACACAATCCGAGCATGGTTGGGTCATGTCTCGCTCAACACAACCAACATTTACGCTGAGGTCGATCTGGAAATGAAAGCGAACGCCCTAGCAGCGTGCGAAGTGACCACGACCAAGCCAGTGAAACACTGGCGCGAAGACGCGGGACTCATGGGGTTCCTACAAACTCTGTAAGCTCGCGACCTTAGTGCAAACAACCGTCCGCGTGAGACATGTTGCTAATGTGCAGATATCTATTGACTTTCAGGGATGGTCGGAGTACGTTGCGCGCGTTCTCGGTCCTCCACTGGCTTGCTTCATCGGAATTGTCAAAGCCAAACCGAAGCCATCCAGCGAAGAATCCTTCGATTGGAAAATCAAATAATCCGTCACCTGCTTTCCTGGGAGGGCAAATGAAAAAGAAACAAGCGCTGACGATTGTATGCGTTCTTTCTCTGGCTGCGTGCGTCTTCGCCTTTGGACGGCGACAAGACCCGTCTGCCCGCGCGTCACAACAGCCCACTGCTAACATTCCAGAGCACGTGATCTACAAGCATCTTTTTCATCACGTCATGGCGCTTAAGAGAAAAGCCGAAGACGTAGAAAAGGAAGGCAAGGACGCCACCCAGTTCAAAACTCATTTCACACGGAAGGCGACTTTAACTCCGGAACAGAGTAGCGCCCTTGAAGAGGTGGCCTCTGAATTGGAGCAAGAAGAGCAAATGATTGCCGAGAGGGCAAAGCCGCTGATTGCTGCTTACAAAGCACAATACCCGAACGGCCAAGTCCCGCATGGCCAGACTCCTGTTCCACCGCCGCCGGAGCTGCGGAAACTTTCAGAAGAACGCGATGCCAGTGTCCTGCGTGCAAGGGATCGCTTACGCCTTAGATTGGGCGATGCCGAGTTCGCGCGCTTCGATAATTTCGTGAAGACCAAGATCGCGCCCAATGTTCAAATGCAATGAATAGCCGCGGAAGTTGATAGTCGAGGGCCAAGTCATCGAGAGCAAGGAGCTGGACGATGAGAATGAGAACGCCGGTAATTCTTTCAACGCTGCTGGTTCTTTTTTGCTGCCTGGGCGTTGCGGTAGAAACGAGAGCACAGGCAGTCACAGGCTATACAGAAATTGATTACTATGCCGACACCGACACGCTGGATGCTTATTCCGAAACCGACCTGGATTGGGATCTGGTTGGCGAATATGATGCCTATGTGTCATTGACGATCCGGGATGGCAACTTTTCCGTAGTCGCTCAGGGATCTGAAGAGGACCAGTGGAATGGAGTCGCCTCTGTGGAGTTGTTCTATTCCGGGACCAACCCTGATACTACCTATATTGCAAAAGGTTTTCATAAGCCCATCGCCGATTTGTGGGACTACGATTATGCATGGCCATATCGCACCTACTACTACGATGATTACTACTTTGGCTACTTTGAGAATCAGGGCATCTATTCACCCTGGTATTATTATTTTTTGAGCCCGGGGTTCCAAGAGATTCACCGACGCACTGCGCCGATCAGCGTCGGGAGTACATTTGATACTGACTCCGTGACCACACCCCCGGGAAATCCGGATCACCTACACGTTGTATCAGATAATACCGGTGTCGTTGCAGGCTGCACGAGTGTGACTTCCCGGCAAATAAAGTTCAAAGTGGTAGATTCTAACGGGAAGAATACCGGCGCGACCCCGATGCAAGAATATTTCAGCAGCCTATCGACTAATACGTGTCGCTCTGATGGCGCGGGGCCAACTCCCGATTCTTGCGCACCCACCGACAGCAAAGGACAATTTACTGACAACATTACGGTGAATTGTAACAGCGTAGGCGGTTCTTGTGGGTATACCATAACTGACCAATGGCAGTGGTGTGCTAGCGGGCAAACGCCGGCGACTGTTGGAACCTTAACGGAAACCGTTCACAATAATGCTATCACTGTAAATGGTGTTACGACGCCCGATAAACTAAAAGGGGACATCCATTAGGAAGGAAAATGCCATGAAAAGAGTACTCGTGACTGGCTTTGCGATTATAGCCATTGCCGCAGCGGCGGCTATTTCCTATTCCTCGAGGAGAGATAGCGCTTCTCAGAATATCGCTCCGGGTTTTGGCGCCATTTCGGGAACTGTGCTTGACGAGAATGGTCGTCCGATAGGACTTGCGGACGTCTACTCCGGGCCCAGCGGACAGCCAAGTAACGGAAGAGTAGTCTCGGTCCAAACTGACAGGAACGGCAAGTTTTTCCTTGAGAAAGTGCCGGCCGGCTTGAACACAGTTCACGCTTTTAAAGAGCAAGATGGATACCCCGATACGTTCTTTGCTTTTTACGTCACCGATCCGAGGGCTATCCCGCAGGTCAGCGTATATGAGCAACAGGTGGCTAATGTGGTGGTGCAGTTGGGACCGAAAGCTGCCAAGATGATCATTCAGGTTTTCGATGCTGATACCAACGATCAGATTGAGGATGCCGCTATTGAACTTAGACGCCCGGGGGATCCGGCTGCCTATGTTTCATTATCCTGCATTCCCGACGAAAGGACTGGAAAGTGTGAAGTCCTAATTCCTCCCCTGCCAACGAATATTAAAGCCTCAAAGTCTGGTTATGACGAGCAAGACGTTACTAGCCGGTTGGGACCACGAACGGATGTTGCCACGCTGAATCCTGGCGAAATCAGGCAACTAGCAATCCACCTACGGCGCACAAAGAACGTGAAGCCTGAGAAGGCGAACAGATAATGATCAGTTTGCTAGCAGGCCGTAGAAGGATGGTTTGTTCGGCGGGGCTTAGTGCTAATAGTTTCGTCTCTGCTAGCGGTTGTTTCTAATGTTGTGCCTCAAGCAAAGCCGGTTAAGCAAAAGGCCGACGATCCAACTGTCCACACAGGAAGGGCGGAGGAACCGGTGCCGATTGTCCCGCTTCTAGCAAGTTAGGACAGCTGATAAGGATGGCTCACACTTTAGGACAACTTGAGGGTGGCGCTTATTCAAATATTGTAGGAGGTAATTGATCATGAGGTATCTGCTCGTCGGCATAGGGCTACTCTGCGTGGCGGTACTCGGGTTAGCCATGAATTCCACCCAGTCGCTACGGGATTCTGACTCCGCCTATGAGGAGGCGTACAAGAAATGGTCTGACGCTATCGATTCTAATCCAAATTTAGGGGAACCGTTTTGGACGCGGACTGACATTGGCCCCGCTGAAATGCGAAACGCGACCGGAGCACTTCTTTCGTTTGGACCAAACTTGACGCCGTTTCTCGTTAAGCATCTGAGAACTGAAACGGATCCGCTGCGCCTTTACCGTTTGGTGCTTTTGCTAAACGCCGTGTCCGGTATCAATCTGTACTATGAAAGCGGAGCGGAAAATTTTTACGCTGCGTCCCCGAAATTTAGGGATCAGTTTATCCATGATTGGGATTCGCAAAAATATTCGAATGCTACGCAGTTTCTTACAACGTTATATCCCGATGAAAACGATGACACGTTGACGCGAATTGATCCAAGAAATCTGGCACAGATTCGACGATTCGGGGTCTACGCAATACCGTTTATCACGGAGAGGGTAAAGAATCGCAATTCTCGGAGACTCTTTGCCGCATTTCTCATCATCACAGGCAATTCGGATCTATATGCACAGTACATAGAAAACGCCTCGGGGTTTTTCATTGGTCGAGACCACAAGCTATCGCTTATGAAATCGTGGGCGCGCGAAAACGGAAGCAAGCTCGATAAACTACAGAGCTTGCACGATCGTGTCCGCGATCTGGCGAATGATCCGGATTAAGTTGTTCACCGTGTTCTTGAGTCGGCAACAAAGCACGCATCTTCACAGAGTGCAATCAAATTCTGAAAGGTGGGAGTTCCGCTGAGGTCTCTTCTCGGGGGCTAAAGAAACTTATGTGGCCTTCGAGGAGGGGTAAGACGCAAGACGCAATACCATTTAACAAATGAGAACTGTCAGATGATGAATGGAAAATCTGCTGTCTCCTTCCGGAATGCAACTGCCAGTCGACAGGCAGGAATGTCGGTCCTACTGCTGATAACGAAGCAACATGCCGTCGCCGCCCACCGCCCAGCCGGCTTTCTTTACAAAATATAATCCGTAGAGATTTTGTTTAGTCCCTGATTCTTGTTCGACCCAGGTAGCGCCCGCATCATCGGTGCGCAGGATAGTACCGCTGCGGCCGATTGCCCAGCCGCTGTTGTCATCGATAAACTGAACGCTCAATAGTGTCGCGTGCGTTTTGATCGTGACGGGCGCCCAGGTATTTCCGCCGTCTGTAGTTCGCAGAATGGTGCCGCGCTCGCCGACCGCGATGCCCCTTTTTTCACCGCGGAAATCGAGATGATAAATTGTTCCCGGCGTTTTTGAGTCTTGTTTTGCCCAGCTTTGTCCGCCGTCAACGGTCGTAAGAATTGTGCCTCCAGTCCCAACGATCCAACCTCGTTTGTCGCTGGCAAACTCAATATGAATCAACTCCAGGCGGCTGGGCGCGCGTTGCCGGCGCCAAGTCTCGCCGCCGTCCTCGGTGTAGAGCAGAATGCTGTCGGTAACGCGATCATTTTTACTGACAGAACCAACCACCCAACCTTTTTTCTTGCTCGAGAAGCGCACGCTGTAAAGCTCGACATCGGCGCCCTCAAATTCTCGCGGCAGAAAGCGGCGCACTTCGGTCCAGCGAGCGCCGTCATCGCGGGTTGAAAAAACCGCGTTGCCCGCCAGCACAAAACCAATTTCTTTGTCGCGAAAGTAAATGTCATTAATCGCGTCGGGCGTATCAACTGTTTGCCGCACCCAACTAGTTCCACCATCGTCCGTGCGCGCCAGGAAACCACCGTCACCGCCGACCCAGCCTCGTTTGCTATCAAGAAAGAAAACTGTGTTCAGATCTTTGCCGGCAAGGCCGACGCGCGTTGCGGTCCAGCCCTGTTGAGCCTTAGCCGACAAGGCAAGCGCAAACAGAAATAGCATCGCCGCGAATAATCGAGTTTGTGATTTTTGCACGAGTGTTTCCCCTGGTTCGTAATTGGATGCCGAAGCTTTTTCGAAAGCGCCAGCCCAATCAATCTGCCTCTTCACTAAACGATTTTCTGGGGGTTGATTGTTTACAGTTTTTACCTTAACTGCAAAGCCAACACAAGCTGTCGATAGTGTCCTGGAGGTAAAGCAAACTGTTAGTTTGCGTTGGTCGGGTGCCATTCACTTGAGTGCTAACGAACGACCGCAAACTAACAGTTTGCTATACGGCCGAAGGGCCGCGCGAGTTTTCCCGTCGGCCCTTCGTCTTCCAATTATCGCTTGCCTCAATTACCAGCAGAGTCAACGCGATAGACAGTGCCGTCGAGAATGACTAAGACTTTTTCTCCCAACGAGAAAAACGCTGCCAACCGCGGCTTCTGCTTCAGCAGCGCAAAATATTCGTCGCTGCCAAACTTCACCACCGTCTGCGGCAAAGTCATGCCTGCCTTGAAGTCCGCGTCGGTCCATACGCCATCGCGCAAATAGAAAGTCTTGCCGCCGGCGATTCGAATCGCGCTTGATTCATCTTTATCGACACGCATTACTTCTTGTTGCGCGCGCGCCTTCTTGCTTTGCTGCACGGCGATATTGCCGGTAACTGCTTTCGCATCCGCGACGCTCGGCGGCGGCGGGGCATTTAATCCGCCACGCCCGCTCCCAAACCCATTGGGCCGCGAGACCGTCGCGCTGGTAAAGCCCAGCACTGAGGCGTTCTGCTCGACGGCCAGATAAGAAGTGTACGGCGTAACTATGCCGTAGCGCGTTCCCAGATCAACGATCTCATCGCGCAGCTCCTGCTGCTCGCCGTTAGTTCGCACCTGTTCCATCAGCCAGCCGACGCGTCGCGTGGCCCACAAACGCGGCAGAAAATCATTCGCTTCTTCAGTCAATGCGAAATGAAGATTGTTGTAGTAAAACTTTCGTTCGCTGCCGCCACTTTTACCGGTCAGGGTCAGGCGCACAAAATTCATATCGATCGGATTGCGATAGCGGCCGATAATCGTCAATTGCGAGCCGCGGAATAAGTCAGGCATCGTTCGCGGATAAGAGAGGTCGGTTTCCACGCCTGCCATGTCCAGTCGCAGATCGCTCAGAACCGGATAACTAATTCGCGAAAAGAAATTGGAGACCTTAACTTCCAAATCCTCTTTCGGTTCAATGTAGTCAGCAACGCCGCCTGATTGCGACGCAAGCCGATCCAACAAGGAAGTGTTCACGTCATAACCGACGCCGAAGGGAAAGATGCGCGCCCCGTCTGTCTTGTTTGCGTTCGCCAGAATTTGTTCGATGTTAGTGGTGCCAACTGTTGGCAAGCCGTCAGTGAGAAAAACGATCATGCGCGGATGGCCCAAATTGGCGGAGCGACTGATTTGTTCGCGAGCGGCGGTCAGCGCGGCATCAATATTTGTGCTGCCAACCGGCTTTAGCGCTTCAACAAAACGTAATGCGCGCGTTCGGCCGTTTTCGTCAGCATTGATCAATTCGTTAGCCAGCAAGTGTTCTTCGCCGGCGAACGAAATCACGTTGAAGCGATCCGCCGGGCGGAGAATCTTGATGCCATAGAGTAAAGCTGCGCGCGCTTTCTCCATCTTGCTGGCATCGGCCATCGAGCCCGACGTGTCGAGCACAAACACAATGTCCTTGGCCGCATACTCCCGTTCCGACCAATCGTCTTTTGGTGAAACCATTAAAAGGAAATAGCCATCCTTGCCCGGCTCGCGATGTGTCAACAGCGTGACCCCGAAATCTTCGCGCGAGAGGGCGTAGAACATTTGAAAGTCCTGCGGTTCGCCCTGGTTTTCAAAAGTCACCAGGGCGCGGCCCGTGCCGTTTCGTTTTACTTCAATCGCATGCGTGGGTGAATAAATGTTGCGCAGTGGGTCTTTGCTTTCAAGTTCTATTCGCCCGGAGACAGAACCGATCTGGGCCATCTGCCTGCCGGTACCAAGTGGATAACGATAAGCAACGGTGCCGGACTCGGCGCGCAGAATCTGGCTGTAACTAATTTCCAACTTCTTGTCGGCATGTGGTGGTATCGGAAATATGCTCGCCTGAAAAAGATCTTTGCCCGCGTACTCGAGCAAACCGGGGTCGCGTTGCCGGCGTACAATCTCGTCATAGATGCGACGCGCTTCTTCGCGCGTGCGCACTTCGCCGACCAGTCGCCGGTCACCATCCCAAATGGCAAATTCAGTTATTGAGGCTTGTTCGGGAATAGGAAAAAAGTATGTGCCTTCCAACGTCGCGTCGGTATCGTTGCGGAAGATTTGCTCGATGTGGGTGGTCGCCACCTGCGAGACGATTTTTGTGTCGATCTTTATTGATTTGATCGGCAACGAGCGTGGCAAAGCCGGTCGAGGTTGATCCGGACAGCGCCGGCACGGGCCCGGAACGATGACGCCCTGGGCCGCAGCGCTCGCCGCAATCAGGAATAACATTGAGACTGACAATAGAAGTGGTCGAATATTTGTGGCTTTCATGATCTCCTCACTCGCGTTCTTCACAGAGGTTTACCCCTTGCCTGCTTTGTAGAACGCCGCTCCACCTCTTTCTTGCGCCGGACTGACTCTTGTCGGCCAATGGAAGAGCGGGGGCAAGCCCACCTTCCCAACCTCGAGACTCCGGGACTGCGCGATTGCTTTGCAGGCGTTCCCGAAAGGGTATCACCACTCAACTTTGATCAGCTCGCGGTTGGGAAGGCGGGCATGCCCCCGCTCTGGCGTTGACGGTCAATATAGTTCGCGCAGTCGCCGGTTAAAGAGAATCATTGCGGTTGCAAATAACGAAATGATCACACCGCCAACCGCCAACGTGCGCGGTGCGCCATATCGGTGTGAAGCCGAGCCGGCGATGATATTGCCAATGGGCATGGTGCCGATGAAGGAAAGAATGAACATGCTCATAACGCGCCCTCGCATTTCATCGGTCACGAGCTTTTGCAGCAGCGTGTTGGTGACGGCCACGGAAGTGACGATGGCAAAGCCGAGGCAGAAAAGAAATACGTAGCTAAGGTGCAAATGAGTTGACAGCGCAAAAGCGGTAACGCCGGCGCCAAAGAAAAGGCTGCCGCCCAGCACGAACCAACCCTTGCGGCGAAAATCGCCCATCACTGTCAGCAGCACTGCGCCACAAAACGCCCCGGCGCCGGCCATGCCCATCAACCAGGCCAGACCTGTAGCGCCCAGGTGAAAAATGTCGCGCGCATAAATCGGAATCATTGAAAAGTAAGGCGCGCCAAAAAGACTGTTCACGGAAGAGATCATGAGCAACGACCAGACACGCGGCCGGTGGCGTACATAGCGAAAGCCTTCCACCAGGTCCGTCCAAAGCGCGCGTCGATCTTTTATTGAATGCGAAGGCGCGCGTGCCGGGTGCGTGGCGCCGTCGAAGCGCACCATGTTCAAACTGATGACTACAGCCGCAAAAGACAGCCCGTTGACGTAAAAGCAGCCGGCCAGTCCAAACAAACTAAGACCAACGCCGGCCAATGCGGGTCCGACTACGCGCGAAAGTTGGAACTGCGATGAGTTTAGTGCGACTGCGTTGGCCAGGTCTTCGCGTCCGACCAGATCAAAGGTCATCGCCAAATAAGAAGGACTGGCGAGCGCCATGCAACAGCCGGTAACAAAAGAAAAACCCAGCACCATCCACCGGTTGACAAGTCCCGTCCAAATCAGTGTTGCCAACCCGAGCGCGGCCACACCGGCAACGACTTGTGTGTAAATCAGCAAGCGGCGGCGATCGACCAGGTCGGCAAAAACTCCACCAAGCAAAGTCAAGAAGAAGCCGGGAATCGTGGCCATGAACGCATCGAGCCCCAGCCAAAACGCGGAGTTGGTTAACTGTAGAACGAGCCAGCCCTGGGCGACTGCCTGCATCCATGTGCCACAGTTTGAGAGAAATGCGCCGGCCCAAAATAGGCGGAAGTTGCGATGCGACAGCGCGCGAAACATTCCAGTTCTCGCGATGCGGGGCGCGGGGACGCGCTCGAGGTTTTCAGTCTGCATTGGAATTAGTTGAATGTCTTAACATGAGCGGCGGCAAGCTTCAAACACCGCTCGTGCTGGATGCAATCGGCAATCGGAAATCGGCAATTGGCAATACGAAGCCCTCATGCTTTAATGCCCCACGACTTGATCATTTGTAAATTTCAGGAGCGTCACTGTGAAACTACACCGAACGTTTTTCGAATTTGTTCTTGCCAGCTTAATTTTGTCCGGCGCAACCAATACGATCATGGCTCAAACAAAGACTCCAACGCCGCAACCTGACACTTCCACTCAAAAGCCGGCAACTCCGAGCGCCACTCCGGCTTCGGCAGGGACGCCCCAGATTGCGTCGCCGCCTGCAGCAAATCCGGCTGACGTTGCCTCAGTCGATTCGATCATCGCCGCTGTCTATGACGTTATTTCCGGACCTGCAGGCAAGAAGCGTGATTGGGACCGCATGAAATCACTATTTGTTCCCGGCGCGCGCCTCATTCCAACCGGCCCCAAACAAAGCGGCGGTTACGGCTCGCGAGTCCTGACCGTTGATGAATACATAGAAAGGGCGAGCGGCTTTATGGCAAAGGAAGCTTTCTACGAACGCGAAGCCGCACGAAAGACTGAAGAGTTTGGCCAGATTGTTCACGTCTTCAGTACTTATGAATCGCGCCACGCTCCGGATGCGAAACCATTCCAACGCGGTATCAACAGCATTCAGTTGATGAACGATGGCAGTCGTTGGTGGGTCGTCACAATCTTTTGGCAAGGCGAAGACGAGAAACATCCGCTTCCGGAGAAGTATCTGAAGAGCGGTGAGCAGTGAGCATTTGCAGAGCGGTGAGTAGTGGGCAGTGGGCAGTGGGAGCGATTTACTAATACGATTCACCATTCACTATTCACGATTCACGATTCACGATTCACGATTGGAGAAGGCATGACTCCGGAATTGGAAACATTGAAGTCAAGATTGAAGGCGACCTGGAGCGCTGGTGATTTTGGACAAATAGCAAAATCGACTGCGGACGGCGCGGCAGAGTTTATCGAACGGCTGCATTTGCAACCGGGAATGAAGGTGCTCGATGTCGCCTGCGGTTCCGGAAATCTTGCACTGCCGGCCGCGCGCGCGGGAGCCATTGTAACGGGTGTCGATATTGCGCCGAATTTGATCAAGCAAGCACGCGAAAATGCCGAGCGCGAAGCTTTGCAAATTCAATTCGACGAAGGCGACGCTGAAGCCTTGCCTTATGAGGATGCGAGTTTCGACGCAGTGGTCACGATGTTCGGAGCAATGTTTGCTCCCCGCCCAGAATTGGTGGCCGCCGAACTCAAGCGCGTCTGCAAGCCCGGCGGCTTTATCGCGATGGCGAATTGGACACCCACTGGTTTCGTGGGACGAATGTTCAAGACCGTTGCCAATCACTTCCCTCCTCCAGCAGGCATGCCGCCTCCCATCCTCTGGGGCGTTGATGCAACTGTGCGCGATCGCCTTCGAGCAGGTTTTTCCGATATTCGCACCAACGAGCGAACAATAACTTTCAAGTTTCCGTTTGCACCCGCGGAAGTTGTGGAACATTTCCGAACTTATTTTGGTCCAGTGCAAAAAGCATTTGGCGCCCTCGACGAACATGGACAAGCTGCGCTGCGTCACGACCTCGAGCAGCTTTGGACTGGGAACAATAGTGCTTCCGATGGAACGACCGAGGTCGAGGCGCAGTACCTGGAAGTGCTTGCTGTTCGTGAGTAGAACAGGACGAATCCGCAGATTACGCAGATTACACGGATTAGAAAACGAGAGCGGTGACCACCAGGCACACGTGCTCCTGCTTTGTCCTTTGTGCTTCCGGCTTTCTGCCTTCTGCTTTCTGCCTTCTGCCTTTTTCGTGCCTTTTCTTCTGCGTAATCGGCGTAATCTGTGGATATTGCTTCTCGATCCACGATTTACGGATTGTCTGCTCCACCTTCACTGCCTTTGTCGATTCACGATTTCGATTTACGATTCACGGGCTCAATGATTCCAATTTCCATTCTCGACCTGGTCCCCGTGATCGTGGGTGAAACGCCGCGTGAGGCGCTGCCGAAGAGCCTTAATCTGGCTCAACATGCCGAAGCACTTGGTTACAAACGGTTCTGGGTCGCTGAGCATCACAACATGACGGGCATCGCCAGCGCGGCGACCTCCGTCGTGATTGGTTACCTCGCTTGCGGCACCTCGACTATTCGTGTCGGGTCAGGCGGCATCATGCTGCCTAACCATTCGCCGCTCGTAATCGCCGAACAGTTTGGCACGCTCGAATCCCTTTATCCGGATCGGATTGACTTAGGCCTCGGCCGCGCGCCGGGTACCGATGGGCGAACGCTGCGTGCGTTGCGTCGCGACCCAGGACGCGCTGATAGTTTTCCCGAAGACGTTCTGGAGTTGCAGTCGTACCTCGCGGCAGTTGAATCCGAGCAGCCTCGTGCGGTGGTTCGCGCGGTGCCGGGCCGCGGTACTGAAGTTCCAATTTGGATTCTCGGATCCAGCACCTTCGGAGCTGAGCTCGCCGCGGCCTTTGGACTGCCTTACGCGTTCGCTTCACACTTCGCGCCCGACGCTCTGTTCGATGCTCTCGAGATTTACCGAAACGAATTTAAACCGTCGAAACAGCTTGGCCGCCCCTACGCGATGGTGGGCGTAAATGTTATTGCTGCCGATACTGACGAAGAGGCGCGGCGGCTGTTCACTACGGTGCAGCAATCGTTCACAAATCTGCTGCGCGGCAGTCCCGGAAAACTGCAACCGCCCATTGATGACATCGAACAATACTGGACGCCGCCGGAGAAGCAGCACGCTTCGCGCATGCTGAAATACTCGATCGTCGGTTCGTCTGAAACGGTGCGCAGAGATTTGGAAAGTTTCGTGGCGCTAACGAAGGCGGATGAGTTGATGGTTGTCTGCAGCCTACATGATCACGCCGCCCGCATCAGGTCCTACGAGATCGTTGCTGAGATTACCGGCCCGCGCTAGTGCTCGTTACGCCTAGCGGGAAGACTATGAGGTCACTGCCCAGCGGCTCGGGTGAAGGGGACGACAGCGCTGTCAGCAGGGGCTTCTGTTGGAGAATGTTTGTAGTGTCGGCCTTCGAACACGCCCTTATGCTTGCACTCAGGACAAGTCAGTTGATAACTACCGCGAAAGTTGGATGCGCCCTGGGTGAGATCGCGAAACAGCGGTATGAGCTTTTGGCAGTGCGGACAAAGGGCGCCGATATACCACACTCCAGCTCTGAGGGTTACGGGAAACATTGGGGGCACCTTTCGATTGGTCGCGGGCCGAACGGTTGAAGTCGGGAAACCATTCGACCCGCATTCTACGGCGATGCCTCTAATCTTAGATCGGGTCGTCTGTGCGCTTTCGGACACTGGAGGCTGTTTGCTGTTTTGTCGAATCTTAGGAAAGACATCCGATAATTGGAGTCCAAAAGGCTACCGAATTGACCGGAAAAAAAGTACACTTTTCCTCTGTCCCGGGTTTACGGAAATAGTCTTTTTTTTTGTCGAAAAGGTATACTGTCAGGGAAGTTTTCGTGGCAACGACGTGAGCATTTCGTGAATCTTATTGTCGGTTGTTTGAGGAGTTCATCGTTAGTAATTACCTTTTCGGTAGTTGCCTTTTTTGGTTCCCCGAGTTCGGGAAATCAAGTAGTCCCCCGACAGCGTTGTTTAGATTTAATGGCCTTAGAGGCCGCCAGTTATCAACCTGTTCGCTTTACTTGAGGAGTTTAAGATAATGAGTTTTGTTAAAAAGTCTTCCCTGACCGTCATCGCAATATTAGCTGTTGTTTTCTCATTTTCCACCCTCTCTTTTGCTAAGAGCAAGGACACCCGTTTCCCGAATGTCAAAATCTCCAACTTTGGTCAAATGGACGAGCGCTTCTATCGCGGCGCCCGACCTGAACAAGGGGACTACCAGGCTCTCGCCGCGCTCGGAATTAAGACGGTGATTGATTTAACGGACAATTCCAGAGCGTATGAGCAACCTGCCGTTGAGGCTGCCGGACTGCGCTACATCAACATCCCCATGGTTGATAAGAGCTATCCCAGCATGGACCAAGTGAATGCGTTTCTGAAGGTGGTTGACGATCCGGCGACGGGCAAGTTTTACCTGCACTGCGCGGGTGGCCGGCATCGGACGGGCGTGATGGGCGCGGTGTATCGCTTCAATCACGATCACTGGAATCTTGAGCAGGCCTTTACCGAAATGAATCAATACGAGTTCGGTTCCGGCATGGGCCACGGCAAGCAGAAGAGTTTCGTTGAGGACTATTGGCAGCAATTCCAGGCGAAACAGGGCAGCGCCAGTGTTGCAACAACTGCCGGTCGCTAAAGCAATCAGACAGTGAATAGAAGCAGGGCCGCTCAAGTCGAGCGGCCCTTTTCATTTGTGGCTATCGAATTCGCCGGGCGACGCAGACGTCACCATCAGACAAGTCGTCGGTCAGAGCCTATCTTCTTCTGGGAAGCGGTATGAGCATGGAGACTTTCTGGCGATAGCCCCGATAGGTTTCTCCGTAAGCTCTAATCAGGTCACGTTCTTCAAATTGAATCGCCACGACAATGTAGGCGGTTGTCATTATCGCGAAGAACAAATGCCCAAAGGTCATGCGCGGCGTGCTCCAGAACGCAATGATGAATCCGAGATAAAGCGGATGCCGCACCATCTTATAAAGCGCGGGCGACTGGAAAGGTATCGGCTCCGCCTCTCTACGTTTCAAGTAGTTGTAAATCTGCCTCAGTCCGAAGAGCGCGAAGTGATCGACCAGATACGTCGAGACAAAAACAATTCCCCAGCCAATCCAGAACAGAGCCAGCAATAGAGTGCGGGCGCTTGCATTTCGCACTTCCCAGATGATGGGTCCCAGCGGCTGCCACTGCCAGCAAAGCAGCGCCAGTGTAAGACTCGCGACTAAAACATAGGTGCTGCGTTCGATGTGCGAGGGCACGATTTTGGTCCAGGCGTGTTTGAACCATTGCCGGGCCATAACGCTGTGCTGCACTGCAAACAGACTGAGCAGCGCGGCATCAATGATTAGCGCAATGCCGAAAGGACTATTTAGTGTGCCGGTATCGATGGCCTTCGGCACGAAAACATTTCCAACAAACCCTATCGCATAGAGAAAGGTCACGAAGAAGATCAGATAGCAAATCACTCCGTAAAGGAAAGCAAGGATTCGGCCCATGGCTGGAATCTCCTCAATCTTTTGTTTGAATGAGCGAAAAGTACAGATAATGATCGCTGGCGGTGTAACGGGTCCGGATTATGGGCGGAGATTACTTCCGGTATTATGAGGTGTCAAGCAGTTCTGCATACCATAAGAAAAATCATTAGGTCACAACCTCACAAGCATATATTTTCGCGGCTGATTCCGTTAGAGGTTCCGCGGCTGGCGTCATCGGTGCGACAGCGAGCCACCACTCCCGCCGCGGCGAACGGAAACAATCTCAGCAAGGATCGCCAGCGCAACTTCTTCCGGCGTGACGGCCCCAATGTCGAGGCCGATCGGCGCATGAACCTTTGCCAATTGCTCAGAGCTGATGCCGGATTCGCGTAAGCGTTCGAGCACGATGCGCGTGCGCCGTTTGCTGCCAATCAAACCAACATAATCAGGAATGCTGGATGTCACCGTCGCGCGCAGGCATTGTTCATCTTCACTATGGCCACGCGTTACGATCGCGATAGCGACGCCCCGTCCGTTGCCGATAGTCGCGCGCACTGCCTCAGTCCAACTTTCAGCCAGCACCAATTCGATATTCGTTTCCCGAAAATCTTCGCGTCTTACGAATTCTTTGCGGTCGTCAATCAGCGTGGCGCGATAACCCAACAACGCCGCGAACCGCGCCAGCGAAGCCCCGACGTGTCCCGCACCGCAGATAACGACCCGCTGCTCAGGCTGGATTAGTTCAAAAAGAAATTGCGCTTCGCTGAACTCGGTCAACTCGGGAGCGAATTCACGGCCGTAAAAAGTGCGCGTCTCTTCTTTAGTCGCGAGCAAGGCGGGAGCTTGCCGGATTACTGCTTTGTCGAGGGTCGCATCCGCAAAGCTGCCGTGATGACTCCCGTTTTCTTCGATGATCATCTTGGCGCCTACATTGCGCGGCGCTTCGATCAAGGTCACGACAATCGCAAGCGCGCCGTCCTCGAACAGCCGTTGCAGCGAAGAAGAAATGGAGCGGGTATGGTCGGTTGAATCCTTCATGCGGAAAGGATTCTATTTCGATGCGGGTCGCTTTTGCGAACTGAGAGAGCCGAACGCGCGGCGTAACAACCACCAGGGACCGACGAGAAGATAAAGCGGATTGCGGAAGAAAGCGGGCTGGTTCCCTTCAATAAGTGGCCGAGAAACTGGAACGCCCAGCCGACAATGAAAAGGCCAAGCGCCCAGCGCCATTTGAAGAAGAACAGCGGCAGCGAAATAACTATCAGCGGAATGCCGATGCTGTGCGAGAGCTTGTTCAGCGGGTGGCGATGCTTGGCCTTGTAGTTTTCGATGAACGATTCAGACATTTTCTGGTTTTGGTCTTTGGTCTTTGGTCTTTGGTCTTTGGTCTTTGGTCTTTGGAACCGCGGCTTTAGTACAGCACTAACTGAGCCAAACACGAAAAGCAAGGACCAAAAAACCAAAGGCCTAAGACCGCAAGTATTAAGTAGGTTTCCAAACGTCAAGAAAAATATCCATCGTCCCGCCACAGACCATACCTTCCTCACTAGCTTCTTCAGCGGTCAACGAAAAGTGATGCAAAGCTGATTGTCCCGAGCGCAGCGCCTCGCGAGCTTCGGCCCAAACTTCCGCTTCGACGCAACCACCGCCGACCGTTCCGGCTGCTTCGCCGCTTGCAAAGAAAAGCATCTTGGCGCCGCGTTGCTGCGGCGTTGAGCCGCGCGTGCGCGCCACCGTGGCTACCACAACACGCTCGCCGCGCTGGTTCGCCTGTTCGATTTGGCGATAGAGATCCGCCGCTGGAAGTGTCCCCATGATTTAACTTGAAACTAAGGCTTGTCGGGTGTCGCGGCCGGCTCAGCGCGCGAAGCGTTGTTCAACTGCTTCTGGTCGATGCGCCGCCGTAATACGTCGACTTCTGCTTCGGCAGTTGATAACGAAGCCTGCAAGCGTGTGCGACTGTTCTCCAATAAATTAATTTGCGCCTGCAGCCGCGCCTTCTCGTTTTCCAGTTGGCGGCGACGCGCGTCGCGAGCTTCTTCCGGATGTACAGTCCCGTAACCCGCAATGGAGCGGTCGATGTTTTCCGGCTTCAACGAATAATCAACCTGGTCCATGCGCGCTTGTAAATCCGCCAGCTTACTTTCGGTGTCCAGCATCTGCGACCGGACACTCTCGGCGCGCTGCTCCGCACGCGTCAAGCGTTCCATGTCCATTAGCGAACGGTCGTTCTCCTGCATCTGGCTTAACTTATCGTTAAGCCTATTGACCTGGTTCGAGAGCGCATCGATCGTTTGCTGCATGTTGGCCTCGCCGCTCCTCGTCACTCTCTTCTTCGGCGGCGCGCCTTCGTCTGCCGTGTCAGCCGGATTGCCATTTTCGTCGGCCGTGCTAATTATTTTTTCCGAGCCATCGCCCTGCTCGCTTCCGGGCGGCGCGATGGCGGGATTCGTGACTACAGCGCGTGGCGCACGGCGGACGCGCCGCTTGCGGCGCCGCTGGGCATCGGTTTCGATCGAGCAAACACTGACGCCGATTAGAATGGCCAACAAGAGCGTGATGTAGCGAATAGATCGTTTTTGCATGGTTATTCCTCGAATCCGAGCGGGGAGTCTCTAAAAGATACGCCTTGTCAGGAGTGCCTTCAAGCGGGCGCAAGTCGTTAGCATTTACACGGTGTGCAAACCGCCTGGTTCCATTCAGGTGAGGAGCGCGGGCCTCGGTCCCAGACCGCGTAGCTCTATTCGAGTGTTACCTGGCTCGAATCAAACGCTATGCAACCGCAACCGTCGTCTACTTCCACACTGACCCTATAGGTGCCGGGCCGAGTCACTCCGCTTAAGCTCCAGACAGCCGACTCGCCGTCGCCAGTAATGCGGCCGCCGGTAGTTGTATAAGTGTAAAGAATGCTGTCGCCGTCAGCGTCACACGCGACCGCTTTCAGGTTAACTTGCTCGGCGGCGTTTGTCGCAATGTAAGCCGTTGAAGTAGCTAGGCCGACTTTAGGCGGCGTGTTCGGAAGTATGCTTCCGGGCCGGCCACCTGATGAGAGGCGCAGGCAACGCGTGCCGGGTGCGGCAGTGCCTGAAGCGGCCGCGATTTCCTTTTTGGACGTCGGCTTCTTTGGTCTTGGTCCGAACGTCAGGCGAGTGCAGCGAGACCCGGGAGCTTGCGCGACGATGGTCGCGCCTTTTGCTTTGCTCTTCAGAACGGAGGAGGATCCAAAAACAATTAAAGCCAGAACAATAATGGTTAACGAAAACAGAGTTCGACGCATTTCAGGGACTCCTTCGCGGTTCGGGCTTTCTAACGATCTTGAGCGGGAGTCTAACATGCGGCTTCGTGGTGATGCGCTTGACACAGGATGTTAAAGTTGGTTGGTTGCTTTAGCGTGACCTCGAAACGCTCTGGACAGCATCGCGCATTACCACTGTCAAACCGTGCCATTGATCATCCGAGAACTGATCCAGAGCCTGCATAACACGATCATGAATCTTTCGCTCATTCGGCTGCCGCAGACGCACAACAAGTAATCCATCATGTGATTCACCTCGATGTTGCACAAATCCTTTGTCGGTCGTAATCAGCAGTCGCCCTTCTCTTATCACTAGCTCCCAGAGAAGATCATCTGACATTCCTTGATCCGGCGTGCTCCGAATATCTAAAACCTCGTGTCGAAGTGCCCTCAGCGCCAAGACTGTAATAACCGGGATATTTTCATCAACGAATATCTTCATACGCCACTTGGCACTTCCTCGATCGGCGTAATCTGTTCTTCTGTCAGCGAGGAGGCATACTCCAGACAGGCGCGAATGTCTTCCTTGGTAATATTTGGATAGGCCTTCATCAGGCTTTCGAAGGTATCGCCATTCGCCAACATGCCCACAATTTGGTGAACTGGTATTCGGGTACCTTTAATACAAGCGTGTCCGTGACAAATGCTCGGATTGATTGAAATTCGATCAAACATGGATGTCCTCCCTCGGCTGACTCGAATAATATCAGGCTGCACATCGTTCGAATAGAGCGTCCAGCGGCCGGGTCACTGCAGGTTTTCGATCGTTTGCTCGAGTTGCATTGTACGCTGGGCGATGTCGGCAATGCGCGCACGCACTTCCTCAACCTTTTCGGTGGGCGCACGTTCGGCAAACTGCGGATTCGCAAGTTGGGCCTCAAGCTTTGACGCCTCCGCCGACAACTTTTCTTTTTCTTTGCTCAGACGTTGCCGCTCTTTTTCAAAATCAATTAAGCCCTCAAGCGGAACCGCTACTTCCGCGCCGCCGATTAAAACCGCTCGAGCCGAAGCGCGCGGCGCTTCAAGTTTTTCATCGATTGAAACTTCGGCAGCGCGCACTAATCTGCTGATTTGAGCCGTGTTGGCCCTGAACACCGCGCGCAGTTTTTCATCTGGCGAACCGATCAACAAGGTCACGCGTTCGCCTGGCTTGATGTTCATCTCCGAACGAATGTTGCGCACACGTGTGATGAGATCGATGACCGCCTGCATTTCCCATTCGGCATTTTCGTCAATCAATTCCGCCTGCGCCTCGGGATAAGCGGCCAACATGATCGAAGGCGCCGCCCCGGCATAAGCAGGATGCAACAAGGTGCTGCTCACGCTAGGAAGTGTCTGCCACAGCTCTTCGGTGATGTAAGGCATGAACGGATGCAGCAGTCGCAGCGATTGTTCGAGGACAGTCAGCAAACGGGTGCGTGCTTCAGTACGAGTTGAGCTGACTTCCTCAGCGCTGATCTCGCTCTTTGTTAGTTCGATGTACCAATCGCAAAAATCGTCCCAGAAGAAGTGATAGAGCGTCTGCACCGCCTCGTGAAACTCATAACCAGCGAGCGCCTTGCGCATCTCGCCCGCGGTCTTGTTAAGACGCGAAACAATCCAGCGATCCTGCAATGCTGATTCAGGACCGACATTTAATGTCTCAGGATCGATCGTTGCGCCTTCTGAATTCAGCAGACAAAACCGCGCCGCGTTCCAGATCTTGTTGGCAAAGTTGCGATAGCTTTCGACTTGCTTCTCGCTCCAGCGAATGTCAGTGCTGCCAACCGAAGCGAGTTTCAGACGCGTCGCATCCACCCCATACTTGTCGAACACTTCCAACGGATCGACGCCGTTCATTTTCGTTTTCGACATGCGTTGGCCGTGCGCGTCGAGGATCGTGCCGGTGACGAAGACATCCGCGAATGGTGCCTGGTCCATAAACTTCAAACCCGACATCACCATTCGCGATACCCATAAGAAGATGATGTCGCGCGCCGTCACCAGTACCGACGTTGGATAAAAAGTCGCGAGGTCTTTGGTTTCTTCCGGCCAGCCCAAGGTGGAAAAAGGCCATAGCGCGGACGAAAACCAGGTATCGAGCACGTCCGGATCCTGAGTCAGCTCGTCCGTGCCGGCCTTCGCGCGCGCTTCATCTTCCGAACGCGCGACGATGACGGTGCCGTCATTCATGTACCACGCCGGAATCTGATGTCCCCACCACAATTGTCGCGAGATGGTCCAATCGCGCAGGTTCTCCAGCCAGTTTGAGTAAACTTTTTCGTAAGGAACTTCCGGGAAGAACTGCGGTGCCTTGTCCTGCTGCAACGATTCAAGCGCGCGGTCGCGCAGTTGGTCCATGCGCATAAACCACTGCGTCGAAATCAATGGCTCAATGACCGTCTTACAACGTTCGCACTTCGAGATTGCGAACTCATAGTCGTCAACTTTCTCGAGCAAACCGAGTTCTTCAAACTTCTCGACAACTTTCGTACGCGCTTTGTAGCGATCCATGCCGACAAACTCTTCGCCTGCGTCTGCCGTCATCTTTGCCTGTCCGTCAATTACGACGACCTGAGGCAAGGAATGGCGCTGGCCCATGTCGTAGTCGTTCGCATCGTGCGCTGGCGTTACCTTGACCGCACCGGTGCCGAACTCAGGTTCGACAAACTCGTCAGCGATTACCAAAATCTCGCGCCCGGTGAGCGGCAGCAACAATGTTTCGCCAACCAGCGCGCGATAGCGTTCGTCTTCCGGGTTTACGGCCACAGCCGTGTCGCCGAGCATCGTCTCTGGCCGCGTGGTTGCAACCGTTACATGACCGTTGCCATTTTTCAGCGGGTAGCGCAGGTAATAAAGCTTGCCGCTTTGGGAGATTTTTTCTACTTCCAAATCGGACAGCACCGTCTGGTCGGTTGGACACCAGTTAACGATGCGATTGCCGCGATAAATCATTCCTTCGTCATACAGACGAACGAAAACTTCGCCCACGGCCCGCGTCAGGTCGGCGTCCATCGTGAATTTTTCGCGCGACCAATCGACTGATGCGCCCTCGCGCCGCATTTGTTTGGTAATCTGGCCGCCCGATTCCTGTTTCCATTTCCAAACGCGCTCGACGAATTTCTCGCGGCCAAGATCGTGCCGGGACAGTCCCTCTTTTTTCAGTTCGCGCGTTACAACCATCTGCGTCGAGATGCCGGCGTGGTCCATGCCCGGCAGCCACAAGGTGCGATAGCCGCACATGCGTTTGTAACGCGTCAGCACATCCATCATCGTGTGCTGCAGCGCGTGGCCCATGTGCAACGAGCCGGTCACGTTCGGCGGCGGAATGACGATTGAAAAGACAGGCGCGCGCGGGTCGCGGTTGATCTCAGGCGCGAAAAACCCTTCGCGCTCCCAACGTTCGTAGTGATTTTGTTCGGCCTGTTTGGGATCGTAAGTTTTCGGAATTTCCATTGTTAATTAGTTAGTAGTCAGTTGCCAGTGGTTAGTTGCAAAGATGCATTGTAAGGCAGAGTGCGACGTTTTTCATGTATGCGGCAATTTGAGATAGCGTATTACTCAACTACTCGACTGCGCTGGAGGGCTTTCAAATCCACTAGAACCGCGCCGCGGCTGTGCCGCTTGCAGTAATTCGCAAAAGAAAAGCAGGTGCCTGTCAAGCACCTGCCTATTCTTTGCGCTGTAATCAAACCTTCAAGAATTCTTTTCTTCGAGTTGACGCTTAATCATCAATTCTGCGAGTTGCGGAACGACTTCCCAGGCGATTTCCTGCACAACTTTTTCGGAAAGTTGTTCGACGGCCCGTCGCGCAATCGCGTCAATCATCTCCGGCGATAATTCGCTGGACGTGCCGACTGTTCCAACGCCGATTTCACTGGTTGAGGCTGATGCTTTCTCGGTTATTGGCTCGGATTGTGCCGCAGGCGCTGGTTCCACGGATGGTTCGCTCGGACTCGGAAATTGTTGGGTGCGCGCCATCGGATCCACTGTTGGAGTGACAGCCACGGGGCTATCGCTTTCGCGCCGTCGCTGCATAAATGAAGTTGCTGAATACGCGGCCACCGCGGGCGAGGCCTCGGCCGGTTCGTCGAGGTCCAAATCCAAAACAAAGTCGTCTGCGATACCGGTACCGCCTGTTTTCACATCACTGAGATCAAGCAAGAAATCATCAGCGTTGTCGTCAGTTTGCGGAGCAGCGGACACATCCGGCCTTTTGCTTTCTATCGTTGCAGCCAAACGAGAACGGTCAGCCGCTTGCGCTTCCTGCTTGGCCGCGTAGTAAGCGACGACTTCGGCCTGCTCAGCCGGAAGGGGAAGCGTATCGGCAGTAGTGACTTGAATTTCTTCTTCGGTCAATTTTTCCGGTTCAGGTGCAGGTTCGCGGTGATGCGGCAGTTCCGCAGTCGGAATCCGTTCCTCTGCCGCGCGGCCACCGACCAGCGCGCCAACTTTATCTATCAGATTTCGGATTGATTGAAAGGGCTTCGTCAACGTGTCGTTCGCGCCAACCCGGCGCGCCTCCGCTTCGTCGAACGGCTCAAACGAGCCTACCAAAAGAATAACAGGAATGTGCTTGAGCTGTTCATTTTGTTTTATGTGCTCGCAAACTTCATAACCGCTCAGCTGCGGCATGAACACATCGGCGAGCACGATATCCGGCGCAAACTCGCTTAACTTCTCAATCGCCTCGCGGCCGTTGTTAACAGTTAATACGGTGACGCCTTCGTCGGCAAAGGTGAGGTCCACAACCTTTTGAATCGTGATTGAATCGTCGGCAAGTAGGAGTTTTTTGCCAGCTAACAAAGCTTGGATAACCTTAGCTGAATTGCGCCACTGGCGGGGACATTCCTTGAATACAGTTGGCGCTTGGCTGTTTGGAACCAACGGCTAACAACGCTCAGGCCGCATTTCGAAACTAACACCCACGCCAATTGCCAGTCAAGAACTTTAGCTCGCGGTGTTTGCTAAGGGACATCACGGCCGCAACTGAATATCGTCGCCAGTCTGGTCTTTACCGTCAGGTCCCAATGAATGAAGGCTGAAGCGATCGCGTTGGCCATCATATTTATAAGGGTGACTCCAGGGATCCACTCGAATAATTTTGGCAAGATAACGAGGATTCAAATGATCGATTAGTACCGCCTGGCTGTCGGAAACAACATAGAAGCCACGCTCGCGGCGATAGCGTTCGAGCGCCTGCGAGATCGTTTCCATATCACTGCGCGCTTGTGCCGCCTTTCTTTCGTTCAGCCCGCCGATAATCGGCTGCAACTTGTACCAGTCGCGATTGCCGGTGCGCAGTTCAGAGACTTGCCAACCGTTACCCTCATTAACTAAACGTGCAGTCACTCTAATCCAGGCAACCACGACTGCTGACGCGCGTGAAGCGAGCGGCAGCGGCATCGGATCAACTTCCTGAATGCGCACTGCGTCGGACGGGACCTCGATGCCTGTTAAAGCGCCAACCAGACAGCGCGCGCGCTTTACGCTTGGGTCGATCGCGGCCGTACCTTTGAACGGCGGATCGGGCACGTTGCATTCGCCGGTTGCAAGACTGGTATGCGCCGCGTCAGCAATGAAGTCGATAGACTCCCAGCGATCTTGCGCCGTTCGTATTTCGGCGATGCGCCACCGCCCACGCTCATCCTGTTCAAACTTGAAAACACTACGAATGTCGGCGGTGACTTCCGCGGGCGTGCCTGGCGTAATCGCCTTCACCCGTACCGCGCCGCTGGTTAACTTAAATCCGGCGAGGCGCGTCAGGGCGGTACGCGCTTGTTTTGAACTTGGCTGTGCAAACGCGTCGCCGGCAATGAAAAAGATGCAACACACCAACAGCGAAAGCGTACGAAGATCCAATCTTAGAGACACAGTTCGCATTCGTTTGCGCTGTTTAGCAATGGCAGAGCCCTGCCGCACATCGGACAGCAGAGCCGCGGTAAGACGATCCGGTGTTCCGATTCCGAGTGAATCAAACATTAGCTTTCGGCTTTGCTGATCAGCATCTGCAGCATGATGTGCAGTTGTGCGGTAGTAAAAGGTTTGGGTAAAAAGACGACTGCTCCGGCAGCGAAACTGTCAGACGATAGCTTGGGGTCCTGTTCCGCAGTCATCATCATGACCGGAATGCGCATCAGGCGTTTTTCAGTTTTCATGAAGCGGACCAGCTCGGGTCCGGAAATGTGTGGCATGACGACGTCGAGGATTGCCGCCGTAAAATCCTGATCGCTTTGCAGAATTTTATATGCTTCGCGCCCATCGCGGGCGCTGACCACACCGAAGTTTTCCTTCTCGAGAATCGCCGTGACCAGCCGCAGAATGGCGGGATCGTCGTCAGCCACCAGGATGCGCCGGGTGTGATTATCGTCGATGTTTGAGGTCTTTGGGTCTTTGTTTGGCATTTCTTTTTTAGACTTCCACTGCGCGGCTGCTTTCTCCGGCCTGCGTGGACAACTGTGCAGCTAACTTGATTGCAGCTACCATGCTGGAGTGTTCTGCAATTCCCTTACCGGCTATGTCGAATGCCGTGCCGTGATCGACTGAGGTGCGAATGAACGGCAATCCCAGAGTAACATTCACAGCCTCGCCAAAGGAAAGACATTTTACCGGGATCATCGCCTGGTCGTGGTAACAGGCAATTACAGCATCGAACTCGCCGCGCGAGGCGCGCAGAAATACTGTGTCCGCGGAAAACGGCCCGGCAACATTCATGTCCTCGACACCGTGACAGCTCTCGATCGCCGGCATAATTTCCGAAGCCTCTTCGACGCCGAACAACCCTCCTTCCGCGCCATGCGGATTGAGCGCGGCGACCGCGAGCCGCGGACGTTCAATACCCCAACGTCTCAACTCGCGATGGGCCAGGCGAATCGTGCGTATTAGGAGATCGCGTCGCACCAGTTTTATCGCATCTGCTAACGGCACGTGCGTCGAGATCAAAACTACCCGCAGATTCTCGGCAACAAACGCCATTGCATATTCTTCACTGCCGGTTAGGTGCGCCAAAAATTCCGTGTGGCCGGGAAAACTGTAACCCCCGAGAAAAAGCGCGCGCTTGTTAATCGGCGCCGTCGCAATTGCATCAACGCTACCCGCGGCGCACAGTTCCACCGCGGCTTCTATATAACCTGCCGCCGCCCGGCCAGCAGCGCCGGATTCAATACCGGGCTCGATAAACCCGCTGATGTTGTCGAGATGATAAATGATCGGCTCGGAGAGTTGCTCTGGAATCGGTTCACCCTTGCGGATGATGTCATAGCCCGACTGTAAGTCGAGCGTGCGGGCGGTATGCGCCAGCAATTGCGCGTCGCCGATAATCACCGGCACGCAGCAGCGCACAACCTCTTCTTCAGCAACCGCTTTTAAAACTACTTCCGGGCCAATTCCCGACGGGTCGCCCATGGTTATGGCGATGCGCGGCAGAGGCCCGGAAGATCTAGGTTTCGGCGATTGGTTATTGGCGAACTGCCTCATTGGTTTGAGACTGAAGCACAATAAGGGTAGGGGCGGGAGGCCCAGCTGGGCCAGTTTCTAACTGGCGGCTTCTTCGACGCGCTCGTCCGCTTTGAACATGTACTTGATGTTGCGCTTGAGCAGCAAAAGATTCGGCGCGTCCTTGCGATTAACCTTTAACGCTCCGCGATCATACCACTCAATTGTGCCTTCAATTTCCTCGCCATCAAGCAACACGATAATCATCGGCGTATGCGAGTCTATCTGCTTCTTGTAGTAGAAGAGTTCGGCATTTGTTTCCATCGGCGGCGGAGTTCGTTTCCTTACTGCCACCGGCGCACTGTGTTGTACTGGACGATGTGCCTCTCGGCTGCCATCGCCGCTGCCGCCGCCCGAGCTGCGTTGAGAACCGTTGGAACGCTCTCTGGGCTGAGGCATCTCGCGCGCTTTTCCTTTAACCTCGGCGAGCGTGGTCCTAATAAGTTTGCGATTCACTTGTTCCTACCTCCAAAGATTAAGACGGGTTAATAATTTGATCGCGCGACGTAATGGGCGGGCAAAGCGACGCTGATCCACACTTACTCTCGCAGGCTGCGGCCATTCAAGGAGAGGGCTTAACTTATACTTTTTGCCCGAAATGGAAAACCTGCCAGGGAATGCGCGTATGCTACACAAGCGGCGCGCAAAAAGCAAAGCGGAAAACATCTGCTCGCAAGGGAAATGAAAAAGGAAGGCAGAAGTTTCTGCCCTCCCTAGCTTAACGCCGGATGAGATTGCCTAATCGGCTTTCTTGCGAATGAAAGTAGGCACGTCGAGATCGTCAGAACGCGCGCCGTGCATCATCGGCCGCGGCAGATCGTCCGCTGGTCGTTGCACAAAGCGCGGCGCCGTCGACGGCATCGCTGTCACGCCAGCCGCCGACGCGATTGCCACCGCTTCTTCGCCAAAGCCTGTGGCAATCACGGTAATCTTCATTTCATCGCGCAGGTTCTCATCAATGACAGCGCCGAAAATTATGTTGGCATCTTCATCGGCCGCTTCGCGAATGATCGTCGAGGCGACGTTAACTTCGTAAAGCGTCAGGTCAGGTCCGCCGGTGATGTTGATGAGCACACCCTTGGCACCTTGAATCGTCGCTTCCTCAAGCAGCGGCGAAGAGATAGCCTGCTGCGTTGCCTCGATGGCCCGATTCTCCCCGCGTGCCCGGCCTGCGCCCATCAGCGCCATTCCCATTCCTTGCATGATCGATTTCACGTCCGCGAAATCGAGATTGATCAAACCCGGCACGGTGATCAGATCGCTAATGCCCTGGACAGCCTGGCGCAGCACGTCGTCCGCAACGCCAAACGAATCTGCCAGCGAAGAATCTCTTTCAACGGTGTGCAGCAATCGCTCGTTGGGAATCGTGATGACCGTGTCAACGCATTCACGCAGTTCACGCAGCCCGTGCTCGGCCTGCTGCATACGGCGGCGGCCTTCGAAATGAAATGGTTTAGTTACTACGGCAACGGTCAGGCAATCAAGTTCTGTCGCCAGTGAAGCAATAATCGGCGCGCCGCCAGTGCCGGTGCCGCCGCCCAATCCCGTGGTCACAAAAACCATATCCGCGCCTTCAAGCACTTCAATGATCTTGTCCGTGTCTTCGAGCGCGGCTTCGCGACCAACATGGGGATTGGCGCCTGCGCCGAGACCCTTAGTCAGCCGGCTGCCCAGCTGAATTTTGATTGGTGCTTTCGAGCGTTTCAGTGCTTGCAGGTCGGTGTTGGCAACGAGAAACTCGATTCCCTCGATGCCCGCTTCGATCATACGGTTGACAGCATTGCCACCGCCGCCGCCAATCCCAATCACTTTTATGCGCGCACCGGTGATCGGGGGATCGTCATCGATGAAAATATTAATGCCTCTTTCGAGTTTACGAGCATCCGTTGGCATAGGTATGTCCTCTCTTCCGAAGCGGGAAGGCTTCCATGGTCTTTTTCTGCTATGTTGGGTTGCTCGTGGCATCGGCCTCGATATATAGCGGACTATATCTTGTGCGACCGGGCCGAGAGCATACAACAACTTGTCAAAAAATACTACTGAAACGATTACGAAATTTTGAAACAAAGTGCGTGAGCTTTCCCGTCGAGCCTCGCCGGCTCACTGCGCTCCGCCCTTCGCTAACCTGTGTGCGGCTGGCTACCAGCGCTAATCCGGCGGCTGCGGCCCATGCCGGACTTTGAACGTCTTCAACCAATCCGCCAAATCGATCTCGTTCGGGAAAGCCAACACGGACCGGCGCGTCAAAAACTTGTTCGGCGATTTCGGGCATGCCGCTCAACAATGCGCCGCCGCCCGTAAGCACTACGCCGCTCGAGAGTTGTCTTTCCCAGCCGGCGTCTTTGATTTCATCGGCGACGTGCATCAACACTTCTTCGGCGCGCGGCTGCAAGATGTCGCAAAGAATCTGACGGGATAGTTGTCGCGGCGCGCGCCCGCCGACCGAAGGAACATCAACCAACTCGCCACGCTGTAGTTCGGATAACGAAGTGCTGCAAGCGCAACCGACTGTGCGTTTGATCTTCTCGGCGTCGGGAATCGGCGTGCGCAGACCGAACGCAATGTCATTAGTGAAATGCGACCCGCCAAGCGGAAACACGGCCGTGTGCTGCACGGCTCCACGCTGGTAGATGATCAAGCCCGTGGTTTCCGCGCCGATATCGACTAACGCTGCGCCAAACTCCTTGTCGTCTTCGGTCAATGAAGCTTCGGCTGCAGCCAGTTGTTCGAGCACCATGTCCGCCACCATCAAACCGGCGCGGTTAACCGCATTTATGGCGTTCTGCCGAGCGGTCACGGGACTGGTGACGATGTGAACTTTGACGGCGAGGCGCGCCCCGATCATGCCGACCGGATCATTAATTCCATCCTGGTCGTCAACAATGAATTCCTGCGGCAGCCGATCCACAATTTCGCGGCCGGCGGGCAGTTGAATTGCGCAAGCGGAATCGATCGCGCGGCGTACGTCCTCGGGAGTGATTTCGCGATCGCGGCCTGACACGGCAACAATCGCCTGGCCGTTGAATCCGAGAATGTGCGATCCGGCGAGATTGATGGTTACTTCTTCCGCCTGAATGCCGCTCATGCGTTCCGCTTCGTCGACTGCTCGCTTGATCGCGTCGACGGCCGCTTCCGGATTTACGATGACGCCCTTACGAAGTCCGCGCGCTTCCGCTTCGCCGATGCCAACTATCTCGAGCAGACCGCTCTCGCCGGGTTCGCAAGCAATACACGTCACCCGGCTCGTGCCAATGTCGAGTCCGATTGTGTGTTGTGTTCGCTTGGCCATTCAGCAATGCTCCTTGACGACGACGTTAGAAATCATTGTTTACGGCGCGCCGCGGTTTGCGACTTTTCTGACTTCTTGTCAGCCTTCTGGGATCGATCATTTTTATCGTTCTTAGTCTTGTCGGTCACAGTTCGCTTGTCCGCGTTGGCCTTCACACGCGGCGTGGTAATCGCTGCGTTGTCAGCCGGTTTCGTGTCGCTGGGTGCCTCGACAGAATCAGTTGCACGCGCCGCTGCCGGCGCTTCCGCGCTATCAGTTGTGGTGTGAGCGCCGGAAGTCAGCCCGACAATTGCCTTGCCGTTTCCGAGACTCATGTCGATGTAGCTGATCATGGCGCGATTGGGAATGTCATCGTGCGAGTCCAGCGCCTTCAAGGCGCCTTTCAAGCGCGTGGCTTGATCGCGCGCCCCTAGTCTTACTTCAATCTGCGAATTGTCGCCGGCCAACTGTGCTCGCACGTCGCGAATGTCCATCAGGTTGACTTCACTGACGCGCTCCGAAATTCCGGCAGTGTTCCACGCTTGTTCCAACTCGAGAAACCTGGCAACGCGTTCACGATTTTCGTTTCGCGCTGATTCCGAGTCTTCGTCGCTCAGACCGTGTAGAAAGAACGCCGGCACTTGATCCGTCGGCTGCATTTCGCCGAGCAGGGCAGCATCCTCATCGACCCAACGAAAACGGCCCGCGGAAGTTCGCACCACGGCTCGCGGCGATCGTTCAGTAATGCGGACGCGAATGCCGTCCGGCAAGACTCGCGAAACTACCGCGGCTCTCACCCAAGGCAACCCTTCAAGTCGTTCGTTGAGGCTGTTGAGATCCGCTTTCCAAACGCCAGTCTTGTCCACCGATTGCCTGACCAGCGCTTGAATCTCGGCCGGCTGCAAACGCGATGTGCCTTGCACTTCAATAGTTTTCAACTGAAAAAAACTCGCTGAAGCGGCGGCACGGTAACCGGCAAAGACGAGCACTCCTATAACAATCGCCATCGCCAATTTTAGAAATGAAGGGACGTAAGCAAGCAAAGCTCGCAAGCGCACGCTGACCGGCTCGCCGCCGCTTTCACGTCGCGCCGGTTTCTGTGTTACAGCGCCCGAGCGCCGTTGACCGCCGATGCCCGAACGGTTGCCAACTTTTTGTGCGATGACCTGCTCTCTCATGTCGGCTCCTTTTCTTCCGCGACGTCAGCCGTCCTGTCTTCTTTACTTTCGTTCGCGCGCCACAGTTCTACTTCATACTCCAGCTCGATCCCGTGTTCGCGCTTGACGCGTTCACGCACTTCTTCGGCAAGCGCCAGCGTATCTGCGGCATTCGCGCCTTCTTCAGTAACGATAAAATTCGCGTGAACCGGCGAAATTACCGCGCTTCCTTTGCGCGCGCCCTTCATGCCCATTTCGTCAATCATCTTGCCAGTCCCGACTGTCGCTGCTGGTGGATTTTTGAAGAAGCAACCGGCCGAGCGCGAGCCGTGCGGTTGCGTTGCCATCCGGCGCGACTTCGCGTCTTCCATTCGCGCGCGAATTTTTTCAGGGTCGTCCGGCGTCAAACGCAATGTGCCTCCCAACAACAATTCGCCTTCCTTGAACGACGTGTGCCGGTAATTCCATTGAACTTCAGTCCCTGGAATTTCGACGACTTTGCCTTCGCGGGCTACGCGAACAGTTTCAGTAACCGTTCCGATTTCGTGACCGTAAGCGCCGGCGTTCATCCAAAGCGCGCCGCCAACTGTTCCCGGAATCCCACCCAGCCCTTCGATTCCGGAAAGTCCGCGGCGCGACACATCGATGCAAAGCCGCGGCAGCGAATAGCCTGCGGGTACCGAAACGCGTTCGCCATCGAATTCCAGTTCGCCCTTAAGTTCTTTAAGACTCAAGACTACGTAACGATGATCGCCGTCGTCGGCGAGAATGTTGCTGCCGGAGCCGAGCGCGCGCCAGCCAATGCCTGCCTGGTCCATCGCATGGACCACTGCCGCGGCCTCTGCTTCGTTTTCCGGCGACACGACCCAATCGATTGCTCCGCCAACGCGCAAACTGGTTAACTCCGCAAAGCGGCGGCCGCGCTCAGCCCGCACGCCAAGCCGCGCCACAATCGCTTCAAGCGACTGATCACGTTCGCGGAATTTGTTTTCGTCGGCGTTCATAAACTTCATTACCCACCCGCGACTGCGGGCGGTGCTGACTTCTCACTGAGCAACTCCAACAGTTGATCGCTGACGCGGCTGACAGTTCCTGCGCCCAAAGTCAACACCAAATCGCCGGGCTGCACATAATCGCGCAACGTGGTGGCGGCATTCTCGAGCGCGCCGATGTAGCGCACGTCTTTGTGGCCAAAACGTTTGATCGCCGCGGTCAACGTTTCGGCGGTTGTGCCTTCAATCGGATCTTCGCTGGCCGCATAGATGTCAGTAATAAAAAGCGTGTCGGCGTTGTTAAAAGAACGCGCAAACTCTTCCATCAGATCGTGCGTGCGGCTGTAGCGATGCGGCTGAAACAGCACGACAATTCGCCGGCCACCGGAACCAATCTTCGCCGCCGCCAGCGTCGCTTTCACTTCGGTGGGATGATGTCCGTAATCGTCGACAATCATTACGCCGTTCCTTTCGCCCTTAGGTTGAAAGCGCCTTCCTGCTCCCGCAAAACTCGCGAGCGCTTCGGCGATTTGGTTGAACGGCACATCCAATTCAAAGCCGACGGCGATGGCCGCGAGTGCGTTGTAAACGTTATGCAGGCCGGGCACGCGCAAGCTAATATCACCAACAACATCCGCGCCGTGCCAGATTGTGAAGATCGAGCCAAAGCTCTGGTCGTAACGAATGTTGTGTGCCGAGATGTCGGCCTGCGCGCTCAAGCCGTAAGTGATTCGCCGCCGCTCGATATGCGGAATGATCGCCTGCACATTCGGATCGTCGAGACAAAGGATCGAGGCGCCATAAAACGGCACGCTGTTAACGAATTTAGTGAAGCACGTACGCACATCGTCCATGTCGTGGTAGTAGTCCATGTGCTCGCGATCGATGTTCGTCACCACCGCGATTGTCGGAATCAGCATCAGAAACGAACGGTCGCTTTCGTCAGCCTCAACCACCATCAAGTCGCTGGTGCCGAGGTGCGCATTCGATCCGAAAGCACCGACAACGCCGCCAACCACAATCGTCGGATCCATTCCCGCGTAACCCAGCACAGTTGCGACCATGGATGTCGTCGTCGTTTTTCCGTGCGAGCCGGCGACCGCCACGGTGTGCGGTTTAAGGCGCATCAGTTCCGCCAACATTTCCGCGCGCGGAATAACTGGAATAGAACGATGATGAGCTTCGATAATTTCGGGGTTGTCATCGCGCACTGCCGTCGAGCGAACGACTACATGCGCATCGCCGACATTTTCTCCGTTGTGTCCTTCAGCGAAATCGATGCCCATTTGTTGCAGACGATCCGTCACGCTCGAACGTTTCGCGTCAGAACCTGAGACACGAAAGCCCAGATTGACCAGCACCTCGGCGATACCGGACATGCCGATGCCGCCTATGCCGACGAAGTGAATGTGTTGAATGCGACGGAACATTTTCTTTGGTCAGTTGTCAGTTGTCAGTTGTCAGTTGTCAGTTGTCAGTTGTCAGTTGTCAGTTGTCAGTTGTCAGTTGTCAGTTGTCAGGTGTCAGTTGGTCTTTGGTCTTTGGTCTTTGGTCTTTGGTCTCTGGTCTTTGCTTTGTCTTTGTCTTTGGTCTTTGTCTTTGGTCTTTGTCTTTGTCTTTGTCTTTGCTTCTTTGCTTCTTTGCTTCTTTGTTCTTTATTCTGGAATCTGGAATTTGAAATCTGGAATCCGGCTCCTGCTTCTGCTCCGAGCTCCTGCTCCTACCGTCTGCTTATTTTCTTTCCACCATTCGCTCAACCAGATCAGCCACCTTCGCGGCCGCGTCGCCGCGGCCCATCGCGCGTGCAGCGTGCTCCATCGCAGTTACCTTCCCGGGTTCGCGCACGAGCATCTCAATCTCGGCCGCCAATCGTTGCGGCGAAAGATCCTGCTGCAGAATCATCTTTCCGGCACCCGCCGCTTCCATTGCTTCCGCGTTCTTCCGCTGATGATCGTCGGCCGCAAACGGAAACGGAATCATCAGCGACGCCTTCCCGGCGGCAATCAATTCCGCAGTGGTCGTCGCCCCCGCCCGGCTAATCACCAAATCGGCATCCGCAAATGCGGCAACCATGTCGTCAATGTACTTCCTAACACTCGCTTGCTCGCCCCAACCCGATTTCGCATAGCCGGCTGCAACCTGTTCGTAGTCAGCGTCTCCAGTTTGATGCGTGACTCGCAACCTTGCCTTAACTTCACCGAGCAGCGGCAACGCTTCAACCATCGCTTCGTTGATTGCGTGCGCGCCCTGCGACCCACCAAAGATCAGTATCGACAACTGCGCCGGGTCGCGCTGCTTTTGCGCTATCTCAAAGAACTCGCGTCGCACCGGATTACCTGTAACCACGCCTTTGCCGCGAAAGAACGGCAGCGCAGCGTCAAACGAAACTGCTGCCTTATCAATAAAACGCGCCAGCACCCGATTGGTCCAACCGGGCAACGCGTTGGATTCCATTACCAACGTCGGCAGTTTCAACAATGACGCAGTCAAAAGAACCGGACCCGAAACATAACCGCCGGCGCCGATGACGACGTTCGGTCGAAATTCCTTAAGCAACGCTCGCGCCTGTCGCAGACTTTTTGGCAATACCAACAAACCGCGGACGCGCGCCGCGACACCAACATTCTTCAAGCCCGTGCTGTCAATGAGCGAAAGTTCAAAACCCGCGTTTGGAACCAGCTTGTTTTCAAGTCCGCGCGCCGTGCCCACAAACTTCACTTCAGCGTCCGGATGGCGGCGCATAATTTCTTTTGCCACCGCAATCCCGGGATAGATGTGGCCGCCCGTGCCGCCGGCGGCGATCATTACGCGCATCGCGCTATCCCAACCTCGACGAAGCCACGCGTCGGGCCGGCGCCACGCGCAACCTTTTCGGTTTTCTATCGGCGACGGTTCCACGAGACTTCAGAGCCGAGAAACTTACTGAGCCGGTCGCGTGCTGCGAGATATTCAGCAAGATGCCCACCGCCGCCAGCGTCGGCACCAGCGACGAGCCGCCGTATGAAATGAACGGCAGCGGAATACCTTTCGTCGGCACCAGGGACAGCACCACGCTGATATTGAACATTGCCTGGGCGACAATCCCAGTCACCAAACCCAACGACAGCAACATGCCGAAACGATCTGGCGCCAACAGCGAAGTACGAATGCCGCGCCACAAGAACAGTGCAAAGATCAACACCACCGTTAACGTTCCAATAAGTCCCAGCTCTTCACCAATGACCGCGAAAATAAAATCGGAATGTGCAAAAGGCAGAAACATCATTTTCTGTTTGCCTTGCGCAAAGCCCAATCCATTTGGACCACCCGAACCGATCGCGATCAGCGATTGCACAACTTGAAAACCGCTACCTTGCGCGTCCGCCCAGGGATCGAGAAACATGATCATGCGCCGCATACGAAACGGAACGAATATCAATAAGCCTGCAACGCCAACCAACGCCGGCGCCGCGACCATTCCCAAATGCAAGAGGCGCGCACCTGATGTGTAGATCAAAACGCCGAAGATGACTGCCAACATCATTGCCGTTCCCAGATCGGGCTCGGCCACCACCAGCACGGCCAGCAATCCGGTGATGAAAGCGCACGGAACAAAAGTGCGCCAGAACGATTGCTCCTCGCCCGCATGCTTCTCGAGAAAGTAGGCAAGAAAGAGCGCCAGCACGAGTTTCGACAATTCCGACGGCTGAATTGAAAACCCTTTGAACTTGATCCAGCGATGCGCGCCGTTAATTCTGCCAAAAGCGAAGACAGCCAGCAGCATCAGTATCGTCAGCAGCAGCAATCCGTAAACAATGCGCCGATCGCGCAGCCGGTTGTAATCAAACTGCATGGCAGCGAGCATCACCACGAAACCGATCGACGTCCAGATGGCTTGCTTGATCACGTAATAATATTGCGTGCCGTTTTCGCGCTGCGCTATCACCGCCGAGGCGCTGTAAACCATGACCACGCCAAACAGCGCCAACCCGATGGTCGCTGCGAAAAGCCATTTGTCTGGATAGAGCTTCTTTGCCATTTTTAGTTTCAAGTTTCAGGTTTCAAGTTTCAAATCTCAGGCGTGATTAACCTGAAACTTGCAACTTGAGACTTGAAACTTCTTCTTTAAAGACCCGTCCGCGATGTTCAAAGCTATCGAACATGTCAAAACTCGCGCATGCCGGCGCGAGCAAAACGATGTCGCCGGGTTCTGCGGCCTGAAATGAAATCGTGACCGCGTCCTTCATATCCGTCGCAAACTTAGTCGTTGCAAACTGTCCTAACTCATCGTCAATTGTTTGCGCGTCTTCGCCGATCAGAACAAGCATGCGCACCTTCTTGCGAACCAGCGACGCCAGCGGAAGATACGGCGCCTTTTTGCCGCGTCCGCCCAAAATCAAAATGATCTTTCCCGGCTCATCCGCAAAAGCCTCGAGCGCTTTCAGCGTCGCGTCCACGCTCGTCGCTTTCGAGTCGTTATAAAACTTGACGCCGTTCAACTCTGAAACAAACTCGAGCCGGTGCTCAACTGGCTGAAAACTGTTTAGCGTTGCGCGCATCGACTCGGGCGCCGCGCCACACGCCAAGCCGGCTGCCAGCGCCGCCAGCACATTCTCAACATTGTGCAGACCACGCAGTTGTATTTCGTCTCGCTGCAGCAGGACTTTCTCCCCATCTTTGGTGCGCGAAACAATTTCGCTGCCGCGCAGGAACAAGCCTTCATCCAGTTCCCGCTTGACGCTGAACCTGACCACCTGGGCGCGCAAACCACCTGCCCAACTCGAAACGATCTCGTCGTCCGCATTCAGAATCGCCAGGTCGCCCGCAACCTGGTTCATAAAAATCCGGTGCTTGGCGCCGGCGTAATCAGTCAATGATTCGTAACGATCCATATGATTCGGCGTAACGTTCAAAACCGCGGCAACAGACGGATGAAAATCCTTGATCGTTTCCAACTGAAAACTGGATAACTCGGCAACCGTCCAGCCGTCTTCGCGGGAACTTTCAACGAGCGAAATCAATGGGGTGCCGATGTTGCCGCCAACTTGCGTCGGCACTCCCGCGTTTTTCAAAAACTCTCCAACCAGCGTCGTAGTCGTTGTCTTGCCGTTCGAACCCGTTATCGCGACGACGCGCCCTTTCAAGAATCGTGACGCCAGCTCAACTTCGCCAATCACTTCCGCGCCCGCCCGCTCGGCGTAGCGAATGGGAATGGATTTCGTTGGCACCCCCGGGCTGACGATTACTAATTCGAGCTGGTCCAACAACCAACCCGGCAATTCGCCTGGCAAAAACCCGATGCCATCTGTTTTCAAAGCGAGCGCTTCCGCGTTCCACTCTTCAAGCGGCTTGGCGTCGTTCAATGCAACGGTTGCTCCACGCTTTGCCAAGAACTTCGCGCAAGCAATGCCACTGCGCGCCGCTCCTATCACCAAAGCTTTCTTGCCATTCAATTCCAAACAATCTCACGTCCAATTTAAACAGTCGGCAGACGGCAGCAGCAGTCGGCAGCACGTTTCTTAAGAAGGCATCCGGCTTTAACTGCCGACTGCTGCTGCCTACTGCCAACTGATCAACGCAGCTTCAGCGTCGACAGACTTAACAGCGCAAACAGGATCGCCAGAATCAAAAAGCGAAAGACGATCTTCGATTCCTTCCAATCCTGCATTTCAAAGTGATGATGCAGCGGCGTCATCTTGAACATGCGCCGCCCGGTGCCTGTCGTGCGCTTAGTCATCTTAAAAACGCCCACTTGCAACACCACTGAAAGCGCTTCGATCACAAACACGCCGCCAACCATCAGCAGCATGAATTCCTGTTTGGTCAGCACTGCCACCGTGCCAATCGCGCCGCCGATGGCCAGACTGCCGACGTCGCCCATAAAGACTTCGGCCGGCGGCGCGTTGTACCAAAGGAAGCCCAAACTCGCGCCCGCCATGGCGCCGCAAAAGACCGTCAACTCCGCCGCTTCAGGCCGGTGCGTCAATTCCAGGTAACGCGCCCAGCGCGCATCGCTGGCGAGATAAGTAAAGCCCGTCAACGCCGTCATCGCGATAAAGGTCACGCTGATCGCCAAACCGTCCAAGCCGTCCGTCAGGTTCACTGCGTTGGACGAGCCGAGCAACACGACAATAATCAGGACAAGATAAAAATAAGGTCCGATAAAACTTTTCCCGTTTGGATCGGCCGTCGCTTTCAAAAACGGTATGCTGACGTTCCAGGAATAATCGCTCGCGAAGTATTTCGTCAGTATGAAAAGAACGACCCAAACACCTACGGCCACCAGCAATTGTCCGAGCAGTTTTTGCTTGCCGGTCAAGCCAAGGCTGCGCTGCTTGGCCATCTTGTAGTAGTCGTCGGCAAAACCGATGGCGCCAAACAACAACGTCGCGATAACGACCGTCCATACATAAACGCTCGACAGCCGCGCCCACAGCAAAGTCGAACCAATTACCGAACCGACGATCAGCACGCCGCCCATCGTTGGCGTGCCGCGCTTGGCCATGTGTCCCTGCGGGCCTTCCTCGCGAATCTGTTGTCCGATATTCCATCTTCGTAAACCTTCGATCAGCTTGCCGCCAAACAACAACGACAACAGCAGCGCGGTGATCGACGCGTAGGCCGTGCGAAAAGTAACGTACTGAAAAACGTTGAGCGCCTTGACGACATACCAATCCTTGTCCTTGAAGTGACCGTAGAACAGTTCGTATAAAACGTAATAGATCATCTGTTTTCGCTAAGGCCTATTCGTTTTGCCTGCCAGCGGAAATCGATCTCGAATAGCGCGCACTATCTTGTCGGTTGCAACTCCGCGCGAACCCTTTATCAAGACCAGGTCGCCTGCTTTGATCTCTGTCACGATGGACCGCGCCGCTTCATTTGAGTCGGCAAAGAACCTTGTTTCCTTCAGGCCTGCATCCTTAGCACCGCTGACAATCTCAGCAGCCAGGCCGCGGACTCCCCACACAGCGTCTATTCCGGTGCGTGCAATTTCGGCTCCCGTTTCTCGATGCAGTGCCGCAGATTCAGGCCCAAGTTCCAACATCTCTCCCGCAATAACAATGCTTCGCGACGATCGCGTTCCGCCTTCGGTTATCGTCCGCACCATGTTCACCAGCGAGCGCGGATTCGAATTGTACGAATCATCAACAACGCGGAAGCCGGCGGCAAAATCGAGCACCTCGCCGCGCATCGGTGGCGGTTCGGCGCTGCTCAGCGCGTCTGCGATCTTTTCCGGCGTGACGCCAAAAGAAGTTGCCACCGCCGCCGCGGCCAGCGCGTTCATCAGGTTGTGTCGCCCACTCATCGGCAACCTCGCCGGCGAGTCGCCCAGCGGCGTTTGCAAACGAAAACTAATCAACCCCAGGTGGCCGGCATCGATCTCTTTCGCCGTAACGTCCGCCGAATTTTCAATGCCAAACGTGATGGCACGGCCCGTGTGTTTCTCGCGCATGCGCATGACCAGCGCGTCATCCGCATTCAGGACCGCGACGCCGTCGGGCTTTAATCCTTCAATCAGTTCCGCCTTTGCGGCAGCGATGTTTTCAATCGTGCCGAGATATTCAAGATGCACTGGCGCCACCATCAGCTCAACCGCGATGTCAGGCGGCGTGATTTCGCACAACCGCCGAATCTCATGAGTCGGTGACGACATTCCCATTTCGAGTACTGCCACATCGAACTGATCCGGCCTGCGGCCTTCGCTCACCATTTGCAAAACCGAAAGCGGTAAGCCGAGACCGTTGTTGTAATTCTTCTCGCTCTTCAAAACGCGCCGCCCGCTGTTGCTCAAAAGATGGGCCGTTAATTCCTTGGCGGTGGTTTTTCCGGCGCTGCCGGTTATGGCGACCACTGGCTTCGCCCATTGCTGGTAAACGCGATGGGCCAGGGTCTGCAATGCTGCAATCGCGTCGTCAACCAGCAGCAAACGATCGTTCAATCGCTGCAGGTTTGCGTCAGCGCGCACTCGATCGGCGCGCGCAACAGCGGCCACTGCTCCCTGGGCCAGCGCGTCGGCGATATATTGATGCGCGTCAGCGAAAGTGCCGTTAAAGCCGGCGCGGGCGTAATCTTCCTGCGACAGCGCAAAGAAAAGTTCGCCCGCGCCAACTGATCGCGAGTCAATCGAAAAGTCTTTGATTTCTTTGTCAAACAACTCGGGGCTTGCGCCTGTGGCGTTCGCGCCCATTAAAAGCGATGCTTGCCCAACCTTCACGTGATGCCAACCTCTTGCGCCGCTGAACTCAATTCGATACTCGATAACGATTCTCTCATTGCCGACTCATCATCGAGAAACGTGGCCTTCGGCACGCTAAAACCTTGATCCAATTCGCGGCCGATCGTCGCCTTCGTGAAACGGTTGTTGCGCAATCGTTTGCGGCACGCTGTTACTCTTTCTCTAAGTTCACTTCCGGCAAAATCGGCCAGCGGCGTTCGTTGGGGGATCATGTGTTATGGCTCCGTGAACGTTTAAGTTAACTTCCCAGTTTCGTGCTTCAGTTGGGCCGGCCGAAATCGAGGTAGATCGTTTGGCCCGATTGCAATTCAGTCCCCGGTTCGGGCGTTTGTTTGATGACGCGGCCTTCACCATGAGCTTCAAGTTGCAAACCAAGTTGCGCACAGGCGCGCGCCACGTCGCGCACGCTGCGCCCGCGCAGGTCCGGCATCAACATCGATTTGTTGGTTGAGATCGCATAAACAACTTCGCCGCTGTTGGTCCTGGAAACAACTTTAGGCAAAGTGGCCGCACTCGATCGTTTCTCTTCTTCAATTTGATTTTGTAGTTTCGCGTCGCGCGCCGGCGCTTCACGCACGCTCGCCACCAGCTCGTTCGCGTTTTTGAATTCGGTATCAGGCATTACGCCCATCTCGGGCAGAATCTGTTCGGCGATCTGGCGAAACACCGGCGCCGCCACGTCACCGCCGTGGTACGCGCCGGCCGGCTCGTCAATCACAACGATGATTACGACTGCCGGGTTGTTGACGGGTGCAAAGCCGACAAACGATGCGATGTATTTCGAGTTCGAATAGCGCTTGGTTTGCGGATCGATCTTTTGTGCCGTGCCGGTTTTGCCGGCGGCTGAGTAGCCATCCAGTTGCGCCTTCTTGGCGGTCCCGTTGAGCGTCACGACTTCCAGCATCCCTCGCAACGCGCGCGCTGTGTCTTTGCTGATCACGCGATGCTGTTCCGGATTGGGCCGGTAAATGCTCGTGCCGGTTGCCGATCGAATTTCGCGAATAAGATGTGGCGCAATGCGTACGCCGTCGTTCGCCAGTGCGCCAAATGCTGCGGCCATCTGCAACGGCGTCACGCCAACTTCCTGGCCGATGGCAATCGAACCAATGGACGACGGCAGCCAATGGCTAACCGGATGAATCATGCCGGCACTCTCGCCGGGCAATTCGATTCCGGTTCGTGAACCAAAACCAAAGCGCGTGATGTATTCGTACATCGTCGGATCGCCCACGCGCAGTCCCAGTTTGATCGCGGCCACGTTGCTTGATTTGGCGAGCGCTTCGGTCAGCGTCAGATTTCCAAAGGGTTTGTGATCGTGAATGACGCGTTTGGCGACCGTGATCGAACCCATCTGGCAATCGATATGATCGTCAGGTTTCGCCAACCCTTTTTCGATGGCCGCGGAGTAGGCAACAACTTTGAATGTGGAGCCGGGTTCGTAAATATTTTGCAGCGCCCAGTTGGCCCGCGCGGCGGGCGGCGCGGCGCCCACGTTGTTTGGATCAAACGTGGGGGCGTTTGCCAACGCCAGAATCTCGCCGGTGTGCGGATCCATGACGATTGCCGTTCCCGACTTCGCATGCGACTCGGCAATTGCTGACGTCAAGGCTGCTTCGGCCGCGTACTGAATGGACTGGTCAATCGTTAGAACAATTGTGTGACCAGGCCGTCCGGGAATTTCAGTGCTCTCGTAAGCAAGCCCGCGCGAGTCTTTTTCAATGAACAACTTCCCAGGCTCGCCGATTATCTTTTCATTGAAGGCTTGTTCAATTCCGGCCAGCCCGTTTCCATCGAGGCCAACAAAGCCCAGCACGTTGGCCGCGAGTGGTCCGTTCGGATAAAAGCGTTTCGGCTCTTTGCGTGTATGCACGGCGGGCAGGTTCATCGCCTCCAACGCCAGCGCCTGGTCGGGATCGATGCGGCGGGCGATCCAAAGAAAGCCGCGACCGTTTTTTCGCGCGTCCGTAATTTGGCCGAGCAGTTCTTTCTGGTTCAAACCCAACACAGAAGAAAGACTGTTCGCAGTGCAGTCGATCTCTCCCAGCGTCTGTGCTTCGGTTTCTTTCTTCTCCGTCTTGAATTCGTCGGGCGCAACAAACACCGAGGTCGTGTCGATGGTGCGCGCCAGTTCACGCTCACGACGATCGAGCAGCGGCCCGCGCTGTGGCGCCGTTTCAATCGCATCCTGCTGTTGCCGGTGTGCGCGTTCGACCAACCGGTCGTGACTTGAAACTTGCAAATAGACCAGCCGGGCGCTGATGCCCAACATCCAGAAAACCACGAACGCCGCAACAAACAACGTGCGGCGAATCGAAACGTCGGATTGTGCTTCTGATTGAGCGGAAGAGCGCGCCAACATTCCCTGGGTTCCCTTCTAACAAACTGATGAGGGAGAGCAACTCCACCGAACTTCCCCGGCGAGTTGCGAATCGCTAACGATTACTAGCGCTGAAACGAGGCGGAAGGATTTATCAAAGCCGGCGCGATCGGTATCTGGCTGCTTCTGCCGGCCTTCTGGGTTCCGACCTGGCTAGCTAACAAAGGCTTCAGCCCCAGCCCGCGCGCTTCGGATTCAAGTCGGGCCGGAGCGAAGGCCTGCTCTTTCTTCAACATCAGCTGTTGCTGTTCCGCGAGCAGCTTTTCGCGTTCGCGCCGCAGGCCTTCACTCTTGTAGCCGTATTGAATGGCGGTGAAATATTGCTGCGCTGCAAAAACGAAACCGCCGGCCAACACCAGTCCACAACAAAGCAAGAGCGCGAGACGAGACAAGGCACGTACGTCACGGTCGCGGCGGATGTTGGCGTTGCGTTGCTTCGAGGGGACTCTGTTCATTGCGGGGAACTCCGGGTCAGTTAGTTTTTTTTTGCTACTTTGAGATCTGAGATCTCAGATCTGAAATCTCAAAATCTAAAAAGAAATTTCAGATTCCCAATTCAAGTTTCAAATCCAAGAGTCTGGCGATTCAATTTTCAAATCTCAGAGCTTGCGACAGGCTCGCAGCTTGGCGCTGCGCGCTCGGGGATTCGCCTCAATCTCAAACTCGTCCGGCGTCACCGGACGTTTCGTCAACAACTCAACAGCGCGTCGTGCGCCGCAGTTGCAAACTCCGGTTCGGTGCTGACACTGGCACCGCCCCGAAAGCCGCCTTAACTCGTGCTTCATGATCCGGTCTTCAAGGGAGTGAAAACTGATAACAACGAAGCGGCCGTCGGTTTCTAAAAGATCGATTACTTCTTCAACGAATGGAGCTAAATCTTCCAACTCGTGGTTAACTGCGATGCGTAATGCCTGGAAAGTGCGCGTTGCCGGATGAATGCGCTGGTGTTTCTTTTTACCGGCCGCGCGTGCCACCAAGTCGGCTAGTTCTTTCGTGGTGGATATCGGCGTCCCTTGCTCGCGCTGTTCAACTATCCATTTGGCGATGCGGCGCGAGTTCCGCTCTTCACCATACTCAAAAATAATTCGCGCTATTTCTTCTTCGGAAAGTCGCAGCAGAAGTTCGGCGGCCGTCTCTTCATCGCCGGCTGCGTCCATGCGCATGTCCAGTGGCGCATCAAAGCGAAAACTAAACCCGCGCGTTTCCGAATCGAACTGCAGCGACGAAACACCGAGGTCGACGAGAACGCCCGCAACTTGCTTTTCGCCACGCTCGTTCATCACGCGACTGACTTCTCGAAAATCGGCGTGAACCGCTTGAAAGCGATTGCCAAATCGCAGAAGCCGTTGCGTTGCCGCAGCGAGTGCCTCACCGTCGCGATCGAATCCGATTACGCGTGTTGCTTCTGAAGTTTCAAGGATCGCTTCGCTGTGTCCACCCAGTCCCACCGTGCAGTCGAGAAACAGGCCTCCTCGTTCCGGCTTGAGGAATTCAATCGCTTCTCGAAGCAGCACGGGGCGATGGGGCGCGCTCCTGCCCCCCAAGAGCGCAGCCATCACCACCGCCCCGTGATCTCGTGCAAAGAACTTTCAACTGGTAAATGGTGAATGGTAAATAGTGAATGGACCATGTTGTTTGGTCACCTCGTATCGTCCATTTACCATTGACCATTTACCATTTACTAGATTCCCAGTTTCGCGATTGCCGCTTCGTCGTCTTCGGTATAAGGATCCGCAAGCAAGCGCGCTTTGAAAACATCTAACTCCCAAACCTCGAGATAAGTCAGATAACCAAGCACCGCAACGTCGCCCATCACGCCGGCCGCTTTTCGCAGCAGCGGATGAATCAACAAACGCCCCTGGCCATCAATCGTGGCCTGCTGACCGTAATAGTTCGTCCTATCAAGGAACTTGCGCCGGGCCGGATCCATCGTCGGCAAGAGCGAAAGGCGCTGCTCTATCGACTCCCACTCCGGCAAGGGGTAAATCCGAACGTTGTCACCAGTAAGACTAGTTATGTAGAATTCGCCGCCGTGCTTTTCGTCGATTAGCCGGCGAAACGGCGTCGGCACCTTTAGCCGACCCTTGGCATCTATCCGGGCCGTGTAGTTTCCCCGCAACATAGAATTGACCGATCAATAGTTTGGCGGGTGGCCGTTTCAGGAAAAGTAGACTAATGATCGGTTCGCTACGAGGTTGGACCCACTTCCGACCACTTTTGACCACCCGGAGCCGGATACTACGCTCCATCATTTTGGCTGTCAATACCAAAATCCGCGAAAAACTGGAGTTTTTGCAGGTTTCATCGCTCCCAGGCAAAGTTACTGTTCGCCTGTTGTCGGCCTAACGCCTCGGTGGCACGAGCCCTCGAACTAGCCTTCGTAGCCGCGGGCCATGGCTTGTTGTATATTGGCGCGCCCGTTTTGGGGGAACCGGGCGCGCTCCACACTAAATAATGAATCTTGATTCCGGGGGATTTGTCGCCCTTCTTTTCTTTGGCCTGCTGGCCGCAGCCGCAAACCTTGTTGGCGGATTTGTGCTCATCAAGTCGGGGGCGCACCGCTTTGGCGAGCGCTTTCTAAAGTATCTAGTCGCACTCGGCGCCGGCTTTATGTTGGCAGCGATCTTCCTTGAGATCGTGCCCGAGACGATTAGCATTTGGACTGAAAATCTTGGCGGTAAGACCGCGGCCGAAGCCATCATCGGCGCCATGACCCTGCTGCTGGGCGGTTATCTGGTCATTCAACTGTTCGAACACACCATCGCTCCACATTTTCACTTCGGCGCGGAGACTCATCCGGAATCTTTCATGCGACCTTCGGCGGCATACGCTGCGGTTGGTGGACTGTGGATTCATACTTTCTTCGATGGCGTTTCGATCGCCGCGGCGTTCCTGGTGAACTTTCGCGTCGGTTTGCTGGTATTCATTGCCATCCTGCTGCACAAGATGCCGGAAGGATTTACGGTTGCTTCCATCATGCTCGCCTCCGGACGCTCGTCGCGAATAGCATTGTGGGCCACAGCGGCGATTGGCGCGGCAACGTTGGCTGGAGTTGTCGCAGTCGCATTATTGAACACCAGAATAAGCGGCGCTGTCGGCTACGCGCTTCCCTTCTCGGCGGGGGTTACACTCTACGTCGCCGCAAGCGACTTGATTCCGGAGGTGAATCACAAAGAAGAACGAAACCCGATGGTCTCGATTGTCGTTTTTGTAGGGGTGGCGCTTTTCTATTTGTTGCATCTGGTGATCGAAGGATAGATTCAGATTTCAATTGTCATCGAAAAAACATTCGTGTCTTGTATCAAGCTGCTCGTTATCGATATTGATTAAGAAGTCCCACAAAACTTGCTTTACACGGCGCGGTGTATTTCTTCACGCGCTTGTCTGCGCGGTCCTGCTGCTCACCTTTCAAATCGCAGCCACAGCTCAAACTGGGCAATCACCGATCCCGCTGCCCACGCCTTTTACTCCCGTCGTCGACTACGCAAACGTCATTGATTCTGACACCAGGCAAAAGCTGGAGTCGATCTATCTCAACCTAAAACAGCGTGCTGATATTGAATTCGCGGTAGTTACCGTCGATACCACCGGCGATCAGGATATTTACGACTACTCGCTGGCGATTGCGCGCGGTTGGGGAATTGGCTCTAAAGGCGGAGAGAAAAACGGCTTTCTGCTCGTGGTCGCGATTAAGGATCGGAAGTATTTCACTCAGGTCAGCGATCATCTGGAAGGCGATCTGAATGATGGACTCGTCGGCGAAATTCAGCGGGCGCGCCTGGTACCCCAATTCAAAAAGGGAAATTATAGCCAGGGAATTTACGACACAATTCAAAGCTACGTTGCCACGTTGGCTGAAAAGCGCGGGTTTAATATCGAGGGGATTGATCAGCGCTATGCCTATCGCGAGGCGCCCGCGCAGCCGGCAACGAGTTCGCCTGGAGGACTTCCTTCATTCTGCACCTTGATCATCATCCTCTTTATCATCGCGCTGGTGTTGTCATCGTTTCGGAAGGGCGGTAAAGGCGGAGGCGGTGGTTGTCTCAACATGTTTCTGCTGGGCTCGCTGCTTAACAGCGGCAGTCGCGGTGGCTGGGGCGGTTCGAGCAGCGGTTGGGGCGGCGGTGGCTTTGGCGGCGGCGGAGGTGGTGGTGGTTTCGGCGGTGGTTTTGGTGGCGGCGGAAGTTTCGGCGGCGGTGGCGCCGGCGGCGGCTGGTAAGTAGGACAGGCATTCCTGCCTGTCCGTTTCGGAAACTGTTCCACCACGGATAGACGGTTCAGGCATTCCCGTCTGTCTGTTCTGAACATGGAAGTCTGTTAATATCGAGCTAAACGCGATGGCAAAGACGGTCATTCAGGAAGCACTAAACGGTCTCATCGGAGATCTGCGCGCAACGCATGGCGACAACCTCGCTTCTGTTGTGCTGTACGGCTCGGCAGCCGCGGGCGATCATGTCGAATTGCGTTCGGATTACAACCTGCTGATCACTCTCAATCGCATAACTCCCGAGGACCTGCGCCTGGCCCAGGCGCCAATGCGCGAATGGCAGCGGCTCGGCCATCCGCTTCCGGTTTATTTCACAACCGAGGAACTGTCAGACGCAGCCGACGTATTTCCGATTGAGTTTCATCAGATGGCCAAAGCGCGCGTCGTGCTTTTCGGGAAAGATCCGTTTGAGTTCGTGACGTTGTCGGATGCGAATCTGCGACACCAAACGGAATATGAGCTGCGCAGCAAACTGATTCAGCTTCGCCGGCTGTACATTCCCGCGTCAGTTTCAATTGAAAAGTTGTGCGATTTGATGAGCGATAGCCTGGCGAGCTTTGCGGCGTTGTTTCGCGCGGTATTGATGTTGCACGGTGAAGAAGCGCCGGTCGCGAAACCCGAATGCGTTCGCGCGACTGCCCGGCGTTTCCAGCTTGACCCGGAACCTTTTGAAAAGATTTTTGCCTTTCGCGCGAATGATTATCTGCCCCCTACTGAAAAAGAAGCGAACGACATTTTCGGCGCTTATCTGGAACAAATCGATCGCGTCATCCAGGTAGTAGACGAATTCGATAACGCACCATCAGGAGATTGAAATGATGCAACGAAGACTTTGTTTACTCGCTTTGGTTGTTTTTATCGCTGCCACCGCCAGCGGTTGCAGCTACAACACGCTGACCACGAAGCATGAGAATGTGAAGGGCAAATGGGCCAACGTTGAAACGCAACTACAGCGGCGCAGTGACTTGCTGAATAACTTGATCGAGACGGCAAAACTCGCAGGCGTTCAGGAGCAGGAAGTGTTCGGCAAGATCGCCGAGGCTCGGTCCAAGCTGCTGAATGCCTCACAGCAGGCGCCACAGGGCGAAGGCGGCGACAAGAGTCCGGAACAGAAGCAGGCCGTCATCGATGCGGCAAACAGCTTCGGCGGGACGATCGGCCGGCTGCTGGTGTTGCAGGAAAACTATCCGCAGCTGAAATCCAACGAGAATTTTTTGAAGGCGCAGGACGAAGTGGTGGGCACCGAGAATCGCATCGCCACATCGCGCAAGGATTACAACGAAGCGGTGCAGGACTACAACACCACCCGCGCAAAATTCCCGACGGTTATTTCCGCAAAACTCTTTGGTTTCAAAGAGGAGCCGTACTTCAAAGCTGAAGAAGGCGCGACGCAGGTTCCGAAAATTGATTCAAACAGCCTGCGCCAGAATCAAGCGCCCGCTCCTGCTCCGTCGAAATAGTCGCGCGGAATGCTGGCACTGTGTGGCCGAGCTGATTCCTTTGGGGAATTTTCATGAAACAAGAGGCCGCCTCGTGGCGGCCTCTTCGAATGGTACAGCGATCTCGGCGACCAATAACAGGCAGGTTATCCTTAAATCACCTTGTACATTACACAGCTCACTGAAGATCGAAGATCCGCTGGATCACTCTTCTTTCGTCGGCTTCCTTCAATTTTCCCACCCAAACGTCCGCGATGCGGCCAGAGCGATCAATCAGGAGAAGCGTTGGCGTGGCGGAAACTTTGACTTCAGATAAATTCTTGCTAACGACGTCATCTACTGCAACGCCGTGCTCTGACAGGTAGCTCAAGGATTCTGATTTGTCGCCTGGCATAACCGCGAGAATGCGCGGTAGCGGTCTCTGTCCTCTCTGGTCATAAAGCTTGCGGTAAAAAGCCGCGCTTCCCTCGCAATATCGACAACCTTTCTGAAGCACCATCAAGAGAGTTGTCCCGTTCTCACCCCAATTGACGTCCGTCAACGGCATCTGCGCTCCAACGGGTGGCGCGAAGGGTTCCGTCGTCTTCGGCTTAAGTCGAGCCCATAGCAAATTGCCAAGGACGATCACGGTGAGAACTATGATCGCTAGGTTAGCTGTTACCTCGAGAACTCGCCGGAAGCGCGGAGAGGGCATCTTCATACTTACTTTCTTCTGCCTTTATGGACGGGTTGACTTTTGGGTTGTACTCTTCGGCTCGCTAGCAAGTACACCCCTAGCGAACGCAAGCTTTAAGGAAAGTCGCAGTCGAGGATCGCGGAAGTCATCAGCAATACTCTGGCTCCCAAACCAATCGGCCTTGGCGAGGAGCGAAAGAGACTTGTTTATTTCAATCTCACCGAGACTTTCCGGTGCATTCGCAAGCAGTGTGGAGAAATTTTCGATTACGACCTTGAGCCTAATGCCCCCCGCAAGGTCCTGACCTTGTTTTACATTGGACGGGGAAGAGTTGGCGTACTTCGCGGCGACAGACAATATCTCGAACGCGCGCCGAGGATCGTCCTTGGCTAATAGCGCGGAAGCCATTAAAGCTAGTTCGACCTTTTTCGGACTTGGTGACGCAAGATCGAGGCATTTCATCGCATCGCTGACGAATTCGAATCCAAGAACACGATCTTGTTTTGCAACTGCTGACGAGAGCGCGAGCAGCGCCCAAGCCCGCGTTTCGGTGGAGGCGATTGATTCCGCCACGCGGCTCGCATCAATGAACTTTCCTTGCTTTGCCAGTAAACTCAACTGCGTAATAGTCAGAAAATCACTCAGAGTTGTTTTAAGTCTTGCGTCGCTGACGTGACTGATCGCGTCCGCTGCAAGATCCAGCTCGATCTGCGAGTAATCGTTCACGCTTTTGCGCACAAGATCGAGAACAAACCGCATAAGCCGTATGTCGCGCCCTCCTGCACTCTTTCCTTTAAGGATGTCCCCCAGGCGGTCCTTAGGGTCCACAATTGCTTCCGGTGATACCGACTGTATTAACGATTTCGCCTTATCAGGAACAAGCGGCGAAACTTGATCGAGTAATAGATCGAAGGTCATTAGCTGTTCTGGCTGCCCATTGGCCATCACTGGTCGTACACTGAGAACGAAGGCAAGATAGCTGGAGCTTACGTACGAGGGGTCAAGCGCGCCGTTATTGTTCGCGTCTAACGCCAAATCGACCCAAGCCCGCAACGAGTTCAAGAAGAAAAGCTGGAAACCGCTTCTTGCGGCTGCCGGCATGTCGCGATCAGATTGAACCAGGATGGGGACAAACCGTAGGTTGAGGGGGTCAAGACTCACCGAATGCGCCAGAATTTGACCTATCGAGCTTTCAAGCTTGTTAAGAGCCAAGCGGCTCCCGTCTTGCAGTAGCTTCTGAAAGATGTCGGATATCGTCGATGAGACTACCCCACTTTGCACACTCTGGAGGATCAGTGCTGACGCTTTCTCGAAATCAGTACCCATGATTGAAAGAGCGATCTTAGCTGTCTCGTCGGCGCGTTTGCCACGGCTCAACATTTCAGCGCTCCAATTGCCGTTCCGAAGCACACTTGTCGGATCTTTATTCGAGTCAGCTTCGGGCTGTGATTCCTTCCGCAGCGCCGAGACTCTGTCAATATCCAACTTTGCATATGCGGAGAGAATCTGATTACGAAGGGTTGCTGCTGTGTATCGTCGGCCCCAGCCTGCTTTCTCATCAGAGGTCCATTCTTTCAGGTCACGCAGCGCGAGCTCCAGCAAGCGAATCTCGTCCTCACGCTTTGACGATGGCAAGAGCTCAGAGGCCATCACAAGCAAAGTAATTCTCTGCTCTATGTCTGAAAGCTTGGATGCTTCTTCAGCGGAAGTGAGAATTGACGCTACCGCTAACGATCTATAGTCGTAGTCAGGCTGGGGTTTCTGGGCGAGACAGAGATAAGACGGGAGAAGAGCGAACGGACCCACCCCACAAGTTACCAGAACGATGATCCCGAGGACTCGGCGCACGATAATACTCCTTCGGCTATTTTCTCTCGTTTTGATTTCGGCCCTCTGCCTTTAATTCCTACGACCACAGGTTGAACGTAGTTCTGCTCCGCTAGCCAGAACTCCGATCATTACAAGCTCATCAGCGCGCCCAACAAGAAGATGATTTTTAACGCGGTACCTAGTTCTGTGGTGGTTCTTCGAATGCTGGGTTACATTTCGACAAGCACTTTCCGTAGGCGTCTGAGCAGGCGCGTCTGCAAGCCTGGTCGTTCCCGCAGTTGAAACTACAGTTGGCTTCAACGCTATCACAGTTATCACTACAGATGCCTGGCTCAGCGGTAGATACGGGAGAAAGATAGTTTGTAAAGAGAACTACAGTAAGTAGCATCTACAGCACGACGAGACGTGACATAAGGCGCATGATTCATCCCTTTCGGCGAACGGTTGAAAGTGGGCTAACAGGAGTGAGGCTCTATGAAAAGCGGGGACTCTTGTTAACGGAGCGCGAGGAACGACTAACGCTTGATCGATGAGAACGTCCGCACGCTACTTCCAGGATGGGCAGATGTCAATAAAAGATTTCTTGTATGAATTTCTATTAATCGGAGATACCACTGAGAGCACGAAATCTTGCTTGAGAGCTCCAAATGAATTAGGCAGGAGGTAATTTAAAACCCGCGGGAGCTGCACATGGCGCAATGATCGCAAGGTTTACCACCCGGTTCGACGCTGCACGTTTTTTCTTTTTCGAAAAAGTCTACCAGCTCGGCAACCGTGGCTTCTTCAACGCCGAATTTTTCCTGACTCGGATGTGAATAAGAACTGTTGATGCCGGCTAACCAGGGTGAGTGGGTTGTGGGGGCCGATGGCGCGGCGGATGGAAACGAACTAATCGCAGCGGGTTGACGGGAGGGTGTCGTTGTTATCTTCGCTTCTAACTGAGAAATCTTTCTTTGCAATTCACTGAGCCCGGCGCGGACTGCGGCAAGTTCCGAACTCACTTCGCCGGTTTGTTGTGGACGGATTGTTGGCGAGCTCTCGGCGGAAACGCGGCGAGCGATTCGTTCTGCAATCTCGCGAGCTTGATCTTGTTCGGTGGACATAAGCGTAAAGCAAACTGTTAGTTTGCGGACCGCAGTGAAAAATACCGTTGGAGAAAGAAGGCTAACTATCCCATCGCAAACTAATAGTTTGCTTTACATCAAATCGATGCGGTCGACGACACCGACGATTGCTGAATCAATCGCCGCTTGCGGCTTTCCGGTTGCGGCGGTCGAGGCGCCCCAACCTTCCTGCACTATCAAAACCGTATCGCCAACTCCCGAATCAACCGAGTCGAGCGCCAGGAGCGTGTAGGCCGTCTCTTCGCCTTCGGGCGTGATCTGCTGGCAAAGCATTATCCGCGCATTGTCATAGCGCTGGTTTTTTTGCGAAGCAACAACGTTGCCAACGACTTTAGCGAGAATCATCCATTACCTGCCGGGCGGTTTTAGTCGATCCGTTGGTGACGTGCGCATCTGAATCGACGATGCCGATAATTGTGCAGTCGGTGGGCGTGTCTTCCCGTTTGAAAGGAAAGCTGGCTTCTTTGCCGCGGCACCAAAAAACCAACTCGCCAACTCCGGCGCCAACAGCATCGACCGCTACCATCGGTTTTCCGTTCGGCTGCAGATCTTTGTTCAAGGTTTGCACGACCAAAAGTTTGCGACCTTCAAGCGCTTCGTTCTTGATGGTTGCTACCACAGTGCCAATGACGCGTGCCAGTTGCATATCTTAGTGGCACAGACTTTAGTCTGTGTATCGTTCAAAGAGCACAGACTGAAGTCTATGCTACTCCGGTTGCGCTATGTCCACCGTATCAATCACGCCGACGATTGCGGCATCCACCGGCGTGTCTTTCATGCCCTGCGCCAGTCGCGCGCTCGAGCCCGCGACTACCAACACGCGTTCATGAAAGCCCGCCCCGACAGTATCGACAGCAACCACATAGCCGGTCGTATCGCTACCATCAACGTTAATGGGACGCACGATCAGCAATTTCTTGCCGAGTAATCGTTCGTCCTTCTGCGATGAAACAACTGTTCCGAGGATGCGCGCGATGATCATGCTTAGCCGCGATTGCCGATAGGAAGCGCATCGTCAACACTGCCATGTGGGCGTGGGATAACATGCACGCTGACCAATTCGCCAACGCGCCGGGCGGCAGCCGCACCAGCATCAGTCGCGGCTTTAACCGCCGCCACATCGCCGCGCACGATTGCAGTAACAAAGCCCGCGCCAATTTTTTCATAGCCGATCAGCGTTACGTTTGCGGCCTTGACCATGGCGTCGGCAGCTTCGATCATCGCAACCAGGCCTTTAGTTTCAACCATACCGAGTGCTTCTTGCATTCAGTTCTCCTTTTAACTCGTGAATCGTCTAACTCGTGAATCGTAAATCGTAAATCGTGAATAGTTCGCTAGATTACCTTGTTTTGTTAATCTGAACCACTCTACTGCTGCGATCTAGATATTTATTAATTCTCTATGGAACAATTCTTGTTGGATACCGCGATTTTTCTTTCACGATTTACGATTCACTATTTACGATTTACGGCATCATTACCGGCTTTGCAGCACCGCCTGCGCCAGCAGTTCCATCAACTCTTCTCGCGTCAACGTGATTTTTCCTGCGCCGTTCGCCGGCGTTGCGTTTGGATAAACAGTCGGCGGGGGACGGTCGCCCGTGGGACAAGTCAACTGTGTTTCGTGCAGGTAGCCGCAAGCCTGACAACGCGCGCTTTCGCCGAGATAACCTGCGGCTTCGCGCACGTTGATTAGTTTTTCGATCGCGTCAGCAGGCAAATTTTTTGAGCCGCCGAGCATCCTCGCCAGAATCGCAATACGAGCTGTGTGTTCCAAGGTCTCCAGCCTGTCGAATGCCTGCCAAAGATCCGAACCATAAGCCACCGCGCCGTGGTTGGCCATCAACAATGCGTTGTGATGTTTGACCAGCGGACGCATGGCTTCGGTCAGTTCGTCGGTTGAAGGCGTTCCGTAAGCCGCAAGCGGAACACAGCCGAGGGTCAGAATAACTTCAGACAGAATCGGTTGATCGATCGGCAAGCCGGCGACGGCAAACGCGGTCCCGTGCGGAGGGTGAGCATGACAGACCGCTTTCACATCCGGACGCTCATGGTAAATCAGCAAATGCATCGCCAACTCGCTCGATGGCCTGCGCTGCGTTAAAGGTTTCCCCGAGGCATCTGTCACGGCCAGCGCGTCTTCTGTCATGCGGCCTTTGCACATCATGGTTGGCGTCGCCACGATGCGGCCATCGTCGAGGCGCGCGCTGACGTTGCCGTCGGAAGAAACGACGTAGCTGCGCGCGTACAGTAAATTTCCGATCTCCACTATTTCGCGCCGTGCGGTTTGCTCGTCCATAACTGATCTTGTTTCGCTTGATGCCCGCAGTTCAGAGTCCCAGGCTTCAGCTTGCCGGCTACACCCGCAAGAGCAACCTGAAGGTTGTATTCTGAACTACTTCAACTCTTGCTCGTTGATTTCGTCTAACTTTTCAAACTGCTGCTTGTGTGTGCGGGTTGTCGTCACTTTGGACTGCGGCCGCGCCAGGAAAAAAGACAGCGACTCGAGCGAGGTCGTCAAATCCACCGTCTTCACTTTTACATCAAGCCGTGCGCTGAGCGGCGCCGGCGCGAAATTCAAAATCGCCTTGATGCCCGCCGACATGATTTGGTTGAGAACTTTTTGCGCAACGCGCGCGGGCACGGCAATCACCATCACATCGATTGATTGCTGCTTGACCACAAGCGGCATCCTTTTCACGTTGTGAATGGCAATCTCGTCTTCACCAATGCGCCGTCCAATTTTCTCTTCATCGTCATCAAAGATTGCGACTACCGTAAAGTTTGATTTCGAAAAGCCGCGGTAGTTCGCCAGCGCTGTACCCAGACGCCCGGCGCCAACAATGCCGACTCGATGCGGTTTATCCAACCCCAAAATCTTGGTGATGTGGGCGCGCAGATCGGCGACGTAATAGCCGACGCCGCGCACGCCAAACTCGCCAAAGTAGCCCAAATCCTTCCTGATTTGCGCGGAATTTAGATTGAACTGTTCGGCCAGCGCCTGTGACGAAATGGTCTTTATGCCGGCAGCAGCGAGCGTATTCAGACAGCGCAGGTAAACGCTCAACCGGTTGGTAGTCAGTTCGGAAATTTTCTCTGATTTCATTTCGAGGGCCTGACGGTAAGTATAGACCCAATGTGAAATAGTTTCGAGTTGCGAGTTTCGAGTTTCAAGTTGCGGTATCCGAGGTAACTCGTCTGGCCCACAACCAACGCCCACGGACAGCAGCGCGAACCAACAAACTCCAAACTCGAAACCCGAAACTCGAAACTTGGAACTACCGGCTTCATCAACTACAATCGCGTTCGTTAACGTGATTGCTCAATCAGACCTGCTTCAATGATCGCATACTTATCGGGCACCCTTCTTTTCAAGCTACCCAATTCTGTCATTCTGGATGTTGACGGAGTTGGTTATGAAGTTAATATTCCCGTCTCTACGTTCTACGATCTCGAAGACCCGGGTTCGAATGTGCAGCTCCGCATCTACACGCACGTGCGCGAGGATGCGTTGCAACTTTATGGTTTCAAGACGGCGCGTGAGCGTGAACTGTTCCTGCGCCTTATCTCCGTCAGCGGAATTGGACCACGGCTCGGTATCACTTTATTGTCGGGAATGAGTGCGGATGAAATGATCGCTTCGATCAGAACGAACAATCTGGCAAGGTTAACGTTGATCCCCGGTGTGGGACGAAAGACTGCCGAGCGGTTGGTAATGGAACTGCGCGATAAAGTAGCTTCGCTGTCTTCGGCTGAGCTTGAAGGAGAGTTGGGCGCCAGGAGCGAAACGGGCGCTCCGGTGTTGACGGAAGATTCAATGCGCGCCGATGTGCTTTCCGCGCTTTTGAATCTTGGTTATCAACGTAACGCCGCCGAAAAAGCTGTGACCGCCGCTATTGATGAAGGCGGCGACATCTCAGTGGAACTGATTCTGCGGCGCAGCTTGCGAAAGCTCGCTAAGGTGTAGGCAAACTGTTAGTTTGCGGTGATTCGTTGCCACTCACTTTGGAATCTAGGGAACCAAGGCAAACTAACAGTTTGCTTTACAGAAATCATGTCAACTGAACAACCAGCACGCGTCCGCGACACGCCGCTCAGCGACGACGAGCGCCAGTTTGAGGTGACAGTCCGTCCCGCCAAACTCGCCGAATACATCGGCCAGCGCCAGGTAAAGGAGAATTTGCGTATTTACATGAAGGCGGCGCTCAACCGAAAAGAGGCGCTGGACCATGTGCTGCTGACCGGCCCGCCCGGTCTGGGCAAGACAACGCTCGCAAACATCATTGCCAACGAAATGGGAGCGGAGCTGCGCTCGACTGCGGGACCGGCGATTGAAAAAGCCGGTGACATAGCGGCGCTCTTAACCAATCTTCAGGAAGGCGACGTCCTCTTCATCGACGAGATCCATCGCCTGTTGCCGGCGCTGGAGGAAAAGCTTTATCCGGCGATGGAAGACTATCAACTTGATTTGTTGATTGGTCAGGGCGCGGGCGCGCGTTCGATAAAACTCGAGCTGCCAAAGTTCACGTTGGTTGGGGCAACGACGCGTGCCGGCTTACTGACGGCGCCATTGCGTGGACGTTTTGGCATTGTCTTTCATCTCGATTTTTATCCTCACGAAGATTTGGAAATAATTTGCAAACGCTCGGCGCAGATTTTGGGAGTGGAGATCGATGACGATGGCGCGCGCGAGATTGCGCGCCGCTCGCGCGGCACACCGCGTATCGTCAATCGCTTGCTGCGTCGCGTTCGCGATTACGCGCAGGTTGATTACGACGGCAGGATTAGCCAGGCAGTCGCCAACGACGCGCTCAATCGCATGGAAGTCGACACCTTTGGTCTCGATGAGATGGACCGCAAACTGCTGTTTACGATCATCGAGAAATTTAATGGCGGTCCCGTTGGTCTCGGGACAATTTCTGCGTCTATCCATGAAGAAAAAGATTCAATTGAGGAAATCATTGAGCCTTATCTTATTCAAATCGGGTTTCTCAATCGCACGCCACGCGGCCGCATGGCGACGCGTCTCGCTTACGACCACTTTGGTATCTCACCCACCAACCCGTTCAAGCCCAGCCTGTTCGATTCCCAGTAAAGAATTTGTTAGGGTAGATTAATCAATCGTTTCATAACGCCGCCGGATTCACATGCGAAAGCTATCTTCCTTTTCTCGTCATTCCTTTGGTGTCCGCAACGCCGGTCCCTGGCGCTCGATCATTATTCATACGCTGCATCAGTTTCACGAAAACGATCTGTACACTTCGGCGGCCGCGATGAGTTATTTCGGGCTTATGACTTTGTTTCCCGCGTTGTTATTGATGCTGGCCATAAGCAATCAAATACCCGCAGGCGCAGAAATGCTGCGACACGCGGCCGATGTGTATCCGGGCTCGAGCAACTTTTTACGAGACACAGTGCGTTCATTATCGTCTGTGTCCACGGGAATAATTATTACTTGCGTCATCGTGACACTGTGGGCCGGCTCGTGGGTTTTCGCCGTGCTCGAGCGCGCCTTGAATCGAATTTGGGGAACGATCTCCCGCGCGTTCTGGCATGGACGCGCGATAACAATCGGTATGATCGGGATTGTCGGGGTGCTGCTTTCCGTGTCAGTACTGATCACGTCGTGGCTGGTTGCCCTGCGCGATGTAGCCGGCAGATTTTCGCCGCGCCAAATTGCCAGGTACCCAATTCTGCTGGCCGTTGGCAGTGTTTTCTGGCAAGGAATCTTTGCGATTTTGAGCTTTCTTATCACAGTGCTTCTGTTCGTAGCCGTCTATCGCTTCCTGCCGCGCTCGGGGGTTACGTTGCGCGACACGCTGCCGGGCGCAATCGTTGCCGGGCTGCTGTGGGAGCTGGCGAAGTATGTGTTCGCCTGGAGCCTGGGCTACTTTCATTACGATCAGATTTATGGATCCGTCGGCGCTGTGGTTGCGGTGCTGACCTGGAGCTACGTGTCCAGTCTGATTCTGTTGTTCGGCGCGCAACTTACCGCAGTGTTCCATCGAGAGCATCCCCACTTTCCTTCCATCGTTTGAATGTTCCGCTTGCAACGATGCAACTTTCAGAATTTGACTACGAGCTTCCCGAAGAGTTGATCGCGCAACAACCGTTGGAACGACGCGATGCCTCGCGCATGCTGGTGGTTAATCGCGCCGCGGAAGCCTGGAACGAATCCACCTTTGCATCGTTTCCTGAGTTGCTTCGCGCGGGAGATGTCGTCGTCATCAACAACACGCGCGTGTTTCCGGCGCGCTTACTGGGACAACGCGATCCTTCCGGCGGGCGCGTGGAAGTATTTCTCCTTCGCGAAATTGAGCCGTCGATTTGGGAAGCGCTCGTGCGGCCGGCGCATCGATTGAATGAAGGTGCGCAAGTGCGCTTTGGCGATTCAAGCTTGCGAGCTGAAGTAGTTGCCTCTTCAACCCGGGGGCTGCGTACGCTTAAGTTTGCTGGAGAAAAACCACTGGATACGTTGATAGACGAGGTTGGGCAGACGCCGCTCCCGCCTTACATCAAGCGCATGAGCGGTAGTTCTGAAACCGATAGAGAGCGGTATCAAACAATGTTCGCGCGCGAAAGAGGGGCGATTGCGGCGCCAACTGCCGGCCTTCATTTCACGCCTGAAATCATAAAGGCTCTGCACGAGCGAGGGGCGCGCATTGCAGAAATAACTCTTCATGTCGGCTACGGCACATTTGAACCCGTCCGAGTAGACGAGATTGCGGGACACAAAGTGGCGGCGGAATTTTTTAACGTTAGCGACGCAGCAGCGCAGATGATTAATGAAGCGCGCGCCGCAGGTGGACGCATCGTCGCCATTGGGACGACCACCACGCGCGCTTTGGAAACGGCCGCGGGAGACGACGGAATTATCAGCGCCGGAAACGGTGCGACCGAACTAACCATCAAACCCGGTTACAAGTTTCGCGCGGTTGACGCGCTGCTAACAAACTTTCATCTGCCGCGCTCGTCTCTTTTGATTCTGGTTTCCGCTTTTGTCGGGCCCGAGTTGGCGCTAAACGCTTATCGCGATGCGGTAAAGGCGCGATTTCGTTTCTATAGTTACGGCGATTGTATGTTTGTGATCTAGTGCTTAGCAAAACGATGATGTTAGACTAGAACCAAACCAGAAACCGCTTAATTGCATTTCGCATGGCAGTATTAAAGAAAATTCGTTCTCGTTTGTGGGCGCCGCCAGCTGAGGTTTACGTCCCCGAGCCGCAACTCACGGCGCCGGTAGCGGTAGGTGCGCGCTACGATATCCGTCCGCTAACGATTTCCAGCCTCGATGACTGTTGGCGCCTCGATCAGCGTTGTTTTGTGGACGGCGAAGCTTACAGCCGCGAGACTTTCGAATACCTTTTGACAGCGCCCGAATCAGTTTCCTATCGAGCCGCAACTGCCAACGGCGCGATGGTCGGTTTCGTCATTGGCTTAATTGAGCCAGATCATACCGGACACATTACGACAGTTGGTATTGCGCCTGAACACCGACGCCGTCACCTGGGTCAACGCTTAATGGCTGAAGTTGAAAAGGGATTTAAGAAACGAAATGTGCGAATAGTGCGCCTGGAAGTGAGGTCACTCAATATTCCCGCACAAAAGCTCTACCAACATCTCGGATACGCGATTACTCAACGATTACCGAAATACTATTCAAATGGCGGGGATGGTTTATTGATGCTGAAATCGCTTGAATAGTCGTACGCCTAGCCTTTACGCAGTTCAGTCAAAACCTGCTTAGCCACTGCCTTTAGAGTATCAAAAACTCCTGCCCCACTCGACGCAACCGCTTCAACGATTGGCTCTTCTTTTCGTCTCAATTCTGCCGCCAGGTCGGCTGCCGGGATTACATTTGGCAGATCGCGTTTGTTGAGTTGCAGAACGTAGGGCAGCTTCATCAAATCGTAACCCTGTGCCTTGAGATTCTCTTCAAGGTTGTAAAGCGATTCGACGTTTGCATCCATGCGCTCTTCCTGCGAGTCGGCTACGAACACTACTCCGTCAACACCTTTAAGGATGAGTTTGCGTGATGCGTCATAAAACACCTGGCCAGGCACGGTGTAGAGATGAAAGCGCGTTTTAAAACCGCGCACAGTTCCCAGTTCAAGCGGCATGAAGTCGAAGAACAACGTGCGATCCGTTTCGGTCGCCAGACTGATGAGCTTGCCGCGCGCTTGTGGCGCCGTGGCCTCGAAGATGTGTTGCAGGTTCGTCGTCTTGCCGCAGAGACCCGGCCCGTAATAAACGATCTTGCAGTTAATTTCTCGCGATGCGTAATTGATAAAGGTCATAAGGCACTTCCCTGGGAGGGACTATTGAAAAAGGCTATCGATATCTTCGTCAGTGATTTCGGCGAAGGGTGAGTCTGAATCGTCTTTCGGGGCGTTCACGATTTCTTCCATCATGGCCGACAACTGCTGCGACACTTGCTTTGATCTCAGCTTGACCAACCCCAGGCTGGAACGTTCATCGAAGACCACGATCAAAAGCGTCCGTCCGATCACCGAAATATGTATGCTTTCATGCGCGCCTTCGTGAGAGAGGGTAGGAAATTCTTTCTCGCCGATAAGCTCAGCCATACCGCCCGTTGCCGCGACGTTACCGGCTGCCAGCGACGCCAGGCTGGTTGTGTCAAGATTTCCGATCTCGCCCTGAACGGCAATCTCCTGTCCGTCCTTGTCCACTAAAAACACGACCCGCGCAGACGAATCCATCCGCAGCCGAGCGAGCACGGCTTTGAGTTGGTGGTACTGGCGCTCGTGTAACGTGATAGGCGTGTGTGCCATCAATACAACTTTCGTTTTGATTTTGGCGAGGGACTGACGACGGGCGGGTTAAGCCATGGCTTTTCCGGGCAAGCCATTGAAAATAAAGTGATTTTCTTGATTCAAAGTTTGTCCTGGCAGAACGGCGGCTCACTCGAACGGCCGCAAGGCAATGTAACATAGCCAACAATGTGCTACAAGTGTTTTCCCTTGTTGGCACTCTGCAGGGTTTGTAGTCCTTTCCGATGCTCTGAAACGGGCGAAAATCCTCATTTCGCATTGAATTGGGAGCCCAGCTATGTTACTCTCCCACCGCAACTTCGCAGCAATTGCGGCCACAATCCACCTGTCATTTTGATTCTTCCATGAGTGCAGTCACCAAAGGTCTTAGGCGTTCAACGTCGCGTGCCGCCGTTCGTCGTGCTGTGTCCAAAACCGCCGCCAAGCGGCGCGCATCAAATGCAAAGACCGCACGTCCAAAAGCAAAGCGCGCGCCCGCTCGTAAACCAATAGCGAGAAAGAGCGCCAAGCCTAAGGCATTAAAGAGCAAGAAGGCTGCGTCAAAAAAACTCGTCGCGAAGAAAGTTCGGACCCAAAAGAAACCGATTACGCGCAAGGCAGCGCCGCGCAAGCCTTCTGTGGCCAAGCACAGCAAGCCATCGCTCACGGGAGTCAAAAAGACTCAGAAGCTGGCCGCTGTTCGCGCGCTACGTCCCATTGCAGTTGCACCAACTCCGCCACGCCAGCCAACGGTTGACGAGGCCGCAGCGTTGAAAGCATTTGAACGCGCTCATAAGGAATTCACGCGCGGTCATTTCGGCGAGGCCCGCAACCAGTTTCGCGCCCTGCTCGAAAAATATTCTAAGGTTTCCGAAGTGGCGGCACGCGCTCGCACCTATCTTGCTGTTGCTGACTCACGAATGCGGACCGAAAGCATTCTGCCGCGTGATGCCGACTCTCTCTACGATCGCGGGGTGATTGAGCTTAACCGCGGCGAATACGTTGCCGCGCAGGAAATGTTTGAGCGCGCGTTGAAACGTGAACCCGAGGCGGCTCACATTCACTATGGTTTGGCGGCGACACGGGCAAGACTGGGCTCACTCGACCTCGCGCTGCAATCACTGCAGCGTGCGCTCGATCTGCAACCAACCTTACGCGTCCGCGCGCAACACGATCACGATCTGACCTCTCTGCGCAATGACCCGGATTTCGACCGCCTGGTTTTTCAGCCTCGCCTGTAGCACCCTGCCCTTCCAACTTATTCCCGAGTAAGCAGTTTGAAAGCATTCGCCTTTTAGGTATCATTCTGACGAGAGCGCGAAACCCGCGCACCCTACGCTGGAGAAGCTAAGTTTGCCTTATCTGTCCTCGGAAAAATCCGGTCTCAATCTCGTAGCGCTAGGCGGCGGCACCGGCCTTTCGACGCTGCTCGCCGGCTTGAAACGTCTGGTGGACGAGCGCGACTCTTCGGAGCATTGGATTGAGAACTTATCGGCGATTGTTACCGTCTCGGACGATGGCGGGAGTTCTGGTCGTTTGCGCGACGAGCTGCAGATGCTGCCGCCGGGTGACATTCGCAACTGCATGATTGCGCTTTCGGAAGATTCTACTTTGCTTTCGCGACTCTTTCGTCATCGCTTTCGCGGCACCGGTGAACTTGGCGGTCACAGCTTTGGCAATTTGTTTCTGGCGGCGCTTACGGAAGTCACTGGAGATTTCACCGAAGCCGTTCGCCTCTCTTCGGAAGTGTTGGCCAGCAAGGGCCACATCTTCCCATCAACTATCAGCGACGTTCGTTTGGTTGCTGAATTGGAAGATGGCAACGTCGTTCTTGGCGAAACTCAAATCTCCGCGTCGCGTGTGCCAATTCGGCTTCTTCGGCTTGAACCGGAACAGTGCCTGCCGCTGCCGCAGGCGTTGAAAGCGATTCGCGCCGCCAACGTTATTACGCTTGGTCCAGGCTCGCTGTACACCAGCATCCTGCCAAACCTGCTGGTCGCGCGCGTTTCCCAGGCGATCGGAGAAAGTGGCGCCACTAAGATTTTCATTTGCAACTTGATGACTCAACCCGGCGAAACTGACAACTACTCAGCGCGGGAACACGTCGAGACGATTAAGCGGTACGCTCCTGAAATTCAGTTTGACTATGTCGTAGTTAATGATCGCCGCATTACCGCCGATCAGGCGGCGCGTTACGCACAAGAAGGCGCGCGGCAAATCGGCATTGATGATGATTCGCTTGAAGGCGCGCTCAACCAGTCAACCCAAATCATCCGCGCCAACCTGCTCGAAGAAGGTGAAAAAGTGCGGCACGATTCAACGCTGCTGGCGCGCGTCGTGATGTCCTGTCAGCAACAAGCTGCTTCACGCCCGGTGCCCGCGTAATCGAATGCAAAAACAGCCTCTCCCGCAGTCGCGCGAAACGCGTCAATCGCTAGACATACTGATTCTCGCAGCCGGATTGGGCACGCGAATGAAATCGAAGCGTGCAAAGGTGCTGCACGAACTTGGCGGCTCTCCGTTGATCGCCTACGTTTGCCGCACCGCGCAATCTCTTACCCCAGATAAGATTTTCGTTGTCATCGGTCATCAGGCCGCCGAGGTGATGAAGGCGGTGGAAGCCGAGGTCGGAAGCCTCGCTGAATTTGTCACCCAAGCGCAGCAACTTGGAACTGCAGATGCTGTGATAGCCGCGCGCGCGCAACTCGAAAATCGCAATTCACTGCTTGTGATTCTGTCCGGCGACGTGCCCTTGTTGAAACCGGAGACTTTGGAACGTTTCATCGGTGAGCATCGGTCCAGCGGCGCAGCATGTTCCATTCTGAGCGTGCGGTTGGAAAACCCAACTGGCTACGGCCGCATCGTGAGAGATTCAAATGACGGGTTCGCTCGCATAGTCGAACAACGCGATGCGACTGACGAAGAACGCAAGCTCAGGGAAATTAACTCGGGAATCTATTGCTTCGACGGCGCGAAATTGTTGGCGGCGCTCGATCGCGTCAAGCCGACCAACACTCAAGGCGAGTTTTACTTAACTGACGTCGCTGAGATCCTAATCAAGCAAGACGAGAAGGTGAACGTCCATCTGCACGGCGACGCGCGCGAAGTTTCCGGCATCAACACGCGGGCGGAACTCGCAGAATTTGAAAACCTTCTGCGCCGCAACACCGTTCGCAAATTGATGTTGGAGGCGGGCGTCACCTTTCTCGATCCGTCGCGCGCATACATCAGCGCCGCCGCCAGGCTGGGCCAGGATTGCGTTATCTATCCGGACGTTGCAATTGAAGGTAATTCAGAAATTGGCGAGGGTTGCGAGATTCATTCCGGCGCGAGAATCATCAATTCCCGGTTGGGCAACAACGTGGTGATAAAAGACCATTGCGTAATCGTCGATTCCACGATCGAGTCAAACTGTGCAGTCGGACCTTTTGCACACCTGCGCATGAACACGACGATTGCGGAGGGTGCGGTAGTTGGCAACTTTGTGGAAGTAAAAAAATCTCGCCTTGGACGTGGATCAAAGTCGATGCATCTGACTTACCTCGGTGATGCGACCATTGGCGAAAAAACTAACATCGGCGCCGGCACGATCACTTGTAATTACGACGGCAAGGACAAGCATCCTACAATCATCGAAGACAACGTGCGCATTGGATCGGACACGATGCTGGTCGCGCCGGTGAGAGTCGGCAGTGGATCGGTTACGGCTGCGGGCTCGGTTGTTACCGAAGATGTACCGCCAGACACTTTGGTTGCGGGTGTTCCTGCAGTTATCAAGAAGAAGCTGAAGAATGAAAGTGCTGAGTACTGAGTACTGAGTGAAAGGGAGAAAATTAGCTCTAACTCATTGCTCAGCACTCAGCACTCAGCACTCGGCACTCAGTACTCAGCACTCAGTACTTTTTTATTAAGGAAACCATATGTGCGGAATTGTTGGCTACGTTGGAAACAAACAGGTCGTGCCCTTAATTATCGAGGGACTGCGCAAGCTGGAGTATCGCGGCTACGATTCAGCGGGCATTGCGGTCGTCAATGAGGGCCACGATCTCGAAATACGCCGGGCCGAAGGCAAGCTCCGCAATCTTGAGGAAACCATTCGTCTCAGTCCGCTCGATGGCACTTACGGGATTGGTCATACGCGCTGGGCCACTCACGGCCGGCCCACCGAAGAAAACGCCCACCCGCATCGCGATTGCACCGGCCGCGTGGTCGTGGTCCACAACGGCATTATTGAAAACTATCTGCAACTGAAAGAGCGTCTGCGCAAAACCGATCACCAGTTCGTTACTGAAACCGATACTGAAATCATTGCCCACCTGATCGAAGAATATCTGAAAGAAGATCACAACTTCGAAAACGCGGTTCGCCGTGCGATGCTGGATCTAAAAGGCATCTTCGCGCTGTCCATTATTAACGCGGACGAGGCGGACACGATCATCGCCGTGCGCCAGGGGCCGCCGGTTGTTATTGGTTTAGGCGATGGCGAGTATTTTGTGGCTTCCGATATTCCGCCGATTCTGCAACACACACGCGACGTCTTTTTTCTCGGCGACGGTGAGATGGCTATCCTCACCAGAGACGCCGTTCGCGTTACTGACTTCGAAGGCAATTCTGTCCAGCCCGCCGTCCAACGCATCACCTGGGATCCGATCATGGCGGAAAAGGGCGGCTTCAAACATTTCATGCTCAAGGAAATTTATGAGCAGCCGCGTTCGGTTCGCGACACGGTCCAGGGCCGCATTTCTTTGGACACGGGCCGCGTGTTTCTCGATGAGATGAAGAACATCACCGAGGCTGACTTTAAGAAGTTTACTTCGATCAAGATTGCCGCGTGCGGCACGTCATGGCATGCAGGCCTGGCGGGCAAGTACATGATCGAGCAGCTTGCACGAATTCCGGTAGAAGTTGATTACGCTTCCGAATTTCGTTATCGCGATCCGGTGATGGACGAGAACACGCTGATGCTGGTCATTACTCAGTCTGGCGAAACTGCGGACACGATTGCCGCACTGAGAGAAGCGAAAGAGCTGGGAAGTAAAGTGCTGGCCATCTGCAACGTCTTTGGATCGATGATCACGCGCGAGGCCGACGGCACCGTGCTCACTCACGCCGGTCCGGAAATCGGCGTCGCATCCACCAAAGCTTTCACTTGCCAGATGGTCGCGCTCTATTTGCTCGGGCTTTACCTGGGCAACATTCGCGGGACGTTATCGGCTGAAGAAGCAAAACACCATGCGCAGCAACTGGCTGAATTGCCGGTCAAGCTTGAACATTTGCTGAATGAGTCAGACGACATTGAGGAACTCTCTAAAGAATTCTTCCGCGTAACGGATTTTCTCTATCTTGGCCGTGGCATAAATTTTCCCGTGGCGTTGGAAGGCGCTCTGAAGCTCAAGGAGATTTCCTACATTCACGCTGAAGGCTATCCGGCCGGCGAGATGAAGCATGGTCCAAACGCGTTAATCGACGAGCGTCTGCCGGTGATGTTCATCAACACCCGCGAAGACGGCAACCGCTCGTCGGAACTGCGTTATGAAAAGACGCACTCAAATATTGTCGAGGTTAAAGCACGGGAAGGTATTGTAATTTCGGTGCTGACCGAAGGCGACACGATGTCTTCAGTCGTCTCGGATTACGTCATCAACATTCCCCCAGCCAGCGATTTGTTGGGTCCGATTCTCTCAATCATTCCCTTGCAACTGCTCGCCTATCACATCGCGGTGCGGCGCGGCTGCGACGTGGACCAGCCACGCAACCTGGCGAAGTCAGTTACGGTGGAATGAAAGTTACTTATCGGCAATGAACAAGCAGAAACTACTTCGGAAGGCCTTGACCACACCGAATAATCTACGTTTCAGTGAAATGGTGAATCTGGCCGAAGCTTTCGGGTTTCGATTGAGCCGAACAAGTGGGAGTCATCACATATTTTCGCATGCTGCAATTAGAGAGTTAGTGAACCTGCAGGAAGTCAGGGGCAAGGCAAAGGCGTATCAGGTTGGCCAGTTTCTTCAACTTGTGGAAAAATACAATTTTAAATTAGAGGATGACGAATGAAGGACTATCACATCAACATTTTTTTTAGCGAAGAGGACGAAGGGTACATTGCAGACATTCCCGATCTAAAGATGTGCTCAGCCTTTGGCAAAACGCCGGCAAAGGCTTTGGCGGAAGTTGAGGTAGCCAAGAAGCTATGGCTCACAACGGCTCGTGCGGAGGGCAAGCCAGTTCCGAAACCGCGATATCGCCCCGCTATCTATAGGCTCGCGTCTTAATGAATAGATGTACCGATGAGACTTTCCTCCTCTGCGAATGCAATACCTGCCTCTTTTTCTCAACGGAGCATAGCGACGCATGAATGTTTCACCCCGTTCGGAACGCTTGTTCTATTTCGCTCGCATTCTTTCCCGCTCCAGTAATTTCTTCTTGCGGTCCAAGCCCCAACGATAACCGCCCAGGCTGTTGTCTTCACGAATCACGCGATGACAAGGAATGACCAGCGCCACTGGATTGCTGGCACAGGCGCGTGCAACGGCGCGTACAGCCTTTCCCTGGCCGATGCCTTTTGCTACCTCGGAGTATGAATATGTTTCACCGGCAGGGATCTTTTGTAGTTGTTCCCACACTTGGCGTTGAAATGCGGTCGCCCGAATATCGAGAGGCAAATCTATGCGCGGAGTCTTGTCGTTGAGATGGTCCACAACTGCCGTCAGCGCCGGTTGCAGCCGACTTTCTTCCAACAGGATCTCGGCGGCGAAGAATTCCCGTCGTAGCTCTGTCGTGAGTTGGTCATCTGAATCAGCCAACCTGACAGAACAAACGCCTTTGTCAGTTGCCGCAACCAGCAAACGTCCCAGCGGACTGTCGCCAATCGCATAATAAATCACGGCGCCGCGTCCGCCCTTGCCATAAGTTGCCGGTGTCATGCCCAACTGCGAAGACGCAAGCTCGTACAAGCGACTGCTTGAGCCAAAGCCCGCATCATAAATCGCGTCGGTAATTTTCTCGCCTGCCTGCACGCTTTGCTTGAATTTATTGACCCGGCGCGTCTCGGCATATTCGCTCGGCGACATTCCCATGACGCTTTTGAAAGTTCGCTGCAAATGAAACGAGCTGACGCCAACTTGGTCGCTCAGCGTGTCAAGCGTAACCGCTTCGCCATTACTGATTTCAATGAAACGACAAACTTGCTGCACCATTGCCAACTGCGGATCCGTCGTCGGGCCATCGCCGGGGTGACAACGAAGACAGGCACGAAAGCCGCCGCTCTCGGCCGCCGCGGGCAATGCGAAAAAAGAAACATTCTCGCGCTTCGGTCGTCGTGACGGACAAGACGGCCGGCAATAGATTCCGGTTGAACTGACAGCGAATACGAACTGGCCATCGAACGCACGATCTTTCGACAGCACGGCATTCCAGAACTCATCCTGTTGGTCCGGCAACATCGTCATTTGCTCATTCAACACAGCGCCCATCTTAACACCTCCGCAGACTTCGCTTAATCCTTAACCGCGCTTGAATATTAGCGCGCCGCGGCAAGCGAATCTATCCGATTCTTGCGGTCAAACTAATTGCGCGCGTGGGCTTTTAACATCGGAATTATTCCTTGGGCACACAAACCGGGTCAGTTGACACGGCGTGAAAATTCGGCAACGATCAGGTGGTATGAACGATCGGATCGAACTCAACCACGATGTGATGCTGGGTAAAGCTGTGATTCGAGGAACGCGCATCCCAGTGGAGCTGATCTTACGCAAGCTTGGCGAAGGCCTCGCCGAGGCGCAAATTCTCGACGCTTACCCGCGTCTGACTCGTGACGATATACAAGCTGCTTTGCTCTACGCCGCCGACTCATTAGCGAATGAAACTATTCTCACCCCATCTACTTCGTGAACGGTAAAAAGCTAAGCTTTCTTGCGGACGAAAGTTGCGACTTCGGAGTTGTGCGAGCGTTGCGCGCAGAAGGGCATGATGTGCTCGCCGTAGCTGAAATGATGAGTCGGTCAGATGATCGCGAGCTTATCGCTTTTGCCCAGAGTCAGGAACGGATACTAATTACCGAAGACAAGGATTTTGGTTGGTTGGTGCATGTTGCTGGCGTAAAAAGTAATGGCGTCATTTTCATTCGATTCCCTGGTCACAGCCGCAGTGTAATGGCGAAGATCGTTTGTGATGTTGTGGAAAAACATCGCGACTGGCTGAGCAAATCTTTCGTAGTTATAGAACCTGGCTACGTTCGCTTTAGTGAGTTGCCTTAAAAGAACTCCAAAATGAATTTTCTCGACTCCCTAAACGAACAACAGCGCGAAGCTGTCATTGCGACTGACGGGCCTTCGCTCATTCTCGCCGGCGCCGGCTCGGGCAAAACGCGCGTCATCGCGCACCGCATTGCTTATCTCATCGCGGAAAAAGGCATCGCGCCGTGGAACATTCTGGCCGTTACTTTCACCAACAAAGCAGCGGAAGAGATGCGTCTGCGTGTGCAGCGTCTGCTGCGCGATCAGGAACTTTCCAGCGCGCCGCTTGTTTCCACCTTTCACAGTTTGTGCGTGCGCATTCTGCGTCAGGACATCGAGAAACTAAACGACAAGTACACTCGCACATTCACGATTTACGACCAGGACGATTCACAGCGGCTGATCAAAAACTGCATTAAGGATTTAGGTTACGACGAAAAGCATCTTGGCGTGCGCGCTACGCAATCAGCTATCAGTTCCGCAAAAAACCGCGGCGAGGATGTAGACGCCTTCGCCGCCCGCGCCGATTATGTCGACGAACGCCGCGCGGCCATGGCCCGCGTTTACAAGTTGTACGAAGAGCGATTGCACGCCAACAACGCCCTGGACTTTGACGATCTGATGATCAAGGCCGTGCGGTTGCTGCGCGATGTTCCCGAAGTATGCGAGAAATACAACAACAAGTTCAAATACCTTTTGGTTGATGAGTACCAGGACACAAACTCGCTGCAGTTTGCCTTGATCAGTTTGCTAACTGAAAAGCAGCAAAACATCGCGGTGGTCGGCGACGAAGATCAGTCGATTTACAAATGGCGCGGCGCGGACATCACCAACATCCTCAACTTCGAAAAACATTTCGCCAACACCAAAACCATTCGGCTCGAACAAAATTACCGCTCGACCCAAACGATCCTTGACGTTGCCGGAGCGGTGGTGAAACACAACGTCGAGCGCAAGGGAAAGAACCTCTGGACCTCGAATCCAAAAGGCGAACGAGTTCGTTATTACCAGGCGTTCGATGCTGACGCAGAAGCGCGTTGGGTGGCGTCGAAGATTGTGGAACATCGCCGCGAGCAATACGACATTCGCGCGGCGGTGTTGTACCGAACAAACTCTCAGTCGCGAGTTTTCGAAGAAGCGATGCGCCGCACGGGCCTGGCTTACAACATTGTCGGCGGCTTTTCATTTTACGAGCGCATGGAAGTGCGCGACATCATCGCTTATTTGAAACTGGCCTTAAATCCGAACGACTCGATCGCGCTGCAACGAGTTATCAACAGTCCTCCGCGCGGCATCGGCAAACAAACTGTTGAAGAACTGGCGCGGCGCGCAAACGACTTTGGTTTGACACTCTGGGACACGATCAAGTTGGTGATTGAAAAGCCCGACGGGTTGAGCATGCGCGCGATGACGGCGCTGCGAGGCTTTCGCCGAATCATCCTGAAGCTTGGCGAAATGGCAGGCGTAGTCGAAAGTCCAATGTCCAATGTCCAAAGTCAGACACCCAATACCCAACAACCTACACCCTTAGACGCCCTTGTTTCCGACATCGTCAAAGCCGCCATCCTGGACACTGGCTACGAGTACGCGCTCAAGGGCGAGAAGACCGACGAAGCAGAAGCGCGTTTGGAAAACTTGCAGGAGTTGGTCAACGCCGCAGTCGATTATGACGATAACGGGGTTGAGGGCTTGCGCGAGTTTATCGATCACTCGGCTTTGGTTTCCGATCAGGACCAGTACAAGCGCGATGCGCCGGTAACTCTGATGACGGTACACGCGGCTAAGGGTTTGGAGTTTCCCATCGTCTTTATTGCCGGGCTCGAGGATGGATTATTTCCGCACTCGCGATCGGCCACCGATCCGGCCGAGATGGAAGAAGAGCGTCGTCTTTGCTATGTAGCCATGACCCGCGCCGAGAAATTTTTGTATGTCACGCACGCGATGAAGCGACGTGTCTACGGCGAGGAACTGGCTTCCGAACCATCGCAGTTTCTGAATGAGATGCCGTTAGAGTTAATAGAAGACTTGTCACTCGGGAAGTCATGGTTGTCGTTCGCTCGCGGCTCGACAACGATCGAATACGAACAAGGCGAATACCGAAAAGAGAAAAAAAAATACACCGGGAAGACTTACGACAGCGCCGATTCAATTGCGGAATTTTTCAAACAGCGAGCCAGCCAACTGGGTAACACCGGCGGCGGCTTTCAGTCGGCAAAAGAACAGCGCGCACGTGACGCTAGCCCCCCAGCGAGAACAAGCTCGTCGCGAGTACAAAGTCCGACACCCGACACCGAACACCAGGCACCTTCTTCCGAATTCGTTCCTGGCTCTTATGTGAAACATGCAAAGTATGGTCGCGGCCTCGTGCTGCGCCGCGAAGGCGCAGGTGATTCTCTTAAACTCACTGTCACATTTCCCGGCTTTGGCCAAAAGAAACTAGTGCAAAAGTACGCCGGGCTGGAAAAAGCATGAGGGTTGGTGTTCGATAAGCTTTGCTTGTCGTAAGCCGCGACAAACTAAAAAGTCTATCAGGCATTTGCAGCGCTTGAGGCTTCTTGCACGCGCTCTCGCGCTCGCTTAACATCACAGCATAGTTCACGGATGACGCTTGACAGAATTTGCTCAGGGGGTTGATTTGGAAAATTCGCAACCGCGCCGGAAAAAGCGTGGCTTCTTGAATCCCGAACTGGTCAGAAGCATCTCCTTTTGGACCACGAGCGGCTGCATTCTGGTGGCCGTGCTCTCGGCGTTACTGGCCATTTGGAAATTCGCGGGCACTGACATTCTGTGGCGCACCGTTGCAACCTGTGCCGTGATTGGCAGCGGCACCGTTGCCTTTTATTGGATCAATGTATTGTTCGGTAAGACTTCTGATTAGCCTTTCGTTCACCGCTGGCTTGCCCCTAAAAATAAATCGTCAGCGTGGCTTCGGCTTCGCCGCCGGATGTGCGGCGGCGAAGCCGAACCTGACCTAGTCCATGACACTTGAGGCTTCTTTTTTCCCCGGTGAAGTTTCAGTTCTACATCCTGTTAACAGATTCCGCGGGTCTGTGCGCCGCCGTCGCAAAAGGCAGGCTTCACTATGAACCAGGTAGTCACCACGCCCGCGGCGACCCCGCCAATAATTAACCAGCTTTTGGTTGATAGACCGCCGCCGGCTTTCTGCACTGTGTCGACCTCGTTATAAGCGACTGTATTTGTCGTGCCGGTTTTGCTATCGGAAACGGTGAATGAATCCTGCGCGATAGCCATGATATGCCCCTTGACCTTGGTCGTGTCGCGCAGCTTAACTTCGACTCGCGCGTTGTTGCCCAAACTCTCGACCTTTGCGCGCGCTTTTGACGCCTGCGCATCGTAGGTGGCGCTTTGACCGAAAGCTGCTTGTAAACCAAACGACCCTGCCAGGACCGTCATTGAAATAAGGATCGCGAAAATTCTCTTGTTCAAAATTAATCTCCTTGCTGAAATTCCTGCCGCGCACGAGTGGCAAATCACATTCCATGCGTTCATTTGTCTCCAGTAGAAGCAAAAGCCCGCCGTTTTTCGTAAATACGGCGGGCCCGACTTGATTAGAGCGCAATGATAGTCCGCGCTTAGGAGGAATTTTCTGACAGGTAGGACAGGCATTCCTGCCTGTCCTCTTTTTCTTATGCAGGTTGAAAGAGCGAGGAAGATTTTCCATTCATCATCTGACATTTCTCATTTGTCATTTGGACTCATCGCATATGCAGATGGATGAATCAGAAATCCTACGGTTGAATTTCGAGGACTACGATCATTCATCTGCATTCGGAGCCTTCTTCGGCTGGCCAATGACAAATGAGAAATGTCAGATGATGAATGGAAAATCTTGTCTTGTCCCTGAACATAGCGACGGCAACTGGACAAACAGGAATGTCTGTCTTACTACGGCGTTGCCGGCGCCGGTGGCTTGTTGAACTTCGATTCGTCAACCGGCACGTTTAGTTTTACTTCAGTAAACTTCCGCGTGGAGCTGATGTTTGGATCGACCGAGGATATTCTGATGGTAAACGGCACCATCAAGCCAACTACGTTTTTGTAATCCTCGAAATCAACTTGCTCGGGAATCAGGCCAATCATTGTTGGCGTATTCGTGACGCGACGGACCAGCAGGCCCGTTTGCGCGTCAAAATATAATCGTTCACGCCGATTGTCCGTGGTCACGCCGCGCAGAACATAAACCTCGCGATCGTTAATTTTGTCTTTACCGCCAAACATCAAGCGCGAAAATTGCTCCTTAAGTTTGATGTCCTTGAACAAATCGGGATAACGCCGCAAGACCGCGAGCTCTTGTCCCTCGAGCGCACGCACGCCGTGAGTGCTTTTCTCCCAACCGGCGCTGCCGTTGAAGCCGCGTTCAAACACACCTTGCTTGGGCGTATTCAAGACCACGTAAATCTTGTCCGGACCGGATTGGTAAACTTCGTAACCCCAGGTCAGTCCGTTGCTGGTGAGCCATTCGCCTTTCATCGACCGCGTTTTCAATTTGTCGATTGCCGCACTGCCGCCAAGAGCTGCGGTGTACTTCGCCAGAATCTCATCGGCGGTGGGCACTGCCGGCTTTGCTTCTCCCGGCTTTGTTTCCGCCGCCGCGGGTCGCGGCGAGACTTCCGCAATCGGAAGCACCGGAACGCTTGCAGGATTCGTGCGACCACGATGACAGGTGTAACAACTCACTTCCGTGTTGCCGCGAAAGGTGTCCTTGTTAACAGTCAAAACCATCTTGATCATTTCACGCGTCGTGTTCTTCTCGGGCTTTTCGTCACTCACAAAATCCCATTTGCCATCCTTGTTTACATGGCAATAGACGCAACGCTGGCCCAGCGACGCGCTCATAAAATTCATCACCGGAATCAGTTGCGAGTCAGGCAAGCCATTCAGCACCTTGATGTTCTTTTTTGTTTGCTCGACCGTCTTTTCGGCAGGAGCCGCAGCGGCCGCCGGCTGCTGGTTGGATGTTTGTCCTACCGGCGCAAACGCGACGAGTCCGACACTGGCAACGAAGAGCACCGCTACGCACACCACCAGAAAACGCGATCTTTTATTGGCTTGGTTTTTCATAGTCACCTTTGCAACAGAGCGAATATTAATACTTGGGGTTAAGCATACTACCAACAGATCGGGCGGTGTCGTAGCGCACCCGATTCATTATGATCGGCCCGGCTGCCTACACGGACTGCAAAATTAAGGGGAAGCGGGAACTTATTAACCGACTCAGGCTCGCGGTTTTTGCCGGCCGTCCGGCACCGTCAAGGCTACATGTGGTTTTTGCGGAACGATGGCGTCCAACGTTTTGTAAATCTGCAAATAGATTTGCGTCTCGCGCGGGATTAACGTACGCCAGGCCGCGCCACCACGCCGAATGTAAAGCGGCAGGCGCGCCGCGTTCGAGTTATACCCGGCTGCGAGCAATTCAGTTTGGGTCGCCAGCCTTGCGCTCAGCGCGTACTGCACATCTTCGTTCGCTGCCAGGTCATTCCAAGTATCCTGCATATACAGCAGCATCGCCTGAAGCGCGTTGACGTGGTTACGCATGCCGACCACAAAGTCGGGTGTCAACCCAACGGCCGGATGCCGCTGCCTCACCAGGTTATAGGCCCAGGGAATCATTTGGACCATGCCGCCGGCGCCGGCGAAGCTTACCGAATAACGATACGTGTTCGGCTCGTTCAAGGCATAGAGCGAGTAGATTTCGTCGAACAGCGCTATTCGATTTTCAAGTCTAAAACGATCGTGGTCCACATGCTCAACCAGACACAATCGCTCAGCCACGTCGACGATTTGCGGCGAGATGAAGGTCCCCTTTTCGCGCAAGCGCTGCGCCGCGAGATTCATCATGCGATGAATGTAGGCACGACCGGCCCGCGACAAATCGGGTGAAAGCAAAGCCGGATGCGCGGAAGTGTAATAAGCCATCTCGCGAAAGACTCCGCCCTTTTCGATCGGGTACTGAACTACCAGCGGCACCAGCGATCGGCCCTGCGCATCGAAAACAGCAACGGCTGTGTTGACTCCGTTCGCCCGCACAACCCGCACGCTCAAAAGAGTCCCGAGTGAACTTGTCATCGTTACCTCAGCGCCTTTCGTCAGAAAGGTGTCCTTCGCAAGCGTGATCAAATGCACGCGACCGCTGAGATGATCCAGCGCTGCCAGGGTTACGAAATCAATCTGCGGCACAGTAAGTGAGGCAAGCTGCGGACGCGATTTCAACAGCCGCTCTGCTTCGGAAATCCGCGTGAGTATCACCGCCGGCGACATCAACAGCGAAGCCGCCGGTAACGGCTCCGGTCGTCGCGCGATTCCCGCTGGTCCTGCAACTTTCGGCACAACCTCAGTCCTGGTCCCGAGTTGCGCTCCGCGTGCCGGACCTGAATCATTTGGCTGCTCGGCTGGAACATTAGGACGCGGCTTTACAATCGTCGTTGGCGTTGGCGTGGCAACTGGAGCCGCAATGCGCGGACGAACATCAGGATTTGGCGGGGTTTGCGCGGGGGTTCGCGCGGCAGCGATCAATAAAACTGACAGGACGAAACAACTTCTCTTCATAAAGCAAATAGCTAACTCTTAAACAGGTTCGCGCCGCAGCGGTTGTGCTCGCGCCTTAGATTCGCCGATGGCTATCGAGTTGTCAATACCCCTTTCTAAACTCTTTCAGGCCACCGGAGATGACCTGACGCCGATGCTCGGGAGCTGGACTGTTCAAATGAATCGGTTGATCGAAACCAAGCTTCCAACTCAAAAACAGAATCGCTCCCGACGCATAAACGCCGGGAGCGATTCGTGACAGACTGCTAGCGAACCGATACTTCGTTAACGAGTTGAACAGGCTTAACGGCTGGCTGACGAACCATTAAGCACAATATTTTGATGGGTGCCCGCAAACGAGATGCCTACCAACTGTTTCTGTTCACCGGTGCCGGTGAGTCTCCACTCAAATCTGCGCGCCGCGCTTTCTCGCTTTTCAGAGGTTGTGCCTGACTGCGCAATGACTTTGCCGTCCTTAACAATCGACAACTCGCCTTTCTCGTCGTCGAACTTCAGCTGATAGGTGCCGCTTTTGACCAGCGTTCCATTAACCATCGTATTTGTCGTCAGGGTAATCGTTTCTTTTCTTGTCTTCGCGAAGACACTGACTGCCGTGAGTGATGTAATTACTAATGCGATGCCGATTTGTTTAATCAACGATTTCATCTCGAGACTCCTTGGCTAATTTGTTCGTCAATCTCCGTGGGGAGTGCAACTGGTACTTACAACGACGAGCGAACTTTAAGGTTCCATAAATCCAAGTTGACCTCTTCTGTCTGCAAAGCAGTTAGCGTTCGTCTGCTGCATAAACACCATGCAGATGATTTCCATGACAGACTTTTTCGTGGACATTGAAGGTGAGGAGTTTTGCCTGGCGACGATGATCCAAAAATTTAGAGTAGCATTTGAAAGTTTAGACTTCGAGCCAGTCGCGCGTCATATCGCACCATAGGACCAGGCCGCGCCATTCGTTGAATCGCGAGTAGTAACGCGAAATTTTTTTATCGCTGGCCTTGCGCCCGTTGTTTCGCACCGCGAAAAATTTAGCGCGTGTCCAGGAATCCAATGCCAGCCCGTCGTAGCGACCCAGCAGTTTCAGTACATTTTCAGCCGCGTATGGTCCAACGCCCTTGACGCCACGCATTTCCTTAATCAACTCGGCTGTCGGCAGCGGGCTGTGAAGCCATTGCTCGACATCAAGATTCCCGGACGCGACACGATCGGCAAGCTCCTTAAAATAAGGCGCGCGGTAACCGGCCCTCACTTCGTTTGTATAAAATTTCAGTGGCATCAAGGCCATAGCTTCCGGCGTCGGAAACGTGCGGCGACCATCATTCGATTCGCGTCCCAGATTCCGGACCAGCCCAGTCACCATTTTTTCGGTCAGGGCCCAGGAGCAATTTGTGGTGCAGATCATTTTTACCAGGTCTTCGAAGACTGACGGCGAACGAAGCATGCGGCCTGCGCCCTGTGTGGCAACCCATACGAACTCGTCCTCGCCGGACATCAATCCATAAAACCCGGCCATGTCGTCATCCAGCCGCAGCATATGGCGAACGTCCGCAATCACTTGACCGGCAGCTTTTTGACTGACACGGCGCGACGTGTTGATCCGCAATTGCCGCTTGCGGGCGGTGATTGCGACGGTGACGGGCTTATCGTCCTTTAGATCCAGCACACGGCTCAATACCCAGTTGTCTCGGTCTAATTCAAACGGCAACAGCCCGTACCAGCCGTGGCTGATCGCCGTTCGCTTAAAACTGAAATTGCGGGGCGTAGAGATGCCTAGTTCCATTGTTTAATTAGCTGCTCGGCAAATTTATGGAAAGTAAACTTTCGGAAGATAGCCTTCCCAAAAACAGATTATGTTCACGAATAGAATCTATTCGCAAAGGTAGGACAGGCATTCCTGCCTGTCCCGTCATTAACAAGCTGTCCCGTAATTAACAAGATGGACAGACAGGAATGTCTGTCCTACCGTTTGTACGTTTCGACTGCGGTCAAGCTGAATCTTGACAGCGATAATACGGAAGCCTAGACTGACCCTACTTGAAAACAGAATAGGAAGGCTGTACTCGCCCTCCCTAATACTCGGGAGTAAGTGAGAGCAGAGTCAAATTACGAGACTCTCTACAGTACCCCCGGCGAACTTAAGCGCCGCTTCCACCGATAATTAAAACTGGAGCTTTCCGGTTTTCTCGCCCCACCGGGCCTACAATAACCCGCGTGGGGCGATGTCGTTTTGGCAACAATTTGGTCATCTTAATTTATTGGTACGGCGGAACGAGCTGAACAGATTTACCATTCATCATTTGCCATTTCTCATTTGTCACTTCACTGAAGTTTGGTAAATGGCCTCAAGTGTGCGGGCCCGATGATGTTGTAGCAGTTCTGAAAAATGACAAATGAGAAATGGCAAATGATGAATGGTAAATCTACTCTTCCCTTTCAGCGAACTGACCCTGCTCACCGAAAGGGAATGTCCGTCCTACTTCACATAAATCGGATTTGAGATTATCCACGGCTGTTCGCTGACAGGTCCCGGCAGTTGCGGCAAGTAAACCTCAACTCGATAACTTCCCTTTTCGCTCACCGCGTATTGCTTCTCCATAATCCCCGTCGCCTCGTTGAACGTCTGGCCATCCTTTAGCAAAACGACACGCGCGCTGACGGGCGCCTGAACCGACAGGGTCACGCCGCTGCCGGCTGCGATTTCGTCCCCTTGGATTTTTTGATCGCTCCCGTTTGTCGCCGTAAATCTGAAGCCGCTGGTGTCGCCGAAGAGATCGAACCCGATGAAGCAATGACCCGCCGAGAATGCCCGCACGAGGCTACTTGAATTCAACACTTCCCCTGTTGACAGCAGAAGGTGCATCCGCACCAGATGAAAACTTCGCTCGTAAGGATCGGCCTTAAACCCAACCCACGTCTTACCCGAGGCGTCATTGAGACTGAGGCCCACATTCGCGTGCGCATCATTGCCGGCGGTTGCCACCAGCCGCTTGCCGGTCAGGCGAATCGCATCGTCCCAAAGACGCAAACCATTTGCAGGGCGCGCATAGAAAGTTGCAAACAACAGATCGGGATAACTGCGATACGACCACAAACCATCGAACAACATGACGAGCGGATTTATCTGGCGCGCGTTTGTATAGACGTTGTAAACCTCGACCCCGTCGTAGCCCGCCGCGCTCCAACTTTTGAACTCTTCTGGATAGGCAACAAGCGCTAACGCACTTCTTGCTTTCGATCGAGCGATCACGTCCGCCACCGACGAACCTTCAGCCGTTATGGCGCTTTCGTCGCCCGGAAAGATTAACAACCGTTCGTTCGTCGGCGCACTCACCTCGTTGCCATTAATGAAAAGAACTCCGCTGTGAACATCTTTCAAAGTCATCGCCGCGGTGTTGAAGTTCGCGGAGGTGTGCTCCGTCATCACAACGAAGTCGAGTTGATTCTGTTTTGCGGCCGCGATGATCGCTTCGAAGGTACCGGTGCTGTGTCCACCTAAAAAAGAATGAACGTGAACGACGCCTTTGTACTCGACAAACTTTTCGTCGGGCCTCGGTTGACGCTGCGAGTTGATCTGGAGAATGGCGTCGCTTAGGCGGCCAAGTCGATAGCGGCGATAAGCGAAAGGAATCTGCGAGCAGATTAAAACAGCCAGCAGGACGAGAAGGAGTTTCTGCCAACGCTTCATAGAAAGGAATTAACTTTCAAAATCTACCGAGGCGACTTGTTCGCTGATGGTGCTGCCAAACTCGACAACCTTGATGTGTTCGGGATGAACTGTGTAAGCGTTAAGGCCGGCGCGGTCAGCAAAAGTGGCCACCAAACCCGTGTCGTACGACCGCGGCAAAAGCAGTGTGTCGAAGCCTACGGCCAAAGTCTGCACTTGCGGAATTACTGACGCCAGACGACGCAGCAACGCGACGTGCTCAGCGCGAACATCAGGTCCGACGTCCGCGCGATATTTCCAAATTACGATATGAGTCAACATTTGAACGTGAAAACGACCGAGCGCAACCATTCAAACTTCGCTTGTTAGGCTGCAGCGATTAAACCTTTACTTTGTGTATGGCCTCGTCTTTTGGCTTCTTTACAAATAAATCAAGATCATTCTCGCGAATTTCTTTTTGAACTTCTCTGCGCCACAATAGGAAGTAAATGGCAGAGGAATAAAACAGATTGTTGACGCCAAGCATTACGATCCAGCCAATAATCTCTCCAGACCAACTGTGATCTGAATCCCTTCCTGCGAATCCGAGCGCCCATCCGGGAAGTAGGAAGACTAACGCAAGAGCAGGAGATTGAAGAATCATAGCGAGCAGACAGGCAAGCACTTGAAATAGTGAGCCGCCAGCAATAGATAACAGCAAGCGTTTGAGAATGACGCGCACTTTGAATGTTGACTAATACTCTATCCGCAGCATAACTAAAGGTTGTCGGACAAACCCTGCAGCAACTTTAGCTGCTCGTTCAATAATTCCCAAACCTGACGGACGTGCTTTTCGCTGGTGCGAATATTGCCGATAGAAAGGCGGAGAGTGATTTTATCATTCAGCTTTGTATGCGAAAGCAGTGCTTTTCCTGTGGCATTTACGCCGTGCATGATTGCTTCATTCAAAACGTCGAGCCGTGCTTCGCGCGCCGCCGGTTCGACGTTCTCAAGTTCGGGACAGGCTCGAAAGCAAACTAATGCAAAAGGCAGCGGCGCCATCAATTCCCAATCGCTGCTTTCTTCAATCCATGAAGCGAAGATTTTCGCCAACCGGCAATGTTCGCGTATCCGTGCAGCCAATCCCTCGTGACCAAAGTAACGAATGATCATCCACAACTTCAGCGCGCGAAAGCGCCGGCCAAGTTGCACGCCGTAATCTGATCCGCTGCGCACCTGATCCTGTTCCGGCGTGCGCAAATATTCCGGCACCAACGAAAAGGCGCGTCGCAGCAAATCCAGATGCCGGCAATACAGAACCGACAAATCAAACGGAGTGAACAACCACTTGTGCGGATTGACGGCAATTGAATCCGCGCGCTCGCAACCCGCCAACACGTGCCGAAGCTCGGGCACAACCGCCGCGGACCCGGCGTAAGCAGCATCGACGTGCAACCACATCGCATGCTGTTCGCCAATCGGGATGATCTCTTTAACAGGATCGATGCTCGAAGTAGAAGTGGTGCCAACTGTAGCAACGATGCAGAAAGGCAGATAGCCGGCGCGCTTGTCTTCGTCGATGGCGGCGGCCAATGCCGCCGTATCCATGCGAAACTCTTTGTCAGTTGGAATCTTTCGCAGCGCGCGTTGTCCAAGACCTAGCGTGATGATGCCCTTGTCGATCGAAGAGTGCGCTTGTTCCGACGCATAGACTCGCAACAATGGCAGATCGCTGCGACCGCTCATTCCTTCTTCGCGAATGCGCATCTCGACACCTTCGCGCGCCGCCGCGATTGCATGCATGCTCGAGACGGACGCAGTGTCGTAAATGATTCCGGTTAGCCCCGGGTCAAGTCCCATCATTTGCCGCAACCAATCGAGCGTTACTTCTTCCAGCTCAGTCGAAGCCGGAGAAGTTCGCCACAACATCGCCTTGTTATCAAAAGCAGCGCTGAGTAGTTCCCCGAAGATTCCCGGCGCGGAAGTCGAGGTGGCGAAATAAGCAAAGAATGAAGGATGGCTCCAATGAGTCAGGGCGGGAACGATCAGTCGATCAACGTCGTGCAGAATCTGGTCCATCGACTCGCCGGTTTGCGGCGGCGCTGTGGGCAACTGCGCCTTGAGATCGCCCGGCTCGATTTGCGCGAGCACCGGCAACTCCTCGATGCGTTCGAAGTAGCCGGCAATCCAGTCGATCAATTCGTGGCCATGCCGGCGAAATTCCTCGGCGTTCATGTCGCCCAGCGGCGGCGAAAGTTTTGTTTGCGATTCACTCATCGGCGCGCAGTGTAGATGACAGACAAACCAAATCCAAGGTCGTAGGCTGCTGAAAAGGTATCCATCGCAGTCCGCGTTAGCGGACGACCGACAATGGCCCAGCGATTCATCGCTGGGAGCCCTGCGAACATGAGTTCAAGTCCGTGCAACGGACGATTGAAATGAGTCGGTAATTGTCCTCATCATTCAGCCGTCCGCTTCACGAACTAAATTACTTTCGCCTCCTACCCCAGCAGTGAACTGCTGGGCTACTATCATCCGTCCGCTATCGCGGACTGTAAGATCTACTGTTTTGCACAGGCGATGCTGTAAAGCAAACTGTTAGTTTGCGGTCGTGCCGTGCCTGGCCCGTTACCTCATTCACCCGACGCCCGCAAACTAACAGTTGGCTTTACTTAAAGTTGCGCCAGTAACGCACTCGAAGCTATTATGCAGGCTCGATTTAAGCTGACATTAAACGCTTTGCTCTACCGGCCGCGAAATTCGCTGCCGTGGTTCCCACTCCCAATGTCGGTCGCCAATAAAACTTTTGCTTGCGTGAGGAAACTATGAAAAGAACTCTGCTATCGCTTGGACTGATTGCATCTCTACTTTTTGTCTTTGCTTGTGAACGCAAAGGTGGACCAGGGGCGGGCGGCAATTCGGGCACAATCGTAATCGGTTATTACGGCGACCTGACGGGACGCACGTCAAACTTTGGGCAGTCTACCAAAAATGGTGTCGAGATGGCTGCCGACGAGATTAACAAAGCGGGCGGCATCAATGGCCGGCAGGTCACCATTCTTTCCGAAGACGATGAAGGCCGCCCGGAAAAAGCGGCTACAGTCGTAACCAAACTTATCGATCAAGATCGCGTGGTTGCGCTGCTCGGCGAAGTCGCATCCGGAAACACATTGGCGGCAGCTCCAAAAGCGCAAGCCGCAAAGGTGCCGATGATTTCTCCATCGTCGACCAACCCGGCCGTCACGCAGGTCGGCGATTACATCTCGCGCGTCTGCTTTATCGATCCATTCCAAGGCGCCGTCATGGCCAAGTTTGCAGTCAACACATTAAAGGCGAAGAAGGCGGCCATCATGCTCGACTTCAATTCGCCTTACAGCCGCGGGCTCACTGAATTTTTCGAAGCCAGCTTTACCAAACTTGGTGGACAGATTGTGAACAAGCAGTCGTACACCCAGGGCGATCGCGATTACAAAGGGCAGTTGACCGCAATTCGCTCGACGAATCCGGACGTGATTTATGTGCCCGGCTATTACGGCGAGGTTGGCGTGATTGCCAAACAGGCAAAGCAGTTGGACATCAAAGCACCGCTGCTGGGCGGCGACGGTTGGGATTCAACGCAGCTCTGGGAACTGGGCGGCGACGCGTTGAATGGCGATTACATTTCCAATCACTATTCGGTCGACGATCCATCACCGGCAATCCAAAAATTTGTGGCTGCTTACAAAGCCCGTAACGGCAACGTACCCGACGCGCTCGCGGCGCTGGGTTACGACGCAATGATGGTGCTTGCCGATTCCATCAAACGCGCCGGCACCACCGAAGGACCACAGCTTAAGGACGCGATCGCTGCGACCAAGAATTTCATCGGTGTGACTGGAACCATCTCACTGGATGCGGAACGAAACGCCGTCAAGCCGGCAGTCGTGCTGAAACTTCAGGACAAGAAATACATTTATGTGGAAACGATTTATCCCGAAGGCATGAGCGCGCCTGTAACTTCCCCGGCAGCGCCCGTTACCTCCAGCACTGAACCAACAACCGCGCCCGCCGCGTCGCCGGCGAAGGCGGACACTGCAGCCCCGGTCAAAGCTGCGTCCCCCGCCGTTGGGACTAAAAAACCCGCAGCGTCTCCCCAATAACTTTCCATGGACACTTTCGTTCAGCAACTAATTAATGGCCTGACGATCGGCGCGATTTACGCGCTGATCGCTTTGGGCTACACCATGGTCTACGGCATTCTGCGCCTGATCAATTTCGCGCACGGCGACATTTACATGGTCGGGGCGTTTGTCGGTTACTTTCTCGCTTTCCAACTTGGCTTTGCGACTGGGCCATCGCTGGTCGGACTGACCGTGGTCCTGATCGGCTCGATGATCGCCGCGGCGTTGGTAGGTATGGCAATCGAAAGATTTGCTTATCGCCCGATCCGCAAATACGCGCGCATGACCACGCTGATTACGGCCATCGGCGTTTCTTTGCTGATCGAAAATTTGTTTGTCGCGCGACTTGGCGCGGCGCCGCGCGCTTTCCCGCAACTGCTCCGCGAACAAAGCTACACCCTGTTTGGCAACGCCGCGATTTCGAAGTCGCAGATCTTGATCTTTGCAGTATCGATAGCGTTGATGATTCTGCTGCAATGGGTAATCTTCAAGACAAAGGTGGGCACGGCGATGCGCGCCGTTTCCTTCAACCTTAACTCAGCCAAGTTAATGGGCATCAACACCGACTTTATTATTTCATTCACATTTGCGCTCGGCTCGGCGTTGGCCGCGGCGGGTGGCGTTCTGACGGCTCAATACAATCCGCAAATCGATCCGCTGATGGGTATCATTACTGGACTTAAAGCTTTTGTGGCAGCGGTGCTGGGCGGTATTGGCAACGTTCCCGGGGCGGTTCTTGGTGGGCTGCTCATCGGCATCGCCGAAACGTTTGTCGTCGGTTACGGGCAAAACGTCGGCGTCCCCACTACGTTTCGCGACGCGGTTGCATTCGCAATTCTAATTCTCGTGCTGTTGTTTCGGCCGACGGGCCTGCTCGGCTCGACGGTCCAAGAGAAAGTCTAGTCATTGCCGATTTGCGATTGCCGATTTCCGATTGAAGACTTACTAGTTCCTCCTTTCAATCGGCAATCGGAAATCGGCAATCGCAAATTTACAGATGCCCACTTTAGTCAAACGTCTGCTCGCCGCTCTTGTTATCGTCCTGCTGTTGATCGCCATGAATTCTTACATGAGCGAGGCAGGACTTTTTGGCTTTGGGGTGCCACCTTACTACGCTCGCGTGATCATGCTGGCGGGCATCAACATCATTCTCGCCGTTTCACTAAATCTCATCACAGGTTTTACCGGACAATTTTCCATCGGCCACGCCGGCTTTATGGCCGTCGGCGCTTACAGTTCCGCCTACCTTACCGTTTATTACGCCCAGGCATGGGAACGCTCGCTGGGTGGAATGGTGGGCGGCAGCCTGGCCCATGCGCTGATTTTCCTGCTGGCAATTCTGGTCGGCGCGATCGTTGCTGCAGTGGCCGGATTGATCGTGGGCATTCCCTCTTTGCGGCTGCGCGGCGATTACCTTGCCATCGTAACCCTGGGCTTCGCCGAGATCATTCGTATCGTTATTTTGAACATCGACAAAGTAGGCGGCGCGACCGGTTTCACTGTTCCCGGCTACACAAACTTTCTCTGGGTAGGCGCGTTTGCAGTAATAACGATCGTCATCGTTTACAACATCGTGCATTCGGACGTTGGCCGCGCCCTCGTTTCCATTCGCGAGGATGAACTAGCCGCCGAAGCAATGGGCATCAACACCACGCATTACAAAGTGCTGGCATTTGTAATCAGCTCGGCGCTGGCCGGCATGGCGGGAGTCTTGTTCGGACACTACACCTCGTTCCTTAGCACGAACGATTTTCAGTTCATTCGCTCATTTGAAATCATCATCATGATTGTGCTCGGCGGCATGGGCTCGCTGACGGGTTCGGTGTTCGGCGCGATAGTAATTACGATCATGCCGGAACTGCTGCGACAACTTCCCGGGGACCTCTCGCGTTACCGCTTGGTTGTTTATTCTGCGTTGCTGATTTTGATCATGCTTACGCGGCCACAGGGCATCCTGGGCACGCGCGAATTTGGTCTCTCATGGTTAAAGCGCGCGCGACGCCGGCCGGAAGGCGATAAACCTGTCGGTACCGGTGGCGTACCAATCGCCGAACAAGAACCGCCGTCCGCAATCGATCGTGCAAAAGAGGTGAAGAACCAATGAGCGGCGCGCCTGAACACGACATAGTTAAAGCCACGAAGGAAGAATCGGTCGTCACCGAAGCCGCGCGCGTAGTGGGCAGCCACCAGGGCCGCGGGTTTGACGTTGACGCGCGAAAGCATGATGCGCCGCTGGAAACAGTCAAATGCACGATCCAATTCGGCGGGCTGGTGGCCGTCAACGCTCTCGATATGAGCGTGCGGCGCGGCGAGATTTACGGCTTGATCGGACCAAACGGCGCTGGTAAGACAACTGTCTTCAATTTACTCACCGGCGTTTACAAACCGACCTCGGGTGAGATTTATTTTCAGGGCAAACGAATTGACGGGCTGCGGTCGTATGAGATTTCTCGCCGCGGCGTGTCGCGCACTTTCCAGAACATCCGCCTCTTCCCCAGTATGTCGGTGCTGGAAAATGTGATGACGGCCTGCCATCGCCACGCCAAGCAAAATTTATTCGACGCTATTATCCGTTCACCACGGTTTGAACGTGACGAAAAAGAACATCGCGAGTTTGCCCTGGAACTGTTGGAGATTTTCGATCTCGCGCGCGTCAAGGATGAGGGCGGCACAAGTTTGCCTTACGGCAGCCAACGCCGGTTGGAGATCGTGCGCGCGCTGGCAACGCGTCCACAGTTGCTGCTGCTTGATGAGCCGGCCGCAGGCATGAACCCTTCCGAGCAGGAAGATCTTATGCGCTTGATTCAACGAATCCGGGATCGTTTTTCGCTCACGATTCTGCTGGTCGAACACAATATGAAAGTGGTGATGGGCGTTTGCGAACGGATTCAGGTTTTGGATTACGGCAAGTCGATCGCGTTGGGCTTGCCGGAAGAGATTAAGAACGATCCAAAAGTTATAGAAGCATATCTTGGGGACTAAAGATTTCCGATTGCCAATTGCCAATTTCCGATTGCATTCATAGAAACTAGACCGCTAATTAGAGACGAATCGGCAATCGGCAATTGCAAATCGGCAATGACACTATGCTCAAGTTAGACAACGTTTCAGTGAACTACGGCGCCATCGAAGCGCTGACCGGAATCTCGATGCATGTCGAGCAGGGCGAAGTTGTGACCTTGATTGGTGCGAACGGCGCCGGCAAGACCACGACGCTGCGCACCATCACCGGTCTGCTGCAACCACGCGCCGGCTCGATAACTTTCGAAGGCGAGGAAATTGGCGGCAAGCCAACTCACAAGCTGGTGGCGCGCGGAATCTCGATGTCGCCCGAAGGTCGCGGTGTTTTTGCAAACCTATCGGTGCGCGAAAATCTGCGGATGGGCGCCTACCTCAGGAAGAACAAGGGCGAGATCGCCGAAGACATGGACCATGCGTTTCAAATGTTTCCCCGATTGAAAGAACGCGAAGCACAAAAGGCAGGCACGCTTTCGGGCGGCGAACAACAGATGCTGGCAATCGGCCGGGCGTTAATGTCTCAACCACGTTTGTTGTTGTTGGATGAACCTTCGCTAGGACTGGCGCCGCTGGTGGTCCATACAATCTTTGAAGCGATTGATGAGATTCGCGGCAAAGGAACCACAATTCTGCTGGTGGAACAAAACGCCCACGCGGCCCTGGGCCATTCCGATCGCGCCTATGTTTTGGAGACTGGGCGGATTGTAATGGAAGGCCCTTCAAAAGACCTCGCGGCCGACCCAAGAATCAAAGAAGCCTACCTCGGCGAGTAATTTCTCTGCGAGAAGTGAGAGGTTTTAGAGTGAATAATGCGAGCGGGTTGCTAACGCTCTGGCACTTGTAGTGTCAACAGCGGTCGGCACTCTCATGTCGCTGGTTCTGTTCTCTGACTCTTTCATCCCGTTGTTGTTGTATCCGTTTTTCGCGCTCAATCTGTTGAATCTGAGTATGATCTGACGGGTATTTCTTAATCGCGTCCTCTATTCGCCTGCCTTGTTGCTTGAGTCTCTCTTCGGATGTCATGAGCTTTTCTTGTCCTTCCCTGCAGGCTCCCAGAATACTATCCCTGAACTGTTCCATGTATAGCCTTCTCTAGACTGAATGTAAAGTTCAAGCCGGAGACCTATCTTTAAGCCATCGGGAATCGCAACTAGTCGCTGATTCTCAATCGATTCATTCGGCTCGATATACTCATCATTTTCAAACACGCCAAACGTTGTCAGGGGCTCATCAAAGACGGTATGGATTTCCTTTTCATCTGCTTCAGGTTTGTAAATGAATACTCGCAAACCGGAACCTCTTTTATTTATTTTGACATTCGACAAGCCAACATTCTTGATGTATGCAGTCGCGGTCAAATACGCTCGACCTTCAATTGCTCGTAGCTGCCCAGTGACTACGAGATTCAAGCTTTCTTTATAAGTTCGACCCTTGAAGAACTTGTAGTAGGCCCAGAAGCCGCCGATAACCAAAGCAGCAACTTCAGCAAGGTTCTTTAGCGCTTCTATAAAATCCTTGGTTCTCGTCCAGTCTATTATGATTGTCGTGAAGTGAATAAAAAGGCAGCAAACTAACCCCACGATCGCGATGACCGCAACTAGCGAGGCCAAACTTTTCTCTCGAATCTTAGGTTCGGTAGGATCCGACGGGGGCTTTTCTGAAACGGACCGGCTTTGATCAGAGACAGCCTCGCGAGAAGAAAGATTGTCAGACATCCCAGTTAGATCCTTTAAGTGACCCCCACGAAAATCCACGCCTTTGCCGGAGATGTTACTTGATAATAAGCTTCTTTTGTCGCATGAGCGTGAATATTGCTTATGGAGTTTGCCTTACCAATAAATCAAAATTCAATTGCGAACGAGCGGATGCAAGAGCCTCTGCAACTCGGTCAGGAGCGGTACCACCCGTTTGTGATTTCGTAGCCAGCGTCTGTTCAAGCTTAAGACATTCGAAAACATCACTTTCAATTTTGTCTGACAGCGCGCGCAGTTCATCCAACGCTAGTTCATCCAATTCGACGCCCTTATCTATTGCCTTCAGCACTGCCTTACCTACAGTTTCATGCGCCTCGCGAAACGGAACATTCTTGCGCACCAGGTAATCGGCAAGCTCGGTCGCATTCAGCATTCCCTTCGTGGCGGCGGCCTTCATGCGAGCCTGATTAAGTGACAGATTTTGCAGAACGATCGTGCTGACTTCAAGACTACCGGCGGTCGTATCGAACGCATCAAAAGCCGCTTCCTTGTCTTCCTGCATGTCCTTGTTGTAAGCCAGCGGTAACCCCTTCAGCGTCGTCAGCAAAGCTGTCAGGTCACCGAACACGCGCCCCGCTTTTCCGCGGACCAATTCCATTGAATCCGGGTTCTTCTTTTGCGGCATCAAACTCGAGCCGGTGGCTACCGCGTCGCCCAACTCAAAAAAACCAAACTCGGCAGTCGCATAAAGAATGATTTCTTCCGCGAGACGCGACAGGTGGACCATGATTAACGAACAGGTGCTGGTGAACTCAACACAGAAATCACGATCGCTTACCGCGTCAATCGAGTTGCGGGTTACGCTGTCGAATTCCAATTCACGCGCCACTGCTTCGCGATCGATCGGAAAAGATGTGCCGGAAATTGCAGCCGAACCAAGCGGCAGAACATTAACTCGTTTGCGAACTTCGGTCAGTCGTTCTCTATCGCGCGCCAGCATCTCAAAGTACGCCAGACACCAATGCGCAAAAAGAATTGGTTGCGCGCGTTGCAGGTGGGTGTAACCGGGCAGCACTGTGTCGGTTTCCTTTTCCGCGAGCTCAAGAAAGGCCTCCTGAGTTTGTCTCACGCGCTCGAACAATTGATCAATTGCATCTCGCAACCAAAGACGCAGGTCGGTAGCAACTTGATCGTTGCGGCTGCGGCCGGTGTGCAACTTTCGTCCGGGCTCGCCAATCATTTCAACCAACCGAGCTTCGACGAATGAATGAATGTCCTCGGCGGGTTCGTCAAAATAATCTGCGCGGCTGGTCGCCTCATCGAGTATTGCTTGCAGGCCGGCAACAGTTTGGTCCGCCTCTTCCGCAGTCAACACGCCCGCGCCTCGCAATCCATTGCAATGAGCGATGCTGGCGCGAATGTCTGCCGCAAACAGTCGCCGGTCGAATGCGAAAGACGAGTTGAACTTCGCAAACGACGGATCCGCCGCGCCGGTAAACCTTCCACCCCAAAGTTTCTTGTCGTGTGTCATCGTTTCGTCAGGCTGGTTAAGTTAGTACTCCGCACTCATGTCCGATCCTTGGATAAGACGGACAGGCAGCAATGCCTGTCCTACTTCGCCTTGACCGCCAACCATCCTAACTGCTAGTTTATGCATCTATGCATTGGTTATGCAAGCGAACTGCATAGAAGCGGCAGAAAATGCGAAAAAGCCTGCGGCAAAAGAAGTTATTAAGTCTGGTGCGCGCCAAGCCGTTTGCGAACCAGGCGGAGTTGCGCGACTCGCTTGAGCGCGCCGGGTTTGCGACCACGCAGTCAAGTCTGTCGCGCGACCTGGAAGAGTTAGGCATTGTAAAGCATCGCGGCCATTACGCGATCCCGAAATCCGAGAGCGGCACGGCGCGCGGTCTGCTGAGCCTGGACTTATCTGGCGAGAATCTGGTGATAGCGCGAACCGAACCCGGGCTGGCGTCCGGCGTTGCAGTGGAGATCGACGGCGCCGTTATTTCTGAAATCGTTGGAACCTTGGCGGGCGAAGACACAATCTTCATTGCTGTCGGCGATCAGAAAGGACAACGCGTGGCGATGAAGAAAATTTGGGAGCTGTTTAGCTAATTGTCGGTGGTCAGTAGTCCGTGGTCAGTTGTTAGTTGCAACTGACCACTGACCACTGGCTACTGACCACAGACGAAAGCGAAAAGGTTGGATACAAAAATCAACAAGATAGTCCTCGCCTATTCCGGCGGACTCGACACCTCCGTCATGCTGCGCTGGATTAAGGAGCGTTACGACTGCGAAGTGGTTTGCTACTGCGCCGACGTCGGCCAGGGCGACGAACTAAGTGGTCTCGAGGAAAAAGCGCTCGCCAGTGGTGCGTCAAAGCTTTACGTGGAAGATCTGCGTGATGAGTTTGTTCGTGAATACGTTTGGACTGCTGTCAAAGCAAATGCGGTTTACGAAGGTGTTTATTTGTTGGGCACTTCGCTGGCCCGTCCGGTAATCGCCAAACGCCAAATCGAGATCGCGCAAAAGGAAGGCGCCGACGCGGTAGCCCACGGCGCGACCGGCAAGGGAAACGATCAGGTGCGCTTCGAACTTACTTACTACGCGCTCCAGCCAGACATCAAGGTGGTCGCCCCCTGGCGCGAGTGGGAATTCAAAGGCCGCAGCGATCTGATCGCCTATGCGACAGAACACAACATTCCGGTAACCGCGACGCATCAGAAACCGTATTCAACTGATCGAAACTTAATGCACGTTTCTTACGAGGGCGGAATTCTTGAAGATCCGTGGGCCGAGCCGCCTGAAGACATTTTTCAGCTGACGCGTTCGCCCGAAGCTGCTGCATCCGAGGCCGAATACATCGAGGTGTCATTCGAAAAAGGCGAGCCAGTCGCAATCAACGGGCAGCAACTCGCGCCGGTTGCGCTGCTCGAAAGTCTAAACAAACTGGGCGGCGCACACGGCATTGGTCGCGTCGATTTGGTCGAGAATCGTTTTGTAGGAATGAAATCAAGGGGAGTCTATGAAACTCCGGGCGTTACGATTTTGCAGGCAGCGCACCGGGCGTTGGAATCAATTACGCTCGATCGCGAAGTAATGCACCTGCGCGATTCGTTGAGTGTGAAATTTGCCGAAAGCGTTTATTACGGCTTTTGGTTTGCTCCGGAATTTGCGCTGATGCGCAAGCTGATTGACGAAACGCAACAGAGTGTCACTGGCGATGTTCGTTTGAAACTCTTTCGCGGCAACGTCATCGTCGTCGGCCGCCGTTCGCCAAATTCGTTGTACGACGAGAGTGTGGCGACGTTCGAAGCGGACACGGTTTACAACCAGCGCGACGCTGAGGGCTTTATCAAACTCAACGCGCTGCGACTGCGATTAGGGAAGAAGAATTAAGAATTGTTTAAGGCAGGAACTATGAAAACATTAACCGAGGAAATCACGATCGTTGAGGTCGATAAGATCGGATCGGCCACTTCCCCGCTCGGCCTGAACCGCACGATCGCAAGTTGTCCCTCGTCAAAATCTCCGCAGGCCGGCGATGTGGTTGTGGTGCGCGCGCTGACTGACAGCGCCACTTACAACATGCTCGAGCTGCCTAGCGGTCGGCTCGCGAAGATAAATCCGGGTGATGTGCTCGCCGGCGTGCTGGGACGGCGGCGCGCGTTGAAAGGGTTCATGGGCGATGTCCCTGCGACTGTAGCAGTCGGGGATCAACTGCACTTGCTCAACATGGGCGGCGTGATCGGCATCAGTACCGGCCATCATTCGGGTTTGAGCGATGCGATCCAGGTTGAGGTGCTTGGTTTCGCGTGTGATGAAAACGGGCGCACGTTGAATATCGCGGACGCTGCTTTGCCGGTGCAAACAGAACTCAGTGAAACCGCGCCAATAATAATTATCGCCGGCACCTGCATGAACAGCGGCAAAACTTACGCGGCTACGGAATTGATCAAACAAGCTACCCGCGCAGGTCTGCGCGTCGCGGCGGCAAAACTTTCCGGCATTGCTTGTTTGCGCGACACCCTGAACATGTCGGACCATGGCGCGATTGCGACCGCAAGTTTTCTTGACTGCGGGTTGCCGTCAACGGTTGGGGCCGCCGACCTGCCCTCAGTCGCCAAAACAATTATTGCTCGGCTCAATGAAAGTAACGTCGATCTGATTGTGATCGAACTCGGCGACGGCCTGCTCGGCGGATACTCAGTCGAAACGATTTTCGATGACGCGCAACTGCGGGAAGCTACCGCCGCGATTGTTTTCTGCGCGTCCGATTACGTGGGCGCCTGGGGAGGAATCGAACTCATGCGCCGTCGCGGGATTGAAATTGACGTGATTGCCGGTTCGGTTACCGACGCGCAGATGGGTCAGGACTATATTGAGAAAGAGTTTGGCGTGCCCGCTGCCAACGCTCGACGCGACGGCTTCAGGCTTTTCGAACTAATTAAGTGCAAGGTCCAAAGTCCAATGTCCAAAGTCCTTGTCTAGGGAGTTGGACGGCAGGGCCGATCTTGTTTGGCATGGAGAGGTCGAACTTTGGACTTTGGACTTTGGACTTTGGACTTTGGACTTTGGACTTTGGACTTTGGACAACATACGCAACTTTGGAAATGAAGATCAACGTTGGCATATTTGGCGGCTCAGGTTACGGCGGCTCGGAACTGCTGCGCATTCTGCTGTTGCATCCGAATGTCGAAATCAGTTTCGTTACCGCCAACGAACAGGCAGGTAAGAGTGTCGGCCAAGTTCATCGCAATCTTGCAGGCGTAACGGATCTTATTTTCTCGCCGGCGCCTGATGTCTCGTCATCGTTAACGGACATCGATTGCGTTTTCCTGGCGCTGCCGCATGGCCAGGCCATGGCTGTCGTTCCCAGCTTGCCCGAGCACGTAAAAGCAATTGATTTATCTGGCGACTTTCGTCTTCGCAACCAACAAGAGTTCGAAAAACATTACAGCCGCGCGCACACGGCGATGTCATCTCAATCAGAATTTGTTTACGGCTTGACGGAAACAAATCGTGAGGCGATCAAACACGCCAGGTTGATTGCCAATCCCGGTTGCTTTGCGACGGCGACGCTGCTTGGTCTCGCGCCGCTGGCAACAAACGGCTCAATCAATGGCCGCGTTATTGTCGACGCCAAGACCGGTTCATCCGGCTCGGGCGCCAAAGCGGCGGCAAACACGCATCACCCGCAGCGCATGAATTCGTTTTACGCTTACAAGCCTTTCACGCATCAACATGTGCCTGAGATCGAACAGGAGTTGCGCGCGATTGGCGATTGGACCAACGAACTTGTTTTCATGACCCACTCGTTGCCAGTTGCTCGCGGCATCTTCGCGTCAATCTACCTCGAAACGAATAGCGAGTTAAGCGAACAACAACTCCGCGAAATGTTTTCCGAGTTCTATCGCGATTCATTTTTCATCCGATTGGTTGAGGGTTCGCCGGACATCAACTGGGTGAAGACGACAAATTTTTGCGACCTTGGATTTGCAACGCGCGGACGAAACATCGTTGTTTTTTCCGCCCTCGACAATTTAGTAAAAGGTGCGGCGGGCCAGGCAGTGCAGAATATGAATTTGATGTTTGGATTAGATGAGAAAACGGGGTTAATGCTGGTGGGCACGAATCCATGAGTGGACTGCCTGAGTGCCCTCCGCCCAGTTAGGTTGGGAATAGTTGAAGACTGAAGAGATCGGAGAGACTGCGTAACCTCGGGGTTGGGAAGTTGGATTTACCCCCGCTCTGCATTGGCAGTTGACGATCTCGGGCGCAAGCGACCCTTCCCGACCCTGAGACTGCGCATCACTTGAGTTTATATGAACGCACCGACTGCACAATTTGAAGAGATTAGAGCCAGTGAAGATCAGTTTCAACTGGCGACTTATAAGAAGATGCCGATCGTCGCTGAGCGCGGCGAAGGCGTTTGGATTTATTCGAGTGACGGCGAAAAATATTTGGATTTGTATGGCGGTCATGCCGTGGCCGGCACCGGCCACTGTCATCCACACATCGTCGAAGCAATTCGTGAACAATCAGGAAGGTTGTTGTTCTATTCAAACCTCGTTTACTCGGAAGCACGCGCGCGCGCGGCTGCCAAGTTGGTTTCAATTGCACCCTCGTCACTGACCAAAGCCTTCTTCTGTAATTCCGGGACCGAAGCGAATGAGAATGCGATGCGCATGGCGCGCTTGAAAACCGGTCGTGAAAACATCATCACATTTTCAGGTGGTTTTCACGGCCGCACGGCTGATTCAATCAGCGCAACTTTCCTCGGCAAATATCGGGAAATCGGCAAGCCGAATGTGCCGGGCCATTTGCCGGCAGAGTTTGGTGATATTGAATCGGTGCGCGCGCTGGCGGATGAGACGGTTGCGGCTATCATGCTCGAGCCGATTCAGTCGATGGCCGGTGTGCGCATGGCCCAGCCGGAGTTTTACAAATCTTTGCGCGAGCTATGCGATGAACACGGCATCGTTTTGATCTATGACGAAGTGCAGACCGGCGTTGGCCGCACGGGCGAATGGTTTTTTGCGGGCAGCGTGGCTGGCGCGGGCGTCGTTCCCGACATCATCACGCTCGCAAAAGCGCTCGGCAGCGGTATTCCAGTTGGCGCTTGTTTAGTCAACGAACCAGTCGCCGCGCACATTAAGGAAAACGATCTTGGGACAACTTTCGGTGGCGGCATGATTGCGATGGCCGCTGTGAACGCAACGCTCGAAGCGATTGAAAACGATCGTATGCTTGAAAATGTAAGAACGGTTGAAGCGTATTTGCGTGAGCAGTTGGGTGAAGTTGAGCAGGTTGCGAGCGTTCGCGGCAAAGGGTTTCTGCTGGGGATTGAGTTTGCAACTCCAGCGAAAGCGATTCACGAAGCGTTACTTGAACGCAACATCATTACCGGTACTTCAAGCGATGCGAACGTGCTGCGCTTGTTACCGCCGCTGTGTTTGAAGGAACCTGAGGTTGAGCTATTTGTGGAAAGGTTAGTTGAAGTACTTGCTTAATCTGGAGTGAAGCTCCAGGCAAAGAGCGGGGGCATGCCCTTCCCAACCTTGAGCTAATTGGACGTCGAGGCAATTGATCACATTGAAGCCTACACTGAACCCTTGGGAATGAAGATTGAGAATCTCGCGGTCGGGAAGGCGGGCATGCCCCCGCTCTTCGTTAGTAAGAACTTATGGAGAACTTTCTGACAACATCCGATTTGACCCGCGACCAATTGAATCAACTGATCGATGCGGCGTTGCGGTTTAAGCGAGGCGATGATCAATCCAAACCACTTGCCGACAAATCGATTGCGCTAGTCTTCTTTAACCCCAGCCTGCGCACGCGCGCATCAATGCAAGTTGGAATTCAGGAGTTGGGCGGTCATGCAGTAATCCTCGAGCCGGGCGGCACGAGTTGGACGCTCGAACATCGCCAAGGCGCGGTGATGGATGGCGACAAAACGGAACACGTCGCCGAGTTTGTACGCGTGCTCGGTCGCTATTGTGAAGCGATAGGAGTGCGCACGTTTGCGGCGCTGAAGAACTGGGATGAAGAGCGAACTGATCCGATCTTGAATGCGTTCGCGAAGTATTCCGAGGTTTCTATTATCAATCTTGAGTCAGCCATGCATCATCCGTGTCAGGCGCTCGCCGACATGATGACGATTCGTGAAAAACCCGGGACGGAAAGGAAACGCGTGGTGCTGACCTGGGCCTGGCATCCAAAGCCCTTGCCGATGGCGGTGCCGAATAGTTTTGCGCTCGCAGCCGCGCAGATGGGGCATGACTTGGTGATCGCCTATCCGACCGGTTATGAACTGGACGAAGAGCTAATGGAAACAATTACGCAGCGTGCGGCGGCAAGCGGCGGCGGTGTACAGGTCACCAAGAACATCGATGCGGCGTTCGACGGCGCCGAAGTTATCTATGCAAAGAGTTGGGGAGCAAAGCAGTTTTACGGGAGTCCGGAAAAGGACATTGCGGCACGCGCACAGTACCGCGATCAGTGGATTGTCGATGAGCAGAAAATGGCGCGCACGAACCGTGGTATCTTCATGCACTGCTTGCCGGTGCGTCGAAATGTGATCGTGACCGATGGCGTGATCGATTCCCCGGCTTCGGTAGTAATCGACGAAGCGGAAAACAGGCTGCACGCGCAGAAAGCAATCATGGCAAACTTGCTGGCAAAGAAAGACTAGCCGCGGATGAACGCAGATAAACGCGGATATGAGCAAATCATTTTTAGCCGGTTTACGGTTCTGATCCGCGACTATCCGCGTTAATCCGCGGCCCAAACAAATGATTACTACGAACCAAGTCGGCGATCAATTAAGACTCGATCTGTTGCGCGAGGCGCTGCCCTACATTCAGCGTTTTCAGGGGCAGACCTTCGTCGTAAAACTCTCGGGCAAAGCCACGGAAGACCATGACAATTTGAGTTCCCTCGCCGAAGAGTTAGCCCTGCTGCATCAGGTTGGCATCCGCATCTGCGTCGTCCATGGCGGCGGCAAACAATTGTCCGATCTCGCCTCAAAGATGGGCGTTGAACAGACGATCATCGAAGGCCGGCGGGTTACCGACGACGCCACGCTCGAGATGGCGAAGATGATTTTTGCCGGCAAGATCAATACGGATATCCTGGCGGCTTTGCGCAATCGCAGCATCGAGGCGGTTGGGCTTTCCGGTGTTGACGGCAACATCGTGCACGCCGAACGGCGTCCGCCGAAAGAGGTTTTGAATCGCGAGACGGGCGAACGTTCGCAAGTGGATTACGGTCACGTCGGCGACGTTGTTGAGATCAATTCGCGCCTGCTGTCGGTGTTGTTGAATGAAGGTTACTTGCCGGTAATTTCTTCACTCGGTGCGGATAGCGAAGGCACGGTGTTCAACATCAACGCCGACACGATCGCCGCGGAGATCGCCATTCAGTTGAAAGCTGAGAAGTTGATTTTGCTTTCCGATGTTGATGGTATTTACCTGCGCCCAGGCGAAGCGAATACAAAATTGTCGCGTCTCACTGCGGCTGAAGCGGACGGCATGATCACCGACGGCACGGCAACCGGCGGCATGATTCCCAAACTGCAAAGCATCATCACGCTTTTGCGGCGCGGCGTTCACAGCGCCCACATTCTCAGCGGCACGACTCGCAATGCGCTGCTTTCAGAAATCTTCACCGACAGCGGCACCGGCACAATGATCGTCGCGAAATAAATAAGCGGCATCATTAGCCGCGGATTTTCGCGGATAAGCGCGGATCGGAAACCACAACATAATTGCTCCGCTCTTTTTTCAGATCCTTGTTATCTGCGTTCATCCGCGGCTAATACTCTTTTCTGTTGACAGTGCCTTTCCAAAAACACAAGATTTGGCCGAATGGACAACGAAGCAATTGCGCAAAGGTTTTACCGGTTAGCTGCGCTGATGGAGATTCGCGGCGACGATCCCTTTCGTCTGCGTTCTTACCGAAACGCGGCGGAGGCTCTCGAAACCTGGCCCACGCCGCTGAAACAAATCGCGAAAGACGAAGGTATCGCCGGCTTGCAATCAATTCCCGGAGTCGGCAAAGCAATCGCCGGCAAGATTATCGAACTGCTTGGGCGCGGCACTTTCGATGCCTGGGAAAGGACAACCGCGGAAACTCCGGAAACAGTTCTTGATCTTTTAGAACTGCCCGGCGTTGGTCCAAAGACCGCCGCCATGCTGCATCAGAAGTTCAAAGTGTCCTCGCTTAAGGACCTAAAGAAGTTTGTTGCCGGCGGTGGGTTGGATATCGTTGATGGAATCGGTCCGAAGACTGCGGAAAGAATTAAGGAGAGTCTGGAACTCTGATGAAGAAGCTGGTAGTTCAGAGTCCAAGCTTTAGCTTGAACTACTTTAATCTCGCGAGTGAACTCTTATGAAGAAAATCAAACGACGCGAATTCATTCAGAGAACCGGCGCAGTTGGATTAACGCTCGCTGCCGCTAAGCCCGGCGTAAGCGGCTTTCCTAACATTTCGTTGGGCGGGATCAAACCGCTGGTCATCGCTTCCTCAAACGGCAACGTTTACAAAAACGGTGGTGAGGTAACGGCGGTGCAGAAGGCCTTAACGATGATCACGCAAGGCGCCGATGTGCTCGATGCGCTCATCGCCGGCGTCAACATCGTCGAACTCGATCCGCTCGACGACAGTGTTGGCTATGGCGGCCAGCCGAACGCCGACGGAGTTGTTCAGCTTGACGCCTGTTGCATGCATGGTCCAAAGAAACGCGCCGGCGGTGTCGCTGCGCTTGAAGGCGTGCGCACGCCTTCCCTCGTCGCGAAAGCGGTGATGGAGAATACGGACCACCACCTGCTGGTCGGCAAGGGCGCGCAGGAATTTGCGCGCAACATGGGGTTCAAGATTGAAGACGATTTGAATACCGACAACTCGCGGCGCAAGTGGTTGGAATGGAAACGGAAGATCGATCCCGAGCATTACCTCGATCCAAAGAAGCGAGCGGAAGCTGGACGCCGCGCGACGTTGGAGATGTTGGCTGAGGGCCGCATCCGTCAAGAAAATTTGCACGGCACCATCAACTGTAACGGCATTAATTCAAAAGGTGAAATTTCTGGCGTCACCACCACCAGCGGCTTGTCCTGGAAGATGCCGGGCCGCGTGGGCGACTCGCCCATTCTCGGGGCTGGGCTGTACGTTGATGGAGAAGTTGGTGCTGCCGGATCGACTGGTCGCGGTGAGGCAAACTTGTTCGGCCTTTGCTCGTTCCTGATTGTCGAAGAGATGCGGCGCGGCAAACATCCCAAAGATGCGGGCATGGAAGCGCTCCGAAGAATCAAAGCGAATACTTTTGAAAAGCGTTTGCTCAAACGTGACGGCAATCCAAACTTTTACGTGCGGTTCTACATCCTCAATGCTCGCGGAGAATATGCGGGCGTGGCCATGTATGACCTGAACGACAATGGAAAGAAAGCGACTTTTGCAATCTGCGATGAGAACGGGCCGCAGAACTTGCCGTTCGATGCGCTACTGCAAGGCAAGCATTCTGAGTAAATGGTGATTAGCGGATAACTGGCGCAACCGAACCACTGCTCGCGGCTGATCGCCTGGCTTCGGTTTGGCGCTTGACGATGACGAGCGTGATGTCGTCTGCGGCTTGCGTGCCTTGTGAAAATTTAGTTAACGCCGATTCGATGCGATCGCGAATTCCTGCAGCCGAAGCATCAACGTTGCGAGAAACCGTCTCATACAATCGCGTTGGGCCAAACTCTTCTCCACTCGGACTAGCCGCTTCCGTCACTCCATCCGAATAAATCACCAACACGTCTCCGAGTTGCATTTGCGTACGGCCTTCGCGGTATTCCGCGTCTCGTTTAATTCCCAAAGGCAGACCACCCGAAGCCAACTGCTCGACGGTGCCGGCCGCATGAACGATCAGCGGCGGATTGTGACCGGCGTTGAGGAAAGACAAAGCGCCCGATTCCGGATCGAGCTCGGCGTAGAAGAGCGTGACGAATCGATTCGGCGGGATGTTGTCGGCCAAGTAACGGTTGACTGCGGAAATCGTTTCCACCAGCGTGTCGTGCGAACCGGTTTGCGCATGAATTGCTGCGTGCAACGACGACATCAGCAGAGCCGCGGCCGTGCCCTTGCCCGAAACATCGCCCAGCGCAATGACCAATCGTCCGTCTTCACGTTTGATAAAGTCATAGTAGTCACCGCCAATTTCATAGCAGGGAAAACTGATGCCTTGCAGTTCATAGCCAAACAATATCGGCGGCGCAGTTGGTTGAAAGCGCTGCTGAATCTCCATGGCAAGTTGCAGCTCACGCTCTAATCGCTCCTGTTGCAAGCGCGCTTCACCGAGCCTGGCATTCTCAACCCGAATTGCAGCGACCGATGCCAGCGTCGTCAAAACTTTCAAGTGGTCCTCGGTAAAGCGGCCTTCGGCGATGGGCGAATCGGCATAGATTATGCCAAAAACCTTTTCGGAAACGCCGAGCGGCACAGCGAGTACTGATCTAACGCCCTGCAAAACCATGGTGCCGCTAGCGAAACGGGGATCGTGCTGCGCATCGGAAGTGAGCACCGACTTGCCGCGCATGATCACTTCATCCATAACGTTGCGGCTGACGCGAATCTCGCCGACCTCGCCGACGCGATCGCGCAATCGCGCGACGGCTACTTTCATCTCGTCGCTGCCTTCGTCACGCATCATCAACAGGCAACGATCCGCAGGCACTGCTTCAAACACCAGCGAGACGATCTGTTCGAGAGTTTCGGTGAGATTCGTAGCCGCAAGCAGCGTGACTCCCACTTTGCTAATCAGAGCCAGCAAGTCGCCTTCACGTTCGACACGCGCGGCTGCAACTTCTTCCGGTTTGGTGCGCGCGCCTTCGATCGCTTCCAGCAAACCTGAGGTCGTGCGGTCGCCGGAAGGCAAAGCAATTGTCGCTTCTGGCAACGGCGTGTGGTTGTCGGTGATCATGGTGGCGCCCATGCCCGAGTTGTACGTGCCGTCGTCAAAAACGATTTCAGTCTCGCCGATTTGTATGCGCCCGCCGGGAGTCAAAGGCACGGTGCCTTCAACTGTGCCGCCGTTGTAAAGCGTGCCGTTTGCCGAACCCAAATCCTGAAGAAAATATTCCTCGCCTTCGCGACGCACTTCGGCATGGACGCGGGACGCAAACGGATCGGGAATGCACAGATCGTTGCGCGCGGAACGGCCCAGCGTGATTCGTAGTCGCCCCAAAGGAAAACGGTCTGGGGCGCGGTCGGGGTATTTGACTATTAACTCAGGCATTCGTGATTGGTCTTTGGTCTTGGTTTTCGCGCCTTTGGTCCTTGGTCTTAGGTATTAGGTATTTGGTATTTGGTCTTGGTCTTTGGTCTTTGGTCTTTGGTCTTTGGTCTTTGGTCTTTGGTCTTTGGTCTTTGGTCTTTGGTCTTTGGTCTTTGTCTGTTTGTACTCTGAGTTTGCTTATCGGGTGTCGAATCTCAAATTCCAAATTCCAGATTCCAAATTCAAGAATTAAGACTTAAGATCTCCGATTCAGATTCAGATTCAGATTTCAGATTCCAGATTCAGATTTCAAATTTCAGATCTAGATCTCAGATCTCAGATCTCAGATTCAGATTCAGATTCAGAAAGCGTCAGGCTCGGCGGCGGCGATTCTCAACTATGACAGAGCCCTCGCGCACGACAATCGTGCCCGCAATCAGATCGTGCAGACCGCGGCCGCGCGCGTTCAAGGCTGCGATCACAAATCCCAGGCCGAGCGGCAACGCCGACAAAGGATAGCCAACGAAGTGCCGCAAAAAGGCGCGCCCAATTCCTAACTCCATTCCGTTACTTTGCCGAATGCGCAGGCCGGTGGCCCATTTGCCAATCGTCAGCCCGGTAAGTCCGGGAAGGACTCCGAGATCAAGTGCTGCCACCATCAGCGTCAAGAGAACGCCAACGGTTAACGAAGAACTTCCCGCCGAGCGCGCGCCGCCGCCAAGCAACCGACTGACCAGCGTGCTAAACGCCAAAATTGAGACCAGAACTATGTAGTCAATCAAAATCGCCCCGCAACGCAACGCAAAGGGACCACGAATCCTGGTTAATTTTTGTATGGGTGGCCCGGGCTTGACGCTTCTTTGCACGGCTAAGGTTTCAGCGCTCATTGTCTTGTTAGTAGTCAGTTGTTAGTTGTCAGTTATTAGTGGATCAAAATATCGTGGGCATCTTGACGGCGAAAACTACAACTGACAACGGACAACTGACCACTGACTACCCCAAAAGAAAATGCAGCGTCGTCTCTCCCAGTCGAATCTTATCCCCGCTGTCCAACACGCGCGGTTGGCGCGGCGCCAATCGCACCGAATCGTTAATGACCGTACCGTTCACTGAACCCAGGTCTTCGACTAAAAACGTTTCGCCTTCGCGCCAAATGCGCGCGTGACGCCGGGAAACTTTTGTTTCCGGATCGAACCGCGACAGATCAATCTCAGGAAAAACATTTGAATGCGGATCGGTGCGGCCGACCAGGTTGTTATCTTTCTGCAGCACGAACGAAGCATCAAGCTCCGTAGTGCCGGCAACGACAAGCTTCGCAGTTTGCCGCGCCGCATTCAGCGCCGCGCTCGAGCCGGCCCCGGCCATCGGCTGACGCGCGCCGCAATGCGCACAAAAAACATCATCTGCGGCAATGCGGCCGCCGCAGAAACCGCAGAACACCGTCTGCACCTGCGTCGTTTCACCGCCGACCTGCGGCGCTGAACCATAGCTTACCTGCCCGCTCATCAATTTTTCCAGATGCGTCGCCAGCGCGTCACGCATCTGACCGGCGGAGGCAAAACGATCTTCAGGCTTGTACTCAACCGAGCGCATCAGGATTTGTTCCATCTCGGTGGAGATCGATGGCGCTATCTGGCGCGGGCGTGGATTCTTTTGAAAGTCAAAAATCAATAACGGATTGTCCTGCGGATCGGATCCAGTTACGAGGTGAAACATCGTCGCACCCAAACTGTAGACGTCGGACCGCGGCTCGACGCGACCGCCGAAAAGTTCGGGCGGCGCGTAACCCATCGTGCCCACCGCGGTCACACCCTTCTCTTCCTGCTTCACCCAACGCGCGATCCCAAAATCAATCAACATCACCCGGCCGGTGTTGCCGTCAATCATCAGGTTCGCCGGCTTTAAGTCGCGATAGATGATCGGTTTCGGTCGCGTGTGCAGATAATGCAGAACGTCCGCAGTCTGCATGCCCCAATCGGCGACGGTCTTTTCGTCGACTTTTCCCCCCGGCGCACTTCTCAAACGAGAAGCAAGATCTCCGCCGGCAATAAACTTCATCACCAGATAAAACCGCCCCAGGGGTTCATCGTAAAAATAATCGTAGATGGTTGGAATCGACGGGTGTTCCAGCGAAGTTAGCAACAACGATTCGCGTTTGAAATCGCCAATGGCTTTTTCATGTTGTGCGGGGTCGAGATGTGATTCAACCATCTCCTTGACAGCACGAGGCGCGTCGCCGAGATTGCGGTCCTTAGCGAGGTAGACGGCGCCCATTCCTCCGCCACCGATGCGACGCGCAATTTCATAGCGATTATTCAGAACGCTGCCGGGATCCAGCTGCTTTACGGCAGGTTGCCGGCCGCCGGTAGTGCCCTTCTTAACGGTGTGCTTTACGATTGCCGGCACGTCTATAGTCGAGCTTCCGCCAAGCGACGCCGACGAAATCGGACCGCTTACATCTTCGAGGGTTTCCTGCTCGGATGGAGAATCTTCCGACGGTCGCTTTGCCGCGACGGGAATTGGCGCAGGTTGCTGCGTGCCGCAGTTGCGGCAGAAGCTTTCACCCGGCATAACCGGCGTTCCACATTCGAGACACTCAGCCATTTAATAAAACCTATTCTCGAAAAAGCTTTTCCGTTTCTGTTGACGAACCGCTAACGGAATTATTTAACCAGGCGGAAGCGCAGGAAGGTTTTTCCCACAATGATCTCGTCGCCATCGTTAAGAGACTGGCGCGTCCCGGGCGACAACCTTTTGCCGCGGTTCACAAAAGTACCGTTCGTTGAGCCAAGATCTTCCAAAAAATACTGCCCGTCGCGAAACGTAACGCGCGCATGTCGTCGCGACACTTTTGCTTCGGGATCGTCCGTGTCCAAATCGACGTCCGGGAAAACTCCGCCGTCCGCATCCCATCGTCCAATTTGCGACTCGGCCGCGCTCAACAGAAACTGCTTGCCCGCCGATTTTCCGCGCTCGATAACCAGCTTGGCATGTGCCTTATCGCTCGCACCGTGCGAAGACGAAAGATTCAACGCCGCCGAGCCTTTGCCTGCCGCTTCAGGCTGTGGCGCCGGCGCGGGGGTACGCGAGCCGTTTTGACCGTCAGCATCGGGCTTGAACTGGTTAACACTCCCCGGCGCGTTCCCCGGCGCATTCCCCGACATCGTCCCCGACCCATTCGCGCGGGCGTTTGAATTGGGTCTCAGGGCCGCGCCGCATTCGTCACAATACTGCGAACCGTCGAGGTTCTCGGATTTACACCTTTCACACGTAATCATCGTTTTTCGGAGGTTTGCGACTCGCAGTCAATTCGCGATAGATTCTAAATCCAGACAGCCGGGACTTAGCTAAAGATCGGCGGGTCATTCTATCGCGAAACTCTTGGCCTCGCCAATCTTGCAGGCTTGAACACTCGCTCAACACTGGAATGTTGGTTCGGGAAAGGCACGACGGGACAACTGCAGGATCGCCTTACGCGGCGACGCCCAAAAGCCCGTATACTTGAAACTGTTTAGGGTTTTCTGACGTAACAGTTACTCGAACCAAACTGGTTTCGGACCAGCCCGTTTTTGCCTGAGAATATTAGTCCGTTTGCAATAGAGAAATATCAACCCCCTGAGCGAAGGAAGAATTATGGCTTTGACCAGAAGGAAAAAAATTATTATCGCGGTTTCGGCGGTCGCCGTGCTCGCGCTAATCATTATCATTAGCGTATTTGCCACTCGCAAAGACGAAGCTGAAGTAACCACCATCAAGCTGGAAATAAAACCGGAACTGCGGCAGACGGTAACCGCGTCAGGCGAAGTCAGGCCAATCCGTTACATCAAGCTGACCAGCGAAGTGCCCGGTCGCATTGAAGAAATCTATGTAAACGCGGGCGATCAGGTAACCCAGGGCAAGCCGCTGGTGCGCGTCGATCCCACGCAGCTTCAGTCAAGCCAGGAAGCGCAATTTGCCGCCGCGCAACAGGCCATGAACGATATTCAGAGCGCGCGTAATGCTGTGGCCACCTCTCAACAAGGGCTGGTCGTGGCCGAATCATCCGTTGCGTCGGCGCGCCAGCAGTTAGTTGCGTTGCAAACTTCTGTCGATCGGGCCCAGGTTGATTTGAATACCGCGCAGCGCGAGTTGAAACGCAGCAGCGATCTTATTGAAGCGGGCGTTGCGTCGCGCGGAGATTACGATGCCGCGCGCGATCGTTTCGATCAGGCCAAGATTGCACTGCAAACTGCCCGGGCAAATTTGGAGTCGCAACGCATCTCCGTCAAGGAAGCCCAGGAAAGGGCCAACCAGCAAAAGCTTTCAGTCCAGGAAGCAAAGACCGGTATCCGTTCTTCAGAGATGCGCGCCAACCAGCAGCAAGCTCTGCTACGCGGTCAGTCGAGTCAGCGATCGAAGGCAACGCAGTTGTCTCCGCTCACCGGCGTCGTGGCCGACATCCCAACGCGAGTTGGCGAGTATGCCGTTGCCGGTCTTTCAACCACGCCGCTGATGACTATCGCCGACATGTCGACTATTAACGTAGAAGTGAACGTTGACGAAACCGAAATATCAAACGTCGAAGTCGGGCAACAGGCGAAGGTAAAAGTCGATGCGCTCGGCGACAAAGAAATCACTGCGGTCGTAACTCAGAAAAATCCGTTGGCGGTTTCCAAGTCAGACACGCAGGGCGGCCTTTCGAATCGCGTGAATGTGCAGGAAGCCAAGGAATTCAAAGTTACCGTCGAGCTGCGCGATATGCCTGACGACGTACGCGCCGCGCTGCGACCGGGCATGAGCGGCACCGCCACCATCACAACCAAAACCAAAAATAATGTCGTCGCCGTTCCCCTCGAGGCAATTGTCGAGAAGGCGCCTTCTGCTCCTTCACCTGGTCCAACCGTCGCCGGAAACGTGCCGACGCCTGCCAGCGGTGAGAAACCGAAAAGCGTCAAGGGTGTCTACCTGCTCGAAGGCAACAAGGTACGCTTCATTGAAGTGACTACCGGGATAACGGGCGAAGCCGATATCGAAGTTACTAGCGGCGTCAAACCGGGCATGGAAATCGTCCGAGGACCTAGCCGTGTCTTGAAGACTTTGAAAGATGGCATGGCGGTCAAACGCCAGGTACGCAAACCGGGCGCAAACGCCAACGAGGCCAGCTAATGAGCGACGTTACCCTGGCAGCTCCGCCCACTCCAAGCGCGCTGCCCGAACAACCTGTTAGCGCACACGACGCGAACTCGCTCATCTCAATGCGCGATATTTGGAAAACGTATGAGATGGGATCTGAGCAGGTGCACGCCCTTCATGGCGTTTCATTTGATATCCCGAAAGGCGAGTACATCGCCATCATTGGTCCATCAGGTTCCGGCAAGTCGACTTTAATGAATCTGATCGGCTGTCTCGACACGCCGAGCAAGGGCGAGTACTGGCTGAACGCAAAGAACGTTTCTTTGATGGATGACGACGAGCTCGCACGCATTCGCAATCAGGAAGTGGGCTTTGTTTTTCAAACATTCAATCTCCTGGCGCGGGCTACGGCGTTGCACAACGTGGAGCTGCCGCTGATCTATGGCGGCATTGGTTCCAGCCAGCGTCATGAGATGGCGAAAGAAGCGCTGCGCGCGGTTGATCTTTCGGATCGTATTACGCACCGGCCCAACGAACTCTCCGGCGGCCAGCGCCAGCGCGTGGCGATCGCTCGGGCGCTGGTGAATCATCCTTCAATTCTGCTTGCGGACGAGCCCACCGGCGCGCTTGATACACACACCAGCATGGAGATCATGGATTTGTTCGAGCGGCTGCACGGCGAAGGGAACACGATCATCGTGGTAACTCACGAGCACGACATCGCTGAGCGGGCCCACCGCGTAATCTCCATTCGCGACGGTCTGATCGAAAAAGACGAGAAGATCAGGTAGGAGGCGCATACAGCTGCTGCGTTTTTAGATTGCTTGGGCGGGTCATGTGCCCGCCCGTTTTATTATGTCACTACTCACCGAATCACCGGCTGGGGTAAGGCCTACTCCCGGTAGAACCGACTCGAAAATTGCGGCGCGCATAAGAAAAGTTTTTAAGCTTCTCCGTGTCGCGGCGTTATGGGAAGCGTTTCTGGTCGCGCTCGGCAGTCTGCGCGCAAACAAGCTGCGCACTTCGCTGACCTTGATGGGCATCGTTGTCGGCGTGGCGGCGGTTATTGCGGTCGTGACGATCATCAAGGGACTGGACCAAACTGTCGCCAACACTTTTTCTTCGCAGGGCTCAACGGTTTTTACTGTCTCGAAACGTCCGCGCGTTATTACTTCGCGCGAGGATTTCGTCAAGTTCAACAAGCGTAAGGACGTGACGCTGGACGACGCCGAGGCAATCTTTCGCGTCTGCACGTCGTGCTGGCGCGCGGGCGTTGCAGCAAACACCCCCGACACCGTCAAACACAAGGATCAAAAGTCGGAAAACGTAAACGTGCGCGGCATTACGCCGAGCGCAATGTTTGACATCGACGCCGTCAATATCGACGCCGGCCGATTCTGGACTGACAATGAAGGCGCCACGGCGCGTGAGATTTGCGTCGTCGGAACTGACATCGTTCAGAACCTTTTTGGCAGCATAGCGCCGGATCGAGTGGTGGGCCAGAGTGTTTCAGTTGGCGGCCGGCCGTACCAAATTCTGGGAGTGCTGCAGGCGCAAGGTAAAATCTTTGGCGCCTCGCGCGACAATCTGGTCTATATCCCGTATTCCACTTATCAGAAAAACTTTGGCGCGCATTCTTCGCTGGTAGTTTTCGTTAAGACACCGACAGCGCAGCAACTGGAAGAGGCCGAGGATCAGGTGCGTACGATAATGCGCAACCGTCGCGGTAAAACATTTGGCGATGACAGCGACGAAGGCTTCACATTAGAGACGTCGGACGTGTTCATCGATCTTTACGGTAAGGCGACCTCGAACATTTATATCGTGACTTATCTGGTGGCGGGCGTTTCGTTGTTTGTCGGCGGCATCGTGGTGATGAACATCATGCTGGTTTCGGTAACTGAACGGACGAAAGAGATCGGCATCCGCAAAGCAATCGGCGCGCGCCGCAAAGACATCCTGACGCAGTTTTTGATCGAGGCGATCACGGTCGCAGCCGTGGGCGGCGCGATTGGCGTGCTTACCGGCTTTGGCCTGGCTTATGCAATTTCATTCCTGATCGGCTTTCCTCTTTTGGTGAGCGTGGCTTCGGTTGTGCTCGGCGTCGGAATGTCTTCGGTTGTGGGCGTCATCAGTGGACTGTGGCCCGCCTGGCGCGCGGCGCGTTTGCATCCGATTGAGGCCTTAAGGTCAGAATGACCTTATTGCCGATTGCCAATTGCCGATTGCCGATTAGCACCGCAATAGGTTTGGCGATTTGAGGCCAACGGGAACTAGCTCGTGAGAATGAAAATGAACAATCGGAAATCGGCAATCGGCAATCGGCAATGAGACTTGACGACATTAAAGAATCCGCCCTGATGGCCTTCGACACGCTGCGCGCGAACAAGCTGCGCTCGTTGTTGACGATCCTTGGTGTCACTGTCGGCGTGGTGACGGTGATCTTCATGGTGTCGATCATCCAGGGTCTGAACAAAGCTTTCGCGCAGCAGATTGAAGCGCTCGGTTCGAATGCGATTTGGGCCACCAAATTTGATCCCAGCTTTGGTCACCAACCAACCTCGGAAGAAATCCACCGCAAAGACCTGACCCTCGAAGATGCTGAGGCCATTCGCAACGAAGCGCCTTCCGTGCTCAGTGTTTCCCCGATTCATCGCAAGATCGCGGAGACGGTTCGCTATGCCGACAAACAATCTGACACGCCGATCGTTATCGGCGCCACGCCTTATTACGAGTTCACACAATCGAGCTTTGTCGATCGCGGGCGCTTTATCACCGACACCGATATGCGCGAGCGCAGCAACATCTGCGTACTGGGCATCGATCTCGTAAAGGCCCTGTTTCCCTACGAAGATCCAATCGACAAAGAATTGAAGATAAACGGCAAGCCCTTCAAAGTTGTCGGCGTGATGGAACCGCTGGGAACTTTTCTCGGCCAGTCGCGCGACAATCAAGTTTTCATTCCGATCACGACGTTTGCTAAATACTACCCGGGCGAGCAACCGTTTCCGGAAGTTGTGTTTGTAATTATCGTGCGGCCCAAGTCGCGCGCTTACGTGAAGTCCGCGATCGACGAGATGACCGACATCCTGCGGCGACGGCGGCGTGATGCAACCGGAGCGCCGAGCACGTTTGGCATCTCGTCACAGGACGCGCTACTTGATATCTACAATCAACTCACCGGCGCGACGGCGTTGGTGTTGACTGCGATTTCATTCGTGGCGCTGATGATTGGCGGTATCGGCGTGATGAACATCATGCTGGTTTCAGTTACCGAACGCACCAAGGAAATCGGCATCAGAAAAGCTGTGGGGGCGACGCGTCTGAACATACTCTCGCAGTTTTTGATTGAAGCGGTGGTACTGACGGCGTTTGGCGGCGTCATCGGCCTCGTGCTTGGCGAGGTAGCGAGCTTACTAACTAACAAATACTCGCCGCTGCCGGCATTCGTGCCGATGTGGGCGATCGTAGTCGGCATAGGCATCTCAGCGGCGGTGGGAATCATCTTCGGATTGTGGCCGGCGTGGAAAGCTGCGCGGTTGGATCCCATTGAAGCGTTGCGTTGGGAATAGCGCCCCAAGTTTAGAGTCCAAACTTCAGTTTGCTGATTTCCGTACAAACAACCTAAAGTTTGGACTCCGACTTCCTTGAGTTAATATCTTCCCCATACCCCTGCAACCAAACCACGGATCGGACCGTAATAACCTTTAAGTGAAATTCATAGAGACTCTGAAACTTGCGATTGCCGCCATTTGGGCGCACAAGCTCCGTTCGGCGCTAACGCTGTTAGGGATGATCATTGGCGTCACCGCGTTTGTGGTTGTCGTGTCGCTTATCCAGGGCTTCAACAAGTACATCGACGAAAAGATTGCCGGCATCGGTTCGAAGTCGTTCACCGTGCAGCGCTTTAACTTTGAAGACTTCAAAGACCTGGACACCATCGCCGCGGCGCAAAGACGAAACAAAGAATTAACTCTCGATGATTACGAATATTTGAAAGCGCGCGCCACGCTCATCGATAAGATCGGCGCCAAGGCCCGCGCCTCGCGGGCGCTGGTAAAGCGCGGCACGAAAATCGCGGAAGATGTTCCGGTTGATGGAGCGATGCCGGTTATTGCCGATATCGACAACATCGACGTCGCCGAAGGCCGTTACATAACCGAAGCCGAAAACGATAGCGCCATGCGCGTCGCCTTTATCGGCGTGGACGTCGCTACTGCGCTTTTCCCAGCCGGTTCGACCAGCGCCATCGGCGAAGAGATCAACGTGGCTGGTTTGCCTTATCGGATCATCGGTATCGCGGTAGCGAAAGGGACTGTGTTTGGCGTTCCCCAGGACAACTTCATCACGTTGCCGCTCAAAACTTATGGCAATAACTTTGGCGGCTTCACGCGCAATCGCCTGCTCTACTTCGAAGCCACTTCCAAGACTGACGACACTTTTAAAGACGCAGTCGATGAAGCGAGGTTTTTGTTGCGTTCGCGCCGGCACATAAAGTCGGATGAGAAAGATAATTTCGGCATCGTTACGCCGGACGCGATTACGGGTTTTCGCGACCGCTTGCTGGGACCGACTTATATTGTCGCGATCGCAGTGCCGGGCATCGCGTTGCTGGTTGGGGCCATCGTTATCATGAACATTATGCTGGTGTCAGTGACGGAAAGAACCAAAGAGATTGGCATACGCAAGTCGCTTGGCGCGCGGCGAGTTGATGTTCTTAAACAATTCCTGGTTGAGGCTGTGACGCTTTCCGCGATCGGCGGCGCGGTCGGCGTGCTGCTTGCCTGGATCGTCGGAATGATAATGACGGCAATCTTTTTCCCTACCTATCTATCGCTTGGCGCAATCCTGTTTACGATATTTGTGTCAGGTGGAATTGGGATTATTTCGGGAGTGTTCCCGGCCTGGAAAGCGGCACGGCTGGACCCGATCGAAGCGCTACGCGCTGATTGACCAGTCGGCAGACGGCAGGAGCAGTCGGCAGGAGAGCGGCGGCAATATTCTTTTTCATCTCCTGCCGACTGCTGCTGCCGACTGCCGACTGTAACGTGGAGGTGTTATGAAGTTAATCCGCAGCGACATTTACGAAAATCTCAAGATGGCCCTGGCCACCTTGCGGGCCAACAAACTGCGCTCATTCCTGACTGTCTTTGGCGTGATGATTGGCGTGATCACCGTGATGTTGATCTCTTCAATCATCAGCGGCGTTGATACGGCGGTAAAAAAAGAGCTCGAGTCTTACGGCACCAATTCGATCTTCATCAGCAAATATAATCCCGGCATTCACATCGGAAGACTTTCGCGCGAAGAGCGAATGCGAAAGGACCTCACCTACGATGACGCGGTGGCATTAACGCAATTGCCGGCGGTGGAGCTTTCCGTCCCCTTTCTCGACATCGGTAACAACTTCTTCGGACAGAAAATCCTGGTGTCGAGCCCGGGAAAGACTTCCGCTGCCGTTGCCTTGCAGGGCACGCTCCCGGATTTCGAACGCGCCGGAACGCAGATTGTTAAAGAAGGTCGATTCTTCACGCAGTACGAAAATGATAACAACGAAGAGGTAGCGGTCGTAGGCTCGTCTGTAGGGCAGGATTTTTTTCCTTACGGATCGCCGGTCGGCCAGGAGATGGGAATCGGTGGACGACAATTTCGCGTTGTCGGTGTTTTGGAAAAGCGTGAACAGTTTCTGCTGGGCGGCGGCGACGACGATCAGAACAACATCATTTACGTGCCCTTCAACGTGGCCCGCAAACTTAAGCCCGGTTCAAATGATGTCTACGTCCAGGCCGTGGCACGCAAGGGCATGATGGACGAAGCGCTCGATCAGATCACAGATCTATTGCGCGTGCGGCGGCAAGTGCCTTTTGGGAAGCCCGATAATTTTGGACTGCAAACTGCGGAGCTTTTTCTTAGTAATTTTCGTTCGATCCTCAGCGGTGTGGCGATTGCGATGGTGGTCATTTCGTCAGTCGGGTTGATGGTTGGCGGCATCGGCGTCATGAATATCATGCTGGTTTCCGTTACCGAGCGAACACGCGAGATTGGTGTCCGCAAAGCCATCGGTGCTCGGCGTAGCGACATCATGTGGCAATTCTTGATCGAGGCGGCGACCCTTACCGGATTCGGTGGGCTGGTTGGTCTATCAATCGGCTGGCTGCTGACTTTTCTGCTGCGGTTGTTGCTGCCCTCTTATGTGCCGCTGTGGGCGCCAATCGGCGGCTTTGTGGCAAGCGTCGGCATCGGATTGATCTTTGGTCTGTGGCCGGCGTGGAAAGCGGCGCGCTTGGATCCGATTGAGTCGCTACGTTACGAGTAGGACAGGCATTCCTGCCTGTCCCTGTGAGTTATTCGAAAGCCAGCTGGAACATTAAAGCAGATTTATCATACATCATTTGACATCGATCATTTGTCGTCGGTGGATTCAGATTGGAAGTACACCAGAATATTGTTTGTCGCTGCGCCCCCAGCGGGGCTACGCAAGAACCTAGCGAGTTGCACTTCAAGTTGAATCCACGGAATGACAAACGATCGATGTCAAATGATGTATGACAAATCTGCTTTTCTTAATCCATACCCGCGCTCAACGTTACATCGCGCCGCCGGTAATACCCGCGAAAGCGCAGCGCATGATCACTCCAATAATCCAAATTGTCAGGACGATTCCCCACGCCGCGCCTGACGACATCTTTCCTACTTTCTTCAATCCCAAAGCCGCCAGAAATAATCCGTAAAACGCAAAGAGGTCGATTGAGCTCAATAAGGTTCCCATCACCGGCGCTGCCTTTGAGTCAATCAACAAGCCCAGGTTCGCCTGGACCAAGCCGCGCCGCAAGGCACGAGCAATGTCGTAGTCCTCTGTCGACTTGATAAATAACAACACAATATTCAAAACCATGGAGACAACAATTGGCGGCATACTCGAGTATGTCCAAACTGCCAGCGCCTGTTTATAGCGGAGCTGCCGGCCCATCAACATTGAGCCCAGCAGATACAAGGCCGCGCCGGCCGCGATGATAAGAGCCACAACAAGGATCGGCGCGCAATAGCGAATTGCCTTAACCACCGGGCCGGTTTGGATGCGGATGGCCTGTTCCTTTTGCTCGGGAGTCATTTGTTCGGCTTGCGGCGAGCTATTGATCTCTTCCGTTACCAGTCGCTCAAAGCCAACGCGCTGGTAGTACAGCGTGGTAAACGCAAGCAGAGCAATGGTCGAGATAATTGCAGCGGCGAGAAAGCGCGGACGTGCGCGCAAAGATTCAAAAACCCGGCCGGGCTCAAAGAAGATGCCGGTTAGGGTTTGCCCTGTCGACATCGCGGCCCCGTCGGACGTCTCAGAATCCGATGACGGCGGTGGCGGTGGCACAAAGTCGTTGCTGTTGGGATCGCTCACTTTTTTATCCTCCGTTGTTGTAAGAGGACGGGGAGAAGTTTCCGTCCGATTCCAAAGAATATCGCTAAATACGGCGATGATACGCGAAGTTCGCTTGCGAGGTTTCAACCGAAGTCTTCTACGCTCGACCGTAGAGTGACCTGTTTCCGCGGCATCCTGGCCCGAAGTTCAGAGTACAAGCTTTAGCTTGCCGCTTTGGCCAATGTTCTCCAAACCGCAACCTAAAGGTTGGACTCTGAACTGCTAGCATTTTCCCAACCGGGTACGCGAATGCACGCGACGCTATGTCCCGGCAAAACTTCACGCAACTCTGGATCGATCTGCGCACACTCGTCAATAGCGATTGGGCAGCGCGTGCGAAACCGGCAACCAGACGGCGGATTAATCGGCGTGGGCACATCACCGCCCAGCACAATGCGCTCCCGTTTATGTTTCGGATCGGGAATGGGAATGGCGGAAAGCAACGCCTTCGTATAAGGGTGCAACGGCTGCGCGTAGAGATCCGCCGCGGAAGCAATTTCAACGATGCGGCCGAGATACATCACCGCGACACGACTTGAGATGTGCTCAACGACCGCCAGGCCATGCGAAATAAAGAGGTACGCAAGCTTGAATTCCTTTTGCAAATCCTGAAGCAGGTTGACTACCTGCGCTTGCACTGAAACATCGAGCGCCGAAACCGGCTCGTCCGCCACAATTAGTTTGGGATTGAGCGCCAGGGTGCGCGCGACGCCAATGCGTTGCCGTTGGCCACCCGAGAATTCATGCGCGTAACGCTTGCTGTAATCAGGATTCAAACCGACGCGCTTGAGCAATTCTGCAACGCGCTCCCGTCTTTCTTTCTTTGTGCCGATGTTGTGAATAACCAGCGGCTCGCCGACGATGCTGCCGACTTTCATGCGCGGGTTTAGTGAAGCGTAAGGATCCTGAAACACAATCTGCATCTCGCGACGCAGCTCTCGCAGTTCATGTTTTCCGAGTGAAACTACATCGCGCCCTTCAAAAGTTATCTCGCCGGCGGTCGGCTCAATCAAACGCAACAGACAACGCCCGACGGTTGATTTGCCGCAACCGGACTCGCCCACCAGACCCAACGTCTCGCCACGAAAGATTTCAAACGACACGCCGTCAACCGCGCGCACCACGTCGTCGCTGCCCTCGACCGGAAAGTGCTTGACCAAGCCCTTAACGTTGACGAGCGTGTCGCGTGAGCTTGTAGGTGACATTAGTTGAGCCGTTTGAAAAGAATTTACCATTTATCATTTGCCATTTATCATTTGCCATTGCAGCACAAAAACAGAAACTGAATTCTGAATCCGCGCTTCGCGACTCTCCTCGTTCCCAAGCCGGTTAAATGTTGACTCAATACTTAGCTACCGAATGTCTGCAATGGCAAATGAGAAATGGCAAATGGAAAATGGAAAATCTTCTTTCTCACAGCTGTTTCGATTCGCCTTCAACTTGATGGCCCGCCGCCACAGCCGCCGCCAAGTCAAACAGCACGCAACGAACCTTCACTCCGCCTTCTAAATCGTAAAGCGGTATTTCTTCCGTCGTGCAGCGCGGCATGCGATAAGGACATCGCGGCGCGAAGTGACAACCGGGTGGCAGATCAGTTGGACTCGGCACCGTGCCTTCAATCGTTTCCAGGCGCTCAACTTTAACGGCCGCGGCACTGGTAAGTTTGGGAACTGACCGCAACAGGCCTTCCGTGTATGGATGCCGCGGTCGGGCGAACAATTCTTCCACCGGCGACTCTTCAACGATGCGGCCGGTATACATCACCGCAACTCGATCGGCAACCTCGGCGACGACGCCAAGATCGTGAGTTATTAAGAGCACCGCCAACTGGCGATTCTTTCTGAGTTCATTCAGCAACTCGAGAATTTGCGCCTGGATTGTTACGTCCAAGGCCGTCGTTGGCTCATCCGCAATCAAGAGTTTTGGATCACAAGCCAGGGCCATCGCGATCATCACTCGCTGGCGCATGCCGCCGGAAAGTTGATGTGGATAGTCCTTAATGCGGCGTGCCGGATCGGGAATCGAGACTTCGCGCATCGCCTCAATGGCGCCTTCGCGTGCGGCCTTGCGCGAAAGTTTGCGATGTAGTCGCAGCGCTTCGGCAATCTGCTCGCCGACAGTGAAAACAGGATTCAGCGACGTCATCGGATCCTGAAAGATCATCGCAATGTCGTCGCCGCGAATCGCCCGCATTTCGCGGTCGGAAAGCTTCAGCAAATTCTTGCCGTCAAAACTAATTTCGCCGCCTACAATCTTTCCCGGCGGCGCGATCAAACGCATGATCGACAGTGCTGTTATCGACTTGCCGCAACCCGACTCACCAACCAGCCCCAGCAACTCGCCGCGATCTAAATAAAAACTCACGCCGTCAACTGCGCGCACCAGCCCGGCCCGCGTGGGAAAATGCGTTTGAAGGTCTTTGACTTCGAGCAGATGCGGCATATGCACAACGAGGAATGCGAGACCTTAAGCCAAGATCGTCTTGAAGTGTCCACTGATCTTCGCGGTTCGGCTTAGTTGCCGAATGTAAAATGTTGCGTCAAACTCACCAGAGAAATCCTCTGCGCGCAGAGTCCCCTTTCCTATGGTATGCACACGAACCTGTATTTCCTGGGGTAAGATCACGGTTCTTCCGGTGGTTAGATCGATCGTTGTTTCGCCTTTAGGCAATATCACATCCCGGATTGATTCAAACACCGAGGGATGATCTTTACACTGCGTCGATCATGAACGTAGATCAGGATATTAGTATCAACGGCGTTCATGCAATTCTTCGCGAGTAAAATGCGGCGCGTTTTCTGGAATTGGATTGTCGCGCATGTTCTGGACTAACTCTTCCAAGATGCGCTTACGTTCTTCTTGATCCGTAACCAGGGGAGTGAGTATATGAGGCTTTTCAATCACCAGATCAACTTCCGAGTTCTCAGGCAGATCACAAGGCGACTGGGGAATGAATGCTCCGTTTTGGTAGATTGCCTTCAGTCTCTGGGCCATGGTTGTTTTTCCTCAAATTCCATTCTACTCCGAATTGTCTCCATCACGCCCTTTTTGCTCAACACCTTTTCCAAACCTTACACCGTCATGGCTTCGCGATATTCGCCCCAAACGGAGCGAAAACGATTGCTAATCTCGCCAACTGTTGCGTAGGCCTCAACACTTTCAAGAATGAGCGGCATGAGATTTTCGGTGCCGCGTGCAGCTGCTTCCAATTTCGTGAGCGCGGTTTCAACTGCGGCAGAATCACGGCGTTCGCGCACGGCGCGCAGGCGCTCAACCTGTTGCTGTTCGATGGCCGCGTTGACGCGCAACGTCGGTATCGCGCTGCCCTGCTCGCTTTGAAAACGGTTCACGCCAACGACCACCGACTCTTCTTTTTCAATCGCGCGTTGGTAACGATAAGCCGACTCCTGAATCTCCTTTTGCACATAACCGGTCTCAATCGCGCGCAACATCCCGCCCATCGCGTCGATCCGCTCGAGATAATTCGAGGCACGGTCTTCAATCTCGTGAGTCAACTGCTCGATGGCATATGAACCGGCCAACGGATCAGCCGTGTCGGCCACGCCCGATTCATACGCAATCACCTGCTGCGTTCGCAAAGCAAGCCGCGCCGCTTCTTCGGTCGGCAACGCCAGCGCCTCATCCATCGCGTTGGTATGCAGCGACTGAGTGCCGCCGAGAACGGCCGCCAGCGCCTGGATCGTAGTACGCACGATGTTCACTTCCGGTTGTTGCGCAGTTAAAGACGATCCCGCAGTCTGGGTATGAAACCGCAGCATTTGTGAACGAGCGTCGCGCGCCTTGAAGCGGTCGCGCATGATGCGCGCCCACAGCCGCCGCGCCGCGCGAAACTTGGCAATCTCTTCCAGCAGGTTGTTATGCGCATTGAAGAAGAATGAAATGCGCGGCGCAAAATCATCTATCTCCAGTCCCGCTCGCAGCGCTGCTTCCACATAAGTGATGCCGTCGGCGAGCGTGAACGCAACTTCCTGAACCGCGGTCGAGCCGGCTTCGCGAATGTGATAACCGCTGATTGAAATCGTGTTCCAGTTGGGCGCATGGTCCGCGCAAAATGCGAACGTGTCGGTAACCAAACGCAGCGATGGCGACGGCGGATAAATGTAAGTACCGCGCGCGATGTACTCCTTGAGGATATCGTTTTGCAGCGTGCCTTTCACCTTTTCAAAGGGAACGTTTTGCCGCCGCGCTACCGCGAGATAAAGCGCCAGCAGAATTGCCGCAGTGGCGTTTATGGTCATCGAGGTCGAGACGCTGTCGAGTGGAATGCCGTCAAACAAACGCTGCATGTCCTCGAGCGAATCGATGGCCACGCCGACTTTGCCGACCTCGCCGGCGGCGAGCGCATCGTCCGAATCGAGTCCAATTTGCGTCGGCAGATCAAACGCGACCGAAAGCCCGGTGGTCCCTTGCGCCAGCAAATATTTGTAGCGCGCGTTCGACTCCTCGGCCGTGGCATAGCCCGCATACTGCCGCATGGTCCATAGCCGGCCGCGATACATGTTCGAATAAATGCCGCGCGTGTAAGGAAATTCGCCGGGTGGGTTTAAATCTTTTTCATATTCGACGGGTTCGGTGTTGGCGGGATCGAAAGCCACGGGAAGATCGATTCCCGAAGAAGTTTCGAAACGTTTACGTCGTTCAGCGTGTGTTCTAGTCGGCATTGGTTAGCTCAACATCACGGAAGCGGGGCATGCCCCCTTCCTGACTGCATTTATCGGTCGAAGCCCATTTAGATTACTCTAAGTTTAGCAAGTATCGTACAGGTAAACGGGCTCGAGGTTAGGAAGGGGGCATGCCCCCGCTTAGCATGAATAAAATTACAGTTGCAAAGCGCGGCGCGGATCGCATTCGCCGCGGACATCTTTGGATTTACAGCAGCGACATCGTGGACGCGAATGATGTCGCAGGCGGTTCGATTGTAGGCGTACAGGATGAGCACCGTAATTTCATCGGCCAGGCTTTTTATAGTGACAGCTCGCAAATCATGCTGCGGTTTTTGACGACTGCAGACGAATCAATAGATCGCGATTGGTGGCGCCGCCGAATTCGTGAAGCGGCAGCGCGTCGAACTTTCGGCACGGAAACAAACGCGTACCGGTTGATTTACTCCGAAGGCGATCTTCTGCCCTCCATAATTCTCGATCGCTATGACGACGTACTGGTTTTGCAAACCTTGTCCCAGGGGTCGGAAGCAATCAAGCCGTTGCTCGTGGAACTGCTAAGTGAAGAATTCGCGCCGCGCGCGATTATTGAGCGAAACGATGTGCGCGTGCGGCAGCATGAAGGACTGGAGTTGCTGACTGGAACGCTTTACGGCGAGGCGCCGCTGGAGTTTGAAATCCTTCAGGACGGCATTCGTTTCCTGGTCGCTCCGCTGTCGGGTCAGAAGACGGGATCGTTTCTCGACCAGCGCGAAAATCGTCTCGCGGCTCGCAAGGTCGCGCATGGTCGCGCGCTGGATTGTTTCACTTTCAATGGGGCTTTCGCTTTGCAACTCGCTGGCTCGTCCGATCACGTGATTGGAATCGACATCTCGGGCGAAGCGGTTTTGGCAGCCCGGCGCAATGCGCAAATCAACAACATCGCCAACGCTGAATTTCGCGAGGCGAATGTTTTTGACGCCCTGCGCGAAATGGAAACGAGCGGCGAGCGCTTCGACACGGTTGTGTTGGACCCGCCGGCGTTCGCCAAAAATCGCGCCAGCATTGCCGCGGCTGCGCGCGGTTACAAAGAAATCAACCTGCGCGCAATCAAATTGCTTAATCCCGGCGGCGTGCTCGTCACCTGCACCTGCTCGTATCACATGTCGGAAGAATTGTTTTTAAAGCTGATTGCCGAGGCGGCAAATGACGCGCATCGTCGCGTGCAGTTGCTGGAAAAGAGAACGCAGGCGAGCGATCACCCGATCATATTCGGAGTTCCCGAGACTTATTATTTGAAATGTGTGATCGCGCGGGTGGTGGATTGATAAGCCCGAAGAATTGTTGCCGCGGATGAACGCAGATAAACGCGGATTCTGAACTGAAAAGGCCCGAAGGGCAGGCAGTCAATAGCCACGCCCGTTAGGGCGTGGAAAGGATTTAGAGAGAAGTGAGCGCCGAAGGTGCGACAGTGGTTTCAGTCCCAAAGATAACGCTCGTCATATTTGATTTCGTGCTTTTCAAGTAAGGTCAGCAGTTCTTGCTTGAACGTGCGCTTGGCGTGATGGTTTTCCTGATTGCGAATGTAGCGCATCACCATATTTTCTGCCGACTTGCTTACGCTGAAGGCACCGTAACCTTCCTGCCATGCAAACCTCCGTAATTGTGAAAAAGACTCGTGAATCCATCGCGAAGAATTCGATTTCACTACGTTGACAAAATCCGCAATGCAAAGCGTTGATGGTAACGAAGCGTACAAGTGAATGTGATCAAACACGCCACCGGCGGCCAGTAACTTTGCGTTCTTATTGTTTAGTATTCCGCCGATGAACGCGTAGAGGTCCCCACGAATCTCTTTCTCGATCCAAGGCTCGCGTCCTGCAGTGCTCCAAGTGAAATGCACATTCAAGCTGAGATACTTTCCTGACATGATCGGTCTCCTTTTCTGCCTACTGGCATTCAAGAAAGACTACCAGCCACCCGCGCCGTTTCTGGCCTCATCATGGACTGAGCCCTTTTCGGGCTTTTGCAAAATATCTTGTAAGTCCACGAGAATTGGAAGAACCAGACCAACTGTCGCACCTTCGGCGCTCGCTTCGGACTATTCCTCTCCACGCCCTAACGGGCGTGGCTATTGAATGCCGGCCACTTCGGGCCTTCGGAACGTTCTTCTGAATTACTAATCAATAAATCAGCGGTTTAGAAGTATAAGAAACGAAGGATAAGGCTATGGTGCAGATCAGGGATTTCTGAAGGGTAGGAAATTAGCTTTGCGATGTGCCGGATCCTGAATTGAAATGGAAAATCCTAATCCGCGAAAATTCGCGTTAAGCCGCGGCTAAAATTTCTCTGGCGAAAAAGCAAGCTAAAGCTTGGACTCTGAACTGCTTGTGCGGTGACGCTAGCAATAAATGTCAAATCTCATTGGCGAAGATTCGCGTCCATCCGTAGTTGGATTCTTATTAAGAATTTGGCTCTGCAACGTTCCGGTGCGGACACTTTCCGCGAGTCGCTTGGCATCGGGCAAAGCTTCCAGCGCGCGCAGGACTTGCGGATCGCTATCGAGCAGTACGCGCGCGCCGGCATCATTTGAGAATCCGGCGGTAACAATTTCTTCGCGCAGTCGCAGCTTCACAAAATCCAAATCCGCATCGAGCTGAGCAAGGGTCAATTGCGACTCGCTGTCCGTGCGCACAAAATTGCGAAACGCTTCCAGCACGCGATCGCTGATGACGTACTCACCCGCCTTGGGATTTCTGCCGTACTGGACCTTGTCCACTTTGTAAGCTTCGAGACCTGGAACCAAACCGGCGGCGAGTTGGCGCGTGAACTGAAACGCGGCTTCGGCGATTCTGTTTCGCTGCGGCGAAAACGTCAGCGGCTTGATGTCGATGTCCGGCGTGATGCCGCCGCCGCCATAGAAAACGCGACCCGCTGCAGTCTTCACTGCCGGACCGCTTTGCGGATGCGGCGTCGGCGAAGCTTGCGCGAGAGTTGAAGAGTCACCCGGCTTTGAAGGCGATCCGGCCGGCTGCGGCTTCGCGGGTTCTTCGTCGTGCCTGGTGTAATAGTCGTACAGCGAGCCACTCGAATAATCGCGTTGCAACGACCGGCCATAGGGCGTGTAGTAGCGCGCGGTGGTCAACGTCAGGCCGGTATTAAACGGCAACTGGAAAACGTGTTGGACCAGGCCCTTGCCGAAACTCGTTTCGCCGACAATCAGGCCGCGGCCATGGTCCTGGATCGCGCCGGCAACAATCTCAGAAGCTGATGCCGTGCCGCGATTAATCAACACTACCAGCGGCACATCTTCCGGATCGGAGCCACTCGATTTGTAAACGATTGGATCGCTGTATTCAGTGCGGCCCCTCACCGACACAACCACTTGACCGCGTGGCAAAAATTCGCTCGCAACATCGATCGCCTGGTTCAGTAGTCCACCAGGATTGCCGCGCATGTCCAACACGAGCTGGCGCATACCATCTTTCTTTAGTTTGCCAATCGCCTCGCGCAACTCTTCGTCGCTGGTGCTTTGAAAGCCGCCCGTCAGTCCGACATAACCCGTGCCGGGTCGCAGCATGTACGCGTTGCGGATTGAAGGAAGTGGAACTGAATCGCGGATTATCGTAAAGCTCAGCGCTGCTTCGGCGCCGGCGCGATCCACTTTCAATGTAACCGGCTCGCCGCGGCCGCCGCGCACGTTTTTCGATACTTGTTCGCTGGTCCAATCACGCGCGTCTTTGCCGTCAACCTCGAGGATGCGATCGCCATAGCGCAAACCGAGACGACCGGCGGGCGTGCCTTCAACTGCCGACTGAATATAGACGCCGTCCCGGTGCTGCACGATGGTTACGCCGATGCCGTAGAAACGCGAATCCTGATCTTCTCTTAGTTTCCGAAATTCGTTATACGGAAAATACATCGAGTGAGGATCGAGCGTCGAAAGCATGCCCTGAATAGCAGCCTGCGTCGCCTTTTCGTAATCTATCTCGCCGGCATACTGGCCTGAGATTGCTTCGATGGCTTCGTTGTAGTCCTTCTCAATGTCGTCAGCTTGTGTATTTGAGATCGCACTATTGGTTGGCGTGCTATGACGAAAACGCCGTGAGCGGCCGATGGTGCCGCCGACCAGCGCGGCAATCAAAACGACTGAACAGGCAATGATTGAAAATCTTTTAGTCATATTTCAAAACCGGTAAACCATAGCAATATTAACACAAGGGTGCAGTTTTCAACTCCCGCCGCCGAAGCCAGCTCAGTATGCTATATTCGCCGCCAGAACCACCCATCGATCGCATGACTCTTTCGCTGTCCATTGTTGTTCCTGCTTATAACGAAGGTGCGCGCCTCGCAAAATCGTTGCGGGATATTACGTCATATCTACAGAACTATCCTGCCGATTCCGAATTGATCGTCGTTGACGATGGCTCTACCGACAGCACAGCCGACACTGCGCGACAAGAGCTGGCCGCGTCGCAAAACGTCCGCACCTCGGTCATTAGCTACCAATCGAATTTGGGAAAAGGTCGCGCGGTTCGCTTGGGATTGCTCGCGTCGCGAGGCGACATTGCTTTATTTACCGACGCGGATCTGTCTACTCCAATTACTGAAACTCCTAAACTGGTCGAACCGCTTCAACGCAATGAATGTGATCTCGCATTTGGATCGCGCGCGCTCGATCGCAGTTTGATTGGCGTGCACCAACCGTGGCGCCGCGAGCAGGGCGGCCGGGTTTTTAATCTTGCCGTGCGTGTAGCAACTGGCCTTCCCTTTTGGGACACGCAATGCGGCTTCAAGGCGTTCAATATGAAAACTTGCCGGCCGATTATTGAGGGAGCAACAATCGATCGCTTCGGGTTTGATGTTGAACTGCTGTACGTGGCCCACCGCGCCGGGTTGCGGCTGAAGGAAATTCCGGTGCGTTGGAACCATGTCGAGGGCAGCAAGATTAGTTTTGCCAGCGATAGTGTGAAGATGCTGAGCGAGGTTGGCAGAATTCGCCAACAAGCGCGCTGCGGAGTTTACGATCGAGCCATCAGCGAAGCGCGCGCGCTACAATAAGCGAGCAGCGTAACCAATAACGATAGTTGTTTAAGTCATCATGTTAACGGCTGATCAATTCCGTGGCCTCGCTCTCGCGATGGACGGCGCTATCGAGAGCGCGCACATGGGCCATCCCGACTTTCGTGCTAATGGTCGCATCTTTGCGACGCTTCATCCAGGGAACGAATCCGGAATGGTCAAGTTGACGCCGGAGCAACAGCAGGAGTTTCTGCGTGAAGGTTCGGATGCCTTCGTACCCTCGAGCGGCGCCTGGGGACGGCAGGGATGCACGAACGTTAAGCTGGCGGTTGTGGAGGAAGACAGTCTAGGCCAGGCCCTGACGCTTGCGTGGCAGAACACTAAGAAACAAACTAGCGCCCGACGCAAAAAGAAAAAATGACAGCCCGACTAAACGTCAACATCGATCATGTCGCAACCGTGCGCCAGGCACGGCGCGCGGCTGAACCAAGCGTCTTCGCTGCGGCCATGGTTTGCGAACAAGCCGGCGCGGACGGCATCACCGTCCACCTGCGCGGCGACCGGCGCCACATCCAGGACGACGACGTGCGCGCACTGCGCCAAAGTGTGACCACCTATTTGAATCTCGAGATGGCCGCGACTGAAGAGATGCTGGCGATTGCACTCGAGCTAAGACCGGATGCGGTAACTCTGGTTCCCGAAAGTCCCGATGAAATAACCACCGAAGGCGGCTTAAACGTGACGGCTAACATAGCGATTGTCCGGGCAGCGGTCAGCCGGCTGCGACAGGCGGGAATCCTGGCCAGTCTCTTCATCGATCCGGATTCAAAACAGATCGAAGCTGCGCATGAAATCAATGCTCAACAAATCGAGTTATGCACTGCGCCTTATGCTGACGCGACTTTAGGTGCGCGTGGTTTTCATGGCGAGGGCGCTTTGCGCGTCGGCCAGGAATTGAGAAGACTGCGGGAAGCCGCGGCGTTGGGAATGCAATACGGAATACTAATCGCGGCGGGTCATGGTTTGACATATCGCAACGTCGGCGCGGTGGCGGCAATGCCTGACGTTACCGAATTTAATATCGGTCACAACATAATTGCGCATGCGGTTTTTGTGGGTTTGGAAAAAGCAGTTACAGAAATGCGCGAGGCTATTCGGAAAGGAACGTCGTAGGCAAACTGTTAGTTTGCGGTGATTCATTAGCACTCAACTTGATTGCCGGGCACGACCGCAAACTAACAGTTTGCTTTACGACAGACGTCTAGCTTCGTGAGCTGCCGGCAAGTTGCAAGCGGACCATCGAGCGTTCGAGTTTAGCGCGCGCTGTTTCAAAATCCTCTTCAGTTCCAGTCCAGGACGTTAGTTGCGTTTGAATATGCTCGCGTGCCAGACGCGCGCGCGCCGCGTCGATCTCTTCAGGCCGTTCGGCAACTTCCGCCAGCACCGAAACTGTATCGTCCTTGACTTCGACGAACCCTCCGGAAACGTGAAGCTGCGAAGACTTGCCACCCGCGGAGTAAGCCAGCACACCGGTTTGAAGTTGAGAAATCAGAGGCGTGTGGCCCGGAAGAATGCCAAGCTCCCCGCCGAGCCCCGGCACCGTCACCGTGTCGACAGATTCCGAGAGCACTTTGCGTTCGGGTGTTACAACTTCTAATTGCAATTGAGCCATAAAAAGTGGCACAGACTTTAGTCTGTGTCCGATTCATCAGGCTGAAGCCTGTGCTACTACGAACGTCTTACCCTATGACAATGACTTTGGTCTGTGATGAGACACAGGCTGAAGCCTATGCTACTCCGATGCTACTGCGCGATTGTCTTGCCTTTTTCGACCGCTTCCTCGATCGTGCCGACCATATAGAACGCCTGTTCCGGCAGATCGTCATGCTTGCCGTCAACAATCTCGCGGAAGCCTCTTATCGTGTCTTCGAGCTTCACGTACTTCCCTTCCAGTCCGGTGAACTGCGCGGCAACAAAGAACGGTTGCGAAAAGAAACGCTGCACGCGGCGGGCGCGCGACACAATCAACTTGTCTTCGTCAGACAGTTCGTCGAGTCCCAGAATCGCAATGATGTCCTGGAGATCTTTATAACGTTGCAGCACGCGCTTCACATCCTGCGCGGTGGCGTAATGTTCGGCACCGATGATGCGCGGATCGAGAATGCGCGAAGAAGAGCTCAACGGATCGACCGCCGGATAGATTCCGAGTTCTACAATTTGTCGTGACAGCGCGGTTACCGCGTCAAGGTGAGCAAAGGTTGTCGCCGGTGCGGGGTCGGTGTAATCGTCAGCAGGAACATAAACCGCTTGGATTGATGTGATCGAACCGGTCTTGGTTGAAGTGATGCGTTCCTGCATCTCGCCCATTTCCGAAGCCAGGTTGGGCTGATAACCCACGGCCGAGGGCATGCGTCCCAGCAGTGCCGATACTTCAGAACCCGCTTGCGTAAAGCGAAAGATGTTGTCGATGAAGAGCAACACGTCCAAGCCTTTATCGCGAAAATATTCCGCGACCGTCAGGCCTGAAAGCGCCACCCGCAAACGAGCGCCCGGCGGTTCAGTCATCTGACCGTAAATCAACGCAACTTTGGATTGGCCCACCGCGTTCATGTCGACTTTGGTCATGTCGAATTCGCCGGTGTCATGAAAGTGCTTGTTAAAGGCGTCGCCAAACTGAATAACCTGCGACTCGACCATCTCGCGCAACAGATCGTTTCCTTCGCGCGTCCGTTCGCCAACGCCGGCGAAAACTGAAAAGCCGGAGCGCGCTTTCGCGATGTTGTTAATCAACTCCATCACGATGACTGTCTTGCCAACGCCCGCGCCGCCAAACAAACCAATCTTGCCGCCGCGCACAAACGGTTGAATCAGATCGATGACCTTGATGCCTGTCTCGAACATCTGCAACTCGGTTGACTGCTCTTCAAAAGTAGGCGCGTGACGATGGATGGGATAACGTTCGGTGTGTTTGACGGCGCCGAGATTGTCGACGGGCTCGCCAATGACGTTTAGCACGCGGCCCAATGTTCCTTCGCCAACCGGCATCGTGATCGGCCCGCCAGTGTCGATGGCCTTCATACCACGCACCATGCCGTCCGTCGGCAACATCGAAACCGTGCGCACGCGACCTTCGCCAAGATGCTGTTGCACTTCGGCAATCACATCGATGGGAGTGGGCACATCAAAACCTTCGGAAACAATTCGCAGCGCCTGATAGATAGGCGGCAATTGTTTTTCCGGAAACTCTACGTCAACCACCGGCCCGATAATTTGAACAACGCGGCCGGCCGATTGTCCATTCCCATTAGCGTTTGCGCTGGACGTAGCCATACTTTATTTCGACTCCTCTTTCATAGCCTGTAACGGCAGAAAAACTGGCAGGGTTAAAAGCCAGTCAAGATACCACAGGGCCGAAAGTTGCGCCAAGCGCGGTTAGAAATGGTACTGGTTCAGTTTTATTTCTTAGGTCCGAAGGACCGCCAGTTAGTAGACCCGGTCCGTGAGGCCGGGGTGGGTTCTAGGGTTGTTTCTGAGCGCCGAAGGTGCGACAGGATTTCTATCGGCCCTTCGGGCCTTTGAGTTTTCGAGTACATCTCCCCGCCCTCACGGTCGGGGCTATTGACTGCTGGTCCTTCGGACCTAATGCAGGATGATGAGTGAAACGGAACCCAGTACCGGCGAAATCTGCTTTTGGATTCGACTGGCTGGTAAGGAAGCTGTAGCACTGGAAGGATTCCCAGAAATACTGTTGTATTAGTTGAGTTGCTCATGACGATTCCGGCCCTGTCGCGTTGACAACCTATGAAGTTGAAAGTAAATTTTGGCTTGATTGAGATTATTGGTTTTTTGAACAAGAATTTGTTGTTGTGCCCCAGGTCAATCTCTCCGACGCCTGGCCGTCAGCCTTAGTTCTAAATTCCTGACATTTCTCGCCACAAACAGATAGCCCGTAAGGAGTTTTTTCGGGATGAAACGAAGTCTGCTGTTAACCTTATTTCTCACGCTCTTCATAGGCCTGCTGTTTGTGGGTTCGCAATCATCCCACGCCGGCGGACAGAATCAGACGGACAACAACTCGGCCAACAAAACTGACGGCCCACTCGCCTCGAAAGAAAAAGAAGACATCGTAATTGGCTCGTCGCGCAAGACCGGCGGGGCGACCGACCTTGAAGAGGAAGAGACCGAGCCTGATTTCCCGAAAGGTCGACGGGGAAACATGGATGAGAGCGCTTACCTGCGTTTGCGCGACGAATACATCGCGCGACTGCGCGGCATCGAACCGGGCCGCCCATTTGATTCGGGCGCGCGTGGTCGAGCGATTCGGCAAATGGAGAGCGCTCAGACTCTACGCGCTGAAAGTTCCAAGGACTCTTTCTTCAACAAACTAACGAGTGTTTTTGGATCCGAAACGCCGTTGGCATCGATCTGGACGGAGCTAGGACCAAGGCCGTTGCCAAATGGATCGGCGCAAAGCGGTATTGTTCCGGTATCGGGTCGTACCACCGCAGTCGTCGTCGATCCCACAAATCCCAATAAGGTTTATTTGGGCACCGCACAAGGTGGCGTTTGGCGTTCCCTCGATGCCGGCGTGAACTGGACTCCAATCTTCGACAGTGCCCAATCGCTGGCTATCGGCGCGCTGGCAATTGCGCCGTCGAGTCCGACCACTCTCTACGTTGGCACCGGCGAATTCAATGGCTGCGGCGATTGCTTTTTTGGCGTAGGTTTGTATCGCATCGACAATGCCGACACTTCGGCAACGCTCGTTGGTCCAATCAATCCCTCCCAGACCATTGGCAATCTTACTTACAAGGTTTTCAACGGCCGTGGCATCACCAAAATTCTCGTAGATCCGAATAATGCTGCAACCATTTTTGTGAGCACTGGTCGCGGAATTGGCGGCCAGGGCGCGAACGCTTTGGGTATCACCCCGAATCTGGGAGGGAGCCTCGCGCCACGCGGCGTGTTTCGCTCGACGAATGCAACGGCGGCCGCAGCGTCGATAACTTTTGAGAAGTTAACTGTCACCACTGACTCCAGCGTGGACGCGCCGGCGACCGGCAACGTCGATACTCCGGATATGGCCCTGGAACCTGGCAACGCAAGCAATTTGATCGTCTCGGTGGTCGGGCTCACTGGCGGCGGCGGCATCTATCGGACTACTACTGCGCTCAATCCAAATCCGACATTCTCGCAAAGCCTCAGTCTTGGCAACGGCATTCGGGCCAATCTGGCGATCGCCAACGTGGGCGGCGCCGTTACGGTCTATGCAGCAACCGGTGAGACACCAAATGTGAATGCGAGCTGCACGACTGCTTCCAGCGGCGCCGTAAGGAAATCTGTTGATGGCGGACTTAGCTGGTCGACACAGCTTGGTGGGGGTCAGGGTTTTTGCGGCGGTCAGTGTTTCTACGATATGCCGATTGCGGTTGATCCTAACAATGCGAACATCGTCTACCTCGGTGGCAACGCTCGCGGTACGTGTTCGGATGCGATGAAGAAATCGATTGACGGCGGCACCAGCTTTCAACGCGACGACAATGGTTTGCATGCCGACTCGCATGCCCTCTTCTTCGACGGCGCCGGACTCATTTACACCGGAAACGATGGCGGCGTTTGGAAGCGCAGCTCTAGCTCTTCGGCCGGAAGCGCCTGGACCAATCTCAATCGCTCGCCGCTCAGCACATTGCAGTTTGAAAGCATCGCCGTGCATCCGCTGGACCAGTTCTTCACCATCGGCGGCACACAGGACAACGGAACTGAAGCACAGCAAAGTTCCTCAGGCAATTGGAAAAACGCTGAAGGCGGCGATGGCGGTTACACGCTTATCGATCAAAGCGCTACGAACAACACCAACGTCACCATGTACCTGACGTTCTTCAACGAATCCAACAGCCAGATATTTTTTGATCGCGCAACGCTTACGAGTTGTCTTAACGTGCGAAATTCGTGGCCCTCGCGCGGCGCCATCGCTTGCGGTAATGCGCCCTGCGCGGACGATAATACTCTGGCCTCGGGTTGCGACAACCTACCTTTCTTAAAAAACAATGGTATTCAGCTGACTGACAACGTGCTGTTCTATGCGCCGATGGCATTGGGTCCGGGTAGTCCGAATATTTTGTACTTCGGAACCGATCGCCTCTATCGCTCAACCGATCGCGGCGACAACATGACGATCGTCAGCCAATCGCCGCTGCAACCGACTGGCTCACGCACGCCGCTCGGTGGTGGTGCCGCTCAAACTACCGGAACTCCCATCAGCACAATTGCCGTTTCTCCTCAGGACGACAACTATCGAATCGTCGGTATGCAAAACGGACCGGTGTGGGCCACCTCAACCGGCTCGGCGACGATGGTGAACATTACCGGCGGCTCGTTTCCCGCAAATCCTAACGGCAGCGTCACCAACAAATTTGTAGGCCGCGCGATTTTTGATCCCAGCAACAAGGACGTTGCTTACATTTCATTTTCTTTTTTCGCCCCCGCCGGTCAGGGAATTTGGAAGATTACGAATCTCGGCGCGGCTGGTTCCTCAGCTGGAGCGCCAAACTGGGTACCGGCGGCCAACGGGATTCCCAGCATTCCGATTAACGCTCTTGCTGTTGATCCTACAAATTCAAACAACGTCTTTGCTGGAACTGATATCGGCGTTTACAACTCGACTGATGGCGGCGCCAGCTGGGCTCCATTCGGTACTGGGCTGCCGCGTGTTGCAGTTTTCGGCATGGCTATTCAACCAACGAGCCGCATTTTGCGCGTGGCGACACACGGCCGAGGCATGTGGGAGATTTCGCTTAACGCCGCGCCTGGTCCAAACACGGTGCAATTCAATTCCTTCAGCCAGGCAGCCAGTGAAACTCCAAACCAGACAACGAAAGTCGACGTTACCATTACGCGAACCGGCGACATCACCGGTGCCGCCACGATCGACTATGCAACTTCCGATGGAACGGCCAGCTCGCGTTCGGATTACGAGGCTGCTATCGGCACGCTACGATTCGCGGCGAATGAAGGCACAAAGACTATCTCGGTTTTCATCGTTGATGATCGTTTCGGTGAGGGTCCGGAGACTTTCAACATTAACTTGAGTAATCCTGTTGGCTGTACGCTAGGCTCGCCTGCATCTTTCACGGTCACGATAAATAGTAACGAGTCGGTCGACGGCTTGAATCCGGTAAAGGATGCGAGCTTTGACACCGACTTCTTCGTGCGGCAGCACTACATCGATTTTTTCAACCGGGCTCCGGACGACGGCGGCCTGGCGTTTTGGAAAAACCAGATTGACAGTTGCACCGACCAGGCATGCCGCGAGATTCGGCGTATCAACGTCTCGGGTGCCTTCTTTTTGGCGATCGAGTTTCAGCAAACCGGATATTTGGTTGAGCGTCTCTACAAAACAGCTTACGGCGATAATACGTCGGCTACCTCGACGCTAGGCGGAACACATCAGCTCTCAGTGCCAATCATTCGCTTTAATGAATTTCTGCCCGACACGCAGGAAATCGGAAGAGGAGTCGTAATTGGACAGCCCGGAGCCGACCAACTTTTAGAGAACAACAAGCAGACCTTGATAGCAGAGTTTGTCGCCCGGCCGCGCTTCATTACAGCCTATCCGCTCTCAATGACGCCGGCACAGTTTGTGGATCAATTGAACTTGAATGCCGGTGGACCTTTGTCGCCAACCGAGCGTAATCAGTTGGTCAGCGATCTCAACTCAGGAGCCAAGACGCGGGCGCAAGTTCTGCGAGCCGTTGCCGAAGATCCGGACTTGTTCACCGCTGAGCAAAATCGGGCGTTCGTGCTGGCACAATATTTCGGCTACCTGCGACGAAATCCAAACGATGCACCTGACTCAGACTTTAGCGGTTACGAGTTCTGGCTCAACAAGCTCAATCAGTTTAATGGAAACTTCGTAAACGCCGAGATGGTCAAGTCGTTCATCGTCTCAAGCGAGTACCAAAATCGGTTTGGCCCATGATCTAAGGCTTTCGAGCTATGTAAATTTTGCTTATTGAATTCCTCAAGCGAAATCCGTAAGCTGTTTCTCGCAGCATCGACGCTGCTTACCCGCCTCACTCAACGGAACACTGTTCCAGGCATCCGGAAAGTTCGGTCTCGCATCTGAATCCGGGCTCAGCGAGACTCTCTTTGCAAGCCAAATGCGCAATCTGTGTCAGCGGTACAGGCGGCCAGCTAGCGCGACTTATCCTCCCGACAAGCTCGTTAGTTAACTAAAACCTCTTCCCTAAACATCGACAGAAGGAGATCGACCTCGTGACGAACCCTCGTGTGTTCACGCGTGTCTCACGCGCGAAAAAATATTCAAAATATTTCTATTGCTCGCGTGCGGCACTGGCAATGGTGGCAGTTGCCGGCCTGGCTGCGCTGCCCTTTTATGGCTTTGCGCAAAATGATTCAGCCGTCCAGACCCCCAATTATCAAACTTCGTCAAACGGTTCTTTCGTCGTTTATCAGGGCCCTAACGGCGAAACGATTTGCCGTGATGCCACACTTGCTGAAGGACGCGCTCTAAAAAGTAGCGCCAACTCTTCCGGCTTCCGTCAAATAAATCATCTAAAGAATCAAACAATGATTGCGGCCGGCAGCGGCGCTGGTGAAGTTCCCGCCGGCAGTGGACTGACTATTGTATTAAGGGCGAGCTCTCAACTGGATCAAAACCCGGAGGCGAAGGCTGCGTTCATTGCGGCCGCTGCCAAATGGGAAGCGTTAATACAGAATCCGATAACCGTCGTCATCGATGTGGACTATGGTCCAACTGTCTTTGGAATTTCGTTTCCCAGTTCAAACATTCTTGGGTTGACCGCAACCCAGGAGCTTTACTACGCCGGCAATTATTCGGACATTCGCGGGCGGCTGGTCAGTCATGCTTCGAATGCTTCAGAAACCGCTCTTTACAATGCGTTGCCCGTCGGCAGTGTGCCAACCGACCTCGGCAATACCAGCACGGTGTTCGTTGCCAGTCCGGTACTGCGCGCACTTGGCGGCATTAACCCCGTTGCCAGCCCCGAGACAGAACCGTATGGAGGCGCTCCGAAAATCGGCTTTAACTCAGCCTTTGGTTTTGACTTTGATCCCAGCGACGGAATAACCGGCAATCGAACTGATTTTGACGCTGTGGCTGTGCACGAGATTGGCCATGTGCTCGGAATTGGTTCCGAAGTCGGCGTTCGCGAGTTGAATTCATCCCAGCCGGTTTACGTAACCGTTTGGGATCTCTATCGTTTTCGACCAGCTACCGCGAACTTGAATACTTTCGGCAGCGCCCAGCGGATTCTTTCGTCCGGTGGTTTGCAAGTTCAGTTTAATGGTGGCGCGGAATTGGGTCTGTCTACTGGCCGGCCCGATGGCAGCGGCGGTGACGGCAATCAAGCCAGCCACTGGCGCGACGATCTCACCGTGAGCGCAAATTACATCGGCATCATGGATCCGAGCATCAACCGCAACACGCGCGAAACCATGACCGCGAACGACATGAACGCGATTGACTCGTTGGGTTACACCATCGTCGCGACACCGACGCCGACCCCAACTCCCACACCCACAGTTAACACGGTGCAATTTACGAACAGCACCGCGAGTACAACCGAAACGGTGAACGCCACAACGAAAGTGGATCTGCTCGTCACGCGGACCGGCAATACGTCGGCAGCAGCAACAGTGGACTACGCAACGACCGACGCAACTGCGAGCGAGCGGTCCGACTACATGGCCGCAATGGGCACGTTAAGATTTGCCGCCGGCGAAACATCAAAACTTGTGAGCGTCTTCATCGTTGATGATCGTTTTGGCGAGGCGCCGGAGAGTTTCAACCTTACTTTAAGCAATCCGGTAGGCTGCACGCTCGGCTCACCGGCAGCGGTTGCCGTAACCATCAACAGCGACGAGTCTGTTAACGGATCTAATCCGCTCAACGATGCGACGTTTGACAGCGATTTCTTCGTGCGCCAACAGTATGTCGATTTCTTTAATCGCGAAGCCGACGCAGGCGGACTGGCGTTTTGGAAGAACCAACTGGACCAGTGCACTACTTCAGCGTGCCGCGACATAAAACGCGTAAACGTCAGTGCCGCTTTCTTCCTCTCGATCGAGTTTCAGCAGACTGGCTACCTTGTTTACAAAACCTATCAGGCGGCGCTGAATACCGGCGAGACGCTGAGGCTGCGCGAGTTTTTGCCCGACACGCAGGAGATTGGCCGCGGCGTAGTTATCGGGCAGGCCGGCGCCGATCAGTTGCTCGATCAAAACAAGCAGCGCTTCTTCAACGACTTCGTACAGCGTGCGGCTTTCGTTGCCGCCTTTCCCACTTCAATGACGGCTGCTCAGTTTGTCGACAAGCTCAACAGCAATACCTACGATCCGCGCAATCCGGCATCCGGCGGAGCGTTAACGCAAAGCGAGCGAGATTCATTGGTCAGCCAACTCTCCGCCGATCCTTCGGCGCAGACTGTCCGAGCTTTGGTGTTAAGAGCTGTAGCTGAAAACTCGGTGTTGAGTACGCGCCAATCAAATAAGGCATTTGTCTTGATGCAGTATTTCGGCTACATGCGCCGCAGTCCGAATGACGCGCCGGATTCTGACTTTGGCGGATATAACTTTTGGCTGGGTAAGCTCAACGAGTTCAATGGCAACTTCGTTAACGCCGAAATGGTCAAGGCATTCATAGTTTCGAGCGAGTATCAGCACCGCTTTGGGCCATGATTGCTGTTCGCTGAAATGCAAAAAGCCCTGCCGATCTTATCAAACGGCAGGGCTTATTTTTTTGCTAACAAGCGTGTTATAGATTTTCTTCCGGATCGATTCTAATTTTCATGCGCTGCAATACTTGAACGTCTTCATCGGTAAGATCGAGCGTCGTGTCGCCACCTTCACCCGACTCTTCTCCGGCGTGAGGGCGCAAACCAATTTCGAGCCGCAAGGTTAGTTCCATTTCATAGCCCGCATCTCGCAGCCGTTCGATCGCTTCGGCAACTTTCGACGAGTTCTCGACCGATTCGTTAATGGCCGTTCCAATCTCGCGAACAATCTCTTTTGCGTCGTCGTCTATTTCCAAAGTTTCAAACTCAAACGGAACCATTCAATACGGTTGTAGGGGTTCGAGCACATGCTACGCGACGGCACTGAGAGGGTCAACCAACAATTGTAAAGCAAACTGTTAGTTTGCGTTGGCTGGCAGTCCTTCAAGTTGAGCGGTAACGGACCATCGCAAACTAACAGTTTGCTTTACGACGGTTTGAAGCTTTAAGGTTGAACTCTGAACTCCTCTCAACTACTCTTAGCTTGAACAATCCCCCGCTCCAGCTTGAAGAATCGTTGGAAATCTTTATCAAGTTATGCCTGGCACAATTGGAATATTAACTGGCGGCGGCGATGCTCCCGGACTGAATGCCGTGATTCGCGCGGTCGTGACTACCGCGATCGGGCAATACGGCATGAGAGTCATCGGCATTGAGCATGGCTTTGAAGGATTATTGGGCGAGACGCAAACGCATGAATTGACCACGGCGGATGTCAGAGGTTTGCTGCCGCGCGGCGGTACAATCCTTGGGACACGCAATCGCGGCAGATTTGTCGATCGGGATTCGAACGGCAGGGCGATAAGAGTCGATGCTCTTTATCACGAAGCAACAGAAAATTTGCGCCGCTTGGGCATTGATGCTTTGGTGGTGTTAGGCGGCGAAGGCACGCTGGCAATCGCGCAGGAGTTTGGCAGGCTCGGCATACCCGTGGTCGGTGTCCCTAAGACAATCGACAACGATCTGGCTTGCACTGAACTCACGTTCGGTTTTATCACCGCGCTGGATATTGCTACCGACGCGCTGGATCGGCTGCACACTACGGCTGAGTCACACGACCGCGTGATGATCCTCGAAGTCATGGGTCGTAACACCGGTTGGATTGCATTACACTCCGGTATCGCCGGCGGCGCGGACGTGATTCTAATTCCAGAGATTCCTTTTACAATGCAGTCAGTGGCGGACCGCATTCGCGCGCGCGACGAAGCGGGTTCTAACTTTAGTATTATCGTCGCCGCGGAGGGCGCCATTGAAACCGGGCACGACCTGATTTATCAGGACACTGGCGATCCACTTCACGCGCCGCGCCTCGGCGGCATTGGTTCCTACTGTCAAAGAAATTTGGAGGCGCTTACCGGAAAGGAAACGCGAACGGTGGTGCTGGGCCATTTGCAACGCGGAGGCAGGCCCAATGCTTTCGATCGCATGTTGGCGACAAATTATGGAACCTGTGCCGTGCGTGCCGTAGTTGAAGGAAAGCAGAGCGTCATGGTGGCGCTACAGGCCGGAGACGTGATTACGGTTCCCATCTACCAGGCGATTGCCAACGTAAAGACAGTGCCGCCGAATGGCCAACTAGTGCGCACCGCGCGCGATACAGGTATCTCCTTTGGCGCTCCTGATGAAGCGCAACATCACCGCCCGAATAGCAAGAGTGGCGAAACTGTTTCTGCTTGCGGCTAAGCAGCAACGATAAGTTGAGTAAAAAAGTTGTCAGAAAAGATCAAAGAAAGACTACAGGGCGAACTCGAAGAACTCGAATCCGAGCTGCGCGTTCACTTACCCAAAGAAATCAAGCGCGCGCTGGAGTTTGGAGACCTGCGTGAAAATTCGGAATATCGCGCGGCCCTCGATCGGCAAAACGTCGTGAAGGCCCGCATCGTCGAGTTGCGCCAGCGCATTAGTGAGATCGCATCGATCGACCTTTCAAAAATATCGCGTGACAAGGCAGGTTACGGCTCGACGCTTGTCTTGTTCGATTCTGAGAAAGACGAAGAAGTTACCTACCGCCTGGTCACGCCGGAAGAAAGCGATCCGCAGAACGGTCTCATCTCCACCACGTCGCCCGTCGGCAAAAGCTTGATGGGGAAAGAAGAAGGCGACGAAGTTGTCGTAAGCACTCCCGCCGGCGCGCGCAACTTTGAAGTGAGACGCCTGACTACGATTCATACTGAGATGGAGAACAAAGGAACGGCTTCGCCTTCTTAAGGCCGGTTCTCACCGAAGTTCATGCAAAAACTTGACGCTGGTTTCACCTGTTCCTACAATCCGCCTCTCGTTTACGAAAAGCTTTAATCTTCCTGCGGTATTAGGCATAATCTTCCTCCGGAGAATCTGATCAGAAATGTTTGTTGATGGTATAGGCCGTGGCGCGCAACGAATCATTGACGCAATGGTGCGCTGGCTTGCCTATGGCCACATCAATCCAAACTTTCTGACTGTAATTGGCGTCGCCATAAATGTGGGTTGCGGACTGCTCTTCGGACTTGGCTATTTTTTCTCGGCGGGCATAGTGCTCATCGTCGCCAATCTTTTTGACATGCTCGACGGGCAGGTGGCGCGGCTTTCGGGCCGGGTCACGCGGTTCGGCGGCTTCCTGGATTCATCGCTCGACCGGCTTTCCGACATGGTCATCTTTGTCGGACTAATGGTTTTTTACGCCCGCGACACTCAGTTCCACTCGACGCTTAACGTTTTTCTTGCGGGCGCAGGACTAATGGGGGCGGTTATGGTAAGCTACGCGAGCGCCCGGGCGGAGAGTCTGATTCCCAAGTGTGATGTTGGTTTTTTGCGCCGTCCCGAGCGAGTCGTTCTTTTTATCATCGGCGCCTTGAGCACTCATGCTGGTTCGACCAATTTCTTTGCCAATCGAATGCCGGCTGTCCTTTGGGTACTCGCGGTCGGTTCCTATTGGACCTTCGCACACCGCATGTATCACACCTGGTACGAGTTGAACAAAGTATCGAGTGATTCTGCGACTGACGAATCGCAAACTTCTATTTCCGCATCGAACACCGGGCCTGAACGGCGAGCCGATCAACCACTGGTACATAAGGCCGGTTAACCGTCAACGCCGAAACGACTAACTTTCAGTAATAAGTATTGAGGTACAAAACACCCGTGACAATCTGCCCCTGCTGCGGTTTCAAATCTGACGCTGAAATGAGTGCCGGCTGCCGTGCTTGCGGCGCCTGCCCTGTCGGCGAAGCGCTCCCCAAACCTGAACATGAGCTTCCTTCGTATGGACGCTCGCTGGTGTTGTTCGTCATGGGAGCTTTGCTGGTGCTGGTGTTCGCGACGCAAACATTCGTCGCCCTAACCCAGTTTTCCGCACGCGGCGCCAAGTCTAATCTCGCGTTCTTGTCGATGATCCCTTTCGATCCGTCGTCATGGCTCGCGGCCGGCGAAACTGCCGCCTGGCGTATGAAATGGATCGCAGTCCCAATGGCAATTTTGGTGTTTTGGTTCGGCCGGAAATTGTATCAGTCTATCGCTGCGTCGCCTGACCGTTTCTGTGGAGTCCGTTATGCTCGTCGTGGCTTATATGCGTCTGCGGCGGTGCCAGTATTGATATTGATTTTGATTGGCCTCACAGTGCCGGTGCGGTTGGAACATCGCCAGTGGGGTATCGAAGCGCAACAGAGACCTTACATTCATAGGATTGATCGCGCCTTTGATGAATACCGGGAGGCTTATTCCACTTTGCCCAGCGACGTTGGAGATTTGAGGCGGCTGCCCGACCCAGACGGTTCCCTGGCAGTGGCTATGCAGAATCTTGACCTCTCGGGGTACAGACCCAGTGCGGAGCTGGCGGCGGTGCCTGATAAGAAGTTGCCGCAATTGCGAGGGGCGGTGATTAGAAATGCTTCAAGCGGCACGGCGGATGACGCACCGGGGGAACGCTTGTCTTTCACTAACTATGAGCTTCCCTTGCCCGGCCCGGACAGAATCATGGGTACTGAGGACGACCTAATAGTACGCGATGGTGTGACCTACCAAGCCTCTGAAGCCCAACGCCGTCCTGGCGGAAGCAAAGTCGCAAGCAAGACTTTGAAACCATAAAGTGGCTTTGCAAGAATGAATCTTAGGGCGGACCCAAGTGTCCGCCCTTTTGACTTTTTATCAACCGATTGCGAATTAGATTCGCGTCGCGTCAATGGTAAAAATGCTTCTTCCGACTTCTGACTTCTGACTTCTGACTTCTCGCTTCTGACGTCAGACTAATGTTTCGAAAGATTTTAATTGCCGATCGTGGTGAGCTTGCGGTACGCATCATTCGCGCTTGTCAAGATCTCGATTATCTCGCTGGTACCCGTTTATTTCGACGGGTACGTAATGCTCTACCCCGGCCATGAGGACTCAACGCGCCTGCAACTTGAAACCTACTTCTGCATTCTTATCCAGCAATGCACTGGCGATTGCCAACGTGGCATTGGCACGCGGTGCGACATTTTTGAAACTCTTCGCAAGGTCGATCGATCGATCTAGATCCTCTTTGGTAAGAGAGCGAAGCACGCCGACAAGAGCAAACTCCTCGCCGCCAATGCTACTAATCTTAACGCCGTCTTTGGTAGCGATTGGAAAACGAAGCTGCATATTTTCGCCGGTAAATCCTTCAGCCGAATTCGCGGCTTCGACGGCTTCGCTCATGATCTCCCAGGCGCGAACATGATCGGCTCTCACAAACTGCGTTGCCACGCTAATCAACAGGCAGGCGCGATCCGCATCATCACCCTTTATGCGTCGTGCTTCATCCGCGGCATCTTCCAAAAACTGTAGCGCGCGCGCGCGTTCGGAATTCATTAGGAGCCGCGCCGCTTGGACATAGGCCCAGGCGCGTTGCGTGTGTGTCAATTGCCCCGCCTTGGCGAGCCGAGCTACTTCCGACGGCTCTTTTTTCCGAATGACGAATCGGACAAGCTCAAAATCAACGTATCGACGCAGCTGTGCACGGCGATCTGAGTTGTCGATTTTATCTGCCAAATCTTGCGCGCGAGCATCGCCTTGACTGCCGAGCAAAGCCGCAGCATCCGCGTAGATTGAATCACGTTCCCGGGTCGTCTTTGCATGATCGAGCCGGTACTGCATGTTCTCGAAGGCGTTATCGGCAGTCCCTGCTGGTTGGAGGCCTTTGGTTAATAACGAACTGTCACTACCGGCCGCTGTCGTGCCGGCATTGCCCGCCAAAGAGTTCATTTGCGAGCGCAGTGCCAACGCGGCATCAGGCGCGAACTGATCAAAAAGCGGAAGTAGTCGCTTGATTATCATGTACCTGCCGGTATATCCCGAAGTGCTGAAGTCTTGATCGGGTGGCGGCAGTGGCCGCAGCAGGATACTGGCTGCAACCTGGAAGAATCTGTTACGAAGTGATGGAGCCAGGTTGGGCGGATTGAGTGGTCCGGCAGATTCCTCGGGCTGACTCCAACGGGCGTGACCATCAGCCATAAAGGTCACGTAAACACCTGGAGTAAATGCATAAGAAGACAACCCTGATACGGTGTTCGCGTCAGACGAGGGATCGAACTCGGCCCGGGCGAGTAGGGCCGCAAACCACCGATCGGCAGTCGCGGCGGCACCTGGCTCTTTTGCGCGCAGCGTGGAAAGAAAACTAATCGAATTTACATTTACCTGGCCGAGAACAGGCGCGGCAAACTCAAGCGACCGCTCGATTTGGCCGGCATCAAGTAACCTGCCAGCCATTTGCAGGCGTTTTGCGCTTGCTTCTGAACCTGACCAACTGTCAGTAGTGTTTCGCGCAGTGGCATCGCTCTTCAAGTCTTCCGACTCACGTTTTGCATCGGCGGTTAGTCTTGCTAGAAATTCTTCAGCAAGCGCGCGGTCTCTTCCTGCGACTAAACCTAAAACTTCGGAGCGCAGGTCTTGACCGCTCATCCGCCGCAAAGCGATAACCATCGGGGGCGGACTGTCTTTAGTTTTCAAGGTTACTCCTTCAGCATCCCCTTTCTCAGCAGCTTCCCACGCCCGGCGAAACAGCGTGCGGGCTGTCTCGCTATCGGCATCCCAGAGCGTGTCGGCCGCACGCGCCAGCACCCGAGGGCGAAGGGCCAGGTCATTGAAGCTGCGCGCTTCGTCAGCAAGCGAAGTAAGAAGTGAGGTTGCGAAAGTACGTCGTTGTGCCTGCAGCGATTCGGCTTCGCTGGCCCTAGCTGTATTCCTTTCGGCGGCGTTTGCCCGGAGCTTCTTGTTGTCCGAGACCGTTTGCGCCAGTACGGGTCCTACAAGCACCGACAAACACACCATAGAAATCAGACTCTGAACAGTCTTGTAGTGATTAGCCATCATCTGCCCTCTACAGTATTCGGAAAGGCGTGCGAGACCCCCGCGCGAGCCGAGTCAATTCCCAGCTTCGGTGTCTTCTTATGAGCGAACTGGATCATATCGGCGGCACATCCTCATAAGTGCAGAATAACGCACCGAACTTCTTGGCTCACCCATCACTTGTCGGCAAATTCCACCAAACTATGCACAATTCAGTGTTTCAAGCCCCAGTGCAAAACCAACCACCATTTTCGTTAACGCAGCAGGTTTGTTGTTGCAGGCAACCGAATCTAGCATCCCAATTAACGCATCCCGTTTCACATGTCCATCCTGGATCAGCAACTACGGTCGGCGCCGAGTAGGCGAAAGCGGAGAGCGCGGCGGCAAGGGCGAGAATGTTGACTAAAAGGCGATAACGAGAAAAGACTGTAAGGATTTTCATATCTAGCCTCCATGAGAGAAGTTGGGGCAAGCGGCGAATTGAATTGAGTATCGAACTGCAGTGGGAGTTTATGTCGCGTAACGAAGGAGGTCAAGAGTAAAGTTTTCTCGATTCCTGAGACTTCTCACGTCCTTGGCCACTACTGACACCTGGGTATTTCCGGCCGTTTGCCTCGGACTGTAGTATGATCACGTCCAACAACTAATAGACCGTCGTCAGTCGATTCTCTTCCATCCATGTTCAGCAAAATCCTAATTGCCAATCGTGGTGAGATTGCGGTGCGCATAATTCGCGCCTGTCGCGATCTCGACATCTCGCCGGTAGCCGTCTATTCCGAAGCCGACGCCGCCGCGGTGCATGTTTCGTTGTGCGACGAAGCGGTTTGCATTGGACCAGCGCCTTCGATTCAAAGTTACCTCGACATCGCGAAAATTATCGACGCCGCGAAAAAAACAAACGCCGACGCGATTCATCCCGGCTATGGCTTTCTCGCCGAAAATGCCGACTTTGCGGCAGCAGTTAACGAAGCGGGTTTGACGTTCATTGGCCCGGGCGTCGAAGCGATGCGCGTGATGGGTTCAAAAACGAGTGCGCGCACTGCGGCGGTGGCAGCAGGCGTGCCGATTGTTCCCGGGACGGTTGCGCCGTTGAGTTCGTTTGCCGAAGCCGAAGTAACTGCAAAACAGTTTGGTTATCCAGTAATGCTCAAGGCGTCGGCGGGCGGCGGTGGCAAAGGCATGCGGCTGGTCACGTCTCCCGGTGAACTGCACTCGGCTTTCGACAATGCCAAAGCCGAAGCAGCCGCAGCATTTGGCGATTCTGCTATCTACCTTGAAAAGGCGATTGAACGCCCGCGCCACATTGAAATTCAGATCGTCGCCGACACCTACGGCAACGTGGTCCATTTGGGCGAACGTGAATGCTCGATTCAACGACGCCACCAAAAAGTTATTGAAGAGTGCCCTTCACCGATTAACGACGCTTCGCTGCGTGAACAGATGGGCGCGGCCGCGGTTAAGCTCGCGCAAGCTGTCAATTACGTTGGCGCCGGTACGGTCGAGTTTCTGGTAGCCGACGCTACCCGCGAGTTTTACTTTCTCGAGATGAATACGCGTTTGCAGGTTGAACATCCGGTGACCGAGCTGGTAACCGGCATCGATATCGTGCGCGAACAGATAACTGTTGCTGACGGCGCGCCGCTTTCCTTTACGCAGCAGCAGATCCAATTGCAGGGCCACGCGATCGAATGTCGCGTCTATGCCGAGGACCCGGAAAACAATTTCTTTCCCTCGCCGGGAATGATTAGTCATTTGCAGGTTCCCAACGGTCCGGGAATTCGCGACGACAGCGGCGTCGAACTCAATTCTGAAGTTTCAATTCATTACGATCCGATGATTTCCAAACTGGCGGCCTGGGGCCGCACGCGGAGCGAAGCAATCGATCGCTTGCGGCGCGCGCTCGGTGAATATGAAGTGGGTGGAATCAAGACCACGCTTCCCTTTTTCCGCGAGATCGTTCGCGACCAGGAATTCATCGACGGCAGATTGGATACCGGATTTATCGCGCGCTTTAACGAGCGTCGCGGGCGCGTGCGGGCGCCGGCATCCGAGCAAGCCGCACAGACGCAACAGGACATGGCGCTAATCGCAGCCGGCATTCACTACGCGCGTCTACAAAAAGAAGCATCTTCACGGCCGGCGATTTCAATTAGCCAAAGTCGCTGGAAGATGTCGGGTCGGACGGCGGCGTTTGGGATCAAAACTGACTTGGGTCTCCGACGCAAAAAGTCCGAAGATTAAAATATTCGAATGAAGTACAAAGCCCAAATCGCAAACAGCGAACACGCAATCTCGTTAGAGCTTGTCGATGGTTCGGCGACTGCCGATATCGACGGACGCCGCTACGAAATCGAGCATCGCAAGTTACCAGGCGGCGACTATTTGTTAATTAAGGGTACGGACGTTTACAAGTGTCGGGTTGAGGAAAGGCACGGTTCGAATAATTCTTTTGCGGTAGTCCTTAGCGGCGTCAGTTATGACATCGCGTTAGTTGATCCCAAGCGTCTCAGCAGCGCCCGGAGTTCAGCAGCACACGCTCATGGCTCGGCTGAAATCGTTTCGCCAATGCCCGGCAAAATTGTGCGCGTTCTGGTCGAAGCGGGCGCGCAAGTGGAAGCGGGCGCAGGAATCATCGTCGTCGAAGCGATGAAGATGCAAAACGAAATGAAAGCGCCGAAGGCAGGCGTCGTCGTTTCAATCAATGCTGAGGCGGGCGCCACCGTAAACGCCGGTGATGTGCTGGCGGTGATCGAATGAAAGTTGCAGCTTTAAAGTGAATGAAGAGTTGGCAAGCTGCTAAGAAACCGTTGGCGGCGCTGGCGCTGGTACTGCTGGCGGGCTTCGTTTACTTTGCTCGTCTCACTCGCAATCCCGCCGGGTTCTACATCGACGAATCTTCCATTGCTTACAACGCGTATACCATTTCTCAAACGGCGCGCGATGAACACGGCGAGTTGTTGCCGCTCTTTTTTCGCGCCTTCGGCGATTACAAGAATCCAACCTACATCTACCTTCTCGCGCTGATTTTTAGAATATTTGGTCCGAGAATTCTGGTCGCTCGGATCTTCAGCGCGTCGTTAGGATTGGCTGCGGCGGCGACATTGGGCGCAGTTGCGTTGCGCATCAGCGGACGTCGAGTCGTCGGCATTCTGATAGCGCTGCAGGCGTTATTAACTCCCTGGCTTTTTGAGAACAGCCGCGTGGTTTTTGAAGTCGCGCTCTATCCGTTGGCACTCGCGCTCTTTCTGCTGGCGCTGGCACGCGCCGCCGCCAAGCCGAAATGGTCCTGGTTAGACTCGACACTGATCGCACTGACACTCGCCGTGCTGACCTACAGCTACACGATCGGACGCTTGCTCACGCCGTTGCTGGCCGTCGGTCTCGTACTGTTTGGCGATCGCGTTCGCTGGCGCGGGGTTTTGCGAACCTGGGCGATTTATCTTCTTACTTTGATTCCTTTGTTTGTCTTTCAGCGTCGCCATCCGGGCGCGCTGACGGCCAGGTTTACCGGGCTCACCTACATCACGCGGCGCAGCACCGTTGCCGCGGACATGCGCGAGTTCGCCGGTCATTACTTGAACAACTTCAGTCTTTGGAAAATGCTGGTCACAGGCGAGTCGAACCTGCGCGATCATGTGCCGGGAATGGCCAGCGTTCTGCTGCCGACAATGATTTTGGCGGTGATGGGATTGTGGTTCATTGCGCGCAAGCACCGCGGGGATCCCTGGTGGCGCTTCATCGTTTATGGATTACTGGTCTCTGCGGTTCCAGCGTCGCTTACCGTCACCGAGTTTCCCGCGTTGCGACTAATCGCGGTTCCGCTTTTCTTAGTAATGCTGACAGTGCCGGCGTTGATGTGGCTCACCGAAAGCGATAAGGCTGCGACCGCAAAACGAATTTCACCGAGTTATAAGCGCACGCTGCTGGCTGCCTTCATCGGACTGACGATCGCGCAGGGATTAGTCTTCCAGTGGCACTTTCACCGGGACGCACCTCAACGCGGTTACTTATTCGACTCGCACTACCCGCAAGTTTTCGCTGCTGCCATAGCTGAAGGAAAGTTGCCTGTTTACTTGCGCGAACGTCCGGGAGGTTCCGGCTACATTCAGGCTTATTGGTATGCAACACTAAGCGGCATGAACGCCCTGCAGATTCTGCGCCAGAGTAGCGATCAAACTCCGCCTCCCGAAACCGTTGTCATAAGTACTGAAGAAGACTGCGTTGACTGCCGTCTAGTCCTGCGCAGTATTAATTATCTTGTCTATATCACACGACCGCCGGGTTCCGCAGCTCTTGCGAATCCTCTCGGCGAAAATGCCTTCAACGCCAGAATATCGACTAACGGAGCAACTACAATTCTGCGCGCGGGACAGCAAGCAAAGCTGCGCGTGATGGTGGAAAATAACAGCTCCGCAACCTGGCCTGCGTTTGGTTCGAGTGACGGCAGATATGCCGTGGTCCTTCGCGACGTTTGGCACGATGCAGCAACCAATGCGCTAATCACCGATGCGGATGGGGCGGCGAGACTACCGCGCGACGTACCCGCCGGAAGCACTGCGGAGTTGGAACTGCCGATTACCGCGCCGGCCAAACCGGGAAATTATTTGCTGACGATCGACCTGGTGCAGAACCAAACGCCATGGTTTATGAAGCCGGCCAATCGCGACATCTATATTGAGGAACAACAACTGGTCCAACGCGACGTTATCTGGTTCCACGAACGTGGATCCAGGTCCTTGCGGTTGAAGATGCAAGTCGAGTAACTGCTGAGTATGACGAAAACAAACAAAGGCTTTGATTTGGATATGCAGCCATCGTCGTTGCGCATTTTATTGTGGGACATTGATGGCACGCTCATGCGCTCCACCCGCGCCGGCTCATTCAAGGACTACACCATTCCCATGCTGGAAGAAGTTTTCGGGACCGCCGGTCGCTTACCGGAAATGAAAGTTTCGGGCATGACTGATTTGCAGATCGTTGGCGAAGCGCTGAAACATGAAGGCTTCACACACGAACACATACGCGAGCGCGTGCACGAGTTGCGCGAGAGTTATATGAGGGCAATGCGGAAGTTTACGGGCAACGGCGAAGAAGTTTTCCAACTTCTGCCAGGCGTGCGCGAAGCGCTGCACGCGGTACACGATCATCCACGTTATCAGTCGGCTTTAGTAACCGGGAATATCGAGCCGGCTGCGTGGTTGAAGATGGAGATTCTGGGGTTGTCGGAATTCTTCACACTTCCCGGCGCGTTTGGCGACGAGTCGCACGACCGGCGCGATCTTCCCGGGCTGGCTGCTGAACGAATTCGCAGACATCTACAAATGGATCTGGCGCCCGAACAATTTATTGTGATTGGCGACACGCCGAATGACATTGAATGCGCGAAACATTTTGGCGCGCGCTCCCTGGCGGTGGATACGGGACGGTTTTACACAACGCAAGATTTAGTAATCTGCGAACCCGATGCGTTGCTGGCTGACTTTTCGGACCTCAGCCTTTTCTTAAGAACGCTCGCCAACTTGTAGCGATGTCAAGCCACTTGGCCAGGTATCAATGACCCCAGTAACGGCTATGCCGCCTGATGTGCGGAAGGGCTGTGCCCTTCCGCGAAGGAAGTTTTGAAATTGGGCTGCGCCCGGAAATGGGCGTAGCCCAAAACTCATTTCAACACGTCGTCCGGTGGGGCAGAGCCGCCACCGCACATCAGACGGGGAAGCCGAAACAACCCAGCGGTTGTACGCCGACCGGTTGCGCGGGTATGACGCCTCAGGTCGCACACCTTCGGTACCGAACTAACTTAACGTATGAGTTCCGCAACCAATCGCTGAACATGAATTCTCGTCGTATCCAGCAGCGGAAGGCCATTGTGTTTCTCATCCCGCAAGAGCAACGGCAACTCAGTGCCCCCGAGAATCAAAGCTTCAATTGCGTGACGCGATTTCAACTCATCGGCGATTGCCAACAGCCGCACACGCGTTTCCGGCAGGAATAGATTGTTGAGCAGTTCATTCATGTACTTGTCATGAATGTAGTCCTGTTCGGCGTCGTTCGGGGTGACGAGCGCGATGCCGGCGCGAGAAAAAGTCTCGGCGTAAAATTTCGCTTGCATCGTAAAGCGCGTCCCGAATAGGCCCACCTTTTTCAGGCCTAACGACTGCACCTTTTCACGGGTCGCTTCCACGATACTGATCAGTGGAATACGCGAGCGCCGCTGGACTTCATCGAAAACAATGTGCGGCGTGTTTGAAGCGAACGCGGCAAAGTCCGCACCCGCAGACGCCAGTTTTTCAACTGCGATAACCAGTTCATCTGCAAACTTCCCCAACTCCCCGGCATTTATCAGTGCCAGGTACATCTTGAGATTTACGCTGTTGATGATGATGGGCGGGTAATTGCCATCGCGCTGTTCACGATAGCCCGAGACCAGCAGCCGGTAATATTCAATCGTCGATTCCGGCCCGACGCCTCCGACTAGACCCAGTGTTTTCATAATGAAGATAACGTATTCCAAGACCCTGGTTTGAGTTCGCAGGCACCCATTCTAGGTTCCGGTTTGCCGCGTGCACAATTCAGCGGTCGGTGAGAGCCGTCTCGGCGGTTGTTTTTCGACCGCCGAAACTCTCCAATGCTCGACGGGAGATTTTGGAAGCCAAACGGCAAACTGAAACTATTGAATTCAAGGCATCTCCATCAAAAGCTAGTATGAACTGATCAGAATTTGTTAACGCGTCCTTAATATGCCGGAGGTCACCAGAAGAAAGGTGGACATCGATCGATTCCTTGTTGAGACTGCTCGCAAACCATCGTTCGACGTCGCTTTGTGTGAGAAACTCGGATCGCTGATTGCGAAAACGCGGACTCATTGAGTCATACCAGCTTGCCAATGAATGCTCAGAAAGTAGATCGACTTCACCTCTGGCAAAGTTCTCTTCCTGCTGCACCAAGGCAGTCGAGATCGTGCTCAGCTGAGGGAAAAGGCGCCTAAGAGCTTTTAGGGTTGGCTGGCCCGCCAAGGCACCTACGACATCCTTTCTACGAATATCTGCCAAATGCCTGAGTCTTCTTCGAGTATCTACAACCAGAATCAGAACGGGACCACCAACCAAGTCGAGAAAATGCAAATAGGCGAAGAGCATCGGAATTGAGATGTAGGCCCCGTCTTTCAGGTTAACAGCCAGCAGAATCTGACGTTCAGGACTACGGCGAGCATCACCCAAAATTTCGATAAGGTTACGCCAGCTTCCTTTTTGTGAAAAAAGATAGTCATCATGGAGATCGGCGACCGAAAGAAAGTCTTCCGTTTTCGATTCCGCAACAATCTCTTGCAGTTCGATCTCAAAGTCTTTGATCTTTAGCTTCTTGATTCGGTCAAAGATTGTCGGGTAGAGCGCAGCTACCAGGAGAAGGACCGAGGCCCATACCATGATGAGAGCGGAGGTAGTCGATATCGGCGGAGATCCGATCAGTTTTAGGAACGCATACCACCCAGCGGTCAAAACCGCTAAGATTGGTAGAAGCCTCAGAAAGAGAAGCCGCGCAATATCCTGCAACGGTCGCTTTATGAATCGCCAACTTTTCGTCATATCAAGCTTCATAAAGTCAAACTAAGGAAATTCTATCGTCAGTCGTGAGATAATAGAGCTATTGCGATTTGATACCAAGGTATTACAGCACTTTCGCTCAAATCCGGTGGAAGCCTTTGAGAATATCGCGAGTGGCGAGGCGAAGAATAACCGGGCGACCGTGCGGGCAGGTTGTTGGCGAAGAGGTTTTCAAAAGCCGATCAATTAGCCAGCGCATTTTTTCCGGCGTTAGCGGCATGTTCACCTTGATCGCCGCATGACAAGCAAGCGAGGCGGCGATGTCATCACGCAAAGTCTCGCGCGCGCTTCCCTTCTTTTCCGCATCGACTGTGTCCAGGATTTCCGCCAGCATGTTGCGCGCTTCGCCGGCAGGCAAATCGGCGGGCGCCGCTTTAATCGCGACGGTGCGGCCGGATAGACGCATCAAGTCGAAACCATAACTCTCGAGTTCGGCCGCGACGGTGTCGAACACGGCGGCCTGCGCCGGCGTTAGATCGAAAGTTTCGGGAATCAAAAGCTGCTGCGATTCTGAGGTGCGTGCGGATTCTCGCGCGCGATACTTGTCAAACAAGATTCGTTCGTGGGCCACGTGCTGATCGATTAGCAGCAGACCTTCATCGTCGGTGGCGATGATGAAACTCTCATCGAGCTGGCCCAGCGGGCGAATGTTGGTTGACAACGATTCGAGGGAAACTTCGCGAGCAAACTTGTCAGCGGAGGCGAGCGGCGGCAACGAAACTGACAAGCCCTCGCCAACGGTCGGGCTACCGCCCCGATCACTGGAGCCGCCAGGTACCTCCGATCCGCCCGCTGACGCAGGCGGCTCTGACAAACCTTCCACATCGATCTCAATCGGCGCATCGGGACTGACTGTTTGCGCCGCCAATTCCTGACGCATGATTGCGTCGAGGTCGCGCACCGTGTTCGGCTTATCCGCTCCAGACGAATCCAACTCATCCAACGACATGTCGTCATGCGGAAAAGAAGAATCGACAAAGTCAATACGTGGCTGCGACGCGGGTTCATCCGCGCGCGAATCCACGAAGCCGGAAAGACTCCCAGGCGGCGCTGGATTAACTACTGCCGCGTTAACCGAAGTCTGACTCGCCGCTGCAGACATACTGTTCACATCCCGGTCGGAATCGTTTTCAATGAATGCCGTCGGTTCTTGTTGCAAGGATTCCGCGCGCACAAAGCCGGCGCTTGCCAACGCGGATCGCACCGCTTCGCGCACCGCGTCGGCAACGGCGGCCGCGCGGCGAAACCTGACTTCCGTCTTCGCCGGGTGAACGTTGACGTCGACCTCTTCCAGCGGTATTTCGATGAACAAAAGCGCAGCCGGATAGACGCCGTGCGGCAGCACCGACCGGTAACCTTCCGAAAGAGCGCGCGCGATCAACCGGTCTCTGACGAACCGGCCATTCACAAACAGGTACTGCGCATCGCGCGAGGTGCGGCGATCGCGCGGCGCCGAAACAAATCCGACCACGCGCGCCACCTGTGGACTGCCGCCATTCACCTCAAGCAGGTTATCGAGAAACTCGGCGCCAAAAATCTGGTAGGCGCGCTCGCGTAAATCCTTGGCCGGCGCGGCGCGCAAAACCTCGCGACCGCTGTTCGTAAGCGTGAACGCAATTTCGGGATGGGCCAATGCATAGTGCGTCACCAGATTCGTGAGATGAAAACTTTCCGTGGCTTCGGAACGCAAAAACTTTCGACGCGCGGGCACGTTGAAGAAAAGGTCGCGCACGGCGATCGTCGTCCCGCGCGGATGCGCTGCGTCTTTCACGTCGCGCATCTTGCCGCCTTCAATTACGACACGTGTTGCGGCGGACGCTGCCTCGGTTTTGGTTGTCAGTTCGACGCGGGCTACGGAAGCTATCGACGCCAGGGCCTCGCCGCGGAACCCGAGCGTGGCAATCGCGGTGAGATCTTCAGAGTTGCTGATCTTGGAAGTCGCATGCCTTTCAAAGGCAAGCACGGCATCGTCGCGGACCATGCCTTCGCCGTTGTCGGAAACTTTCAGCAGGCGGCGGCCACCGCTTTCGACATCGAGCGTGACGCTGGTTGCACCCGCATCAATCGCGTTCTCGACTAGTTCCTTGGCTACCGACGCCGGGCGCTCAACAACTTCGCCGGCAGCGATTTGATTTGAAAGATGGTCGGGAAGGACGCGGATTTTGGACATTATCGTGGGTAGTTGTTAGCGGTAAGTTGTTAGTTATTCAAAGGAACTGATAAGAGAGATTTTCCATTCGCCATTTACCATTTTTCATTTGTCATCGTCGAACTAAGTCGGAAGGCAGTCGTTGTTCAAAGGTTACAATTCGCTAGCGCAACTAATGAAAAATGAGAAATGGAAAATGATAAATGGTAAATCTGCAGTACGAACCTGTTGCCCAACCACTGACCGCCCTTCACAGATAGACAATCTGATGCTCATTCGATCCGATATTGATTGCGTTGTAAATCCACTCGACAACGTAACGGCCGTGGCGCGCGAGCAGCGAGGTGATGTTGATGTGGCGCTCCTGCAAAGCCTTGTGCGGATAGAGTTGGTCAAAGGCGCGTTGCAGTTGCCGGTGCGCGGCTTCGTCGCGCGTCATCTGCGCGCGGTGAAAGCGCGTGCGCAAGCCTTCAAGTTGATAGTTGATCTTGCGCCGCCCGGTTTCCAGCGCGTCCGCTAAAGTCGGATCGATCGTGCGCAGTTGCTCCCGCAACTTATCAAGCTCGCTGTTGACCGATTCTTCAGTCGCGCCAAAACTTCTTGCCGTATCGGCGCCGAGATGCTCCTCAACAACGCGCGCCAAAACACTTTCGGCGCCCGCGAATAAATCGACCAGACTCAAACCATAACGTTCGAGCACGCGCCCGGTGTGCGACTCAATCATCGTCAAACTCGCGCGTGGCAGGATGGGCGTCGCCGGCCTTTCGAGTATCCGATAAACTTCGGCGGTTTGTGCGAAGTATGCAATCTCTGCGGCGCCGCCGTAATACGCAATGCTCGGCAGCAAGTAATCCTGGACCACCGCACGCAACGTGACATTTGGACTGAATCGCTCCGGTTGGGCCAAGGCCATTTGCGCCAGTTCGTCAGCAGTGTGCTCCTCGTCGTTGCGCTTGGTTGTGTACTTTCCAGTTGACGTGCGAACTAATGCATGTCGCGCGCCCGTCGCGTCGTGGAGGAACAATGGAAATGAATTTTCAGAAGGCGTTACTTGCGCGTGATAGCCGGCCTCGATCAACCTTTGGCTGCGCGTTTCGATTGCCGTGGCAATCCCGTGCGCGCGCGACGCCGCCTGCGAATACAAGGGCGCTGCCAATTTCTTCAACCGCGGATCAAGTGGATCGAGCAGTATCAACCCGTGTCCGCCCAGCAATGCCGTGAGCATGCGCGCAAAAGCTTCGCCGTATGAGCGGCCCGGTCGCCACGCGTCGCGCAAGACTGCTTCAAGATCGGGCGTGAATTCGGACACGGGAAGTAGTTCAAGCACTTGATCTACAACCGCATTGATCGACTCGTTGATGACAACGCGACCAACCGGCTGTCCTTCCGTATGGACGTCGCCGGGTACTTCGACATGCGCCAGACGACAATCGCGGCCGATGAATTCGGCCCTGGCAACTTCAGGAAAGTCGTGATCTTCGGTGGCGATCCAAAAGACTGGAACGGTTTTGGTTTTGCGTTGCGTCAAGCAACCTGCCAGTTTTACGGCCGACAGCGCCTTGTAAATTGTGTAGAGCGGACCGGTGAACAATCCGGCTTGTTGTCCCGACACCGCCGCAAGGCAATCGGCGTCGCGCAGCATTTCAATATTCTTGATGGTGGCTTCGCCGGCGCCCCAGGCCGCATTCATATCGAGCAACGCGTCACAAAGTTGCTTGCGATCGGTCTGGTAAGCAGCGAGCACATCGGGCGCGCGTGCCGGCAGCTCATGATGAAACTTTACCGCTGAAGGATAAAACTCGCGCAGCGCCAACGGATCGCGCAGATAGTCAAGAAACAGACGCGTCTGCTGCGGCACGGTTTCAAACGACAGACTTTCTACGCGTAGTCCGGATTCTTCAGGCGTGCTGTAACAGGCAGGTTCGGCGGTGCTCAATTTGATTTGCTCCTCAGGAAAGCATTTTACGCGGGCGAAGCGGCTTCGGCTAGCAGGGCTTGCTCGGCGGCGTCCAGACAACGTTGAACTTCAGCACACGCATGGTTGTCAGGCGCACGCAACGGCGCTCGCACGTGACCGCCAACATAGCCGCTCATATCGAGCGCTGCTTTCAAACCGCCAATGCCAAAACGGGTGGTGACTGCCTCGGCCAGCGGCGTGAGACCGCTCTGCAAACGCTGGCTGCGTTTCATGTCGCCTGATGTCGCCGCGCTGAAAATCTCCAGGCAAAGTTCCGGAGCGACACAGCCGACGGCGAGAATTGCGCCGCACGCGCCCGCACCTAACGCTTCGCGCAAAACTGTTCCATTCCCGGTGAGTACTGCGAAATCATTGTGTGCAAGCTTAATGGTTTCCCGCAAAGCCGCGATGTCGTTCGAGCTGTCCTTGATGCCAATAATATTTGGATGTTCGCCGAGTGCCGCAGCCGTTGCTGGTTCGATCTTTATTCCAGTCAATGCCGGCATTGAGTAAAGAATCAACGGGACAGGTGCCGCGTCGGCAACGGCGCGGTAATGTTCCAGAAGTGCGTCTTGAGTAATTGCGGCGCGATAAAAGTGCGGCGTAATGACAAGTACCGCGTCAACCGCGACAGCGGTGTTGAGTATTTCAATTTCCCGAATCGTGCCGCGCGTGCTTTGTTGGCCCACACCCGCGATAAACAAGCGGTTCGAAGGGACAGCATCTCGAGCGGCTGCTATCACCTGCAGTTGCTCGTCTTCATCAAGATTGACGCGCTCGCCAGTTGAACCGAGCACGACGTAACCGGCAATCGACGTCTCGTTCCATTTCAAGATGTTGGAACGCAGACCGGAGAGATCCACGGCGCTGTCGCTTTTGAACGGCGTCGTGATCGGCAACAGCACGCCGCAGAGCTTGTCAGGACTTTTGAGATCTGACTTCAAGTCGCATCCGTTTGAGCAAGGATTTTTCGAAACGCGGCATTATAACAGTCTTAGCATTGCCGATTGCCAATTGCCGATTGATTCTATCCCTGGCCGCCAATCGACAATCGGCAATTGGCAATCGGCAATAAGAAAAGAGGCCGCCTTTCGAAAAAGACGACCTCTCACACGCGCCCGCCCGCGAACAATTAATGACAGCTGTTCAACTTAAACTTTGCAATGCTCGTGCGCCAATTGAAGACTCCGTTAGTGCCCTGAAACTCCGTCGTGAACCAGAAAGTACAGTCGTCCACCGGATCGACTGTCAAGCCGCTATAGTCTCCCCAACGGGATAGATGGGTGGATGACGTATCCTGAATTCCACCTCCCGCCTTGATCACGGTTTCAACTCCCATAATTCCCGGCGGATCATTTGGAGCGCGTGCAGTAAATGCGACGCCCGGTTTTTGACCGTTGCCCGTTATGTTATAGGCCACCGCTATATTTCCCATCTTGTCCATGGCGATGCTTCCCATCCACCGATGCGTTGCATCGGGCGAGAATGTGCCCTGTTGAAAGATGGTAGGCTGGGGCGCGTTTGGATTACGAATTTCGTACCAGCGCACGGCGGTCCGTCCGGTTGGTGGTCCAATGTCGACCGAGTGGTTTAGCACCAGGGACTCGGTCGTAGGGAACTTGCGATAAGCCAGACGAAACATCAAACGTTCGCCCAACGAATCAAGCTGGCGGGACGTGCCCGGCTGCGGCAAGCAGGTTCCTCCAGTTCCGCTGCAGGCCAGATTGTATCTAGCAACTGGAATTACCGCGTCTGGTTGGCGCGTTGGGCCGACCCCCATCGTGGTGTTGTTCTTGTTTGCGAAGTCCACATGAAACTTCCAAAGTAGTAATGTGTTGGGCGCGGTGCCCAGGCCCACGAAGTAGTTTGGCCTGCCTACCGCTGCGAACTTGCGGCCATCGGTATCGGAAGGTTGAATGCCAAAGAATTGTGGCTGAAGCTGAATGCACTGCTCCTTTGCGCCCGGATTGCCGATAAGCATTTTCCTGCGTTCGTACGCGCAAGCCCGCGAGCCGGAAAGACCCTCAAACATGTTGTAGGAAAAGTAGTAGGCATCGCGCCAAACGCCCATGTGTGGATAATCGTTGAAGGCCGGCGACTCATATTCGTAGCGATGATACTTGCCGAGTGCGTCCGAAGTTTCCGACACGGCAATGCACTGCGCGAAGACGCCGCCATTGACCGAGAACTGGGAAAGCACCCAACGATTAGCAACGCGATCATAGGAAACAATCGGGTCGCCGTCGTTGGTTTCTTCACAGGGCACCTTAGTTGTCGGGCTGCCGCCCAAACCTTGCCATAAGAATTTTCCCTTGATTGGGCCAAGCAGGCGATTGCCGGTAGCTTTGTCGAATATCGCAAACGACGTATTTACCCATTGCACAAACTGCGTTCGGCCCACTGCTCCCGAGGTATCGGGAGGAGCGTTCTGGACTTGGAAGTTTGGAAAACCATTCCCTATCCCTTCCTTATTCAAACCAATAGTTACCGGGTGCGCGGATCCCGGACTCGATTGCAGCGCGCCATCCGGCGAAAGCGCCAGGCTGACTGAAACATTCGGATTCAACCGGATCGGTTTTGCCTCGGGTGGTCCAAGACTGACAGGCTCCGACGGCAAATGCATTTGGTCGAGCCGCTGCAGTGTCGTGTCGGCTTTCCGTGGCAGGTGTTCCTCGACCGGCCCGACCTGCGCCTGGCTGTTGGAATTGTTCAGAGCTATTACTAACAAAGCAGCTAAGAGTGTGACGTTACGTATTCGCATGGGGTTCTGAGGGCCTCCTGTTGGGAAAGAAGTGAGCGTTCCTAAAAAAAGCAGTTGGTTTTTGCCGCCGCGGGTTAACTGGTCAATGATGCCAGCGGGTCGCCCCACTGCGGTCCAGACAGCGGCCCGCGCAAATGATCGCGATCAAATTCGAGCGTGGCCGCCTTATAGTCGCTTCCTTGTTTGCGCAAGGCGTCGATGTGTTTGTTGAAAAGCACGTTCACTCGTTCGTGCACCTGTCTGGCATTCAAGCCGTCGGCAAAGCCGCGATCAATTTCAGAGTCGCATTCGAAAAAAATGTCGGCTGAGTCCAGCAGGAAAGTAAAGTTTTCGTCGTAACCGAAATAAGCGCGGCAACCGTGGCTTACAAAATCCGGGCCCAGGTCACGCGCTGTTTCGCACGAGATGAAATGAACGATCTTTCCCTGACACTCTTCGGTGCTGTAATTGCCGACGCTGAAAATCGGGTCGTAAAAATCGCCGGTATACGAGTCGTAACCACCGTGCCCGACGCCGGTCATGTAAATCACGTGGGGCTTGCGCGCTTCCGGCGCCACGTAAAGGCGGCGCGCCAACGATTCCTGCGACCGCTTGATTGAGAATCCTTTTTGTTCCAGATAGGGATAAACATTGTCCTGGCGATAGTTGAAGCCGGCTTGCGTGATAATTTCGAAAGCCGCATCAATGGCCAGCACCACCATGTCCATTTCAAGCGACACCGATCGTTTTCGAAGTGGCGTGTGGGATGACTTGCGAGGCCGCCGGTGATTGTTTCCCTTTGCGGGTTGTTTACGAGCCATGGTTTGTTCCTCGAGGGCTTATTGCGATCCGCGGGTGAAGCGGACCGATTTGCTAACGCCAGTTCACCGCGGTTTTTTCTTCTTTGATCTCGTTGCGGGCTTTGGTTGTTCCGCCACCATCGCTTTGTTCACCTGGTGATTGATGACTCGCTGTTCAATTTCCATCAAGGCGCGGCCGATCGCAGTTTGCGCTTTTACTTCTGCCATGGCGCGTTTCTGATCGAGCAAGCCGGCGCCGAGCATTGCGATTTGAAACTTAGGTTGTTCCGAGATTCGCTTGGCCACTAGTTCCGCTCGCTGGTCCGGCGATAACTCGGAATAAGTCATCGTCGGCACGTCAGGGTCGACTACCTCGCGCAAGGTGGCCCAGCCTTTACCATCCGCGCAGTAGCTGGTCGGCAATTCCCACTGGCGTTTCTGAATGGCGCCGCCTGTCTCGAGTCCCCTTTTCTTGCTCGCTCGCTTTGCCGCAGTTGCGGAGCCGCCCAGCTTCCGCTTCACTGACCTTGCCTTTACTGCTCTTTTCTTAACTGCTTTTTTCTTTGCTGACTTGTTTGCCATATTCAATTCCTTCCGGCCCTCGCGACGTCGTGCTCCTCCTCCTGAGGTTAGTCTAAGGGTGCACCAGGTCATTTATGATCGCACCTGCGATCGCCTTCGCAATTTGCCCACGGACAGCCGTAGCATTCGATCCAGTGTTCAATAACACATCTACCGCAGGTACATCGAGAAACTCAACTTCCAGAAGGCAAGCCCGGCAATGACCTCCAGAAGTGTTGCCCAGACTAACATCATTGAGGACCCCGAATTTCTCTTCTTTAACCCCTCTGTTATGCGTGCCGCTGTCTGCGTTATGGATTACATTGAAGACGGCGCTTTGAATATTACCCGCAAATCGTTTGTCATCAGCAAGGTTTACATTGTCCTCAGCGCGGCGCACGTAAGTCTCGACGCCTCGCGAAACGCCGTTGAACGCATTAAGATGAATACTCAAGAACCTGTCGGCATGATTAGTTCGCGCCACATGCGCCCTATCTGCGAGACTAAGGTTCACGTCGCCCGTTCGCGTCATCACAATTGTGATAGTGTGTCCGCCTGCCGTCGCCGCGTTCTGCAGTTCTGTTTTTACGAGCTTTGCCAGAATCAGTGTGAGGTCCTTTTCTTTCACACCACTGGGACTGACAGCATGATTACCGTCCGAGCCGCCAATGTTGCCTGTCCCACCATGACCGGGATCCAGTACTACTGTCGCAGTTGCCATTATCTTTCACCTCCTGCATCTTTGAACCGGGATCAATACTACTTTTGAAGTGACTCAGAACCTGGCCGACAAACTGAAAGTTTCGAAATCTGCTTGTCCGCAGCAGGCCCGTTGTCGCGGGTCGAACACGAGCGGGGCCGCTACAGGACCGCCAGGGCCGTCCAGGTGTCGGGGCCTACAACTCCGTCCGGTGTCAGTCCTTGCGCGGCTTGAAACTGTTCGACCGCATGCTGTGTCACCGAACCGAACCGGCCGTCAGCTTCCAAGCCGAGCTTGGTTTGAACCTCAGCGATGTCCGATCCGCGATCTCCAATCCTAATTATCGCGTTTTTCGTTCTCAGCCGGACGTGAAAATGGTTGTGGTGTCCGCTGACGAACTGACTGAGACCCGCGGCAATTACCGTCGGATCATTAAAGAAGACATTTTGGACCGGCGCCGTCTTCCACCACAAAGTGATTAGAGAGGTTGTCAATGTCCGATCGTATTCAGAATCCGAGATAGTAACAGGCTCGTTGTTGCCATCAGTTCGCATCGGTCTGATGTCAACATCGACACCTAGTCGGTGAGACTTGTGAGGTGGAAACGGTCCACCACCATTTTTGGAAATCTGTCCGATTGAAAACGGACGTTGAGAATGAAGAACGTCCCAGGCTGCGGCGACACGGACAGCCGCATCGATGGTCGATGCCTGGCCAAACTGAAATTCACCATTAGCGCCTCGGTTGTTTGTCACAAACCCGACGCCACTTGCAGATAGTGGTGTGTTGATGTCCATAATATTCCTCCATCAATAGTCTTGACGTATGCCTACACTGTCCATGCATTTCGCAGCCTTATAGCTACCCGCCTTGTCGCGCTGCTTTGCGAACCGCAAGAACAAATCAAAACGGCTTGAGCCGGGCCCAAAGCGTGTCCCAATTAAAGGTGAAGCCGAAATTGCCTCGAATTTCTTTTTCATGAACCAGTTCGGTGCGATTGGAATAGGTGATCGACACGGGAAACTGAATCCCCAGACCCTTTATCGGAATCTTCAACCCAGATTGCAAGAAGAAGACGTCTCCACGAGTGTTAGGCATGATGGTTCCAGCTATCGTCGAGGCATCCGTAAGCAATCGCTCGTATCTGAAGCTGGCCCACCAATCGAATTGTCCGGCCTGAGTTACGTTTCCAAACGGCACGTCGACCTGGCCCGCAAACTGAAAATCACGAATCCGATTGGGACGTGTTCCCGTCGGCAAAAGCGCTGGCCTCTTATCAAAAAAAGTTAATGAGCCGTTTGCAGTAAGGTCTATTCTCCTGCCGGCGCCGGTGGCCGCAATAAAATTTAGGTTTGAGGTGTGTGGCGAGTCGCCAACACGGCTATTCGTGTACTCAAAACTCAGGACCGAACCTTTTGCAATCTCATCCAACAGTTTCTTCCTGGCGGTTAGGTAACCGCTAAAGCTCTTGGCAAAGACGTCTAGCGCCCCACGAGTCTCCTGGGCCAGTGCATCATTCTTAGGGAATTTATTGAGTTGACTCTTCAAAACTCCTTCCAGCTCGTCTGGCATCGCATCCGAAAGTAGCTTCTCAGTTTCCGCAAACCATTTCTCAAGAGCAGGATCTCTAAATTTCTTTTCAAAGGGAGTGGTGGGCGTGGGTGGAACTAGTAGTGCTTTGTACGTGCTCGCTATCGCGCTGGTGAAATCGACGCCCTGTTCGGCCAAAAATTTAGCCCACTGTGTTTGGTATTTCGGGTGTCGCGGATCTCTCTGATTGAAAAACTCGATCCGCGCGGAATATCCTGAAACCTGTTGGCGATTTGCCGTGAGGACACCGGGGTCGTCTCCTCTGCTGGTATCAAAGGAGACGGAGAATGATGTTTTCTTGAGGAACTGAGTGAATTGGGTTTTTTCGTCCTCGATATAGCTCGTATCAAACCCCTTGTTCCCCAATAGCCTTATTAAGCCCATTGGGTTTCCTCGAAAGGTAACAGTTGTGCCGGATCTACTCTGAATCAAGGCGCCATTCTCCACCGCAAACCCCAATGCTGCGGGTGCGCCACCCTTAACGACCAATGAGGTGCTTCCGGAGTTTCCTGGGCCTCCACCGACTTGCTGATCGGTTCGAGCCTCTTGGGCTGCGAGAAGGAACTTGCCTCGCTCTTCAAGTCCTATCAATCTTGCGGCAATGATTGTTTGGAGCTCCAGGACGTCGAGATTCCTCGACAACGTCGCTTTCGGATCTGGTGATTCATTAAAGACAGGATCAGGATCAACATGTCCTCTCTTGCGACCTCGTATTTTTTCTACCAGATCACAAACTGCCTGTTCATATCTTGAGAACTGCGCCGTACTGTTAACGGCACCGCAACCACTTAGTGGTTGGTCCGGCTTAGAAGCTTCGACCGTTGAAGCGATTGCTCCTCTTGCATCTTCAACGCTCAAAGGAATTATTTCCGGAGCGGCCGCAGGCACGTCGGGCGGTTGGGTTCCAGTACCCGCGCCCGCTATCCCAACATCGGGCGTGGGATTAGTCAGAGGGGCGCGCATGCTGGACCCGGAAAGACCCAGAGCGCCTTTGACATCATCCATCTCGCTGCTGATAGCCAAAACGTCATCCTTTAGTTTTTGGGCCTCGGCCGAAGGAATGAGTTTTTTTACCGATTCGAGATATACAACCAGCGCCTCGCGTTTCGCCTGTAATAACGCATGGAGACGTATCAGCTTGTCGTCAATGAACCCCTGGTGTTGGGCTTCTTTACCGGGCGGAGGTTTCACCTTTTGAAGCGCAACTATTTCCTGTCGAACTTGATTTATTTCGGCGTCAGTCGCACCAGCGGGTTGCTGGCAGATGGCCTGCGACGCAAAGACCAAGAGAAGCATTAAAATAGGTACAGTGCTGAGTAGGTGTTTCATGTGTTTTACCTGGACGTGAGAATTTAGACGACGTCGAATGTGTACATTGCCGCCGTTGCGGGAGAACTAAGCTGCTTAAAGAGCCTGCCGAAAGGTGGACCACTTTCGCCAACCACCAACGCCCTGTAAATACCTCCACCCTGAGAACTGGCAAAGTGAAATACAAGTAAAAGCTTGGTTGGGTCATTCGCAGATTGGTTGAGGTTGAACTCCAACCGACTGGATTGAGGCCCCGTTGATGGCATCACTCCAGTGGTTCCATCCAGGTTATAAGTGACCATATGGACCGTGTTCTCAGATTTGACTACGACTGTTATTTTCTCGCCGTTGTTTCCGGCCAGAAATAATTCGTTCTTGTCGACGATTACCATGTCAGGACTCCTTTAATTGGGATTCAGTACTTTTCGAAACCAAGCGGTGCCAGACTCTTTCCATATTGAATACGTTTTCCAACTCATGCCCTCCCCCAGTCCATACTCGTTTCTCCAGTTCGTTTTCGGTCCCACTTGCTGGAAAGAACGTTCCGCAATCACACCAGCCTCCAATCAATCTTTCGATCCTTCCTCGGGACTCTTCTCGTGTGGTTTGACGGCGGAACGAATGACGATGAACTTGTTCAGCAGATCGAACCAGAAGGGTGCGCCTAACGAGAGGGCCAGGGCGGTCAGTATCCAGCCGAGGGCGTGCCAATAGATCTGATCCGACCAGCCTCCCGGCTGAAAGAAATTTCGACCTGGCCACGTTCGTTTCGGGTCCTCCGTTGAGTCCCAGCCGATCGGCAAACCCAGCGCCTGAATCTGCTGCAAGTTCGCAAGGTATTTGCACTTCGGAGACTCAGGTTCCTGGCAAGCCGCCTGTAGATCTTTTTCACCTTTGCACTCTGGGGAATCGGGCTCTCCGCAGACCTTCTGCAGAGCCCTGGCATTTTTGCACTCAACGGAGTTGGGCGCTCCACAGGCCTTCGCCACATCCTGGGCAAGCTTGCATTTGACTGAGTTGGCGTCTTTAACACAGTCCTCGGGTAACGGGGATGTGTTTGCCGCACCTCTCGGAGGTGACGCGGAGGGTGAAACAACGGCCGGAGCCGAGGGCGAGGCAACCGCAACCGCAGGCGAAACCGCAACGACTGGAGAGGGCGAGATAGTTGCACCTGCGGGAACTGGATTCGGGGCGACTGCATCAGTTTTCACAGCAGGCGCAGCGGGTTTGGTCGGCGCCGCGGGTGAAGATGTCGGTGTCGGCGAGGCGTGTGCCTTCGCGTATGCGTCCGAGGCCGCGACTAAAGAATCGCGTAAAGCTCTATCAGTTGAAAGTCGCTTAGCAATCGTGATCGTGTCGACGTTGACCGTGACCGCCACAAACAACCCGAGAATCAGGATGGTTACCTGGGCCCGACGCTTGTACCAGCTGGATACGCGATCCATCGAAGCGTTGTACCAACCTTCAATGTTCTCGCGCACTCTTGCCACATCGTTTCCAGCCGCATCGAGCAGAGGTATTAATCCTTGTCTTATCTGTGCGGTAATCAATGGGTTAGCAAGAAGAGCACTTCGCAGAGCTATCAATGAAAGGTTGGGGACTGCAGGCGGTGGTGGAACTACTAACGGCGGGGTGCCACCAGCAAGGTTAACGACAACTTGAGAGGGTGTCCCTGGAGCGGGCGAAGGCGCCGTCGCTCCAGTTGCTCCGGATGGTCCACCCGCCGCGCCGCCGGGAGCTACCCCCGGAAGTATCAGATCCATTAACGCCAGCGAAAAGTTGCGTGCCGGTATATACGAAGGCAAACCTGTTCGAAATAACTTGCGCTTGATGGTGTTGTCTATTCTAGAGTTCTCGTATTGACCTCCGAAAAGGCTATTCACCAGGGGGTGGTTATACAAGCTTCGCACTACGTCGTCCGCTCCGGAATTGCTGCCGGGGACCAGAAGCTCGCGAATACCGCGTTCAAGATCAATGGCTCGCTTCTTTAAAAGCAATTCGATAATTTCGTTCGCCGCCGTGCACATGAGGCTGAGCAAGAGATAGACGAAGATCAATCCAATCGCCACATCCAGGATTGTTGTATTGAACATTTGAGGTCTCCTCCGATCGCTCGACGTAGTCAGCAAAGACTCCGGGGCGGAAAGTCAGAACGGGTAATAACGAGTTCTTTGAATCAGTCTCTACTGCCAGAAGGGCTTTGTCGTAGTGCCAAAAGGAATTCTTGGTGTAAGGCCGGCTCTCCCAAGCAAAGGTGGATCGCAAGGCTGATTTGGAATTCAAGGAGCGAACTGGCTGGTTCGGGAGCGAACTGGCGTATTCGCGGTTTCAAGATGCGAGGACAGCCGCCTTATACTCCGATGCAAGAACCCTGTCAAGAAAATATCTTCACCAGAAAATGTGTTCAACCAAGCGGGCGGTTTTCAGTTAGCCGTTACCCTATTAAAGACCTGGTTCGGTTACGGTATCTGAACAGCGCCGACTGATGCAAAATCCAACATCTATAAGTAATGCACATAACGGCAAAAGCATTTCATCGCCAAATCCACGCTTGACCGAATGCTGACGCTTCTGGATGATTGGGACAAATCTTTTCCCAAAGGATTGGAATGCTCGAATGCGAAACTATCACTTTATCCAACTCGATGTGTTTACTAATCAGCCGTTCGCCGGTAATCCGCTGGCCGTGTTTCCGGAAGCCGAAGGACTCAGCGACGAGCAGATGATGAAGATCGCGCGCGAGATGAATCTCTCGGAGACGGTGTTTGTGTTAAAGCCTGAGCAAACAGCGGCGAGTCAACAGCAAACAGCGGCGAGTAAACAGCAAACAGTAAACAGGGAACAGCAGAAAGCGGAGAGCAAAGAGCAAAGCGGAAGGGACCAGCCACAGAAATCTGAAGACGAGGCGACAGAAGCAGCAAATCCGCAATCCGAAATTCAAAATCCGAAATTCCCGTTGCGGCGCTTGCGCATTTTTACACCTGCGCGCGAAATTCCTTTCGCCGGCCATCCGATCGCCGGCACCTGGAACGCGCTGGCGCGGGAAGGCATTGTGCCGCTGCCCGAAGGTGGCAACGGTTGGACGCGCATTTATCATGAAGTGGGCCTTGGCGTGTTGCCGGTCGATATCGAGTTTAAGGATGGGCTGCCGGTGCAGGTTGTGATGACGCAGGGGAAGTTTGAAATTCTGGCTGAGATCGACGACGGGCAAGAACAAGCTGAGCTCGCCCGCGCACTCGGCCGCAATCGCGAAGACCTCGACGAGAGTTTGCCGATCCAGGTTATCTCGACGGGCTTGTCGTCATTGGTTGTTCCGATACGTTCGCTCGCGGACCTGGGAACGTGTCGCGTGAATAGCAGCTTGCTGGGCGAACTCTATACGCAGCGCGGCGCCACCGGTTGCCATGCTTTCTCGCGCGAGACGATTGAGATTGGCGAGGCGCGCGCGCATGGCCGGTTCTTTGCACCAGCCGACAACATCGCTGAAGATCCAGCTACCGGCAGCGCGTCGGGCGCGTTGGGTGGCTATCTGGTCCATCATGGCGCAACCGGCATTGAACCAACAGATGGTCGTTATAAATTCGTAATTGAACAAGGCGACTTTATGCATCGACCGAGCCGCATCAATTTGGATGTGAGCGGGAAGCCCGGCGCAGTTGAAGAGGTAAAAGTAGGTGGGCCATCCGTGATCGTCGCGCGCGGCGAAGTTTACGTTTAAGTTTCAAGTTTCAAGTTCCAAGTTTCAAGTTTCAAGTCTCAGGTTAGGAGCAGAGGCTTTCGTCCTGAAACTTGAAACATGAAACTGTTCTGGGAAACTTGGAACATGAAACTTGAAACTTGAAACTGCTTTGGGATTTATGACTGAACCACTTGATCTCATAATCATCGGTGCTGGCCCGGCGGGCCTGTCCGCTGCTGAAGCCGCTCGTCGGGAAGGATTGCGATATCTGGTGATTGAAAAAGGCACCATCGCCGACACTATTCGCCTTTACCCGGTGGGCCGCACTTTGTTCTCAACGCCAAACGAGTTGGAGATGTATGAAGGGGCGCTAAAACCCTGCCGCGAGAAGCCGACGCGGGAAGAGTTGCTTTCCCACTACATTCATTTCGTGCTCGATAATGATCTAAATATTAATACCGGCGAAACGGTGCTTGAGGTTGAACGAGCGGCTGGCGAAGTATTTCGCGTCCACACCGACAAGGGCGACTATGAAACGGCGCGAATTCTGTTTGCGATCGGCGCTATGGCCCATCCCCGGCTGCTCAATATTCCCGGCGAGGATTTACCAAAGGTGCAGCACCTGTTCGTCGAGCCGTACGCATACATTCGCAAGGATGCGCTGGTTGTCGGCGGCGGCAACAGTGCTGCCGAGGCGGCCTTGTTTTTGTCCGAAGAAGGCGCGCGCACCACGCTCGCGATTTGGCGTGAAGATTGGGAGAACCGCGATCCCAAAGCCGGTGCGATGAAACACTGGGTGCGCAGTCCGCTCGAGAAAGAAGTTGAGGCCGGACGCCTGCGCGTGGTTCTCTACAAAGAAGTATTGCAGATCACCGAAGCGGACGTGACGTTGACCACCGAGGAAGGCGAGACGCTGACCATTGCCAACGACGTGGTGTTTGTGCTGATTGGCAGCGACGCCGATTTAACTCTCTTAAAGAAACTTGGCGTTAAAACCGAGTCGGGAAAGCTGACTGAAATGCCGGTTTACGATCCGGAAACTTTCGAAACCAACGTGCCTGGAGTTTATGTTGTGGGCCACTTCACGAATGCGCGCCACATCAAGGCCGCCATCGACGTGCCGCGCCGGATCGTTCCGCTGATTGCGCAAAGCCTGCGCGCGGGCGCAACGAAATGAAGCGGAAAATCATAAGAGCAATTGGGCAACACGGTCGGCTCAAAAGACACAAGCCAATTCAGTTTCGGCTGTGCCGTCTAAGTTGGCTTCGCGGGGGTGGCTATGCCCCGCCGTAAGGTGCTTTTACACTTCTGGGCTATGCCCATCGGCCTTTGAACCAATATGAATCAGAAGGGCTAAGCATGACCAGGGCCATAGCCCCAGAATAATGTGGCCGCTGTCGGCGCGGGGCATAGCCTCCGCCGCATCCGGCGGCAGAGCCGATGCGGGACCAATAGCGGTTTTTATCGCAATGCAAAGGGGAACAAACTTAGCGCACACGCTGACAATTGCGATTGTTCGCAAGCGGGACTACTGGCTCGCCGGCTAGTTTATCTCAGTGGCTAACACCAATTCAGTTCTGATTATTGGCGCCGGCGCCGCCGGGCTCGCCGCCGCGCGCGACCTCGCTGCCGCCGGCCTGAGCGTAACCATCATCGAGGCGCGCGATCGTGTCGGTGGACGCGTCCATACCGTCCGCGACGAGTCATTCAATCTTCCGATCGAGTTGGGCGCCGAGTTTGTGCACGGCAAGCATCCCGCTCTCATGAAGCTGCTCGACTCTTCACGAACGCCATTCTCAGATGTTACCGAACGCCACTGGTACTTCGAGGACGGAGTCGTTAGTCGTTCAAATGATTTCTGGAACAAGCTGACTGCGCTTTTTGATCTGATGAGCAAAGAAAAACCCGATCAGACTTTTGCGCAGTTTCTGGATTCGCTGCCCGACGACCCCGAGACATTGCGCGCGAAGGCCGTCGCCACGCGCTACGTTCAGGGCTTTCACGCCGCGGACATTCGGCGCGCCGGCGTGCATGGCTTAGTTGCGGCGAACGAAGCAGAAGACCACGTCGGAGGCCATCATTCGTTTCGCGTCGCGACAGGTTATGAAACCGTGCTGCAACGCTTGAACGAGGAAGCCAAACAACAAGGTGCGAGCGTGCAACTCAACGCCGTGGTCCGGGAAATCCATTGGAACAGAAACAACGTCGAGGTGATTTGTCTTTCCGGAGAACGGCAGCAGCGATTCACAGCTTCCCGGGCAGTAATCACTTTGCCGCTGGGCGTGCTGCAGGAAAAATCGAAAACGCATGCCGTCCGATTTGTTCCTGAGTTGCCCGAAGAAAAGCAGGAGGCGATCGACAACATCCCGATGGGCGACGTTGCGCGTATTGTGCTTGTCTTTCGCGAAAGATTTTGGGAAGGGTTGGACCTCGCCCGTACCGGCGCGCAACAGGATCTGTCGCAGCTTGGGTTTATTCATTATCCCGAAGCCGCGATTCCCACCTGGTGGAGTTTGCTGCCGTTGCGTGCGCCGGTGTTGGTAGGTTGGGCCGGCGGCACGCGGGCCGAGAAGTTGCTGCGAATGTCGGAAGCGGAATGCGTTTCGGAAGCGCTGCGTTCATTGAAAAAGATTTTTGGCGTTTCTGAAATGAGTTTGCGGAAATGGTTATTGCAGTCTTACATGCATCACTGGGACACAGATCCTTTCTCGCGTGGCGCGTACGCTTACCTTCCCGTCGATGGGCTCAACAAGCAGCAGGAACTAGCGCGGCCCGTTCAGAACACCATTTTCTTTGCCGGCGAAGCCACCAGCGTCGGTCACATCGGCACGGTTCACGGCGCGCTGGAAAGCGGGCAACGCGCAGCCAGGGAAATTCTGGCGAGCCTGTGAGACTTGGGAAATTTCTGTTTACACATAGCGCCAGCCAGAGGCATCAAGTGCGGAAGAGGCATGCGGCGGACGCTTGTCGAACGCTTCGAGTGCTCGAATTCGTGGCGAACTCAAACGGGATCGTATACGCCGGCGGAACGTCGCGTTGGACCAACCTTCCTCCACTTTGCAATCACGCTCTATTCCTATGTTGATTTGATGTTTTAGTGACTGCGCCCGCGCGTACCTGAGGCTAATTCCCATTGAGCCTTTAACCGAGCTGTCTTCGCTAACAAATGGGCATGCCGCTTGCGAGATCTGCCTTGAAAAACGCTAAAAATCCGCGTTACGGAAGATAGCTTTGAAGGAGGCTTTATGAGTTCGATAAAAGTTTGGCCACACATGACCATCGTGGCAGTTGTTGTGGCTTTGATCGCAGGCTTGGGTGTGGCGTTTTACATGAAACATGAGCAGACCGTCTCAGCCGAGTCGCTGCCGAATGCCGCTCGTATTCAACGTGTCGATGGCGAGGTCGCACTGAACAACGGTCTTTATGAAAATGGAAGTGACGGCCAATGGGTGACGGCGAGCGCCAACACTCCCTTCTCAGTCGGCGATCGAATCTACACGCGCGACAATTCGCGCGCGTCGCTGGCGTTTACCGGGCGCAACTTCGCACGGCTAAATCCAAACTCCTCGCTCGACGTGATCGCTCTGGAGGATCGACGAACGCAGCTTGCGTTGCGCGATGGCTCGGCAATCTTCGACGTGGGATATCTGCAGCCCAACGAATTGTTTGAAGTGGCAACGCCCTATGGCGCGGTGGACTTTGATCAACCCGGGCTTTACAACGTTGGATTAAACAACGGCAACGCGATGGTTTCGGTGCTGAGCGGGTTGGCGCAAGTAGTTGGACTCGGCGGCAGCGGACAAATCGGCAAAGGCGAAATGCTCGCGCTTGCCGGTCAAACAGCCGCGCAGGTTTTGTTGTCGCGACTCAACAACAACGACGCTGGATACCTGGTGAATGATTACTACTCTTATCAGTATCCGAATATGTACGATGGCCGTTATAACAACTATGATGCGTACCTCGCGGATCCTTCCTACTACGATCCATACAACCGTTACAACAGCTATCAATACGTTTCGAGCACTATCCCGGGCGTTTACGATCTCGATTCCTATGGCAACTGGCAGAACGTCAGTGGCTACGGCAATGTCTGGAGTCCGCGAGTAGACAACGGTTGGGCGCCGTATCAACAGGGTTACTGGATGAACGATTATCCGTATGGGATGACCTGGGTTTCAACTGAGCCGTGGGGGTACGCGCCTTATCACTATGGTCGTTGGGCCAACGCGAACAATCAGTGGTTCTGGATTCCGGATACAGTCAACACAACGCCGACTTATTCGCCCGCGCTGGTGGCTTGGGTACCGGTGGATTCGAATGACATCGGTTGGGTCCCGCTTGGACCAGGCGATCCTTATGCACCACGCTATTACGACGCCAACTGGCAACCGTATTACCTGACCCGAACCAACAATGTGCCAACCCAATTGGTAAACCTAAGCGTTCCCAACGCCGTGGCATATGCGCCGGTTCAGGATCTTGGGCGAAATTTTGATCCGAGAAGTATTAGCCACGCGAACCCGCAGATGCTGGCGCAAGTCCGTCCGGTGCTCGACCCGCTGACGCTAACTCCGTTGCGAAATGCCGTTGTGCATTCGGCGTGGGGTCGCGGCAAGATCGATCTACCGCCGGGAATTGCCAAGAAACTTTACGACACGCCGGTGATCACCAGCTCTCTTCCAAACGCGCCGCCGTTCAGAAGAGATTTGGCGAAAGCGCTGCGAGTAGAAGCGGCGCCGGAGAAAGCGAAAGGGACGAAATTTCAAGTCCGGGATGAGCGCGAGAATGGCCAGCGCGCGCCGGAACCGTTAGGCCCAGAGAATAATCCGGTCGCCGACCAGGCACGCAAACAGAAGATAGACCAGTTAGCACCTGAAGCCGCAAAGGGTAATCGAGACGCGCGGCGACAGTTGCAGGATTTACAACAGCAACAGCGCCAGGCGGACGTGAGTCGGAAACAATCTGAGCGGGCTGCGGCGCAGCAGCAGCAACAACAGCAAGTCCAGCAACAACGCGCGCAACGCAGTGCAATTCCGCAAGCTCGTGGCGAAGCGGTAGGACACCGCGAGCAGCCGCAACAGACAGCGCCACGCGGACGGCAAGACGTTCCGAAGGCTCGAGAACCACAAGCCCGGCCGCAGGTAGTGCCCAAGCCGCAGGTCATTCAGCAAACACCGCGCGGTCGGCAGGACGTTCCGAAGGCAAGAGAGCCGCAGGGTCGAGTAGAAACGCCACGCGCGCAACCGCAGCCACGCGCAGCACAACCACAACCGCGTGCGGAACAACCACGCGCGGCGCAACCGCAACCCCAAGCGCAGGGACATGGCAAGCCTGACAAGCAACAAGGACCACCGGCCGGTAATGGTCAGGCACAAGGTGGCGGTGGCGGGGGCGGCGGTAAGGGCCACGGAAAGAAGCCGTAGCGATGTAAACAGCAAACAGTGAACAGCGAACAGTAAGTACAAAGAGTTACTACAAAAAAACGCCGACCAGGCTGGTCGGCGTTTTCGCTTTGCTGCTTTGCTGTTTGATGTTTGCTGTCTTCGGCTTTCGGCCCTTCTGCCTTCTGCCTTCTGCTTTCTGCTTTCTGCCGTCTGGCTCCCGCCGTCTGCTGACTCTTCCGCTGCGGGGTACGGGCATTGCAAACGAGACCGCAAGCTTGCAAGAAGCGTATCAATTTCAATTCAGGGGAGATTTATGTCAGCAACACAAAGAACGATCACGGGAACTCAACCAGATACAAACGAAGTCGGTGGAATTCAAACTAGTGCCAAGCGGGACGCAGCCGAGACGATGCTAAAAACGGTGGACAAAACCACGGAGAAAGCAACAGGAGTCAGTTTGTTTCACATTCTGACGCTTGGCGCGATCGGCGCCTCGATCGCTCTGTTTCTTAGCGGAAAACAGAAGGCGGGAATATTTGTCGGCCTCTGGCCACCAACGTTTCAAGCGTTAAAAGCAGTGGTCGATAAAGGAAACGAAGCGGCTTAATAGAGTACGACCTTCTTACTCATTGCCTAACGCGAAAGCGGAGAGTCATCGAAAGGTGACCCTCCGCTTTTCTTTACCAATGTTGAGTGCTGAGTGCTGAGTGCTGAGTTTTGAACACTAAAGGCTGCGTACTTTCTACAGGCCTTCTGCTTTCTCCCTTCCGCGCTTTGCCTACGGCCTTCCTGCCGAGTGCTGCTGCCGTCTGCTTACTGGATTTTACCGTCGTCCTTCATTCTGCCGTTCAATCATCCACTGCGGATAGAGCGTGCGCGGTGCGGTCGTTGCCGACAATGCTTCAAGATCCAACGCCGATAACTCCAACGCCGCTGCTTTCAAATTATCTTCCAACTGCGACATCTTGTTCGCGCCAAGGATTACCGACGTAACGCCGGGTTGGGCCAACAACCACGCCAGCGCCACTTGCGCCACGGTCACATTTTTTTCTTTGGCAATCCGATCAAGCGTCTCGACCGCGTCGAAACCGCGCTCCTCATCAATCGGCGGAAATTGAAAACCGGTGCGGCGCGCGCCTTCCGGATTGGGATTGTCGCGCCGGTATTTTCCCGACAGAAATCCTCCCGAAAGCGGCGACCACGGCAAGACACCGACATTCTCTTCGAGGCAAAGCGGCAATAGTTCATGCTCGAGATCGCGGCCGACCAAAGAGTAGTAAGCCTGCAACGACACAAAGCCGGCCCAGTCATTCGCTTTTGACAACACGAGCGCTTTCATCAAATGCCGCGCCGCCCAGTTTGAGCAGCCGATGTATCGCAGCTTGCCCTGCCGCACCAGATCGTCCAGCGCCCGCAACGTCTCTTCAATCGGCGTCAGCACGTCCCAGCCATGCACCTGATAAAGATCGATGTAGTCCGTTTGCAAGCGCCGCAAACTTTGCTCAACCGAAGCGAAAATGTGTTGCCTGGTCAGCCCAACGTTGTTCACGTCGCTGGTTCCCGCAGTCGCACCTTCGCTCATGGCGCTGCGAACTTTCGTCGCCACGATTACGCGGTCGCGCTGGACTTGCGCGTCTTTCAACGACTGCCCGAGAACGGTTTCTGATTGCCCATACGAATAAACGTCGGCTGTATCGAAAAAATTTATGCCCGCGTCGAGCGCGCGCGACACCATTTCATTCGCAGCTGGTTGTTGGACCACCGCAATCCCATAAAAGTTCTCTCCGAAAGTCATCGTGCCCAGGCAGAGTTCAGAAACCTTCAGACCGGTGTTACCAAGTGTTTTATATTTCATGGGCGTATCGTAAATCTTAAAGCGTGAATCGTAAATCGGAGCGACTTCCGCGATTGTGGGCTGTCTCAACTTCCACGGCGATTTCAAACTTGTTACTGTCTTATCCTTGGCTCACCTTCACGACTCATATAGAATCCCGCCGCTATGAAATAGCAACTTTAACCGGCCGACCACTTCCCTAATGAGCTCCTCCCTGTCACCAGGCGCCAGCTTAGGTCGCTATAAGATTCATTCGCTGCTCGGGGCGGGCGGCATGGGCGAAGTGTACCTGGCGGAAGATGCGCAGTTGCATCGCAAGGTAGCCGTCAAGGTGCTGCCCGCCACTCTTGCGTCCAGTCGCGATCGAATGCGCCGCTTCGTGCAAGAGGCGCAAGCGGCGGCTGCACTTAATCATCCCAACATCGCTCACATCTACGAGATTGGCGCGGCCGATGGTGTGAACTTCATTGTCATGGAGTTTATCGAGGGCCAGACACTTCGCGAACTTATTCATCGGCGACAGGCCGAGCTGTCAAAGCTTTTGCGTTACCTGCAGCATGCGGCCGATGGCCTTGCCAAGGCCCATGCGGCCGGCATTGTGCACAGAGATTTGAAGCCCGACAACATAATGATCACCCACGATGGTCATGCAAAACTTCTCGATTTTGGCCTGGCGAAATTGATCGAACCGCAATCCTATCCGGGCCGGAAATCTGATGGAGACTCAAGTGCGGTTGCCACTGCAATCCTCGAACATTCGACCCCAGGCGCTGTTATCGGAACGGCCGGGTACATGTCGCCCGAGCAAGCACAGGGTAAAACGAATGAGATCGATCATCGCTCCGACATTTTCTCGTTCGGCTGCATTTTGTTTGAGGCGATTACCGGCCGCAAAGCTTTTGACGGCAAAGACGCGATTGATGCGCTTAACAAGATCATCCGTGAACCCGCGCCATCAATCAGCGACTTCAATCCGTCTGCGCCACCGGATCTCCAAAGGATCGTGCGACGCTGCCTGGCAAAGGATGCGGATGAACGCTATCAAACGATTAAGGATGTAGCGATTGAACTAAAGGAAGTGCGGCGGGAACTGATCGATGGCGGAATTGATACGACCGTGCCTGCATCCGGCAGCGAAGACGATGCTGGAAATGATTCTGGCACAGCCGCCGGAAAGAAAACGGCAACCAGTCAGGGCGTAGCTTCCCTTTCAACGCGCGCCTCCAACGCCGAATATTTTGTCAGCAGAATCAATCAACATAAGTTGGCCACAATTCTCGCCGTCGTGCTGATCGTCGGCGCCGCGCTTGCTCTTGGCTTTTACTTCCATTCGCGCAACAACGAAGTTGCAATCGAATCAATCGCGGTGCTCCCTTTTGTAAACCAAAATAACGATCCAAATTCCGACTGGGTTTCGGATGGGCTGACCGAAAGCACTATTAATAGTCTGACTCAACTTCCCAATCTAAAAGTGATCGCGCGCAGTTCTGTCTTTCGTTACAAGGGAAAAGATACCGACCCATTGGCAGTGGGAAAGGAGTTGGGCGTGCGCGCGGTCCTTACAGGGCGAATCATGCAACGCGGAGACAACCTTAACGTCAGTGTGGAACTTGTAGATGTGCGCGACAACAAACAGCTTTGGGGCGAGCAATACGCTCGCAAAGTTTCAGATCTCCTTTCCGTTCAGCGCGACATCGCGCAGGAAATTACCGCTAACCTGCGGCCAAAACTTTCGGGAATAGAAGAGCCGCGCACAAAGCAATACACACAAAATTCCGAGGCATATCAGCTTTATCTGAAAGGCCGTTATTACTGGAATAAGTTCACCCCAGACGATCAGCGAAGAGCGGAGGACTATTTCAAGCAGGCGATTGATAAAGATCCCACCTACGCACTGGCCTATGTGGGACTCGCCGATACTTACGGCGCTTCCTCAACTAATAGTTGGATAGAACCGACTGAGGGTTATCCGAAGGCAATGGCCGCAGCCAAACGTGCTCTTGAGTTGGACGATAGTTTAGCGGAAGCCCATACGTCGGCCGGCGCTATCAAGATGTTCTACAACTTCGAGTGGGCCACAGCGGAACAAGAATACAAACGCGCGATTCAACTCAATCCAAATTACTCGCTGTCTTATGAACTCTATTCCTATCTGCTGACGAGTATGGGGAGGTCGGACGAAGCTATCAGTATGGCAAGGCGCGGTGCGGAAGTTGATCCTTTGTCGGGCTTGCTAAGCGACGACGTGGCCGGCGCGTTTTACTTCGCTCGCCGTTACGATGAAGCTATCAGACAATTGCAAAAGTTTCTTGATATTGAGCCGAACCGGCCAGGATCCCACGCGGGTCTGGGGCAGAGTTATTATCAAAAAGGTATGTATGCGGAAGCTATCAAGGAATACGAGATCGCAATCAAACTGATGGGCCGTGATCCTTCGGCTTTGGCGTTGCTCGGTTGTGCCTATGCGGCTCAGGGTAAGCAGCTTGATGCCTTAAAGCTGCTGGAGGAAATGAAAGGCATCGCCAAAGAGAAATATGTTTCACCTTACGACTTCTCGCTCATCTACCTGAGCCTTGGGCGCAAGCAGGAGGCGATCACCCAATTGAACAAAGCATATGACGAGCGTTCGGGATGGCTGATCTACTTAAACGTGGAACCGATGTTTGATTCCCTTCGCTCCGAACCAGGGTTTACTGACCTGGTGCGGCGGCTTAAGTTTCCGCAGTAATGGCAATTCCGTTTTACGGTTTCCCGACTCACGTCATGGATGCCACGCAAGTTCTTCGCCACTTGACGTCGCTTTGCTTATTTGGAGTGCGGCGGCTAGACGCCGCTTTGTGGCGCGGCGGCTTGACGCCGCTTCAACGAAGAAGCGAATGCTTTCTGTGACGAGATGTTGGGCCTACCAAAAGCGGCGTCAAGCCGCCGCGTGAGAAAGCGGCGTCGAGCCGCCGCACTCCAAAAAAAGATGCCGCGACTTTCATCGCGGCACCTTGTTAATTAAGAGTTAAGAACAGTCTTAACGAACACCAAAGATCTGTCCTAGAATTTGCGCGGCGTTATTGCTTCTGCGGTAGTTGCCGTTTCGCGAATACTGGCGATAGCCGGCATCGTAACCACGAACAAAGCCTTCACGATAAGCCTGCGTCTGCGCATTTCGGTAGTACCTTGATCGTTCCGGGCTGTATTGCTTGTTACGTCGTCCATCGTCGGCGCCGGTGTTTATTCCCTGTTGGTAACCGGCGTTAAGTTCCTGGCTGCTGTAGCCACCATATCCGGTATTTCCGTAGCCACCGTTTCCGTAGCCACCGTTTCCGTAGCCACCATAATTTCCGTAGGAACCATCGTTACGGTAACCACCGTTTCCGTAGCCGCTGTTTGCGTTCGCATACTGTCGGTATGCCTGGTCATAGCCGCGCACAAACCCATCGCGAAAAGCCTGGGTCGGCGCTTCTCGATAATAGCGTGAACGCTGAGGACTATAACTCTGCCCACGTTGGGCATCGCTGGCACCCACGTTCGCACCGTATTGAAAACCTTGTTGTATGTCTTGATTGTTGTATCCGCCGTAGGTCCGGTTCGACCATTGCGCGTTGGCCGTTGTGCCGGCCAGGGCAATTACGCCGAATACAAACGCGAGCGCCAAAAGCGCACTGCCAAACGTTTTTTTCATGTTTCTTCCCCCCTCCATTTGAGATGGAATTTGCAAGCCCCATGCCGTTGACCGATTTTGAATATATTGCGATTACGCGTCGAAAACCAATGGTGTTTAGCTGAATATAAGTATCCATATCGTGCACCGAATGTCCGAGATCCGGTAACGGAAATGTTGCGGAGATTTTGCGAGCACCGTTGATTTAATCGTAATCTGTTTTGACATAAACCAACGCGCAAGAGTGATGAGGTCATCTATGAAGCGGTGTTCGCTGTCAAGAGTTTTTTAAAGGCAGACTCTGACCGCGACGCCGCAGCGCCTTCATGCTCTTGATTCTGTTTGCTCTTTGACATGAGACTGATAGTTATTAG
>JAVEDP010000017.1 GCA_030841085.1 Pyrinomonadaceae bacterium
GTCTGCCCATCGTAAATGGTAAACAATCCCGTCGGACCACCTTCCGGACCACCCGTCCCTACTGCCGGTGATTGGTTCTTCGGATCCTCCGGATCCCTTAATGTCTGCCCCACTACCACGGCACACAAGACCAACGTTGCGAGCGCAGCAATAAGCGCCCTTGTTGCGAGTCTCATCGCAATCCTCCTGCGAAATGAGTAATTAAAGCTTTCCGTTTATGCCAACATCAAAACAAATGGCCCAGCTTGCTCGACCGTCCTGCGTAGATGTTGGCGTAACCACCAATTGTCAAATAGGACCAGCACCGGCATCACCTATCCGCACATCGCGAAAGGCCCCGGTGCCTTGTATTCCCCTATTCGCCACCAAGAAATCCAGGCACCACATTCGTGAAAAGGGCAGTTTAGGTTGACGATGTAGACCTCAAACCCCTGCTCAAAATTCAGAGAATCACTAGATTAGTGCGAGACAAAACCTGCCAGACCATACTCTACCTTTTGGGGGAAATCAAGACTTTTTGATGACTTATGCCCGATTTCTTTATGTTTTTTCCGTCACGCATAGATACCGCGCATCCGAGTGTCATAGGCCACTCTATCAATGGCCAACATGTAGGCTGCGGTTCTCGTGTCGACCGAATGTGCATCGGCATAACGGCACAGATCGTTGAAACTCGCGACCATGGTTTCCTGCAGTCGCTGGTTCACCACGTCCTCGCGCCAGAAATAACCCATCCTGTCCTGGACCCATTCAAAGTAAGAAACCGTAACTCCGCCGGCGTTTGCCAAAATGTCCGGGATCACAAAGATTCCCTTTTCATGTAAGACCTGATCAGCGGCCGCGGTTGTCGGTCCATTGGCCCCTTCAGCCAGCACCTTACACTTTATCCGGTCAGCGTTTTGAGAAGTGATCTGGTTCTCAGTCGCGGCCGGAACAAGCACGTCGCATTCCAGTTCAAGCAGTTCGCTATTCGAAACACGCTCAACGCCTGCGTAAGCCTCAAATGACCGCGTGGCGTAAAGATGTTTCAAGGCAGCAGGAATATCGATGCCCGCCGGGTTATAGATGCCACCGTGTATGTCCGAAATCGCGACGACTTTATAACCAGCATCGTGCAGTAAGCGTGCACCGATCCCGCCAACATTTCCTGAGCCCTGGACCACGACGCGTGTTTCTGCTGGTGTCATACCAAATTTCTTCACCGCCTCGTTGATGACAAAAAGGATCCCGCGGCCGGTCGCCTCGCGCCGGCCGGACGAGCCTCCCAAATCAATCGGCTTGCCGGTGACAACCGCCGTAACAGTGTGCCGGGCGTGCATGGAGTAGGTATCCATAATCCAAGCCATCGTCTGTTCGTTCGTATTCATATCCGGCGCCGGCACATCTTTTTCCGGACCAATAAAGTCCAGGAGTTCCGACGCGTACCGACGCGTCATACGTTCTAACTCGCCAATTGACATCTGTTGCGGATCGCAAATGATGCCGCCTTTCGCTCCGCCGAAGGGGACATTCACCACAGCGCACTTCCATGTCATCCAGGCAGCAAGTGCTCTTACCTCATCGAGATTGACGTCCGGCGAGTATCGAATGCCGCCCTTCGCTGGGCCTCGTGCAAAGTTATGCTGCACTCGATACCCCTCGAACACCTGAATCCGGCCCGAGTCCATTCTGGTAGGTATGTAAACTTTGAGCTCGCGATTCGGCACGCGCATAACGGCGTACAAGTCCGGATCCAGGTTGAGCAACTGCGCGGCCCGATCGAATCGTGACATCATCGACTCAAAGGGATTCTCTTCCTTAATCTCGCGGATGTCGTCGACGTATACTGTGTTTTGCATACTCACCATGGTCCATCTCCAAAGGTTCTGTAGAATTAACTCCCGCGAACGCGTCTATCCGTCGGTGCCGAGTCGGCTCTCAGGAAAACTTCTCAACGTCCCGGTCCAGAGCTTCATTCATTGCGCCACTGCGGTAGCCGTTAAGATCGAACGTGACATACTTAAACCCGAGCTCGCGAAAACGCCGCGCCAACTCGTCTATGACGGTTAGGCTTAGGGCCTGTTCCATTTCAGCACGGGCAATCTCAAGACGCACAAGATTATCGTGATGTCTTACGCGAAATTCCCTGAAGCCCAGGTCGCGCAGAATTTGTTCACCGCAATCCACTTCCTTCAGGCGGGCGATTGTCACCGGCAGGCCGTAAGCGATTCTCGACGACAAGCATGGACTGGCCGGTTGATCCCAAGTGGGCAAACCCGCTTTGTTGCTCAACAGTCGCACCTCAGCTTTGCTCATGCCTGCTTCTATAAGGGGACTGCGTACGCGGTGCTCGGACGCCGCAACTCGGCCCGGGCGATAATCCTCGAGATCGTCACAGGTCGAACCATCCACTATGAATGGTACTTGTCGCGTGTGGGCCAGTTCTGCCAACTTGGTGTACAACTCGTCCTTGCAAAAGTAACAACGACTGGCGTTGTTGGCAGTGTAATTAGAATCCTCGAGCTCGTCTGTCTTAATCACTTCGTGATGAAAGCCAAACTGTTTCGCCAGGTCCTGGATCGTTTTACGCTGCAGTGAAGGCAAGCTCGCCGAATCGCCTGTAATGCACACCGCGTTTTCGCCCAGCTCGCTAGTCGCAACAAGGGCAACGTAACTACTATCGACGCCGCCCGAGAAAGCCACAATCGCTGAACCCATCTCGCGAAAGATTTCGCGCAACCGGCGCTCCTTGGCCAGACTCAATTCACCGTCATCGATTTGAAGCGCGGCTTCATCTTGGTTTTTGTTCGGCAGGGACGTGCTCACAATAGTGCGTTCTCCGCGAAGAGACACGTGCACGGGCAGCATGTTCTTCTATTTGGTTGACCAATGGGATTGCGAAAATAATGTTATCGCATGCATCAAATCACCGCAACCAGCATCCAAAAGAATGCGCGCACGATTTTGGACGCGGACTATTTTGAAATGATAAGATGTGGCCCTCCTCAGTTTGTTCTTCCCTTGTGGCGAAGTGTTTCATGATTGTTCGTCCGACTATCTTAAATCCATTACGGGTCCGAACAGTGCCGCTGATGATCGTCGCCCTTTGCCTGGCTTGCGCGGTGGTCCATCCGCTAGCCGCCCAAAACGCTGACGCTTTTAGTGACTCGGGCGCCGATCCAGTCAAGTTGTTTGAGCAAGGTCAAAACGCCCACGCACGCGGCGACTCGCTGAAAGACGCGCGCGAAAAAGTACAAAACTACGAACGCGCGCTCGGGTACTATGAAGAGGCAATCAAAGTACGGCCCGAGTTTCCCGAAGCAGAGTTTCAAAGAGGGAATGTCCTGGCCACGCTGGGACGTTCCGCTGAGGCCGAGTCAAGTTTTCGGCGCGCAATTGAGTTACGGAAGAATTGGTCGCTTCCTTATTCGGCGCTGGGAGCGCTATTGGTCCGGCTCAATCGCGACAATGAAGCAGAAACTCTTTTGCGCGAGGCAATACGACTCGATTCACACGACCTGCTCGCGACTCGGGTACTCGCGAATGTTCGGCTCAACGCCAAAGATCCCAAAGAAGCGCTACAACTTGCAACGCGTGTGACCAATGAAAGCGATGCCGGCGCCGCGATTTGGTTTGTGCGGGCGCTCGCCGAGCGTGGCACAGGCGACAATCGGGCCGCGCTCAATAGCCTGAATCACGTTCTCGAACTCGAGCCGCAAAATCTTGACGCACTCATTGCCCGCGCTGCCGTCCGCGTTGCAGAACACGAGTCAGGAGCCTTTGAAGATCTTAAAGCCGCCGAACTTCTCGCGACTGGTGACAAGCAGAAGATGTCCCGGCTCGCCGCCGCTTATGAAAGCGCGGGCAGACATGACGACGCGATCCGCGTGGCAAAAGCTGCGGGCTTGGCTGAACCGACAAGTGCTAATTCCGGAAACGTGATTGGCACGGAAGAAGAAATAAAGCTTGCGAACAGCGACGACCCGGTCCAGGCGCGCGACGCACTGGAAAAACTGCTAAAGCAAAATCCGGATAACGCCAGGTTGCTGGAGCGTCTGGGCGCCTCCTACCGAACCGTCGATCCGGTCCGGTCGCTTAGTTTTTATCGGCGCGCACTTGAGCTAGAGCCTGCGAATGCGGATTTCGCGACCGGCTACAGCTCGGCTTTGGTTCGGGCGCGCCGCTTTGCGGATGCAGTTGCGGTGCTTAGAAAAGTCATCCGGGCTGCTCCCGACAATTACGCAGCGCACGCAAACCTGGCGACGGCGCTCTACGAGCTAAAACAATTTCCCGAGGCGCTGGTCGAGTACGATTGGCTCCTGCAAAGCAAACCCGATTTGACCGTTGCTTATTATTTCATTGCCACGGCACACGATAATCTTGGAGAATACGAACAAGCATTAGCGGCGTACGACACGTTCCTTGCTCATGCCGATCAAAAAACGAACCAACTGGAGATCGAGAAAGTAAAACTACGCCTGCCATCTTTGCAGCGCCAGATTAAACTAGGCGAAGGGCCCAAAAAGAAATCGGGACGAAGCGGCAAGCCCTGACTCTTTGCGCAGATCGAAACGAGCAAAATGAAACCCACGGGAATTTCGCGGATTGGAATTTCGATCCTGACGGTTCTTTGTGCAACCGCGACCATAATGCGCGTTCCGGACGTAGGTGCGCAGGACCAACCGCCGCCGTTGAAAATCGTTGCGCGGCAGGATCGCGTTCAGCTTGAAGAAGAAAAAGATACTAAAGACCGCGTGCGTTTGACCCTTGCCCTCGCGGAAAGTCATCTGGCTAACGCCGAGTTGCAGACTTCACATCTAAATTACGACGAGGCCGCAGCCGAAGCCGGAAAGTATTGGGCGCTTATAGAAGACGTCTTCCTTTTTCTGAGTAAGCAAAAGCTGGACAGCAACAAGACTCGCGATCTTTACAAGCGTGTCGAACTAACCTTACGCGCCCATGGACCACGTCTAAGCATCATGCGCCGCACGACGCCGTCGGCTTATGCGATTTGGATAAAAGAGACGGAAGACTTCGCGCGCCAGGGCCGGACTGAGGCTTTGAACTCTTTTTACGGCCACACAGTTGTCCGCGAACGTCCTTCATCACCAGAGCAACGGCCGGACCGCAGCTCAGTTCAAAACAACGCCGTCCCGCCGGAAAAAAAACCATGACGCGACGAACTCTTCTTAGCCTGGCGCAGCTCGGTTTGTTTTTGTCGTGTTGCTTGACCGCCGCGGCCCATCCTCAGGCGCGCGACTATCTCACGCCAAAAGAAATTGACCTGGTCAAGGACGCCCAGGAGCTTGATAAGCGCGTCGACGTATTCATCAAAGCGGCCAACCGCCGGCTGGTGGTGATAAAAGGGTTGGACACCAACACGAAGGAACTAAAGAAGGATGCTGAGTTCTGGGGTGACCTGCCCGCGGGCACTCGCAGCGAACTAGTGGGCGACATTGCGAGGATCCTCGATGCGGCGATAGACAACATCGACGATGTAAGCTATCGCGATGAAAAAAACCCGGCGCTGCCGAGGGCATTGCGCAAACTCGCCGGCGCCGCTTCGCACATCGTCGATCAACTCAAGCCGCTTCAAAGCAGCGCAGCAGATGAGGCAGAAGTGCGCAACTTCGACGAATTGATGGACAACGCTGAAACAATTGTCCAGGCCGCCGGCAAGCTTGGTCCGGAAATCATTCCACCGCGCAAAGGCAAAGGCGCCAAAGCAAAAACGAATTGAGTGTTGGAGCTAAGTGGCACAGACTTTAGTCTGTGGGTTCCAGGCGGCACAGACTGATGTCTATGCCACGGTTTCGCCTGCTCGCCTTTTAATGTACTGCTTCTTCCTTCGTTAACTGCGTCCTTTTCGTCGCACTTCCGCTGTCACTGCTCGGGCTTCTTGAGACACTGCTGTTCCGGCACTCGCATCGTCGCCTTCTTCTTTAGCCGTCACCGTGGATTGCAAGCGCGGCGCACCATCGCCAACAGCAAAAAGTTTGTATTCAATCTTTACTTCAGTCTTATCGACGCCGCCGACGCCGGCAACCCTGCCAAACAACTTCTTGGCGGCAGAACTCTTCATCGAGGCGACATCAGTATAAAGAATGAAGTCACACTGCTTTGCCTTCGCTTCCGCCTCGGCCTCAGCGGCACTGGAAGCGTTCAAAGCGATCGCATCAACGTCCGCGCCGTCAATTTCGCCGATCAATCGCTGGCGCAAAGAATCATTCGATATCTGGTGATCGGTGCGGTTGTTAATTTGAACTACGCCAACGCGAATGGAACCCGGCGCCTTTCTATTGCTGCTTAGCGACGCTACGTTGTCCGTCCTTTCTCGCGCCGGGAAAAAGCCTTTGTCTCCATCATCGTTGCGGCCCTGGGACGCTTGCGACATGGCGTCCATTGACGGCATGCCATACAGCTCCTGCGCATTCGCAGTTTCCACATAACCCGCGGGCACATCGAACAGCGCCGCATCGAGTGGCTCGCGAGACAGTTCGACAACTTCTTTCGTCGAAGTGAACGCGACACGTCCGTCTGGGCCATAAACTGTTGTAGTTTCCTGAAGCGGGTAACCGGTTCGAGCAGCGCCCTGCCGGTTGAAACGAATGCGATCGCGACAACCGCCCCGGGACGGCATGCCACCCATTTGCGGTGGACGCGCCTGGTCACAATTAAGACCAAAAGAAAAATCGATGTACCAACCGTCAGTCTCCATGCGCTGATTGATTGGGCTGCAAGCATCCGGCGAAGACTCAATGGCCATACTTGTCTTCACGTGTCGAGCCTGGAACCCAAACATCTCTTTGCGCTCACCAGTATCGACAGCCGAAGTTGTGTACGTGATAACTCCGCCACGTGTGGATGGCTCACGCGCTCCGCCCGCTGTAACGCCGCCGGTCACTGGCGTCGAGTCTTCTGTGTCCATCGGCGTGACTACATACTTCTTTGCGCTGTCGCTGATCTGAATCGTTCGTCTTAAATCACATTGGGTGATGTTAATGATGTCGCGGCCATAGCCCAGCTTCATTTCCGAGCGCTCGCGCGGCCCTTTCAGCATCATGGTCGTTTCCATCGATTGGCCGGAAGTGCTCGTCCTGTAAGTGATTTTCAAATCGTTACGCGCGGGGGTCGCCACCGGTTGCGCCGCCGGCCGATTGGGTCGGCGCTGGGCGACGAAAACCGCCGGCAAAATCACCAACAAGACAAAAGCTCCTAGTAAACTAATTCCCGCAAACCTTTTTCTCATAATGCTTCCTCGTCTCTGGTTAGTTTGTTCGAGCAAATCAAGTCAATTGTTGTGGAACAGACTTAAGTCTGTGGTTTCGTCGCAGCCACAGACTAAAGTCCATGCCACTTAATCGCGCGCCTTGCGTAACGTCTCAGTCGCACGCCTCAGGGCCTCAACAATCCGGTTGAGTGCTTCGCCGGCATTTACCGTGTTGCGATCCTCAAGTGCCTGGCGAAAATCAGGCAACGGCTGTGCAGCGTACCCGGTGTAAGTTCCCGGCGCATAAATCTGATGCGTGTACCAGTTGCGATCACGCAACCCACGCGCGTCCGTCAAGTCGCGTTCGACGGCGATCAACGCGTCATTGATGCGCTGCAGTCGTGCACCCGCACGTGGCTGAGCAATCGCGTCTTGCCTGGCGCGTTCCGTTTTTTCAGCCTCGCTTGAAAAAGCATCAATCGCGTCATTCATTTGCTTTTCGTCCAGGCCGCTCGTCAACTTTCGTTGTCGCGCGGTCTTCATGCTTTCTGTAAAGAAGTCGCGCACCTGCGCTGCGTAATCGCGATAGTCCAGTGGCAATCCGGCGGAATCCGCAAGTCGCATTGCTATCGTCCCCCATAAGCGGGCCGCGGTCACATGGTACATGAAAGTTGGATCGCCAAAGTGCGACATCCAATAAAAATCGTCGTACGCCGAATGGTAAACGCCATAGTCACCACCAAAGCCCATGTCGCTTGAAGGAATTCCGATGTGCTGCAAAAACGGCGTGAAGTCTGAACCGGAACCCAGCGCGCCGATTCGCGCTTCCGCGATTTTCGTATCGGAACCCGTTTCAGCATTAGCAAGTTCAGCATCGGGAGTGTTGTCTCGCGTTCGATCCTGCCACTGTTGATACACCGTCTTGCCCGTCTTTGGATCGGGAACGTCGCGCGTCGCCGCCCGGATCAATTTCCACATCGAGGGTACCGAAGACGCGCCAAAATTTGCACCGGAAACCGCGACGTCTACGTTGAGATAGACCACCGCTTTCTGTTTCAACTCGGCCGCGTTTTCCTCGACCCATTCAGTCGAGCCTAACAGTCCATACTCCTCGCCGTCCCAACTACAAAGCACGATGGTCCGCCGCGGCTTCCAACCTTTGTTCAACAAGCCACCAAAAGCGCGTGCCGCTTCCAGCATTGCCGTGGTGCCGCTGTTTGGATCCACCGCGCCAAACGTCCAGGCGTCGCGATGGTTGCCCATCACCACCCAACGATCTTTTTCCTCGGCGCCCTCGATGCGCGAAATGACATCCCAAATCTTGCGCACCTGATAATCCATGTCGGTTTTTAAATGCACGCGAACGCCGGCCGTTCCGCCGACGTGATAAGCGAACGGCAACCCGCCCTGAAAACCCATGGGCCGGAGCGGACCTTGAAGCGGTTCCAACAAACGGTGCGCATCGCCATATGAAATTGGCTGAACTGGAATGCGCGTTAGGGTAGTTGCCTCTTCCATTTTTAATCTTGGTGTTCCGGGAATGGCCGGCGTGCCGGGAGTCAATGGATCGCCGGGCGACGTCGAAAGAAACTGAACCGAACCGCGTTGCGCCGAACTCGCCGGCCGCCATGGTCCTTTCGGAAAAACGTCACCCTGCATGTAACCGTCGTCGGCCGGATCGGAATAAATGATCAAGCCCACCGCGCCATTGTCTTGCGCAACCTTGGCCTTCACGCCCCTGAACGAATTGCCGTAACGCGCCAGCACGATCTTGCCCTTTACATCCACGCCAACTTTTTTCAGCGCGTCATAGTCAGGCGGCAAGCCGTAGTTAACATAGACCAGCGGCGCAGTAACATCGCCAGTGGCGCTGTAACCATTAAAGAGCGGAATGATTTTTGGATTCGAACTGAAGGGATCTTCCGGAACAACCGCCTCTTTAACGGCCAATCGTTCGTGGCGCGGTGCTACGAGTTCAACAATGGTCGGTTGCTTCGGATACGGCAGCAGCACCTCATATTCTTTAAGCTCGGAAGAAATTCCATAACTACGCATCCGATCGCGCACGTAAATCGCGGTGTCATAGTCTTCCTTCGTTCCCGCCACATGCGGCTGGGCGGTCAGGCGGCGTAGATGTTCGCGGGCCGAAGTGGCTTCCGGAATCGCCCGAAACTCAGCCTCCCAATTGCGTTCCGTTGCCGAGCCTTCGGCGGTGAACCCATCGAGTTGTGTTGAGTTGTTCTGCGACCAGGCCGAGCGAAGATTGGCATTGAAAGCGAGAAGGGCAAGCGTTAGTACGAGTATGATCGGACGGCGAACATTTTTCACTTGAATGATTCTCCTTATGACGCATTTTGGTGACGCATTCTTGCGCGAACCACCAACAGCACCGAACAATATTCTGGATGAGCACGGAAGTCTAGCACGTTGCGTTAAGCTCTTCGACGCGTAGCGGCGGTAGAATTTAATCCGGCCTTTCAAAGCCGGGAACAGTTGACGAGTTCACGTCGAGTTATGTGTAGTTGCCCATAGCCCGCGGAGCGCGGCGATAGCGTAAAGCCTGGGGTGGAGCGAAGCTTTGCGAGCGGAACCCCAGGATCGACGGCACACCAGCTTGCAGCCCGCGAAGCGGGCGACAGACTGTTCATCATCAGTGACTTGCCACGTTTGCGCTATCGCACGCTTCGCGCGCTTGAATTTCATAATCGTCGCCAACCTGGGGTTCCGCTCCGCTTCACCCCAGGCTTTACGCTATCGCCGCGCTCCGCGGGCTAAGCCCAATCAAACCGCTGATCAACTTGATTCAGTCCTTCTAAAGCTTATCGGACAACAAACGAATCCGCATCCAAAAAGTTGACTTATACTCTAATCGGTCGTATGGTTTCCGCGCTCGGACAATTTCCAAATAGACGCAGCGGCAGGTCCTAAGAGACCCTCTTCGGATTTTTTCTGCGCTGCCGGTTTCAAATTCCCAGGCAAGCTTTTGGTCAATAACTTCAGGGCGCATTTCGCGTCCGAAGATCAAGCGAAACCCTTTCAATTAACGTTCCCCAAAAACCCCGGAGGTTATCTATGAAGAAGTCTCTCCTGATGTTGATTGTTCTACTTTCAGCCTGCTCAGCCGTTATGGCCCAGACAATGCCGGCTCCCCATGGACCACCAAAGGTTCTTTACCTCGTTCGCGAGGACATCAAGCCAGGCATGATGCCCGCGCACAATAAACACTCTGCAAACTTCGCCACTATTTTCGGACAGCTGCAAACCCCTAACTACCGCATCGCCCTCGTCCCAGTTGCGGGCAGTGAAAACGAAGTCGTTTACCTGACGGGCGCAGAAACTTTCGCACAGCTCGAAGGTATGCTGCAGGGCACCGACAAGAAAATGGGCGCGGCCACGGGCGCCACGAAAGCGGAGTTAGCCCGGCTTGCGGTCGAGGCACCACAGTTGCACAACGCCATGCGCGACATGTTTGCGATCTATCGGCCCGAGCTCAGTTTCAATCCCGGTGTGGTGTTGCCGCAGATGCGTTACTTCAGCATCACAACCGTTCGCCTTAAACCGGGAAAGGACGCTGAGTATGCCGAGTACATCCAGAAAGTAGTCAACGTCGCTCGGACCAAAGCGAAGGTTGATAACTTCCACGCAGCCGTCTTCCAGGTTATTTCGGGAACCGGGGGCGGCACGTATCTGATCTTTCGCCCAATGAAGTCGCTCGGCGAAATGGATGATCCGGTGAACATGCGCGTGCGCGCCGCAATGAGCGATGACATGCGCAAAGAGGCTGACAAATCGTACTCCGACGCCGTGATGTCCAGCGAGACCAGCACCTATTGGTTAACGCCGGAGATGAGTTATGTGGAAAAGGAATTTGCAGCAGTTGACCCGACGTTCTGGAATACAAAACCGGAACCGGTAGCAATGAAACCAAAACCGCGGAAACGAACGGCCAAGCCGGCAGTGGCAACGCCACCGGCGAACTAGCCAGTAGACAGTCGGCAGGAGCAGTCGGCAGTTAGCAGACGTTAACAACGCCGCGCGATCGATCAGATCGCGCGGCGTTTTTGAGTGGCACGGACTTTAGTCGGTGGCTCGTTGGTGGCACGGACGCAAGTTTGTGGTTGCCACAGAGTCACAGACTAAAGTCTATGCCACTCTCCTAATCGTGCCGCAGCGCTCTGACTGGATCGATGCGCGCCGCACGCGCCGCAGGATAAAGCGCCGCCAGAATTGAAACGACCAGCGCAAATGCGATCGCACTCGCCGACAGCCACGGCGGCAAGGAAAAAAAGTCGATGAATGACGCGCCCTGAGGTTTTAAGATAAACCGATACGCCAGGCGATTAGCTAATGCGGTCATGCCCCATCCCGCCAAAACGCCAATTACGCCGCCACACGCTCCGATTACCGCGGCTTCAAAAAAGAAGATTAATTTGATCTCGCGATCTTCCGCGCCGATCGCTTTCATAATGCCAATCTCGCGCGTGCGTTCGAGGATCGACATGATCATTGTGTTCGCAATGCCAAACGAAGCGACCAGCAGCGAGATGCCGCCCAACAGTCCCAGCGCTGAATCAATTATCAAAAACACAGTTTTGATTTGCTCGATTTGATCGACGATCGAAAAACTTCCGAAGCCCAAATCGGTTAGCCGCTTGCGCACGTCCGTCAGGGCAACCGGATCGCTTACACGAATAACTGCAGCGTCGTAGCCTTCAGCTTCCGAGCCATTCAATGAACCTGATTGCCGCGCCAGCGCGAGTGCCACCTGGCTCATTGGCCCACGATGTTCCAGCGCCCATTGTCGCGCCGCGCGCACGGGAACGTAAATAGCCGCGCCGGGCAGCAGGCCCACCATTCCTCCCTGCCCTGGTCCATCTTTTAAATGGAGGTCAAGCACACCGACAATCCGAAACGTGCGCGCCACCAAATCTGTTTGCGACGCATCGGTCGTGTCCTGCTCGTCGAGCGGGATACCAAAAAAATTCGCCGGTCCTTCCTCCGCAGCCTGGCTGGGTTCGCTCTTGCTCTTCTCGTTTGTATTCGTGGGTGGAGCAAGAAACTCAATCGTCTGGCCCACCGCATCTGCCGGGTTTTCAAAACCAAAATCTTCAGTGAAACTATCAGTAACTACCGCTTCGTCCGCATCCGCTGAACTGATCATTCCGCCGGCAAGGAAAGTTTTAAATCGCGATGAGCCATTGGGAACCGAAGCGCCTGCCGCCGGCTCAAATCGCACGTGACCGTTGGCGCGCGTGTAAACATACAAACTGATGGTCGGCTGAATGTAGGCGACGCCGGGAATTTTTGCGATCTCGGCGATTGCCGCATCGTCAAGAATGCGTGTGGGATTTTTGTCCGGCTTCAAACGCGGACCGCGGCGCTCGCCGCCTTCGTTAGTGCGCCCAGTCTGTCGATCGAAACCGGCAGTTGCGAGATTAGTAAGACTGCGGCCAAAGACTGTTATCTCATTGAAAAGATCGAGCGCACCAAAGCGCGCCAACATGTTCTGCTGCAAACCCAAACCAAACGAAACCATAGTTACGATAACGGCCACGCCGACAACGACACCCATTGTCGTCAACAGCGCGCGCAGTTTTGCTTGGCGTAGATTGCGAAAAGCCAGTTGAAGAATATCGAAAAAGTTCATTTAGAAAATTGGGTGTGTCGTTCAGTGGTTAAAAGAATACAGAACCGGGAGCAGTAGCGACCGGGTCGGACTTGCGATAGACAAGACCTCATCGGTCGCCGAGTCGCTAGTTTACAATTATGACCTCAACGCTGCGCAGACCCAGTCGCTACCGCTCCCAGTTCTGTATTCTTCGGCCCACAACGTTAATACCAATTCTTAGTTGAACACATGCCGCACCGCGTCAACGTTCCAGTCCGCGAGATTCGCTGTAACAACATCAGCGCCGGCCGTTCGCAGCACGGTTTCGGCGACGGTGTTCGTAACGCCAAGCGTGCGCATGCCCGCTTGCTTGCCTGATTCAATACCCGGCGGCGAATCTTCAACAACGAGGCACTCGGCCGGCATTAACGGCAGTTTCCGATCGCTGCGCCGCTGCTCATTTAGTTTCTCCAATGCGATGCGATAACAATCAGGTGCTGGTTTGCAGACACTGACATCTTCTGCGCTGACCACCACCGTAAACAAAGATCGTAACTTCGAGCGCTGAAGTGCGTAATCAATCTCGTTCAACCCGGCCATGCTGACAACGCCGAGTTGATAACTTCGCGACGCGGCCTGCAAAAACGTCACGACTCCGGGAAACAACGGCAACTCACCTTCGATCAGCTTACGATGCTTCGTGCCTTTGCCTGACAACACGCTGCCGAGCACGTCGTCCGTCAATGTTTTGTTCGCGCGCGCAAATGCTGCCCGCACAAATGTTTTGTCGTCCATGCCCAGCGCGCCGAAATAATCTGCTTCAGTCAACTCGATCGAGTGCTCGCGCAGGACTTCCTGATACGCCGCCATTTGCAATTGCTCGTCGTCGATGATGACGCCGTTAAAGTCAAAAAATATCGCTTGAATCATTACTAGTTAGTCCAAAGTCCAATGTCCAAAGTCCAATGTCGATTGATTCAAATAGTTCTGAGTCCCAACCTTTAGGTTGTTGCTTTGCAGCGAAAAGCAAGCTGAAGCTTGTACTCTGAACTACTTGAGCTTGACTCTGAACTGCTTGAATATCCCGTCACAGCTTCGTTCCCTGACTTTGGACATTGGACATTGGACTTTGGACACGTGTTGTTTGGACTTGTGCTATTTTCGCGTTTTGTTCTTCGAACAATTTCGGCAGACGCTCGCTCTCGATCACATCCAACCGGCGCAATACTTCCGCCAGCGATAACTCATTTTTCAAATTCACTCGATAGTCCAGGTCCGCGCGCAGGCGATCTTTTTCGCCCTGCCGGTTTTGCGACATCATGATGATTGGCGCCTGCATTCCGGCAATCACCGCCAGCACCAGATTCAACATTTGATAGGGCTTCGGATCGAAACCGCTAAAGAGCACATAAGAGTTAAAAAAGATCCAGACAAGTATCAGGGCAATCGATACGCCTATGAATTTCCAACTGCCGCCAAACTCTGCAATCAAGTCGGCGGCGCGATCGGCGACAGTCGCGCGCAGTCGCTCTTCTTCGTTTGCGTTTCTGGAAACGCGCGAACGCAACAACTCGTCGGTGCGTCGCAGGCGTTCGCTCAGCGCGCTCAACATTTCCAAAGCCACATCCGGATTAGCGCGGACAAAACTTAGAAAAGACGGACGCGAAAGAATTGCCAGTCGCGCATCCTGGACCACGCGTGCGTCCGCGGAGCGCTGGCGGCCATCAATCAGCGCCATCTCGCCAAAGAAATCGCCCTGCGCCAAATCAGCGAGCGTCACTTCCTCCGCATCCTGGTCGGTAATGCTGATGCGGACGTGTCCAGTTTCGATTAGGTACATTGCATCGCCGCTGTCGCCCTTATGAAACAATTGAGTGCCCGCGGAAATGTCCTCGATGGTCAGCAACTCGCGCAGGTCAACAGCAGCCTGGTCGTCGAGCGATCCAAATAAAGGGACAGACCGCAGCGCTTCCAGCGTCATCTCGTTAGCATTAACAGACATGGGGGTTTACCTCTTTACTAAATGATCAAAGCGGAAGTATGAAGACGATGAGACGCGGCGACAGGGCGACAGGGAGATCCCTTCCCATAGATCGCCGTATCGCCGTGTCTCCCCGTCACCCCGTCTCCGCGTCTGAAAATTTTCATCCTTCGTCGACTACTGCGCCATCTTTCATTTGGATAATGCGATCCGCAAAGCTGGTGGCCAGCTCGCGATCGTGCGTAACCATCAGTATCGTCAACGCGTCGCTCGAGGCCATGCGCCGCAGCAGCTCCAGCAGTTCGTGAGCACGCGTTGAATCAAGATTTCCGGTTGGCTCATCCGCTAAAAGTACCTTCGGATTATTCGCCAGCGCTCGCGCAATCGCCACGCGTTGTTGTTCGCCGCCCGAGAGTTCGCCCGGCCGATGCGTCAAACGGTCCGCGAGCCCTACGCGATTCAGCAACTCACTCGCTTTGTTATTTCGTTGAGTTCCGCGCAAGCCGCCAAACGCCAACGCCAGGCCGACATTTTCCTGCGCGTTCATGGTCGGGATTAGATTAAAGTTCTGAAAGATCATACCTACCGAATAGCGCCGGTACCGGGCCATCTCGCGTTTGCTGAACGGGCCGAGCGGCCTGGCGTTGAAAAAGACCTCTCCGCTGGTCGGATGGTCCAACCCGCCCACGATATTCAGCAGCGTACTTTTCCCCGAGCCGGAAGTTCCCTGGATCGCGACGAACTCGCCTTCGTTGACTTTCAAAGAGACATTGTCGAGCGCGGTCACACTCGTGCTGCCCATTTGATAAAGCTTTGAAACTTCGCGTGATTCCAGGAGCGACATTAAGATTATATTAGCCGCGGATTAACGCAGATTGACGCGGATCAGAAGAAAATAGGACCTAAATAAGATTTGTTACCGAAATATTCATTCTGGCTTTCCCTTTATCCGGACACGGCTACTCGTTTACAAATTCCGAACCGCGTTTATCCGCGTGAATCCGCGGCAAGATCTTTTTTCTTACTTACGCGCCACAGTTCAAATCGTTCCTCATCGAAACCCTTCAACATAATTTCAAACGGCGCGGCTTGCAGGTTCTCAGCGCGGATAAGCTCGCGCACTTCCGCATCGTCATAGATTGCGTGAGAGATTACCACGTCATCACCCGTCGATAGGGCTTCAAGCCGCGCCGCCATGTTGACGGTCGAGCCAAAATAGTCGAGCCGTTCGTTCAAGGTAACCGCGATGCACGGCCCTTCGTGAATGCCCGCCTTAAGCGTCAGCGGCGGCATGCCGTCCGGAGGCGCGGACAGTAATTCCTGCGCAGCCAGCATTGCTCTTAACGCGGCAACCGGCCGGCGAAAGATTGCCATCACGGCATCGCCAATTGTTTTTACCAGCGCGCCGTCTTCGTCCGTAATGATTTTTTTGAGAACATCGAAATGATTCATCACGCGGCCAAATGCCGTCGCGTCGCCAATCTCGCGATACAACTGGGGTTGAGTTTCGCAAGTCGGTAAACAGGACTGTCAGCGTGCCCACCGAAATTTGTTCACCCGGACGCAACGCTTCGCTCGAAAACAGATCGCGAAAAGTTTGCAACGCCGTCACCTCGGCGGCGGTTGCGGCCTGATCGCTCCAGGCCAGGTGTTCGAGAATTAACAACTGTTCGGCGGTCGTCGCATTCTCAAGTTCGAGCGATGACAACGTCGCCAACTTCAGCGGCTCGTGCGGCCAGCCTGCTTCAGCAATCGCGACTGTTGCTTTGTCAGTACCGTCGCCGGCAGTTACGGACACGTCAATGCCACCGGAAAGTTCCAGCGCGCGCAGCCGATAGCGGCCGGGCTCCAGCGGCAGGCTCAACACGCGTTTTGACTGTGGCGGCAACAATTGCTGCGCGACGATGTGCGGCGTTCGCTGCGGGCTGCCGATGCAGAAATCCTGCCTCTGGACCGGCCGCAGCGACGGGTTAGGACGGAAAGTTAATTCGACAAAACGATCAAAGTTAACTTTGAAATCGATGCGGCAAGTTTCGCAGTGGAGTTCAGAACTTATATCGCGCAGCGAACCGCCCGACTCTCTAGCCCCGCGGCAGAGCGGACACAAAAGCTCCCATTGCAAATCAAGCAAGCCGGCGCGCGTAGCCTTCAGGCATAACTCAAGCACGGCGCGCCGCGAAACATTCCAGTCGTCGGCGAGTTGATAAGGACGGATGCGCCCAACGGCAAAATCGTCAGCCGTTCGTACAAAGCTTGCGAGTCGATCGATGATCTCAGTTTCGCCATTCTCAGCATGAAGCTTGAGTTTGATATTCGCGATTCGATCGATGGCCGCCGAACTGAGTTCGACGGTTGAGTCGGCCGTCGCCGGCGGAAGATCCAGTAGCGCCATGTCGTCATAATGTTTGAAGGCTCGAGCAAAGCGACGAGCACTGACGAACTTCATTTGCAGCGCCACACTAAGCGCGCCAAACAGCGAACGCGGTTTGATAAAAACTTGATAAGTGAGAGTGGTGCCGCCCGCTGCGCGAGGTGTGAGTTCGGCAAGCGCGCGCAATTCAACCATCGGCCCTTTGCTGTAACTGCGAGCGACTCCAAAACGCGACGGCCGAATCCATTCAAACGGCTGCTCTTCCCATTCCACTGCCACGCCGTAAATCGACAGGCGCAATCGCTGGCGCGCGTTCCTAAGTCGCTGCCGAGTTTCGCCTGGCTCGACGGAAGGCACACCGGTATCGCGGTTGAAACGATTGGTGTCCGAGACGAACGGCCACAGCTCCGCGGGGCTCGCCTTTAAGTTATATTGCCAGCGGTAATGAAGCTGTCGGGGGGGCATAAGTCAGGACTCAGAACTCAGAATACAGGAGTCAGAGGTCCGAGGTTCAGAGGTCAGAAGTCTGTTGCCGGGGTCAGCCGATTATTCATATGGAAGTTTCGATCAATCAGACGCGGCCATTGGTGTTGCTGAAATCTGAATCCTGAATTCTGTATTCTGTCTTCTGTCTTCTGTCTTCTGTCTTCTGTCTTCCGACTTCCGCCTAGATTTCTTTGTACTCCGAATCGACATCTTCATCTGAAAAAGCGACGCGGTAGTTTTTCGACTGCACCTGGGTCGTGATTAGCAGATCAGTTTTAGTCTTAAGCAGGTCGGCGCGGTTGTAAACCGAAAGTTCAAAGTTGTAGCCGTGGGTAATTGCATCCTTTGGACACGCCTCAACGCAGTAACCGCAAAAGATGCACCGCCCATAGTCGATGTTGTAGACCTCGGCGTAACGCTCATCGACGCCGATGCGATCGGCGGGCAGGCGCGGGTCATCTTTCGCGATGATGTATATGCATTCGGAAGGGCAGGCAGCGGCACAGAGAAAACAAGCGACGCACTTTTCCTTGCCGAGTTCGTCAACATGAAGCAGGTGCTGACCACGGTAACGGGGCTGCATCGTCACCGGCTCTTCGGGATATTGGACGGTCCATTTTCGTTTTGGAATGTAGGAAAGCGTCACGCCCATCCCCTGGATGATGGCTTTCGTCGATTGAATTACGTCGGTAATAATAGACATTGCGTTTTGGCAGTTGTTAGTTGTTTGTGGCCAGTGGTCAGTTGTCGTCTTTGGTCTTCGGTCTTCGGTCTTCGGTCTTTGGTCTTTGGTCCTTGGTCCTTGGTCCTTGGTCTTTGGTCTTTGGTCTTTGGTCTTTGGTCTTTGGTCTTGGGTCTTGGGTCTTGGGTCTTTGGTCTTCGGTCTTTGGTCTTCGGTCTTCGGTCTTCGGTCTTTAAAATTTGGAATCTGGAATTTGAAATCTGAAATTTGTTTTTGCTTTCCGCCTACCGCCTACCGCCTACTGCCGTCTGCTCCTGCCGTCTGCCGTCTGCCGTCTGCTCCTGCCGTCTGCCTACTGATTGATCGGCGTCACTTCCGACCCGGTCGCCTGCCATCTGCCGTCGCGCCAGACGAATTTATCGACAAAATTAAACGCAAGTTCCTGATCTTTTACCTGTAACCGAATGATACCAGTAAGTGTCGCTCGTTCGCCTAATAGACTAACCTTCAAGTCTTCAAAATTCCATTTTTGAATCGTATTGTCGGGCTCTACGGTCTTGATATATTCGGCCTTGCCGTGCGGTTTTCCCTCGCTCGTCTTACCAACATAGTCATCCGCAAGAATGCGATCGAGCTTCTTCTTGTCGGCATTAATGTTGGCCTCGGTCCAATCATTTTCCAAGTCGGTCAACTGAGCCAGCACTTGCTCTTCATTAGTGGGCGGCGCAGACGAGGTCTCAGCGTTGTCGTTCCCATTATCCTGGCCGGAATTTACGTTTGTGTTCGCGTTCGTGTTTGCGTTCGAGTTCGCATTGACGTTGTCCGGGCGGTACGAGCGCGCATTTGTGTTCGACGAATTGCTGTTTGCTGCCGCGCGCAACATTCGTGGAACAAACACCGCCGCCGCAATTCCCAATCCGGCTATAGCGATCAAAAGAAGGGCCAGGATTCCCACCACCCAGAGCCATGCCTTCCGTTTTGCAGGCGGCGCAGGTGGCACATAAGAACCGGGCGGTTGATAGGCGGGCTGATCTCGATTGTTCGCAGCGGATGGTCCATCAGCGCGCGCGGCGTTGCTCGCGGACGGGTTGACCAACGTCTCTTCAGAAGCATCATCGACCACGGTTGCCAGCGGAGTTCCGTCTTCAGTGCAGAAACTCAGATTCGAATCCGCAAATGTTCGTTTGCAGGTGGGACAGCGTTTCACTTTGGTTCTTTCCTGGTTCGGCAGTTTTAAAGTCTATGCAGACCGCTAAGTAAAATACCTAAACCGTAAATCAGAATTATCACGGCTAAGACAACAAAGTAGAGGCCACCACTCACAATCCCGGTTATGGCCAATGGCTTACCAGTATAACGATTTGGCTGACTCTTGATTTGCGACAGAGCGACGATTCCCAAAACTATCGCCACCGGCGCTGTTAACAAACCAAAGCTACAACACCAGCCCAGCGTCATTGAAACGAGCCCGAGCACCATGGACCAGACGGCCAGGCTTTGCGACGGACCCGCCACCGTCCTGGGCGGCGGAGGCGGTTGCCATGTCGATGGAACGCTTTGCGGCGGCGGGCGATAATCGGCGGGAGCGACTTCGGCGCTCGACTGCTGGCCCATATCTTGTTGCGTTACGACAGGTGGCGGCACAACCACCGTGGGCGGCTGGTATAGCGCGCCCGTGTCGATGAGCGGAGAGCCATCAACTGTGCAGAATGTTAACCACTCATCTTCAAAGATTTGGTTACAGGTGGGACACCGTTTCATGGTCGATGGACTCTTTCACGCCTCGACTACAAGCTATTGCAGAGAACCACTCAGTTAATTCAATTTGCAACTTGAATGTTGTCCTGCTCGCATTACGTGTCAACTTGATCCCGGCAGGTTCAAACTAATTCCAGCTGGCTGAAAAAGTAGGCAATCTCGATGGCCGCGTTTTCGTCGGAATCCGAGCCGTGCGTCGCGTTCTCGCCAACCGAAGCGCCAAACTCTTTTCTTAAAGTTCCTTCATCTGCTTTGGCCGGATCCGTTGCGCCCATCAGGTCACGCCAGGCTTTTACAGCTCTATCTTTTTCTAGAACCATGACTACGCAGGGCGCGCTCGACATGAATTCAGTTAGACCGGCGAAGAACGGGCGTTCGCGGTGGACGGCATAAAAACCTTCCGCTTCGCGCTGTGTCAGGTGCAGCGTCTTCATCGCGCGCAGCTTGAAACCAGCGTCATTAATTCGCTGAATAATGTTGCCGGTGTTTCCGGCGCGCACCGCGTCGGGCTTGATAATTGCGAATGTAAGATTCCCCATCTGCTCTTCTCTGTCTCCTTAATCGTTCTGAACAGTTCTGCCGCGAGTAAGAATTCTGCCGCGGATGTTCGCGGATAAACGCGAATCTGAAATGACAATCCACAAACGCGAATTTTCTGACTGGCTTACTTTTCAGATCAGCGTGAATCCGCGTTAATCCGCGGCCAAATTTCTTACGCCGCCGAAGACGCTCCCAGCGCTTCCCTCATGCCTGTGCCGATATCCGCCGGCGACTTGACCACATGAATGCCGGCATCTTCCAGCGCCTTCATTTTTTCCGCGGCAGTTCCCTTGCCTCCGGCGATGATCGCGCCGGCATGGCCCATGCGACGCCCCGGCGGCGCAGTCTGTCCGGCAATGAACGCAACGATTGGCTTGGTAACGTTCCCCTTTGCAAAAGCCGCCGCTTCCTCTTCTGCCGTTCCGCCAATCTCGCCAATCATGACAATGCCATCCGTCTCATCGTCATCCTGAAACAACCGCAGCGCATCGACGTGCGTTGTGCCGACAATCGGATCGCCACCAATACCGATTGCTGTCGACTGGCCCATACCGAGCGCCGTAAGTTGGCCCACCGCTTCATACGTCAACGTTCCGGAACGCGAGACAACGCCGATACGGCCTTCGCGATGAATGTGGCCGGGCATGATTCCGATCTTGCATTTGCCGGGACTAATAATTCCCGGACAATTCGGACCAATCAGACGCGTGGCTTTGTCGCTCAGGTATTGCTTCACCTTAACCATGTCGAGCGTCGGGATGCCCTCGGTGATGCAAACAACCACGGGGATTCCTGCCGCAGCGGCTTCCATAATTGCGTCGGCCGCAAACGCCGGTGGAACATAAATGACGGCCGCGTTCGCGCCTGCTTCGTTCACCGCATCGCTAACCGTGTTGAAAACCGGAATGCCTTCATGGGTCGTGCCGCCCTTGCCGGGCGTGACGCCGCCGACAACGTTCGTTCCATACTCAACCATTTGTTTAGTATGGAATGTTCCCTCTTTGCCCGTGATTCCCTGAACCACCAGGCGCGTATTTTTATCAACGAGAATACTCATAAGCAGAAGTCGGAGGTCAGAAGTCAGAAGTCAGAAATCGAAAGTTGGCCTCCGACAACATTCGGTGGCCATCACGCATCACGCATCACTCATCACGCATCACTCATCACTCAACGAAGTCGTTCACTCTACAGCCGCGCCGGATGAAAGTTCAAACGTGTCACGCTGCAACGGCAACGGCTGGGTTCGGCGGTAGCCAACAAAAACTATTAAGACCGGAACCAGCAGCGCGAGATTTCGCAGCGTCGTCTTCACTCCCAACTGGCTCGCAATGATGCCGCCAAAGCAGCCGCATTCGAGCGGCTCACCATGCAAAACATAAACGTAATAAAGCGCGTAGCCCGCAAAACCAATCAAAAGTGCGCCCGCGAATAAAGCACCGAGACGAACTGTTTTTGGAATAAACAGCAGCGCTGCGGTAATGACTTCCAGGGCGATAACGGCAATCGTCGCCGGCCACATCCAGCGTGTGTAGTTGAAACCTGAAGCTGCCAGCAGTTCGCCGACATTAGCGGCAAAGGCTTTCACGATGGCGAGCTTCGCGCCCGCGGTAATCAAAAACAGAGCGGCCAAAGCGAAGCGGCAAATCTGTACCAGGATTCGGACTAGTCTTGAACGGAGTGGCATAGACTTTAGTCTGTGGTTTCGTCGCAGCCACAGACTGAAGTCTGTGCCACGCTAGTCGCGGCGGCTTTGCCACCTTCCGTACGGAAACGGGCCTCCCTTACCGCGTCAATGATTATTCAAAGAGGGGCAACTCCGGACCTGAGTGGCATAGACTTTAGTCTGTGCATCCGTCGCAGCCACAGACTAAAGTCTGTGCCACTCCAGTCACGCCGCGAGCGCAACAACCTTTTCCGCCGCGTCCTTCATTCCCTTGGCGACGGTAAAGTTCATTCCCGAATCGCGAATAACGCGCTGGCCTTCTTCGACGTTCGTGCCTTCAAGCCGAACGACGACCGGCACTTTGATTCCCAAGTTTTTCGCTGCTTCAACTACGCCGCGCGCGACCATATCGCAGCGCACAATGCCGCCGAAAATATTTATCAGAACCGCCTTCACGTTTTCGTCGGCCAGCAGAATGCGAAACGCAGCTTCAACTCGCTCCTGCGAAGCGCCGCCGCCGACGTCAAGAAAGTTTGCCGGTTCGCCGCCGGCGAGTTTGATGATGTCCATCGTTGCCATCGCCAGCCCGGCGCCGTTGACCATGCAGGCAATGTTGCCGTCGAGCTTGATGTAGTTGAGATCAAACTTCGACGCTTCGATTTCCAAAGGCTCTTCTTCGTTCAGGTCGCGCAACGCCAGAAAATCTTTATGGCGAAACATCGCGTTGTCGTCAAAGTTTACTTTTGCATCGAGCGCAATCAGCCGCTTGTCCTTAGTCAAGAGGAACGGATTGATTTCCATCAACGACGCGTCCATCTGTTCATACGCCAGATAGAGCGACTGCATGAACTTCACGGCCTGGCCAATCAATTCCGCCGGCAGTCCTAAACTAAAAGCCAGCTTGCGCGCCTGAAACGCACGAAAGCCGACAGCCGGGTCAACGGTTTCCTTCATGATTTGTTCCGGTGTCTTTGCCGCCACTTCTTCGATGTCCATGCCGCCCGCGGCCGAAGCCATGAAGACGGGCCGGCCCGAGGCGCGATCCAAAACGATGCCGAGATAAAATTCTTTATCGATCGGCAAACCTTCTTCGACTAACAAGACGCGCACTTCGCGGCCTTCGGGTCCCGTCTGATGCGTGACAAGGTTCATCCCCAGCATCTGGCTCGCAAGCTCGCGCGCTTCTTCGGGACTCTTGGCCAGTTTGACGCCGCCGCCCTTGCCGCGGCCGCCCGCATGAATCTGGGCCTTGACGACAACGATGTCCGTGCCCAATTCTTTGGCTGCTGCAAAAGCCTCTTCCGGCGAACGCGCAACCAGCCCGCGCGGCACGGGGACGCCGAAGTTTTTCAATAGTTCTTTGCCTTGATACTCGTGGATTTTCATGATCTGCTCAATGACTACGGAGTGCGCCGGCTCGACGGCGCTTTGCGAAAACTAGTTTGAATGGTCGTACGTTAATCAAGTCCCATCACTGGAATCAAAAGCGGCGTCAAGCCGCCGCACTCCAAAAGGATTGATAATGTTAGTTGGAAAGCGCGACGAGTTTAGCCGCACAAAACATGCAACTGCAAGGAGGCCCTGATGCCCGATGTGATCGTCACTTCATTAGCAAACCTGCAAAACGAAGTTCGTTACGGCGAAAACCACATTCTGATCACTGATGAACTGGTTGCAGCAGGCGGCGAAGATGCGGGCCCCGACCCTTACACTCTGTTGCTCGCGGCGCTGGGCAGTTGCATCTCAATGACAACAACGCTGTATGCGAAAAGAAAAGCCTGGCCGCTCGAACGCATGACGGTCCGCTTGCGCAACGAAAGAACTCACGCGAAGGATTGCGTCGAATGCACGCGCACAACTGAGGGCTATGTGCACCGCATTCAGCGCGCGGTGAGTTTCGAAGGCGAGCTAACTGATGAGCAACGCGCACGGCTTCAGGAGATCGCGCACAAGTGTCCAGTGCATAAAACGCTGACGTCAGAAATTGTGATCACCGAACTGACTTAGCCGCGGATTGGTGGCACAGACTTTAGTCTGTGGCTGCGACGAATCCACAGACTAAAGTCTATTCCACCAATCGCGTCTGATTATCTGCGGCCAAAATAAAAGGCTTCCAATCATTTGCGATTGGAAGCCTGCTAAACTGGTCGGGACGCCGAGATTCGAACTCGGGGCCTCACCCACCCCAAGGGTGCGCGCTACCAGGCTGCGCCACGTCCCGTCACTCCAAGTATCTCTGCAAAAAACAAGTAACGCAAACCGTCAGTTCTTGTAAAGCAAACTGTTAGTTTGCGGTGGTTCGCAGCCTTCAAAGTTGAACGGCAACGCACGTCCGCAAACTAACAGTTTGCTTTACAGAAGATCAACGCGTCTTGCGCGGTTCACTTTCGAGCAGCGATAACAGTTCGCGCAACTCAGTCGCAACCTTGCGCAACGCTTTGCGATCTTCAGCCGTCCTCGCTTCCGAAACAGCGCGCGACATCTCGGTCTTTATGCCTGTTCGAGCGGACGCCGCACTCTCGCCTGACTCTTCCTCGTGGTCCTCGCCGTTTTCCGGTGAAACTATTTTTAGCTTTCCACCGGAACGCAAGTCGTTTGCGAGTCGCTTCTTGGCGCCGGCAATCGTGTACTGGTCCTCGTAAAGTAATTCTTTAATTCGCAACGCCATCTCGACATCGCGTTTGCGATAGACACGCTGACCGGCACGATTCTTTTGCGGCGCCAGTGTGGGAAATTCCGACTCCCAATAGCGCAACACGTGCGCCTGCACGCCGGCCAGTTCGCAAACTTCGCCGATCTTAAAGAAAAGCTTTTCAGGGATGGCTACGGCAGAACGGCCCATGATTTTGTAGCACGGACTTTAGTCGGTGCTGGTTTTGGTAGCACAACATTAGCTGTGAATCTCGGTTCACCGACTAAAGTCTGTGCTACTTCCGGCTCGGGAAATTAATGGAGAACTAATCGCGAGATTGCGCGGCAGCCCGACGCGGCCGCCATGTTACTGCCAGCGCGTTTGGCGTGTCAATACTTGCACTTAGCACAGATTAGTTAAAACTGAATCTTAAAAGTATCTTCTAAGGGTTCAAGTTTTGAAATGTATCTGGTACCCAAGCGCTCGCAGACGGAAATCCGTATTACTGGGACCGCGGGCGTCCCGCCCGCACGGCTACGTTACAAAGCCTTGTTGAGTACTCGGTTGTTCGCGCTGCGCGCTCATTGTGGGCGGGACGCCCGCGGTCCCAGTATTGAGGTCTCTCCGGTCGCCAACGCGCACGGTCCCGCACGTCCTTGAACTCGTCCGCAGTTTTTCTGAGCATCGCTAGACGGACATTAGTCCCCAAGCTATAATCCGCCTTCGATTCTCCGCACGCAGAGGAAAACCTTCCACAGTGACCACGTCTCCAATTGTTTTCCGCCTTGCCTCACGGCTTGATCAAATTGGCTTCTCTGACATCGTCAACATTCGCAATCGCATAATGAAACTGCGCGAGCAGGGCGCGAAGGTGTATCAGTTTGAAGGCGGCGAGCCTTACATGAACACGCCCGACTTCGTGAAAGAAGCGATGAAGCGCGCGCTTGATGAAAACAAAACTCGTTACGCGCCGTCATCCGGCATTCCCGAACTGCGCGCCGCCATTGCCGACAAACTGCGAACGAAAAATAGTATTGCTGCGCAGCCGAACGACGTCATGATGGTGAACGGCGGCATGCAGGGTTTGTTCGGCGCTTTCCAATCCGTCGTTAATCCCGGCGAAGAGGTTCTTGTCTTCTCTCCTTACTGGACGCCGATAAAAGATTTGATTGCCTATTGCGAGGGGCGAGCGGTACTTGTTCCCACTGCGTTGGCGCGCGCTGAAGGCTTCGAGAAAACTCTGGCCCGTTACACGACGGACCGCACGCGCGCGATTTATTACAACACGCCGCAGAACCCAACCGGAGTTGTGTTCACTCGAGACGAGGCACGGGCGGTGGCGCATTTTGCGAGAGAGAAAGACCTGATCGTACTCGCAGATGAAGCGTATGAAGATCTGGTTTACGACGGCGAGCATTTTTCGATAGCGTCGCTTGAAGGAATGTTTGAACGCACGATCACAATCTTCACGCTTTCAAAATCGTTTGCGATGACTGGCTGGCGGCTCGGTTATACAGTCGCAGCAGAGCCGTGGATGACGGGCATGCGCAAGACTACGTTGTATTCTTCCAACGGCGTGTCCACGCCGACTCAGTGGGCGGCGCTCGCGGCGTTCACAACTGAGTCTGACATGTTGGAAACAAATCGGGTCGCTTACCAGCAACGACGCGACCTGCTTTTAGCGGGACTGAATGAGTTGGGACTGAGTTGCGAAAACCCGGCGGGCGCGTTCTATGCCTTCCCGGATGTCTCGCGTATCAGTCGCGACAGCCGCGAAGCCGCGGAGATTCTGCTCGATCGTGCGCAAGTGGCGACAGTCCCCGGCGTTGTATTCGGACCCGACGGCGAGTCACATCTGCGTTTCTCTTTTTCCACTTCCCTTGAAACCATCGAGGCCGGCCTCGATTCCCTGCGCCGCAATCTCTGAAGGTCGAATTTTGCCGCGGATGAACGCGGATAATCGCGGATAAGAGCAACAACATTTATGCACTTGCCGGTTTCTTTCGCTGTTATTATCCGCGCAAATCTGCGTTAATCCGGCTAAGAAACTTAAATGAACGAATTCGACTTCATAGAAAAGATCCGTGCGCGCGTTCGTGCGAAACACGACTCTGCCTCAGCACTCATCACTCGTCACTCATCACTTATCCAGGGTATCGGCGACGACGCCGCTGTAATTCGTTCGCAGGCTGGCAAGGATTTAGTCGTAACCACCGACCTGTTGATCGAGGACATAGATTTCAAGCGCGACACCACTTCTCCCGAATTGATTGGTCATAAAGCGCTGGCGGTTTCGCTTTCCGACGTCGCAGCGATGGGCGCAGGCGCTCGCTGGGGATTTGTCTCCATCGGGCTGCCTCCGGATGTTTGGGAATCGGGCTTTGCGGAGCGGCTCTACGATGGCTACTTCAGTTTGGCCGAGCAGTATGGAGTTGAACTGGCCGGCGGTGACGTGTCGCGCACCACCGAAAAGATCGTCATTGACTCAATGCTGATTGGCGAATGCGATTCTGGTCGCGCGGTTTTGCGACGCGGCGCGGCGGCCGGTGATCAGATTTTTGTGACTGGCTTTCTCGGCGACGCTGCGGCCGGTTTGCGTTTGCTTGAACGCGGCGCGCGAGTGCACACCGCGAGCGGACCGAAACCTTTAGAAGAAGTTTCAGTAAACCGATTGTTGCTGCGACAACTGTGTCCCGATCCGCGTGTCGGTTGGGGAATCTTATTGGGCGAGCAGCAACTGGCCAGTGCGATGATCGATATCAGCGACGGGCTTTCGTCTGACTTGAATCATCTTTGTGAAGAGAGTGGCGTCGGCGCAATGATTGATGCGTCGCGAATTCCCATCGACAAGCTCGTAACTGAAATTTGCGGCCGGCGTGCGCTCGATCCGTTGATGCTGGCGCTCCACGGCGGCGAAGATTTTGAGTTGCTCTTCACCGTCAAACCGGAAAATGTCGCGCGCTTACCAAGGAAGGTTGATGGCGTTTCGATTTGTCAGATAGGTGAAGTTACAAGCGAGCCCGGTAAGATAAGCGTTTCCGAAAAGGACCGTGTTTGGGATTTGAAGGCTGAGGGATTTGATCATTTCAAGCGCGAAGGTTGAAGTGAACTGTTGATTATAAGCTTTCAGGGTATGCCTGGTGTTACTTCAAAGAACTTCTGATTTAGCTGAAAGTTAATCTCAAACTGTTCGAAGAAACCACGCTGACCAAGTAGACCCGTTCCTACCACCATCGAATTCGTGAAGCCAACGTCGAGCGTTATCGCACTCAACCCTCTTACGGTGAGCTCGACGCGATGAAGGTACGCCACTTCCCTTACGCCGGATACACCCTGGAAAGCCAACTCCGGCGCAGCCTCAATTTCGATTCCAAGCATCCGCCCAATGTCAGAGTGGAACAAGCAGACATCCGCTCCTGAATCAACCAGTGAGATTACATCCTTGTGCCGGTTGCCGTTGCGCAAACGCACGATGAGGTATGGTCTACTAAATGGTTTCTGCGGATCTTGATGGTTTTGAATATCCGTGTAACGAAATCTCATGCCAGTGGGATTAAGGCAGAATCGAAAGATGGTACTTTGAACAGAATCGTATCCTGGTAGCCGTGGCGTTCAGCTTCCTCAGTCGCTTCAAACGCATTGTCGCCAACCCCGACGATCTTCTGCTGCGTTTCATCAATCGCAACCCATTTGTTCTCGTGTTTCTCAAGTTGGGCCGAAATAGCGGCTATGTCCATCGTGAAGTGTCTCCCGTCTAAGAGAATTATGGTCACATCGGGAAGGCTTGTAAAGTAAGCTGCAAGAGTGCCGAGCGGTCGTATCTCAGCGCTGTTTGACTACCCTCCAGTCCTTTCTTAGACTCGCACGCCATGCTTAGATTCCGCAACACACTGTCCGGCAAAGTTGAAGAGTTTCACCCGATGAACGAGGGCGAAGTTCGTTTTTACTATTGTGGTCCAACTGTCTGGGAGTATGGCCACATCGGCAACTTTCGCTCAGCCGTCGCCGCCGACATCGTGCGCCGTTATCTGAAATTCAAAGGATACAAAGTAACGCACGTGATGAACATCACGGACGTTGAGGATCGCATCATCGCCAAGTCGCAGGAAGCCGGACTTAGCATTGACGACTACACCGCAAAATACATTGACGCGCTGTGGGAAGACTTTGATGCGCTCGGTTGCGAGCGGCCCGAGATTGTTCCGCGCGCCACCCGCCACATTCCCGAAATGGTTTCGCTGATCGAGAAATTGCTCGAGACAAATCACGCCTACGCCTCGGACGGATCTATTTATTATCGCATCGCTTCCTTTCCCGAATATGGCAAGCTCTCGAAGATTAACTTCGCCGGCAACATCGCCGGCGCCAGCGAGCGTATCGACACCGACAAGTATGAAAAAGAGGACGCTCGCGATTTTGCGCTCTGGAAAGAACCGGCAAACGAGAATGAACCGGCGTGGGACACGGCCATCGGTCGCGGCCGCCCGGGCTGGCATATCGAATGCTCGGCGATGTCTATGAAGTATCTGGGCGAGACTTTTGATATTCATGCCGGCGGCATCGACCTCGTTTTCCCGCATCACGAAAACGAGATTGCGCAGAGTGAAGGCGCAACCGGAAAGCAGTTTGTGCGCTACTGGATTCACTTTGAACATCTCAAAGTCGAAGGCGAAACGATGTCGAAGTCGAAAGGCAACTACTACACGTATCGCGATTTGAAAGCGAAGGGTTATTCGGCTGCGGGCATTCGCTATTTCTTGTTGAGCGTTCCTTACAACAAACAGATCAATTTGAACTTTGATGTGCTGGCCGGTGCGGAAAAAACAGTGGCGGGCTTGCGCGATTTTCGCGCGCGATTAAACGAAGCTAAAACAGAACCCGGCATGAACGAGGCGCTTCACGATATAGCGCTGCGCGCGGCGGAAGAATTCGAAGCGGGCATGGACGACGACTTGAACACGTCGGTGGCGTTGGCCGTCGTTCATAATCTCAGTCGTGAAGTGAACACCGCGCTGGCCCGCAAAAAAGTAAAAGAAGAAAACAAACAGGAATTGCTGGAGCTGCTAAAACGAATCGACACGGTGCTGAATATCTTTGGCGCTGAAAGTAATGAAATGCTCGACAGCGAAATTCAGAGCTTGATCGATGAGCGGCAGGAAGCTCGCCGGCGGCGCGATTTTCATCGCAGCGACGAAATCCGTGACGAGCTTGCTAGTCGCGGCATTATCCTCGAAGACACAAAAGACGGTGTGCGCTGGCGCCGGTGATACTGGGACCGCGGGCGTCCCGCCCGCAATGAGCGCGCAGCGCGAACAATTCGACCACTAGTGGTAACGCGGCAATGCGGGCGGGACGCCCGCGCTCCCAGTGTTATCGCGGCAAATATGCGCCATAAATACTCGCAACCATCTACAACGAAATTCCTGACCGCGGCGTTGAGCCTGCTGCTCATTCCCTCCTTCGCGCCGCCTGGTTACTCACAAACCAAACCTGCAAGAGAAGAGCTCGACGACCAGGTGCGCGCTGAGTTCCTGCACGCGTGGAACGGTTACAAAAAGTACGCGTGGGGTCACGACGATCTACGTCCGCTGACCAAGACCTATCACGATTGGTATGGCCAGTCGCTCTTAATGACTCCGGTCGATTCCCTCGACACGATGATCATTATGGGCCTTGACGACGAAGCCAAAGCGACGCGCGAATACATCGCCAAGAACCTTTCGTTTGACAAAGACATCTATGTCCAGAACTTCGAGGTCACGATTCGACTGCTGGGCGGGTTGCTTTCCAGTTACCAACTGACAGGCGACAAACGTCTATTGAACCTTGCGGAAGATTTGGGCAACCGGCTGCTTCCCGTCTTTGATTCGCCCACCGGAATGCCTTACCGGTTTGTGAATCTAAAAAGCGGCAAAGTGCGCGATGCCGAAAGTAATCCCGCCGAAACTGGAACCTTGTTAATCGAATTTGGCACGCTTGCAAAACTCACAAACCGGCCCATCTTTTATGACAAAGCGAAGCGCGCGCTTGTCGAGACTTACAAACGACGCTCAGCCATCGGTCTGGTTGGCGAAAAGATAAACGTCGAAACTGGAAAGTGGCTTGCGAGCGACAGTCACATCAGCGGCGCAATCGATAGCTACTACGAATATCTTTTGAAGTGCTGGCTGCTATTTGGCGATCAGGATTGCAAGCGTATGTGGCGCGAGAGTATCGCTTCAATAAATAAATACCTTGCCGACGGTCGGGTCGAGTCGGACCTTTGGTATGGACATGCTGACATGAATTCAGGAACTCGCACCGCGACGACCTTCGGTGCGCTGGATGCTTTCTTCCCCGCCGTGCTAGCGCTGTCTGGTGATCTTAATCGAGCAAAGAGTTTGCAAGCTTCGTCGTTCAAAATGTGGCAACTTAACGGCATTGAGCCGGAAGAGTTGAACTTTCGGACGATGGAAGTTACCAGCGCAGGCTATGTGCTGAGGCCGGAAATAATTGAGTCGACCTATTACCTTTATCACTACACGAGGGATCCGAAATATCTGGCGATGGGCAAGGTCTTGTTCGCAGATTTCGTGAAGTACTGCAAAACAGACGAGGCGTATGCGAGTCTTAAGAGCGTGGTGACGAAAGAAAAAAGCGACTCGATGCATAGTTTCGTTTTCGCCGAGACGTTCAAATATTTCTATCTGCTTTTCGCTCCACCGAAGACAATGAACTTCAAGCAAGTTATCTTCAACACCGAGGCGCACCCGATTCGCAGGTAAATCATCTCCAAATCACAAAAAGGGCCAATTGGTGGCAAAGAAAAAGGGTCATCGACCTGCATCGATGACCCTTTCTTATACTGCCGTTACTCCGTTTTAGAAACCCGGCGGCGGTGGTGGTGGTGGTCCATGATGACCACGTTCGCCGTGTTCGCCCGGTCCGCCTTCGCCGTGCATCTTCATCATCTGATCGGCCTTGGTTTTTTGTTCGGCCGTCAGCAAGCCATAAATCTGTGAGTGCAGCCGCAGATGGTCAACCATTTGATCGGTCATCAACTGCGACTGTTGGCTCGCAAGATTGCGGACAGTGTTTTCATCGAACTGACCGTTCGCGGTGGCTGCGTCAATCTGTTTGCGAAGGTCGTCGAGTTTGGTGTGTCGTTGTTCTTCCGTCGCGTGCTGCGCTTCGATAAGAGTCTTGACCTGGGCCTTTTGGGCATCTGTTAGGTTCAGCTCACGAGACATGTGTTCGACCATGTCGCCCGGTCCGTGGCCGCGCATTTTTTCGCCCTGATGCTGTGCCAGCGCAAAAACCGTTGCGCCAATTAGCAGCGCAGCGATGCCGGCAAGTACTAAGATTTTTTTCTTCATTTCAATCTCCTCTAGTGGTTTGGCCGACAGTGTATTCCGCCTGGCCGGTCTTTGCATACTGCCGTTATACGCTAGTTGTCGTCTGCGCGACGTAAAGAGTCAGTTAACGCAATGTAAAGTTTTGTAAAGAAGGCTAAACGGTTGACACTTCTTTACAAAGACGCCTAACCGGTTGGGCTACAATGCTTTTTGTAGGACAGACTTTCCAGTCTGTCCCTTTCTTACGCGGACAGGCAGGAATGCCTGTCCTACGGAACAGTTTTACGCGGACAGGCAGGAATGCCTGTCCTACTTTAATGGACCAGATACTTATCATCGACGACGACGTGGCCCTGTGCGAGCTGGTGACCGAATATCTCGAGCCGCTCGGCTTTGAAATCAAGGCAGTGAACCGCGGCGATCAAGGCGCGGAGGCGGCGCTCTCGGAAAACTTTTCAATCGTAGTGCTCGATGTGATGTTACCGGGCTTGAATGGTTTTGAAGTGTTGCGCCGGATACGCGCGGAATCGAAAGTGCCGGTCTTGATGTTGACCGCTCGCGGCGATGACGTCGATCGCATTGTTGGTTTGGAAATCGGCGCTGACGACTATTTGCCAAAGCCGTTCAATCCACGCGAACTGGTCGCGCGCATTCGCGCCATCCTGCGGCGCAGTCAAACAGACGACGCGCGCGAGCACACTCAAGCGGGATCATTGACTGCCGGAGATGTCGAACTCGACCCGGCAACGCGCGTAGTGCGTCGCGCCGGACAAGTTATCGAAGTCACCGCGGTGGAATTTGATTTGCTGGAAAAGTTATTGCGGGCGGCCGGCAGGATCATAACTCGCGAGGAGCTTTCAAAAGAGGTGCTGGGCCGCAGTACTTCGCCTTTCGATCGCAGTATCGACATGCACATTAGCAACCTGCGAAAAAAATTGGGTCATCAACTGGGCGATGTCGAACGCATCAAGACCGTGCGCGGTGTCGGTTACATCTATGCCGCCAACTGAGCTTTGCACAAAGAATCGTAAGCGCAATGGGGATTATGAACTTGACCCCTGTTTATTTGCATTGTGGGTCGGCGAATACGGAACCGGGAGCGGTAGCGACCGGGTCAGCCACTCAATTTAGTGATAACCACCAAGGCATGCGAAAAAAAACAATCAGAGTTGAATCCACGACCCGGTCGCTACCGCTTCCGGTTCTGTATTCCCCGACCCTCTACAAATGAGGGCTTCCACGAGGAACTTTTTGATCGCATCCTGAAGTGCACGAATTTTTGTGCCACAGAGAAAACAGACGCGGAGCGGATAAGTTGGGACGAAGTCTTTTCCTTAAAATCTTTCTTTGGTTTGGTGCGGCGCTGCTGACGGTCGTGGTAGGCACCTTTCTGGTTGGCGAACTGTTGCGGCCGGAACCGTTTCATCCTCCAATGCGACGGCCCCTGGATGCGGCGGTGAAGGGTTATGCACAAGTGGCGACCGAGATCTATGAACGCGACGGCCAAACGGCGCTGGCCGAATATTTTGATCGAGTCGAGCGCGAGGGCCACGTTCGCATTTTTCTTTTTGATAGCAAACTTCGCGAATTAGCGGGACGCAAAGTGCCGGACGCGGCGCCCGAACTCGCCCACCAGGTTCTGCAGAGTCATGCACCCGAGTTTGGCGCGCACGGCCCACCCGGACTAATGGCCCAGCCGGTGACTTCCCCGAGTGGCGCACAATATGTGCTGGTTGCCGAGTTGCCGATGCAGATGCGCTCGGCGCCGTTGTGGGACCACCTGCTGCATTTGCTGGCCATCATCGCGGTCGCCGGATTGTTCTGTTATTGGCTGGCAAGGTATCTGACGGCGCCGGTGACTAAATTGCGCGCGGCCACTCAGGAATTAGCGCGCGGCAACCTGAGCGCGCGCGTCGCGCCGGCATTCGGAAACCGTCGTGACGAGTTGGCAGCGCTGGCAACGGACTTTGATCAAATGGCCGAACAGATTGAAACGTTAGTTAATGGGCAGCGGCGGTTGTTGGGTGACATCTCGCATGAATTGCGTTCGCCACTGGCGCGCCTGAATGTCGCCTTGGAATTGGCGAGGCAGCGGGCCGGCGCTGACGCTGCCACTGCACTGCAACGGATTGAGCGCGAAGCCGAAACACTCAACGAAATGATTGGACAACTGCTGGCGCTTACGCGGCTCGAGAGTCATACCGTAGCAGTCGAGAAGACTCAGTTTGATCTGGTCCAGTTAATGCGGGAAATTGCTGACGACGCAGACTATGAAGCCAGCAATCGCAACCGCTCGGTGCGGCTTGAGGCTCCTGCCGCCTGCAACATTTTCGGGAACGAGCAACTGTTGCGACGAGCAATAGAAAATGTGGTTCGCAATGCAGTGCAGTACACGGCCCAGGAGACTGCGGTCGAGGTGAAGTTGGACTGCGGCGATCACGCGGTCATAACCGTTCGCGACCATGGACCAGGAGTTCCGGCCGAGACGCTCGATAAACTCTTTCGTCCTTTTTATCGTGTTGACGAAGCCCGCGATAGAGATAGCGGCGGCACCGGACTGGGCCTGGCGATTGCCGAACGCGCAGTTCGCCTGCATGGCGGCACAGTTGAAGCCGCCAATGTTTCCACTGGCGGCCTCGTAGTTACCATTACCTTGCCTGTCGAGCACACAGCAGACAGCAAACAGTAGACAGCCAGCGGAAGAAAACCGGCTACTAACGATCGGCTCTAACCTTTAGGAGAAGCGCTGCCAGCATGCGTTTCACTTCGATTATCTGGGATTCAAGACCTTCATATGACTCAGCGCTGATAAACCCTAAATCCTTTGCTAGCAGGACGTGATACTCGACTTCGTACGCTGACCCCATTCCAATCTGCAAGAATCTTGCAAGTTCAACATTTCCTCCGCGCCCAAAACCCTCTGCGATATTTGCCGGTATAGAAGCTGACGCACGTCTTAGCTGACTTGTAATACCGTAAAGTTCTTCTTTGGGAAACCCGGCAGTAGCTTTGTAAATTTCGAGTACAAGCTTATGAGCCTTTTCCCAGACTTTGATCTGCCGAAAGTCGCGCATGACACGTCCTTAGCATGCGCCAAAAGAAACAGCAAGCAACTCCAAAAATTCGGGCATTTGATCTAATGCCAGGATTCTTGTAAAAGCCGCTTGCTGTTTGCTGTTTGCTGTTTGCTGTTTGCGTTTGCCGTTCGCTGTTTGCTGTCTGCTGTTTGCTGTTTGCTATTCGCTGTCTACTTCGGCGTCACACCTAAATTCCACATCAGAAATGAATAGATGTCTGCAGCCTGCTCAATTGCCTTGGTCGTGCTGCTGGCGCCATGACCTGACTTCGTATCGATGCGAATTAAAATTGGGTTAGTGCCACCTTGTGCTGCTTGCAACGCCGCCGCGTATTTGAAATTGTGCGCGGGCACGACGCGGTCGTCATGGTCTGCGGTCGTAATCAACGTTGCCGGATAGTTCACGCCGGGTTTGATGTTATGAATTGGTGAATAAGCATAGAGCGCTTTGAACTCCGCTTCATTTGCGCTGGAGCCATAGTCGGCAATCCAGTTCCAACCAATGGTGAATTTATGAAAGCGCAACATGTCCATCACGCCTGCCTGTTCAACCACTGCCCGGAATAACTCGGGACGCTGATTGGAGACGGCGCCGACCAGCAAGCCGCCATTCGATGCACCCTGAATCGCAAGCTTCTCGGGCGAGGTGTACTTGTTCTTAATCAGATACTCGGCGGCAGCGATGAAGTCGTCAAAAACATTTTGCTTCTTGAGTTTCATGCCGGCTTCATGCCACTTTTCGCCATACTCGCCGCCGCCGCGCATGTTTGCGGAAGCGTAGACGAAGCCCTGCTCGAGCAATGCCAGTCGCAACGCGCTAAAGTTTGGTGAGGTGGTGACATTGAAACCACCGTAACCGTACAGCACGGTCGGATTGTTGCCGTCCAGCTTGATTCCCTTCTTATGGACCAGGAACATCGGCACGCGCGTGCCATCTTTGCTGGTGAAGAAGACTTCAGAAGTTTCAAAGTCCTTTGACTTGAAACCAGGAATTTCGGGTTGGCGAAAAATGCTGGACTGTTTGGTAGCCAGATCGTATTTGTAAATCGTCGGTGGAAAATTGAACGTCGTGAAGGTGTAGAAAGTAAACTTGTCGTCACCTCTACCACCAAAACCACCGACAGTTCCCGGTCCCGGCATGGTGATTTCGTTTTCGAGCTTGCCGTTCAGACTGTAAACATAAACCCGCGCGGCAACGTCCTTGAGATAACCGACGAACAGTTTCCCGCCGACAGTATTCGCAAAGTCGAGCGGTTCCGGTTTCTCGGGAATTACATCTTTCCAGTTCGCTTCTTCAGGGTGCTTGGGATCGAAAAGAAATACGCGACCATTCGGCGCCTTGTGATCGGTATAAACCAGGAACTTATCACCAACATTATCGACTACGTCGTACGTGTCGTCGCCGATTTCGGCAACGAGAGGCGTGAACGCAGTGCCGGGTTGAGACGCATCGCGCCAGAAAACCGCGTTTCCCTTTTTACCTTTGCCGCGATCGGAAATGGTCAGGAAAACATAACGCTCATCATCGCTGGTGCTGACGGTGTGGAAACGCTGCGGGTTCGCCGGATCCTCGTAAACCAGCGTGTCCGCCGATTGCGGCGTTCCGATCTTGTGATAGAAAACCTGATGGTTCTCGTTCTTCGCCGTCAGCTCGTGGCCTTTTTCCGGCGCGGGATAGCGGCTGTAGTAAAAGCCATTGCCCTGCCAGGAAATACCAGAGCTCTTCATCCACTCAACATGGTCCGTGGATAACTGCTTGGTCGCGGTATCCAAAACATAGACGTCGTTCCAATCGGAACCGCCTTGCGAAACGCCATAGGCCAAATACTTTCCATCTTTCGAGAGTGAAACTGCGCCCAAACGAGTGGTGCCATCGGTCGACAATTTATTTGGATCGAGCAGGATTTCGGCGACGCCATCCAGGCCCTTCTGCCGGTACCAAATGCTTTGATTCTGCAGGCCATCGTTTTTGGTATAGAAGAAATAATCGCCACGACGTGAAGGCGCGGAGTATTTAGGATAGTTATACAGCGCCGTCAACCGCTCTTTGATTTTGTTTCGGAAAGGAATCTTGTCGAGATACGCAAAGGTAACTTTGTTCTGGGCCTCGACCCATTTCTCAACTGCCGGTGCCCGATCATCTTCCATCCAGCGATAGGGATCGGAAACCTTAGTGCCGAAATAATCCTCGACCGTGGCACCGGGCATTGAATCGGGATAAGTAAGTTTTGGCGGTGGCGCCGCACCATCGACGACCGGCGTCGAGGGGTTGGGATTCTGCGCGCTTGTAAGGGGCGCCAGCACGAACTGCGCCGTCATCAACGACACAATCAACAACACTAAGAATGACAACGTTCGCGCGCGACGCGACCTGCAGACATTTCGATTCATGGGGATCAATCTCCTGAGCTGGAACTTATTTTGGAATGGTGCAAAGCGTGGGCAGACAGCGGATACTTTAATCGACTTGCTGGATAAGTTCAAAGCGCCTCGAGTTGTTCGTTCAGGGGAGCGATGCAGTTTGAATCAAAGGCCTCGAAGTCGGAACCCATCCGCTACCGCAGACGATACTGACTTCATTGCCGCTGCGACGCCTTTGATTCAAACTGCATCACTACCGAGGCTTCTCTTTTCTCCGCAGACACCTACGGGTTATCATCGAACCCCCACCAAAGCACTCTCCCCGAGGAAAGCTTAGGTTGCAGCCTTTCGGAAATTGGAGTGCTCATGAAAGCCTTGTTCTCAAGCGCGCGTAAATACAAATTCCTATCGCCCCTGCTTTTGCTTTTACTCTTGCCGTACGTCTCGTCGCGGATCACGTCACAAACTCGCGAACGGACCGTGACTGGCGACAAGCGGACTGCATCCCAGCCAGCCGAAATCGTAAAGGTCGATGTTGATCTGGTGACGGTGGATGCGCTGGTTCTGCAAAAGAAAACTGCCCGCGTCGTCGGCAATCTGAAGGAAACGGACTTTGTGATTTTGGAGGACGGCACGAAACAGCAGATCACAAACTTTAGCCAGGACACTCTGCCGTTATCCGTTGTCTTGTTGATTGATCGCGGAGGATGCATTGATCCATTCGGGAACGAAGTACGCGGGGCGGCAAACGAAGCGCTGGCGCGTTTGAAGGAAACAGATGAAGTGGCAGTAATGACCTATCACGATAATGTCGAGCTGCTGCAAGAATTCACGCGCGACCGCTCGCAAATTGCCAACGCGCTGGAGCGTATTCCCAAAAACAACACCTGGGCCGATCACTGCTTGAACAAGGCCTTCTATAAAGCCGCCGACTACATGGTAACCGCCGGTAATCCGGTTGGTCGCCGCGTAATCATTGCCATTACCGGCATCACGCGAAACTTTGACTGTGGCCATGGACCATCAGGCAAAGCCGCGAAGCAAGCCATTTTCGAGTCGGGAAGCGTCGTGTGTGGTCTGATCCCCAAGACGCCGGTCCAGCGAATGGAAAACTCATTAATGGTTTTTGGCACGCGTGTGGGCGGAGTGTTTAGCGCGGTATTAGATATCAAGCAACTCGCTGACGAAACCGGCGGTGAGGTGTTCGAAGAGAAACCTGAGCAACTGAATACAACGTTTAAGACGTTGATCGAGCATCTGCGCACGCGCTATAACCTCGCCTTCGTTTCTTCAAATAAGAAACGAGATGGAACTCTGCGCAAACTCAAAATCGATTTGACACCTAACGCGCAAAAGTCGAACGGCAAGCTAGTAGTTAAAGCCAGGCGAGGTTACATTGCGCCTAAAGAAAAATAGGACTGAGTTCTGATGAAGAGTGCTGATAACCCGAGCGCTGACGACCCGCAGTCAGATCCCTACAATCCGTTTCCCGAACCGGTTACGATTCCAATTACTGACGTGTTCGACCTGCACTCGTTTCAACCGAGCGAGGTTAAGCTGGTGGTGGAGGAGTATTTGAATGAAGCGCGGCGATTAGGATTTCGGCAGGTCAGAATTATTCACGGCAAAGGTATTGGAGTGCAGCGTGAAATGGTCCACGCGATTTTAGGTCGAACGCCGTTTGTCCTCGGTTGGACTGACGCGCCGCCGGAAGCTGGCGGTTGGGGCGCAACGATTGTTTCGCTTGAGTAAAGCAAACTGTTAGTTTGCGGCGGTTGGTTAGCTTCAAAGATGAGTGACAACAAACCGCCGCAAACTAACAGTTTGCTTTACGAAGAAAGACCCAAGCTAAACCAGCAGCCCTTCAATCAGCTCGCTAAGCCACGGCATATCAATTGGCTTCGTTACATACGCATTGAACCCAGCCGCTTTTGCGTCAGCGCGAAAATCTATTTCCTGATGCGCCGTCACCGCAATAACGGGAACAGTGTTGAATCCGTCGCAGGCGCGAATTTTCGTGGTTGCTGCAATACCGTCCATAATGGGCAAACTCAAATCCATCAGAATAATGTCCGGACGCTCGCGTTCCGCTACTTCGACCGCCTTCTCGCCGTTGTCGGCTTCCACGATGCGATAGCCGAGCTGCTCCAACTCCAGGCGCATAAAATAACGCGCGTCTTCCGAGTCTTCGACAATCAGAACTGTTTTATGCTGCGAATCTTTTTCTGCCATTGGGGTCCATTCATGGGCCGGAAAAACTCCGAGCGGGTTCGGATAGCATCTGAAACCTTGGAATTTTGCGGAGTGCATCGAATGTAAGACGCGGTAGAACTTATGTCAAGATGGGTCGCGTTGGCAGCTCAGTTTCAATCAAACGGCAATTCAAATCGAACTAAATGGTCGCCAAGCTCGTTAGTGCTCTCAAGATTATTCGTCTGCAAACGGAGATATTCCAATGAAAAAGATCATCCTTGTGGTTCTTCTGGTGGCCGTTGCCGGAGTTGCAGGTGTGATGCGCTCGCGCGCAAAAACCACCGGCGGAATTCGCAATTGGTCGCAGGTGGTGGATGGCGACAAGTCTTCGGCCAGCGATGTGCGCGAAGAGATTCGCAAAACGTATGAGCTTTCGCCGGGCGCCCGCGTTGAAGTAGCCGGCATTAATGGTGGTGTAAAAATTGAAACTTCGGACAGCAGGACCGCTGAGGTTTACGTCGAACGCACCGGCAAGAGCCAGGAAGTTTTGGGCCGGCGCAAAGTGACCATCGACGCTACGGCTGACAGCCTGACCGTTCGTGCGGAAAGCGCCGAGACCAGTTTCTTTGCGCGCATCTTTGGTTCTAATCCGACGGAGCGCGTGACCTTGCGTCTGCCACGCGAAATTTCCCTGGTCGCGAGAGGCATCAATGGTTCTTTGAGCACCGGCGAAATCGCTGGCCCAGTTGAAGTGAAAGGCGTGAATGGAAAAGTTGATATCGCCCAGGCTTCGGGCGCTGCAACCTTCAAAGGCATTAACGGCAATATCGCGCTCGCACTCAAACAAATCGACAGAGGCGGCGTCGATATTAGCGGCATCAACGGCAACATCGAGTTAAGACTGAACGACGGCGTCAACGCGGACCTGGAAGCGCATGGCATGAACGGGAACGTCGTTTCCGATTTGGCGAACGTGAGCATCGACCGGAGCCGGCACGGTCACTACAGCGCGCAGATCGGCAGCGGCGGCAACTCAATTAATGCCAGCGGAATAAATGGCAACATCCATTTGACGCGAATGATGACCGCCTCTTCAAACAGCGACCAGGCTAAAACTAAGAGCGACTGAAGTAGCGACAAAGCAGATTGCTGAGTCAAAGCAAATCGAAAAGGGTACCGCTGTCGGTACCCTTCTCTTGTCTCCCCAAAACCGAAACGCAATCATTTTCATCGCGCCTTTGATCCAACTCACTTCACTTTGGCGGTGAATACTTCCTCCATCAAGTAAGGACGCTGGCAACCGCTGGCCGCATCCAACTGTCTGCGACTGTCTGTCCAAACGGGATAAGAGACTCCGCCAAACGATACCAGTCCTTCATAATCGCCTTGCTGGTTTCCGTAGTTAATTCCTGGGCACGGAAAGACGCCACTGCAATCATGCTCGTTTGAACTAACGTTGCTAACGCGAATGTCTGGCGAATTCCAGGTCGCACCATCGCTCGAGCGCGCGAGATAGGAATCCGTCTGATAGCGCGCGCCGCTGGTGTCGTTGCGCGTGTCGTAAAAAGCTATGTTGACGCCGCCGGTAATTGGGTCAACCGACATCCAATGGTTGAAGCGATCCACTGGCGACAAAAACTGATCGGTGACGGGCGCCGGCGTTGACCAGTTCGCGCCATTATTGTCCGAATAGGAAATGAAAATGTCCGTAACGTTTGCCGGTGTCAGATCCATCCAACTGCAATAAATCCTGCCGCGATGAATTCCGCTTGAACGATCAACATCCAGCGACGGATAGACCAGTGCGCCGCGAAAAGATTCGGCGGGAACGGCAATATCAAAAGGCAGAGTTTTCGGTGAAATGGTAACGGACGTGCCCCAGGTGTTCCCTCCATCAAAGGACCGGTTGAACACGATCGCGTTGGCTACATAATCGTTCCACGCAACATAAACTTCGCCGTTTGGCCCCACGGCCGGCGACGCGCCAATGGACCGGCCTGGTCCAGAGGGGTCGTCAACTCTTTTCGTTGAGAAGCTCGCCCCGTGATCTGTAGAAGTCGCCAAACGCACGCCACCGCCAATAGATCCTCCGGAGGCAGCATCCCAGGCAATGTAAACATTGTCTCGAAACGGACTGCCCAGGTTCTGGTCGGCTGTAATCATGGGCTTGTCGTTGAAGTGGTTGGTGCCGTTCTCAAACGCAAAGAACGTAGCTGTGGGATATGTTTTCCCGCCGTCAGTCGAGCGTGCGACGGCCATCTGCGTACCGTTGATGCCGTTGCCCTTCGCGAAAAAAACCACGATGTAGCCATAGAAGAGATTGCCGCGACTGTCAAAAGCGAGCGTGGGATCCGATCCGAAGTCGATCCCGCTCTTTGATTTTGCCGGCGGCAGCGGAAGATCGACTCCGCCCCAACTCGTGCCGCCGTTTGAACTGTAATAACCGCGCATCGGCAAGCGAAAGATTTCATTTGATCCGGCGGCAAGCGTTTTCGGCTTATTGGGATCGAGTGTAATGAAAGTTTCGCTCTGTGGACCACACTCATTGGAAACGTCCACGTTGCCGCCATAGCTGACTGAGTTAGTTGAACCGGCATCCGCGTCGGGGCCATTGTTAAGAATGAATTCATACTTGCTCCACCAAGTCGGATCGTGAGCATTCGTCTGGGCCTTTGCCGGTCGCAAACCGGGAGACACGGCCATGGCCAAAAGAATTAGTGCAAGTGCAAAAACAATTGACAACCGTAAACGTGTAATCATCGTCACTCCTTGGATTCAGAAAGCGCCGTCTTCGTCAGGCACCGGGGATGAATTGATTTCTCGTTCACCGAACCAGGTTTTCGGGAACGAAGCAATGGCACTCAAGCAGAAAAAGCAATTGTCGGGGACGGCAAGGCGCACATTCTATCTCGAATTTTGTCGGATGAGAAGGCCCAAGTGAACTGAAAGTTAATGCAATCCGCCGCCCGAATAAGCGGCCAGAATTGAACCCGCTGGGGAAACCAGTTATAAGTACCGCGACCAATTTCATTCAGGAGACTCGAAGACTTGCCGCAAAGTAGACATCGAAAAACCACGAAAGCTAAGAAACGTCCGAAGGGCCCGTATTCCGCTGCGAAGACCCCGGCGTCGGCAGGCGGCAATGGGCAACTGAGAATCATCGCCATTGTTATTGTGCTGGCGCTCGCCGCTGCGGCAATTGCGTATGTCATCACCAGGCGCAGCAAGAGCGGTGGTGCGGAAATCACAACCGCATCGGGATTGAAATACGTTGACGTGGCGGAAGGAACAGGAGCTTCACCGAAACTCGGGCAAACTGTTTCCGTCGCTTACACCGGCACACTCGAGAACGGAACGAAGTTTGACAGCTCCTACGATCATCCCGGACAAAAACCAATTGAGTTCCAATTGGGCACGCAAAATATTATTCAAGGGTGGAACGAAGGAATAGCCACGATGAAAGTTGGCGGCAAACGCAAGTTGATCATTCCCGCACCGCTCGCCTATAAGGCTGCGGGTAAACCACCGGACATACCGCCGAATGCCACGTTAATCTTCGATGTTGAGCTGATGGGCGTGAAGTAGAGGCTAAGCGTCAAGAAGTTCAGAGTCCAACCTTTAGGTTGCTCTTGCGCTGGTAAGAAGCAAGCTAAAAGCTTGGACTCTGAATTTCTTGACGGCTCCCAAGCATTTGAGACCCAGCGCGCGTTTCGGAGTTAAGCGAAGCGTTACAAGAGTAACCGCAAAGTTCGCAAAAGGAAGTGGCATAGACTTTAGTCTGTGACTTTCGTAGGAGGCACCGATTGAAGTCTGAGTCACCTCCTCGCGATCTTGGCGGTTTATTTTTTAGTCAGCCTCAGTTACGCGAAAGAAATGCCTCATGGTTTGATTAGTGGATCGTCTCAAGGTTAATCTGGGATACCCCCGAAAGTCATAAGCCCAGGAGAAAAAGCGATGAGCGCGAACACGCTTACCATCACCGACAATCGCACCGGCAAACAATATGAAGTACCGATCGAAAACGACACGATCAAGGCAATGGATCTGCGCCAAATCAAAACCTCGGACGACGACTTTGGTTTAATGACCTACGATCCGGCTTTCATGAACACGGCTTCCTGCAAGAGCCGCATCACCTTCATCGATGGCGACAAAGGCATCCTAGAGTATCGCGGTTATCCCATCGATCAACTCGCCGAAAAGAGCACCTACCTCGAAGTCGCGTACCTGCTGTTGCACGGCGAACTGCCGGAGGAAGCGCAGTTAAAAGAATGGACGCGCAACATCACCTATCACACCTTTATCAACGAGAACATCAAGACCGTAATGGATGGCTTTCATTACAACGCGCACCCGATGGGAATGTTTGAAGCAACGCTCGGCGCGCTGTCAACTTTTTATCCCGACGCGAAGCAAATCTTTGACGTTGAGTGCCGCCGCAAACAGATTTACCGGCTGGTGGCGAAGGTGCCGACGATCGCTGCGTTTGCCTATCGTCATCGCATCGGCATGCAGTACGCCTATCCGGACAACGATCTCGGTTACGAAGGCAATTTTCTCAACATGATGTTCAAGACGACGGAGTTGAAGTACAAACCAAATCCGGTGCTTGAACGCGCGTTGTCGGTGCTCTTCATCCTGCACGCCGATCACGAACAGAATTGCAGCACCAACGCGATGCGCAGCATTGGCAGCGCGCAGACCGATCCATTTTCATCTTTGGCGGGAGCGGCAGCTGCGCTATATGGACCACTGCACGGCGGCGCCAACGAGATGGTGCTGCGCATGCTGAAGGAGATTGGGTCGAAAGATAAAGTTCCCGACTACATCAAGCGTGTGAAGGCAGGCGAGTTTCGCCTGATGGGCTTTGGCCATCGCGTTTACAAGAACTACGATCCGCGCGCCCGCATAATCAAGCAAGTGGCAGATGAAGTTTTCGAAGTAACCGGAAAGGATCCGATGCTGGAAATCGCCTTGGAACTGGAACGCATCGCGCTGGAGGATGAGTATTTCGTGAAGCGCCGCTTGTACCCGAACGTTGATTTCTATTCCGGGATCATTTACCAGGCGATGCGATTCCCGGTCGATATGTTTCCGGTGCTGTTTGCAATTCCGCGCACGTCAGGCTGGCTGGCGCAGTGGGTCGAGATGCTGGAAGATCCCGATCAAAAGATCGCGCGACCACGTCAAATCTACCTCGGCCACAAGACCCGCGATTATGTGCCGATCACGGGCCGAAAATTGCCCGCAACCGCTTCTGCGAATGCCTGAGTTTTTTAGGGTTAATAGTGATACTTGCAGGCGAGGATCCTAATCTTCTCGTTCGTCACTTGATAGACTAGTCGGTGTTCTTGATCGATTCGGCGTGACCAACAACCTTTTAGCTCGTGTCTTAGGGGTTCTGGCTTACCGATTCCTTTGAAGGGATCCCGCTGAAGGTCTCTAAGGAGGTTAACGATTCGGAGCGCCTTGCCGCGATCCTGCTTAATCCACCAGGCCAAATCTTCAAACGCGGCAGCATCAAATTCCAAGCTTCTCAAGGGCTTCCTCAAAGGGAATGCCTGTCTGGCGATCTTTAGCCTCAGACAGACGACGCCTCATGTTTTCGCTTTTTAGCAGGTAGGCGGTTTCCTTTTCTGATTCAATTTCGCGCCACAATTCAATCGGGACAATCACGCTGATTGGCTTGCCAGTTTCATCCGAAACGTACTGTATTTCCGTCATCGAGCGCTCCTCCAATAACGATTCTTTCCCAAGTCTCCCTCTCGGTCAAGGCAAAGTGAGGATTCAAAATATCGCGTTTGGATCGCGGAAGTGGTGCGCGCGGCAGGGCTCGAACCTGCGACCTTTTGATTCGAAGTCAAACGCTCTATCCAACTGAGCTACGCGCGCTAGTTCGTGAATCGTAAATCGTAAATCGTGAATGGTAAAGTAGTCAGTTGTTAGTCGTCAGTGGTCAGTTGCGACTTCGGCTCAACTGACAACTAACAACCGACCACTAACTACTTGCCCTGAAAGTCATGCCGAATAAGCCGCACTAGATCGGTTATCTGTTCTGGCGTTAGTTTGTCTTTGAACGCCGGCATGCCGTCGCCGCCTTTGTTGATCTGCTTGATGAAGTCGTCGTCGGGATGTTTCAGCGCGTGGCCCTCGCGCAGATTCGGCACCTTCAATTTCTTGCCATCGACAGTTTTCAATCCGCCCGTGCCATCTTCACTATGACAGTTCGAGCAGCTTTTCTTGAAAGTTGCGCGCGCGTTGGCAAATTCGTCCGGCGTTGCCGCCGCAGGTGACAATGCGGGTGTTGGCCCATTGTGCGTAACAGTCACCGTATCGGGCTTGCTGCACGCCAAAGCGAATAATGAAATGGCGGCGATTAATAGCGTATAAGTAAAAACCTTCATGCTTTTCCTCGCTCGAAATAGTTTGTAAAAAGGGGCTGTCACAGGAGTATAGCAAAACTTTTCACGTTCGACCTTTACGCGATCGGTCGTGGCCCAGTGCGCTGCAGGTGTCCGATTACTTCTCTAAAGATTCTGCTCTTCCATTTGAGAGAGGGTTGGGGAAAGGGGTGGTGCGCGACAAGCTTCGCACCCTCCCCTAACCCCTCCCAAAGGGAGGGGAAGAAAGCACGAAAGTCCAACAACTTGTTTAAGCGTTCCTTCAGTTTGTCGCGGCGTTACGACAAGCTGAAGCTTATCGGACAGCGCGTGGCCGGTTGCAAACGGCTGGCAGACTCGGCAGAATACTTTCGCATTACCTCGGGCACGACTAAGATCGAATTTCTTCACTAGCAATAGAGGTCAAGCGAAAAATGGGTTCGGACAAAGATCAAGGTAGCGCGACCAGAGGCTCTTTGCGCCTCGCCCCCAATTGCGTCGAGTTGGAGGAACAGAAAGCCAAGCTGCCGCGGCAATTTGTTAACTTCACGTTCTATAGCGCCCGGCCTGAGTGGCGCATGTTGGCCGCTGACGAGAAGCAACGATGCAAAGATGAATTCGTCGGCACCGTACAAAAATTTCATCCGCCTTTGCTGCTTCATAGTTACTCGACCATCGGCCTGCGCACGAATGTTGATTTCATGATCTGGCGTATTGGCTATGAGTTGGACCCGATCCAGGAGATGACCTCGGAACTGAACCACACCGAGATGGCGAAATACATCGAGCCCACGCAATCGTTTCTCTCAATGACTAAACGATCGATGTATATCGATAAAGACAATCCTGAGCACGCAGAAGATCGCCTGCACATTGTTCCGGGCAAATCGGACTATCTTTTCGTCTATCCCTTTGTGAAGACTCGCGAGTGGTATTCGCGCACCGCGGACCAGCGCCAGGAAATGATGGATGAACACATTCGCATTGGCTCCAAATATCGTTCGGTCAAACTTCACACGACTTATTCTTTTGGTTTAGATGATCAGGAATTCGTCGTCGCCTTTGAGACTGACAACCCGGCGGATTTTCTTGACCTGGTCCAGGAACTGCGGGAAACAAAAGCAAGCTCCTACACTCTGCGCGATACCCCGATGTTTACCTGCCGCCAACGAACGCTGGCCGAGTGTCTCAATGCGCTTGGCTGACGCCGCGACAGGGAGATGGGGAGAAGGGGCGACAGGGAGATCGCCTCTCGCAAGCCAATGGCCCACATTTCGACTTACAAGGAACTCCGCGTTTATCAGGCAGCCATGACCGCCGCAATGCGGATCTTTGAACTCACCAAAAAATTTCCTATTGAAGAACGGCATTCGTTAACCGATCAGATTCGCCGCTGTTCACGATCGGTATGTTCAAATATCGGCGAGGCTTGGCGGAAGCGTCGATACCCTGCCCACTTCGTCAGCAAACTAAGCGATTCAGAGGGAGAGGCTGAGGAGACTCGTGTCTGGTTAGAGTTCTCCTGGCGATGTGGCTCCATGTCACAAAGCGAAGCAGCTTCGCTCGATAAGGAGTACGACCAAATCATTGGCCAATTGGTACGAATGATTGATCGTCCGGATCAATGGCTAGTTTCGACTCACGCGGCCAATGCGGGAACCGGCAAATTAACAAAGTGAAATCGCGCGCGTTTGGCAAGAGTGCTTTGATTCTGCTTGCCACCTTCACAACTTTTTTTTGGTCTCTCTCTTCGTCGGGTTCCAGCCTTCGCGTCTCCCCGTCCCCCCGTCTCTCCGTCTCCCCGTCTCCCGGTCTGGAGTACCTCTGGCTTGAGACCGAAGAGATGCGCGGGTTTGCCACGCAGCCAAATGGCGAGCCGGTACTGAATCCCTCCTGGCGTGACTTGCCCAGCGCCCAGGCGCGCGGTTGGGGCATGAACGGCACCGGCACCTCGGCCGAGTGGACACAGGGCGGAGAAAGCGGCTGGAATTCCGCGGCGGCCAGCGCGGATGAAACCCAGGCGACCATCTATCAGAACATTGAGATTCCCCGCGCCGGTCAATACCGCGTCTGGGCCCGTTATGCGGACTGGGCCAACAAGACTGAAAACTTTGTTATCACTGTCAGTCAGCGAGAGCACGAAGTATTCCGGCATGAGTTTGGTACGAAAGATTTGATCGATGTCCATGATGAAGTCAGCATGTACTGGCGCTGGGCATTTACCTGGGACAGCGCAACTGCGCAATTGGAAAAAGGCCCGGCGCGCATTTCGATCGCGATTGAGAAAGCTGCTCAGGCGCGCCGTCACGTCGATGTCACGCTTGTAACAAACGATCTTGCTTATACGCCCCAGGCGCGTGCTAAGCCGGACTTCGCAGCGATGCGTTACCTGCGTGACTGGTCCAACAACCGCGTGCCGCTCGCTTCTCTAATCAGCCAAAATATTTCCAGCGAAACTCCGGCGGTGTGGCAACGGCCAAGTATTGCGGGCCGCGACTTTCTTCTGCCCTGGAACATAGCGCCGGATTTTTGGAAGCTATACGACCTGTCGCCCGGAGAGCGTCCTCTCTATCCGTTCAATGCCGAGCCGATCGATCAGTTTGTGCAGAAATATAAAGGCGCTCGAGATGTCCCAATTTTTAGTTCCAAACTCGTTGCGCCGGTGATCTATATCAACAACCTTCCCGAGTATCTAAAGGAAGGAAGTCCATTTCTACGTTTCCTGCGGGAAACGAAAAGCCCGTTCGCCGTGCTTATCAACTACGGTTCAGCAGACATGTCGGACGCAGATGGCCAGGCGGCCTGGAATCTTTTGAATGGAGAACTCAAGGATCAATTTCTTGGCTGGATTTCCGGCGAAAGTGTGGGCCACGTATTCGACTCAGCCGCGAAGGAATTGAAAGTTTCCGATGCTATGTCACGGCGCGAGTTGCTCGAGGCGTATCGCAACTTTTACAACAATGCTATTGCGCGCAAGTGGGCCGGTACATTCCACGTCGAAACCGGTGCGATGTGGGACAAATTGATTCCCGCGCAATCAACTTCAAGCACATCATTTGCTCACGCGCTAACTAATTGGGGAGTGCGGCTGTTAGGCATTGAGACGGCGGCGGTGCAACCGATGTTCGCAATGCGCACCGCATTCACGCGCGGCGCCGCGCGGCAATACGGCGCCAATTTTCTTTACTACCACGCGCCGAACTTTGGGGATACGGCTACTACATTTACGAAAGCGCAAAACTTTGCCGGGCCGGATAATTTTTTCCATTCGCGCTATGGCGTGACGATGGGCCCATCGCTCTCGTGGTATCGCAAGAGCTATTACTTCTATTACATGTCCGGCGCCGCGGCGATCTATCTCGAGCAAGGTGGCGATCAGTTCTTCAAGCCTGGCCCGGGCGAACATGAATTCCAGTTAAACCCGTTAGGTCGCATTACTGACGAGTTCGTGCGCTTTGCAGAAAAGCATCCGGATCGCGGCAGCCCTTACACGCCCGTCGCTTTTTTGCTTGATCCGGCCCACGGCTGGGAGATGACTGACTATCCGCAATGGTCCTTTGGAGTTTCCCAAACCAATCGGAGCGACCGTGCGCTGCGCGAATTGTTTAGTGTTGCGTACTTTCCTGGGACTGTAGTTGAGGGTGAACCCGCCACCGGCGATCGTCAGGCCTTCGTCAACGGCGCCTTTGGCGATATTTTTGATGTGCTGGTCGCCTCGAACAACCCGGACAGTAAGTCCATCGTTCAAAGTCCAACTGCTCGCGCCGCCGTCGTAGTGAAAGCCACACAAACGATCGCAGACGAAAAAGCGCGGCAGACTAAGACCACCACGAGCGACCCATGGATGTACGAAGGCGGGAATCCGAGCGTCGGCGCGTCGCCGACACCAACCCGCTTACCAATTGTGACGCGTGGCACGCTCGCGCCTGCTTCGCCGATCAACTACGCAGCGCTGTTGGGTTCGTATCGCGCGGTGGTCGTCGGCGGTCGACTAGAGTGGACAACGTCTTGGATCCAACGACTAACTGCGTATGTCAAATCCGGCGGTACCGTCGTTCTTAACGCCGCTCAAGTCAAAGACATTCCCACCGAACTGCTCGGCTTACGACTCACCGGTGTGACTGCCGAAGCCGACAACGCGCGTTGCCTGTCGAGCGGCGAAGCATCTCAAAATCTAAGCGGCCAAATGTTTCGTTATGAAAAGTTAGAATTGAAAGGCGCGACCCCGCTGATTATTTCGGACAACGGCGATCCGCTCGTAACAGTCAACAAAGTCGGCAGCGGCACCGTCGTCTTTGCGGCTTTGCCAGATCTGCTTGGCGAAGACGAACGGGTCACGCCTTTTGCGGCACACATGCTCGCGCACGTCTTCGCAGATGCTGCGCCCATCAAAATAAACGGCGACGTTGAATATCTGATCAATCGCAACGCGGAAGGTTGGCTGGTCACGCTGATTAACAACAACGGCGTCTACAAACCACAACAAGGCATGGCCCAGGTGGATCGCAGTGCCGTGGTCACAGCGACAATCACCTTGCCATCACAAATCAGAACTGCGACTGATTGGATTAGTGAAAAGAGTATTGAGGTGAAGAGCCAACCGGGCGGAAGCGCGGTCCGCATTAGCATTCCGCCCGGCGGCATTTCCATCGTGCAACTGAAAACCGAGTCTACCCAAACAGGTAGCGCCGGGAACGATTAATGGCCGTTGCCGCCGTTTTGTTTTCTTACTGCTGCCTTAACTTCTGATTCCGCTGCCGCCACACGCGAATCAGTCCCCGCTTCCGGTTGTTTGGCCACGCCATTTTGTCGCGCCGTCGGCACGCCCAGAACATGTCGCTGCAATGCTGCGTCCGCCACCTCCGACTGACCACTTAGATTCAAAAGCTTGACTACAGCGCGACGGACCTCATCGCTTGGGTGTTCCTCGATCGCCTTGATCAAGGGTTCCACCTCGCCGGTTTTCGCCATCACGAAAAGAATCGAGAGCGAGTTGTAAGTCTCTTCGCGACTTTCACTCACCAGGTTTTCTACCGCTTCAGCGGCCACGCCCGAGGCCGCGATTGCCGCTCCAATGTGTTGTCGCCGTTCTTCAGAACCTTCTTCCAGGGCCCGATTAAACAAATCGACAGTGCGGCTTGGTTCCAGCTTCCGCAGCGCTCGGGCCGCGGCGTTCCGCACATGCGACGAAGAGTCGTCAAAAGCGTTGGCGATAATATTAAACGCTTCTTTTGATCCGGAACGTCCTAACTCCGCCACCGCAGCCGCGCGCTTGTAAGGATCGATGCTCGACAAATACGCCGCGATAGCGGGTGGCACCTCGTCTCTGCGCGAGGTCGCGCGACCAACAGCCTGGTTCTCGGAAGCAGGTCCGAGGAAAGTGGGCGCCGCAACCAAATCAGTTGAACCGGCCAAGCTTTCCGGTACGTCGCCAATGTCACTCGCCGAAAACTGCTCAGCCGATGCGAGCGCCTGTTGCTCAACTTCATATCGTTCCCGCAGTTGCCGGAAGCGCGTTTCAACTTCTGTGCGCTGCAGCACAGCGGCTTCCAGGCGCGGCCGCTCTTCTTCCTCAAGACGGTGGAACATTTCGATCTCTTCTTTAATGCGCTTCTCTTGTTCCGATCGTGCCTGTGCTTCTACTGCCACCGTGCGGCGCGTAGCTTCCAGCCTTGCCAACATCTGTTCTTCTTCAAGGCTGCGTGCATGCGCCTCAGCCTCCATGCGCTGCAACTTTTCAGCGGCGAGCTTATAGGCCTCGTCCGATGTGTGCCGGCGCATTTCGGCTTCCGAGATACGTTTGCGAGTTTCGGCATCAGAGATTCGCAAACTTTCAAGCTGGGCCATGAGCTGTTGTTCCTGCTCAGCGCGTTGTTTGCCTTCAGCTTCCGCCTTCTGACGCATCTCTGAGAGCTCTTTCAAGCGTGCCTGTTCTTGCTGCGCAACGCGTTGCGTTTCTTCCGTCAGGCGGTCCTGCTCTTCGATGCCGCGGCGCCGCGTTTCCTCCAGTTGCCGGCGCTCGGTTGCCAGCCGTTCGTTAATTTCGGATTCCAGTTGCAGGCGTTCGGCCTCGGCCTGATTACGAGCTTCTTCGGCCGCACGCATGCGCGCTCGCGCTTCGACAAGCAGCTCGGCTTCTTTCTCAGCCTTCGCCCGAGCAGTCTCAACTTCAGCGCGGCGGTGGGCCACTTTTTCAAAGGACGCGCGCAGAGCCTCTTCGTCGCGACGCAATTTATCCAACTCCGACTGGTGTTGTTCCGCGGCTTCCTGGCGCAAGTGTTTGGCTTCGAGCAACTGGGCCGCTTCTGCTGCTTCGGCACGAGCGCTTTCAACCTTCACTCTTTCACGAAGCAACTCTTGTGCGGTCTGTCGGCGCCGCACGGCCTCGAGGCGGATTCGCGTTTCATCCTCAGCGAGCCGGCGCGCTTCCTTCTCCGCAGCCGCGCGAGTCTTCTGTTCGGCAGCCACCCTTTTTGCATCTTCGGCTATTCGTCGCTCAGATTCTTCAAAAGCCTGCCGGCGCAATTGCTCTTCTTCGTCACGACGAGCGGCGGCTTCCGTTCTTAGTTTCGCTTCGCCTTCAATGAGACGCCGGATTTCTTTTTCGGCTTCCTTGCGCGCGGCTATCGTTTCGAGAATGTGGCTTTCAAGTTCCTGCAGTTTGGTTCTGACTTCGTTTTCCTGGGCGAGCAGTTGTTGCGGGTCTTTCGTTGCGCCGGTTTCTAGTACAGGGGTTTTTGAAACTGCCGCAGCCGGTTCCGCAACCTTAGTCTCGGTCGGTTGCGGTGTCTTCACTCTTGCAGTCTCAACAGGAGCTTGTGATTGGTTTACCACCGGAGGTTTCGCTGCGGGTGCGGTCGCAATCCCGTTTGCAATCCCCTGGGTGATTGCGTTCTTCGGCACGCTCGAATTTCCAAACTGGGCCAATACTTCATTAGCCGTCGCCCGCACCGTGGCATCGGCGTCGAAGAGTGCAGCGATCAAATGAGGGGTGGCGCGTTGGCTCCCGGCTCCTGCAAGAATACGAGCGGCCGCTGCGCGCGTCTCGGCTGATTCGCCGGCGCGTAAATCGTGCACCGCCTGGTCAAAACCTTCAGAAGGCGCAAACTCGCGCGAGGCCTGATCAGTCGCCTGTGCAGATTTGTTTTGAGCCTTCGCCGGTTCGACTGTTTCCGATTGAGGGTCATCGGGAGTCGCATTTTTGTCGGGTTGATTTTCTGGTTCCATTTTTACTTCTTCTTGAGTAAGCGGAGCTGGCGGCATGGGCGCCGCGGAATTCCCAGCGACAAGATTTTCCGACACGTTTTCTTCATCCTCCTGGTGCCCACCAATGAAATCGCGCACCGCTCCAAATGCTGCCTTAACAGACGATTTTGACTTTGGCTTTGCAGAAGACAAGCTGACCCCCTTGGTTTACTAGCTGCGCAAGACTATAAGTAAAGATAGTCCGATTCGTGGATTTCTTCTACAGAAAACGCGAATTTTCTCTGTTTTTCAGTGCGAAAACGATAGTGATGTGACTTGAGCGCCCGTCGCGGCCCCGGCCAACTGGACGGTTGGGCATCATCCGCCCGGTTGCTACAATATTGAAAACGCAGCAAGCGAAGGGGCGTGTGACGGGTATGGGGATCGCCGGCGTCTCGCCCGCAATGAGCGCCGAGCGAGAACTACGTCTTGGTTAACGACTGATGAGTTCGAAGTCCGCCACGTTTGTTGGCTGCCGCAACGACGATCGGGCGGAAGGAAGGAGCGGTGGTTTAATATGAAGTTCAGAACTCAAAATAAAATTCTTGTGGCGAGCAGTTTAGTTTTGCTGCTCGCATCGATCGGCATCGGCGCACGCAAAATGCAAAGATTAGATAACGGAACCTGGGGTGGTCCACACATTCAGTTCGAGGTCAGCGATGGCGCGGTCGGCATTGAGTACGACTGCGCCCATGGCTCGATCGCAGGCCCTCTAACGGTCGATCGTCAGGGCCGTTTCAGTTGGCGAGGCACCTATACCAGGGAACGCGGCGGGCCAATTCGAATGGGCCAAAAGGTCGACAATCTACCGGCAACCTATTCCGGCTCGCTTACCGGCAACACGATGAAACTTACGGTGAGATTGGAGAACTCGAGTAACGAGCCACAAACATTTACGCTCGAACGTGATAAGGTCGGAAGAGTTTTTAAATGCAAATGAATTTAACAGTGCGGCGGCACGGCACCGCTTGACGGCGCTTTAGTTCCGCAAAGTGAAGCCTCAAGAATGACCAGGCTAACGTCGCAATCGCTCGATTTACGATTCACGATTTACGATTCACGATTCATGAACGCATGGCAAAGGTGGCGCGAAAGTTTTTGATTAGAGGCGACGTGCAAGGGGTGGGTTTCAGATTTTTTGCCCAACGTGCCGCGGCCAAACACCAGGTTTTGGGTTATGTGCGCAATTGTCCCGATGGAACCGTCGAAGCGCTCGCCGAGGGACCGGCCATCAATGTCGATGAGTTTAGAAATGATTTGGTGACTGGACCACAATGGTCGCGCGTCGAACACGTCGAAGAAATTAGCATTGAACCAACAGGACTTTATTCGAGTTTCAGGATTGAACGATGAACGGTTAGTAGTCAGTGGTTAGTGGTCAGTTGTCCGTTGTTAGTTGCTAAGAACGTCGCCATCACTGCTGACATTCAAAGGTAACCACTGATAACTAACAACCGACAACTGACAACTGACGACGGACAACCGAACCGACAACTGACAACTGACGAACCAATATGGATGACCTTAAAAAACTAATTCGCGAAGTACCGGATTTCCCAAAACCCGGCATTAATTTTTATGACATCACCACGCTGCTAAAACATCCCGACGGCTTGCGCAAGACTGTCGATGCGCTGGCTGCGGAGTATGACGGCGAAAAGGTCGACACCGTGATTGGCGTCGAAGCGCGCGGCTTCATTTTTGCCCCGGCGCTGGCTTATCACCTGGGCGCCGGGTTTGTGCCGGTGCGCAAGCCAAAAAAATTGCCGGCTGAATGCGCGTCGATTTCTTATGATTTGGAATACGGACAGGACACGCTCGAGATTCATCGCGACGCGGTTGGCAATGGTCACCGAGTCATCATTGCAGATGATCTCCTGGCCACTGGCGGCACGGCAAAAGCGGTTTGTAATCTAGTGGAACAGCTGGGCGGCATTGTGGTCGGCTTAGTGTTTGTGGTCGAGCTGGAGTTTCTGCCCGGCCGCGCAAAGCTTGATGGGTACGATGTGAGATCGCTGATCAAATATCAAAGCTAGAAGTCAGAGGTCAGAAGTCAGAGGTCAGAAGTCAGAGGTCAGAGGTCAGAGGTCAGAGGTCAGACATCGAGGTGACAGACCTGGTTCACTAACTTTCTGATCTCTGACTTCTGATCTCCGACTTCTGATCTCTGACTTCTGATCTCTGACTTCTGACCTCTGCTCTTTACCATTCACGATTTACCATTTACGATTCACCAGTTCTCGCTCCCGTAGCTCAGTTGCATAGAGCGTCCGCCTCCTAAGCGGAAGGTCGCGCGTTGGAATCGCGCCGGGGGCACCACATCTCAGGTTGAACGGGTGAGCGAACCTAAGTTAGGCGAATCTGCAAAACTGTTCCTCCCGCTGTAATCCGGAACGTAGTTCAATCCTTTCATCATTTTCATCTGATGGCCAAAAACAAAAAGACAAAGACGCGCGCAAAATCGCGGAAAGGCATTTGGCTGATCGTTGTCTTTAAGCTTCTCAAAGGGCTGACGCTTCTGGCGGTAGGACTTGGCGCGCTGTCGCTGCTCCATGAAAATGTTGCCGCACAAGTCAGTCATTGGATCCAAGTCATCCGCGTCGATCCAGACAACCACTTCATTCACGCGTTCATCCGCAAGCTCTGGACAGTGGATGACAAGAAGTTGGTAGAGCTTAGCGCCGGCACATTTTTTTATGCGGCGATTGTTTTGACGGAGGGTGTCGGTCTGGCGCTGCGTAAGAAGTGGGCCGAGTACTTCACCATTTTCGCCACCGCCTCGCTGGTCCCGCTTGAGATTTATGAGTTAGTTCAGGAGTTCAGCTTCGTCAAGATTATCGTGATCGCAGTCAATATTGCGGTGGTGATCTACCTTGCCTTCGGTTTGCGCGAAACAAAAAGTTGAAAAGCTGAGCTGACTGATGCTTGTGCAATGAGGCCACGTGATCAAACAGGTGGCCGCTTTCTACTGCGCATCCAGAAATTTGGCGCGATGTTTTGCTTCCGGCAGCATGCAAGATTCGTATTTGCCAAAGACTCGATAGCGATTGCGTGCAACCAGGCCGTAGAGACCGTCGCGCATCGTTCGCGGCAGAATTTTCCCCAACGACGCGAGCTTCCAAACACCGCCCAGGTGCTTAAGCAAAAACAGGATCGCGTCTGAACGCGCCAACAGACTCTCGGCTGGTTGCGCGTAGTCAACGACCACGTAGACCGTGTCAAGGTCGCGCGCGTCGCGGTCATGCCGCTGCAAAACTTCACTTGCGAGATCGCTTTGCAGAGCTGCGAAGCGAAAGTAATCCCGCCGGTCATGCTTCAATACAAATTGGACCAGTCTGTTGCAAAGGCCGCAAACTCCATCGTAGAAAATGATTGGGTTGGAGTTAGTGTCGGGCAAGTTGAATGGTATCGATGTGAAGCGGCAACGCCGACGACGTCACCGCAGGTTACGTTCTTACTTGATTGAGTAGTGTCCTAATTTCCAGTTTTTCTCTGTGCATCCTTCGTGTCCTCTGTGCCTCTATGGTGACCAATCCCTAATAAGAATTCACCACTAAGGCACAGAGAACACAAAGGACGCACAAAGAAGATTTCAAACCAAGGGGCCACACTTGATTTTGCGTTATTTGAATTCGAAAGAGTTGATGTAGCCGGTATAAGCCTGGTCCCAGCGGCTGACAGTGTTTTGTGGTCCAGTCAGTTTAACGAAGTACATACCTTTTGGCGTTTCAACAATCGCCGCGCGCATGCGGTAGTTGGATAAGTCGCCCGGAGTCGCGCTCGGCGAGGCGCCGGGAGATGCCATGCCGCCATTATATTTACCGAGAACATCGACGGTCGTCACCGCCAGGCCGTTGACGGTCGTGTTTTCGATCTTTGCCTTTTCTTGCGACGGACTGCCGTCCGACTGTTGCATTTGATTGAGCCACCGGTCGATGTTGGCCTGTCTCGAGCCGCCCTGGCCCTGACCAAAGTAATAAACTACGAGCTCCGCGTCGGCGCCGTCGCCCTCGGCTCTTGGCAATGTGTATTGCGCCACCCGCATGTTTGAGTTTGGTCTTTCAACTTGCCAACCTTCGGGCACCGTATAGCTCAACTCGCCTTTCACCGGCGCCGCTTTGTTACCAGGAGCGGTGGCTACAGAATTCCGACTACAAGCAGTGCAGATGAGCGCAGTGGAAAGCAAAACAATTATTGTTTTCATCGATGTTGTCTATTTAGCCGAAACATTCAGAGCATGTAAAGAGTTGATGACGTGGAATAGACTTTAGTCGGTGGTTTATTATGTGGCATAGACTTCAGTCTGTGGTTCATTAAGTAGCATAGACTTCAGTCTGTGGTTCGTGAAGTGGCATAGACTTCAGTCTGTGGTCCCCAAGGTTCCACAGACTAAAGTCTGTGCCACTTATAGTTCCGGCGTCGAAAGCAGGTAGACGGCAAACGATGCCAGCCAGTGCTCGCCGGCATAATCGCCGCTGGCAACATGGGCCAACGCGTCCGCGGCATGCGCTCGTGCTGACTCCGTAAGAATTCGGCGGTCCGGATCAGTTTTGGGAAGTGTGGCGGCGATGCTGCGCATGGACCAGGCACGACTTAAATTCAAACCGTCCAGATGGACCAGTTTCGGGTCGGTTCGATCTGTAACTACCGCCGGTTGCAACAGGCTTTTGAACCGCTGCGTCGCTAGTTGTGGCAGGAAGCGATGAAACCAGCGGCGAAACTCAGCAGGCGCCATTACCCGTCGCATGAGATCGGCCTCCATTAAAGCCGGCGAAAAGAAATCTTCGCCGCCCGGCTCCCAGTTTCCGGGATAGTCGACGTCCTTTCCAAAATATGTGCGGCTGCGTTCGGCAATCAGCGTTGCGAGTGTTTCATTGCCGGTTGTCTTCGCGTAATCAAATGCAAAAGCCAACCCAAAAGCCGTGTTCGGATGCACGCCGGTCCGAATCGGATAGGTTTGTTTCGGCAGGAACGCAAGATACTGACTGACCATTGCGTTAGCGAGCGGCTGTAGATTACGTGACCACTCTTTGCCGTCAGTGTCGTTCCATAATGATAGTTCTTCGGCGAGTTTCAATAACCACGCCCAGCCGTAAGTACGTTCAAACGATTGCCGGTTCGGCTGTTTCAAATATGCGATTTCCCCGGCAATGTTTTCGGCTTTCAGATTCGCATTGAGAGCTTCGCGTATCTGCGCGGCTTCGGGAAGATTTGGAAACGTCCGCAACAGTCGCACCAACATCCAATGCCCATGGACCGACGAATGCCAATCGAAACAACCATAGAAAGCTGGATGAAGTTTCTTTGGATTGTCGACGTCGCGGCCGTCATTCATCACGTGCTCGGGTTTGTTTGGATATTCCTTTGCGATGCATTTCAAAGCGAGACTAGCGAAGTGCGACGCCTGCGATTGCGTTAGAGACAACTCTGCCACGGCCGCGGGCGACTGCGATCTTAGTTTAAGTGTATTACCCATAACCGCGATCAGGAGCAAAGCGAGCGCAAATCTTTTTAGCAACTCAAACCTCCACCAGCAATAATTTTGCCGCGGATTAACGCGGATTTTGCGAATCTGAAAAAAACGTTCTCAATGCTTTTTATGGGGCTGATCTGCGTTCATCCGCGTAAATCTGCGGCCAATGTTTTTCGGCCTTGTCTCATTGAACAGCGCCGCTAGTACCTATGCGATGGCCGGCCAACATGAATGTGAGGGCCGGTTGCTGTTCCGGGTATTGCTGCGCGAAACGCCAAAAAAGGAATGCCATTGCTGCGCAAAAAGTTCAGCAGCGCCTGTCCTTCGGCGCCGTCGGGGTGCAGCGAGACATCCATCGCGTTGTGATGGTCCAACCGCCAACGATCGTGAATCGAGCCTTGTCCGAAAACCGCGATCGGGAGCGGCTTCTTAAATGTGTCAAGGAAAAACCGCTGCACCTTCCAAGCGTCGGATAAAGCCCACGAAGCGCCGCCATTGTAACGAATATAGGCAGCGGTTTTCAGAAGCGAGCCTTTTGCCATCGGCTTACTCTTCGCCAAGGACTTCTCTGCTTCCGCCTCAACCAATGTATCCGCGATTTGCGCGTCGGCACTGTTCATGCGCAGTTTGGTCTCGGTCACTTTATCGTTTGATTCGGCCAGTGCGCGTTCGCCGGCGGCAACATCATTCTTAGAAATCAATCCTTGTGCGAATAGTTCTCGCGATTGATTCAACCGCGTCTCCGCTTTGGCGACATTCTTTTCATAGCTGGCCAACAGCTTTTCCAAACTGGCCTTGTAGTCGTTTGTGGCCTTAATAAATTCGTTTCGTAGCCTTGTGAGCTCATCGACTGGCTTGGCCGGCGCTGGTTTCGCTTTGGTTGTTGACTTCTTTTTCTGTGCGGCGGCCGGCAGGCAAACAAACAATAACGTTGCGAATATCAACGTCACGTGGACCATACGCATTCTTGATCGCGTCCAACCGGCATAGTTTACAGAATCGGTCACGAGTCTTGCTCCAGCTCGGAATTGATTTCGCCGCCGATCAGAATTGCCAGGCCGGTGAAGTAGAACCACAGCATCAAGACAATCAGCGCACCGAGCGAGCCGTAGGTGACGCTATACGAGTTGAAAAAGTGCAGGTAGAGCCGAAAGCAAAATGAAACCAACAACCACAAGACCACTGCGGTTACAGCGCCTACGTTCCACAAGTTGCGCCCGCGACGCCGATCGTCCGGTGCGAAATAGTAAATGAGATCGAACGTCAACAAGATAAAAACAAGTGCAATCGGAAACTGAACAATTTTCCAGCCCAGCGTAAACGCAGTACTAAAACCAAAGTGCGCCGCGATTACGTCACCAATCCGGCCGCCATAGAGCACAATTGCCAGTGCCACCACAATCAAGATCGACAGCATGATGGTAAGACCGATCGATACCAGTCGCACCTTCCACCAGGGCCGCCGTTCCTTTACGCCGTAGGCGACATTCAGCGTGTCGCTGATTGCGCCCATTCCGTTTGACGCGGCCCATAGTGCCGCCAGTATGCCCACCGAAATTTTGCCGCCGCCCGCCGATTGGCTAATCTCGTCCAACGTCGTGCGGACCAGCGTGACGGCCGAGTACGGCATGACCGTAGCGAGATAGGTGAGCAATTTACTGCGCAAATCGGAACCGGCCTGGGCGAAATAACCAAGCAAGCTCATGAGAAAAAGTAGAAGTGGAAAAAGCGCGAGCAGGAAATAGTAAGAGAGTTGTGCGGCGCGGCCGAATATGTCGTGGTCATTTATGCGCGTCCACAGGCGGCCGATGAATTTTTTCAAATGCAATCGAATGAACCCCCGTGAGCAAGAGTGACGCTTGATGTTTAAGACACGAATTCCAGCACGCGTGGCTGGCGTACAATCGAACCGTAAAGAGGGGAACTAAGTTGGCGGGGGGTCCGTAAACTTCGGAGTGGTGGCCGGGTTATTTCACCATCGTTCCGGTGCGATTCCAACGCGTGTTGTTGAAAAAATCCAGAATAAAATTGCCGCTCGAGGGCGCGCTCTCGTCGTAGGACCAATACACAAACATCGCTCTGCCGATAACCAATTCGCGCGGAACAAAACCCCAGTAGCGACTGTCTTCGCTGTTGTTGCGATTGTCTCCCATGACGAAATACTTGCCTGCCGGTATAACGATTTCCTTGCCGTCGCCTTCAAGGCGAAAGATCGGATAACTCTCTTCCGTGAAATCGGGGTTGTAGTAAACGTCATAAGGCTCGCCCGCCTTGCGCGGCGACGGGTTCCTGAGGTTGAGCGGCGCTTTGTCGTTGTTATCTATCGCCTCGATTTGGTGTTCCGGTAGCTGCTTGCCGTTAATGATCAGGTTTCTGCCTTCCATGCGGATGCGATCGCCGGGCAGACCGATGACTCGCTTTACGTAGTTAGTCGTTATCGGTTTATTGTCCGGCCGATCATCGCGACTGGGATCATAACGATTGCCGGGGTACTTAAAAACGATGATGTCGCCACGTTTAATCTCGCGTTGCGGCAGAAACGGCAGTGACTTGCCGGGGGCAAAGATAAACTTGTTGACGAGCAGATGATCGCCGATCGTGATGGTGTTCTGCATCGACCCTGTCGGCACCTTCACGGCCTGGACAATGAAGGTCATTCCGAACAAGGCCATGATTACCGTGACCACAGCTGACTCGAAATATTCCCGCCAGACAGATTTGGGTGGGCCTTTGGGTTTGGTTTCCAGCGGCGATTTGTCGTGACCGTTGCGCTGAAAAATTTTGGAAAAAGAAAACGGCGTTGCTTTCGTTTTCGTTTCGACGTCGCTCTGCTTGCTGCGACCGCTGGAAGGGTTACTACTCATCTACAAAATTATCCTAGATACGTTGTCTGCGATGGTCAAGTGCGGTTTACCAGTTCACAGTTCTGAATTGATTTGAGCATCATCCGGAACGCTTTGCATTGCCTTTAACGCTTCTCGGGCCGCTGCGGTTTCCGCAGCCTTGATCGAGCGCCCTTCGCCGCGAATACTGCCGCCATCCCAACTCACCTCGACATGGAACGTGCGTTTGTGCGGCGGCCCGATTGCTTCAACGACTGAATAACGCGGGGCCGAGCTGCGCTCTGCCTGAAGTTTCTCTTGCAACATCGTTTTGAAATCCGCCTGCGCGGCTGCCTTGGGCGTTACCACGCGCAACTCTTCACCAATAACGCGTTGCACAAAATTCGTAGCGGCCGCCAATCCGCCATCGAGAAATATCGCGCCGGCCACTGCTTCCAACACATCCGCTAACAATGCATCTTTCCGCCGTCCGCCACTTCTCTCTTCGCCGCGGCCAAACTTCAAAAAGTCGCCGAGCTGCATTCGCGCCGAGGCAGCGGCGAGCGTCGGGGCGCTGACCAGGCGGTGCTTCATGCGTGACAGTTCGCCTTCCGTAACTTCCGGGTAGGCCGTGCAAAGATAGTCGGCCACTATCAATCCCAGCACCGAGTCGCCCAGGAACTCCAACGATTCATTGTGCAGCCGGCGCGCTTCATCTTCAGCTCCGGGAGCAACCTGTTCGTGCGCCCAGGAACGATGCGTGACGGCGCGTTCAAGCAGCGCACGATTCTGAAAGTTGTAAGACAGAACTGTTTCCAGTAGATCCAAATCGGGAAGGGTCTGCGGCTGCTTAGCGGTAGGTCTCGGCATAATAAAAAGGCCGGAAGCATCGTCGACGTAAGACAAGCTTCCGGCGCTTCGGAAAGTAAGCTGGCGAATGATCTCAGTTACGTCTGTGGTTGTTGCGCGGTTTCGGCTTAGTTGTCGTCGTGGTTGCAGGGGCGGTCGTGGTTTTTGTTGTCGTTGTCACCGCAGTCGCTGGTTTCGCTCCCGCAGGTAAAGCCGCTGAACCACCGGCATTGTTAGCGCCGACGGCACCCGGAGTTCCCGACGTCGGCGTGGCCGCCGGCGCCGAAGCAGGCAAGGTAGTTATCGGCGTTGGCAACGGCGGCAAAGGCTTTGACAACACGCTTGCGATCATTTCATTCATACCAGCGTCTGATGAATTGTGTCGATATTTGTACCAGGTGCTTAACGCGTCTAACCAATCCTTCTTGTTCGCAGCGTATTTTGCGTCGCTGCCGGCCAAAGCTACGGCGCGCGCGTAAGCATCAACTATGCGATCGATAAGCTGGTTAACATTCTCAAGCGCCAACTTGCTTTCAGGCGTCTCGTCTTTGCCAGCAAACCTTTTGTAATCCGCAGACAACGTGGCGTATGGCCCACCTTCGTAAGAGAAACCGATGAAGTAGTAGTTCCACGGATCTTTCTTGAGGTCAGTTTCCATTTGGACTGATTTGATCAAGGACTTTAGCGCGTCAGTAGGGTTGCTCTTAACTGCCTGGCGGCCGATAACGTTGTAAAGATACGCGAGTGTTTCTTCTTTGGACTTAAACGGAGTCCAGCTTTCGGGTGCTTTATTGGCTTCAAGAAGCTGGATCGCTTTCTTCGCGTAGTTCACCGCATCGGCATTAAGACTTTCATTCTTCAAGGCGACGGCGGCCAGGTAGCTGCCCCAGCCCATATCGATTAAGACTCTGAGGTTCTCGGGCTCCTCGGCCAGAATTTCTTTGCCCAGCGCAAGTGCTTCTGTGTACTTCTTGTCGTTATAAAGGAGAGGCTGAAATTTTCCGCGGCGAGCTCCCTTATCGTAAGCTGCGATCCACTTCTTCAAATACGTGGGAATGTCACCCTCTTCTTGCGGACAACCAGCCAAATACTTTTTGCCGGCTTCAGCTGCCTTGGCTGGGTCGGTAGTACGGAACTTCATGAAGTCAGCGTACCAGGCGCCTTTGGCTTCATCGGTGCAGGCGCCCTGCGCGGCAGCCGGGGCCGGTGTCTGGGCACTGACTGCAGGCTTGTTCGTGAATGCAGTTACGGCAATCACTGCCAGGCTCGCGTAAATGGCAAGCAATCTAATAAATGTTTTCATCAGTCGTTCAGAACCTCCCGAGTTCTCATATCCGGTCTACCCTGGCAGAGACAATTATTATGCCGCATTGGGGCCATACTAAGATGCGCGCTTATAAAAACCAGTTGCCGATCTGCGGTGTTGTAAGGAGAGAGCCACAATTGTCGGCAAACGAAAGAGTTTGAATAAACAACGTCCGCAATATTCCTGCAACTGTCGCAGACCTGTCAAGGCGGCAGGTGCCTCCAAAAACATTCAGCAAATGTCTTGTAAAAGACCACCGCGCCGGCGGTCATTTACAGACCCACCGGCGCAGTTCATTTTAACGAGTTGTAAATGCTTTTAAGTTAGGGACGCGGCGACTGAGTTCTCCTGAGCCGATCATCAGGTTGCGCCGTTGTCTTGCCGGCTTCCTTTGTAGTGGTTGGAGATTTCGAACTTGCGCTATTTGAGGACTGAACCGTCCGAGATGGTATTGGCATCAACACTCGCTTGACGTTGTTGCGCTGCGCTGGATTGTTTAGCAGCGGCATTGGCGTCGCGAAGGGTGCGACACGGTTGGCGTCGGTCGAGTTCTGCGTGTTCGCGCCAGTATCAACCTGGGCGGTTGCCGCTTCATCGTCGTTCTCTTCGTCATCGGGCACCGAGGCAAGCTGTACATTTGCAGGCGTACCGAAGCGACGACTAAGGTCACGATAGATTTGACCGGCGACGGCTGCGGGCACGTGCCGATGGGCATCGGTTCCACGGGTTATTACGACGACGGCTAGTTTCGGGTTGACCAACGGAGCATAGGAAGCAAATAAGCCTACCCAACTTCCTTCACCACCATTACAGGTCCCCGTTTTTCCGGCGACCGTTTGCGTGGGGTTGTAGGCGCGACGTCCCGAGCCGTAATTAACTGCACCCACCATGCCGGGAATCATGCGCTGCCAAACGGCGCTGTCGATATTAAGTTTGCGTCGAACTTTTCCTTTGAACCGCGCTGCTTCCTGTGCGTTGCGCGGAATTTGCGGCTCATAGAGTTTGCCGCCATTTGCCATGGCTGAAACAAGACTGCCCAGTTGCAGCGGCGTTACTTCAAAACCATCGGCGTAAGAAAACATGCGACGAACTGTGAAGCCGGGTTTCATTTCCGGCACGCGGCCGGGATATTCGAACGGAACATTGAGACCGGTCTTTTCACCCAAGCCCAATTCGCGCGCGTAATGGACCATCTTGTCAAAACCAAGACTGCTGCCCACGTGCTCAAAATAGGAATTGTCTGAGTGCGCCAGGGCCGAGGTCAAATCCATACGCGGACGATCCGAGGTCAACAGCGACTCTGACGGAGCAATGATGTTTTCCGAGAGACCAGCAACACCGGTCACCAACTTTATCGTCGAGCAGGGTTTGAATCCCCGTCGCAGGGCCCACTCCTGATTGACTATCGAATAGACCTTGCCATTCATTGGATCCATCACCACGACTGTTCCTGCGTGATTTCCCAGGGCGCTAACAGCCACACGCCGCACTTCAGCGTCTTCGCCAACTGTGTTGTCGTGGCCGATCATCGTCTGGACTTCATTACGTAGCGCTTCATCAATCGCGCGCTGCCGCGCAATTGCTGCCTGGCGAGCTGCTTCGGCGCGCCTGCGTGCCTCGAGGATTTCGCGCCGGCGTTGCGCCGCCATGCGACGGGTTTCGGCGGCTCGTTCGCGTCGGCTCATCGGCCGGCCCAGTTTGCGTTCCCGCACCTTGAGCGACGATGCCTGCTCGCGCGCGGCCTCGCGCCTTAGTTCGCGCTTTGAAAGCTTTGCATTCCCACGTCCGCCGCGTCTCGAATCTCGAGCCGACAGCCGCTCATCGCGCTTGGCGGCACGGCGTTCTTTGGCCGAGAGCTTTCGGCCCTTTTCGACTCGCGCTACTTTGCGACGAGGCGCGTCTGCGTGACGTTTTTTGGCAAGAACTGAAGATTGTGAGGGGAGAAGGAGGAGAACGAAAAGTATTAGTGCGACATAAAAGGTTCGAGGGTGTCGGTTAATCAAAGTCATCGAGGGTAGTCACCTTTCCTGGGGTATGTTTGTTTGCTCACCTGTGGTGAGCTTCGCCGAAACTCGCGCCGCCTGCTCTATCACTAATCCAAGGCTGAAACCTTGAAGAACCCGAAACGCGTTTGCTGAGTCTTAAGAGTTTTCAAATCGCTCCTAAAAATTAGCTTCCAAATGGACCTTCGGCCCGTTTTCGATGAGGCGGGAGAATTCCCTAAATTGGCGGCCCCTGGGGACATTGATTCGAGACCGGGCCAAATATAGCATCGTGATCGTGGAGCGGCAACACAAAAGTAAGCTTTTGTACACAACTCGTCACATTGAAATGCAATTTTGCCTCCGTGTAGCTTTTCGCATCAGTACTTACAACGTATAAACTACTAAGCCCGTCAAAAACTTATGAGAACACCCCAGCTTTTGAACAGTTTTCGCGCCCGGCTAATTATTTTGCTGGTCGTATTGTTAGGGCTGACGCTTGGTATGCAGTACTACGTCAACGTACGGTCGGTACGGCGTAACGCCCACATGCTGGTCGAACAAGAACAGGCGATCATGGCGGGTGTCGCATTGGGAGTGAACAGTCTTTCGAGTCCTGAGTACCTGGACAAGATGCAAAAAGAAGCAAAGCAACCGCTGCTCGATCAGCAAGCCGGACGCGTCAAAAACGTCATGGTGGTTGATAGCGAAGGAAACGTTCAGGATAGTCTCAACGGCGATTACGCGCCCACCACCAATGCCGACGGCTCGACGCATTACGTGCGCGTCAAGGACATTAACTTGCCACCGCTGAGCAGCGCCGTTGAGCTTAACGAGAGCCCCTCTTTGCCGGAAGGAATGAGCACCGCCACGCATTTGATAGCCGGAGATCCGGGTGCCTTTTATTTTCCTGTTGAGACGACAAACGGTCGCCGGTACATCATTGTCGTACTAGGCTCGGCCAACACGCTGACAAACCTGCTCGAGCGCCAGGCTTCGCGCTCTGCTTTCTACACGCTGATGTTGCTGCTCGCGACTACCTTGGTAACGGGTCTGTTTGTGTGGCGGTTTACGCGGCCGATCAAAGATTTATCGCTGGCAGCGCGCCGCGTTGCGAGCGGCGACTTTGATGTGCGGGTGCCGGCCGCCCGCAACGATGAGATGGGGGCACTGGCAATCGCTTTTAACGAAATGACGTCCGGGCTTGGCCGCGCGCGCGAGTTGGAGTTACAGCTTCATCAGGTAGAAAAAGCGGCTGTCGTCGGCAGACTCGCGGCGGCGATCGCGCACGAGATTCGTAATCCATTGAATTACATCAATCTCACCCTGGACCATCTGCGTTCGTCATTCGCGCCAGACGATCCTGCAAAGCGCGAGACTTTCGAACGGTTGGCCTTGCAACTAAAATCTGAAGTTGGCCGCATCAATCGCCACATCACTGACTTTCTTAAGTACTCGCGGCCTTCGGCGCTTGAACTCGAGTCGCTCGATTTGCGCGCGGAAGTGGAGGACGCATTGCGCGTAATTTCCGGACCAGCCGCCGAAAACGGGATTCAGACAAGCGTCGTTCAACACGGCGACGTGCAGCGAGTGTTTGCCGACAAAGATTCTTTACGGTCCGTCTTTACCAATCTGTTGATTAATAGTGTTGAGGCGATTGATGGCGCCGGCGGAAAAGTTGAGATTGACCTGTGGCCCGAACCGGCGAACCGCGCGCGCGTCGTGATCAGCGACACCGGCAAAGGAATCGCCCCGGACGACATAGCCAAAATATTTGAGCCTTACTATTCGACCAAGGAAACCGGCACCGGCCTTGGACTTGCTATTGTCAAAAAAGCAATCGATGATCATGGCGGTTCAATCAGTGTCAGTTCGAAACTGGAAAGCGGCACGACGTTTACAATAATTCTGCCGGCAAACCCTGCGGACGGAGGAGGAACGGAGAAAAGGCAGAAGGTTGATGGATGAAAGCGTAAGCCTGAAAGATGAATCTTTCGGCGTGGCTTCTCATTCGTCCTTCATCATTCATCCTTGATCCTTTAGACACTATGGCGCGCAAAACCATACTCGTAGTTGACGACGAAAAATCGCAACGCGAAATACTCGAGATGATTCTGTCGGGCGAGGGATATGACGTGACCACCGCTTCTTCAGGAGAGGCGGCGATTAAGTTCGCCAAAGAAAAGCGATTTGATCTGGCACTAACGGATTTGAAAATGACCGGCATGGACGGGATCGAGTTGTTGCAGCATTTGCTTGTCCTCGACTCGTCGATCATCGTCATTCTTTTGACTGCGCACGGCTCGATCGATTCGGCCAAAGAAGCGTTGCGGCGTGGCGCTTTCGATTATCTCGAAAAGCCGTACGACAAAACGGCGTTACTGGAAACGATTAATCGCGCGTTGCAGCGGCTGGATGCCCTGGACACAGAAATCATTTCCGCTTCACCCAAAATGGAGTCGGTCAAGCGCATGATTTTGAAAGTCGCGCGCTCGAATTCAACGGTGCTCATTCGCGGCGAGTCGGGCACCGGCAAAGAGTTGATTGCGCGTGCGATTCACAACCAGTCGCCTCGCGCTCAGGATATGTTCCAGGCTGTTAACTGCGCGGCGATCAATGAAAACCTGCTCGAATCGGAATTGTTCGGTCACGAAAAGGGTTCATTTACCGGCGCGCATGCCGAGAAAAAGGGATTATTCGAAATAGCGGACCGCGGCACTTTGTTTCTTGACGAAATCGCGGAACTCGACGTGGCGATGCAGGCGAAACTGCTGCGCGCATTGCAGGAACGAAAGATTAGACGCGTTGGCGGCACGCATGAAATCAATGTTGACGTGCGTGTGATTGCCGCCACCAATCGCGACTTGCGGGCGATGGTTGCTGATGGCCGCTTCCGCGACGATCTTTACTACCGCATAAATGTTTTGTCAGTCGATGTGCCGCCGCTGCGCGAACGTCGCGAAGATATTCCCGTGCTCATCGATTATTTTGTCAAGAAACACACGCGCAACACGTCGCGATTGGTGCGTGGGCTGACTCCGGAAACGCGCAAGCTGATGATGGATTACAGTTGGCCCGGCAACGTGCGCCAGCTCGAGTCGGCAATCGAACGCGCAATTCTTCTTTGCGAAGGCGATCAAATTACCATCGACGACCTGCCGCTCGAGGTGCGTCAGGAATCGCGCCCGGTTGCGGAAGGCGCGTTTAAGCTGCCGCCCGAAGGGATTAGTTTTGAGGAAGTCGAACGCGATCTGATCATGCAGGCGATGGAACAGACGGATTACAACATTACAAAGTCAGCGAAACTTTTAGGTCTGACTTTTCGCACCTTGCAATATCGTTTAGAAAAGTTTGGCATCAAGCGACCGGAAGGAAAGAAAGAGGCAGCAGGCTGAGCGTCAGGCCGCAAACTGAAGTTTGTACTCTGAACCCCTGGCCCGTCATTCCAAGTAGTTCAGAGTCCAACCTTTAGGTTGTTCTTTCGCAACATCAAAGCTGAAGCCTGCACCCTGAACTGCTTGAGCCGCGGATACGTATCTTGGAATCGGAGACACACAATGAATTCTTCCGCTCGTATTCCTATCGGCTGCCTTCTGCTCTTGCTTATCTCTGTGGCGTGCTCCAAACCGGCCCAAAATTCGGACAGTCAGCCGTCCGGCACCGCTAACACATCCCCGTCCCCTCGAAGAATTAGATCCGAGTTGGTAGTACGAGCCGCAGCAGAACCAGCAGCTATTGTGGCAGGCGGTTCGATCGATGCGGTCGTGCGACTAACAATTCAGCGCGGGTATCACATCAATGCCAATCCGCCAACGTTTCCTTATTTAATAGCTACTCAACTAGACGTAACCCCGAGCGACGGGATTTCCACTTCGGCCGTTTCCTATCCCAAGGCAGTCGCCAGAAAGTTTGCGTTTGCCGATCAGCCGCTGGCCGTCTACGAAGGCGAGGCTGAATTGAAGGCTACATTAAAGGCGGATCCCGCCGCCGCAAAAGGCGACCGATCGCTTGCTGCTCAATTACGTGTGCAGGCCTGCGACGAGGTAGTTTGCTATCCGCCGGGAAATATTGAACTGCGAATTCCAGTGACGGTGAAATGAAGCCGGTGACCGATGAAAGTTTTTTGGATGATTGCAGCGGGTATCTGCATCGCAGTGGCAGCGTTTTTTTTGGCGCGTCGAGATTTCAATAGCGCGTTTGTCGTTGCCACAGCCGGCATGATTTTCTGGTTCCTGAATTATCGCGCGCAAATGAAAGAAGTAATTGCAGCGGCTGATGCCGAAGATGACAAGGGGGAGGAGCCAAATGAAAACTAACCACAGTCGTTTGAGTAGAACTGCGTTCGCCGCACTCATACTACTAATTACCACATCAGTTTCGTTCGTCGCGCAGTCTTCAGAAGAATCTGCCGTGCGCGCCGTGGTCCAGCAAGTGTTCTCGCAATTGCAGTCGCATGATTACAGTTCCGTTTACGATTCGCTGCCTTCGTCAACGCGCAGCCGCATGCCCAAATCACGTTTCATCAGCGCGCTCCAACGAGCGCAGGATCGATATGTGCTCGATCGCATTAGCGTTGGGAAGGTTCGCGTGTCCGGCAATCTTGCGGTCGTCGAGACTGAACTCTTTGGCCGCATTAGTCAGCCCTTTCCAGCCGAAGGCAAGATCGCGGTGCAACAGTATCTGGTGCGCGAGGACGGCAAGTGGCGCGTGGCAACCGGTGACAACGGAACTATTCAACGATTTCTCAAAAGCAATCCAGCGTTCGCTCGCAAGTTTCCGATTCGCCAGCCGCGGATCTATGTAAAGCAGGGTGATAAGTGGGTGGAATTCAAGGGCGTTGGAGTAAGGGGATAGGGTCGAACTTTTGTTGTTGCGTTGAGTACGAAGGGACCGTCATCGTCAGACCCTAACTTCCGGCGCTATGCGCCATGCCGCCTAAGGTCAAGTCGTCAAACGACAACTGCGCGTCGTCGACCGGCTCGTCATATTCGCCATGCCGAATCCGCGAACGCGGCACATCCAACGCCTCGCGCACCGCATCGAGATGGAAACGAATAATGTGCGGCGTCACGCGCACTGAAGGAATGCGACGCTTGCGGGCCAGCCGCCTGACAGTTGACTCACTCACTTGCAAAATCTTCGCAAGTTGACGAGCAGTCAGAAACTCTTCACGTTCTTCCATGACTTGATCGCCCATAATCCTATAGCAACTTCAAATCCTGAACCAAGCATAAAACAGAAGGTAAATGGTAAATGGAAGATCGTTTGACGCTTCGCCCCAGCGGGGCGAGATGTTTATAGCCAAGGATTCTTTTCTTTGCTCCTTAGCTCCGAAGGAGCGCAACCGCTCGTAGCCGGCGGGCTATCACTCTGCTGCCGGGTTTCGCTCCTAAGGAGCGAAGACATGGAGTGTCGGTCATTAGCTATAAACATCTCGCTCCCCTGGAGCGAAGGGCGAATTCCAATGTTGCACTTGGAAGTTGAAACCACCATTTACGATTCACCATTTACCATTTACCATTTACTTAGCCGTGATTGCTAGAGCGATCCGATAAACAGCAGCGCCATCAACTTCAACGTCCTGGCTGACTGGCTCGGAATCCTTCCCCTTGGCGGTAACGCGATACTTCGCGACGTCCGGCGTCAGCCGAAAAACAAACGAGCCAATTTCATTGGTAACCCGGCCATCAATTTTCTTGACGTTGCCGTCAGTCTCAATCCTAAAAAGTTCAACCCGCACGTTGGGAACGCTGCGTCCCGTTGGATCAAAAACGCTGCCCTTGATGAAGGCGATGGAGCCTTCATCAATCGTTAAAATTAAGCGGTCGCCCAATGAACGCGTCTTGCCCGCTTTGACCTCAATGTTTTCAATGGTGCCGACACTTAAGCCCGGTTTTCTCAGTGTCACACCGTAAAGCCCGGGCTTGAGGCGAGCGACGTTGAATTCGCCGTTCTTGTCAGTTACCACTCGCCCTACTTCGCGCTCCGCTTGTCTTACAACAACGGTCACACCCACGGGCGTTCCTACTTCAACACGAACTTTGCCTTTGAATCCGCCCGTCGATTTGTCCTGCGCGACGGCCGGCACGACAGCGAAGATCGCGATCATGAGGAGCATTAGGAATGAACGAGTTTTCAGCATGTCTTGATAATAACACCGCCAGAGACGTCAGCAGAGTTGAGGATACCTCTTGTTGATGCCGGACCGCTGCGAACATGTTGCCCCGAAATACCCGATTCAAAGGATACTGGTTGGAGAAAGAAACGATACCTTCCGCAGATTACACAGATTACACAGATGGGCTTAAACAAATTCCGGCGCCTGAAGTTTTGAAACTGAACCGTCATGAAGCATTTACTTTTTGAATCTGTGTAATCTGCGTAATCTGCGGACAGTTCGCTTGGCGCGTGTTACCTGCCCACGTATAATCCTGTTCAAAGCTAGCGCGGATAAGGCCCCGGAATGTCTCAGTTTTACCAATCCCATAAATCCATTTTTTTGCTGTCGCTGTTATTGCTTGCGGCCGTTGCAGTCGTGTTGCCAATTGCCGCCCAGCAATCGGATCCAAAGGCCGTGCGACCGCGCCAGGTGTTCCCAAGAAATGAACAGGCGCCGGACGAAGTTCTAAAGATCGACACGGACCTCGTCTCAGTCGACGTCAGGGCGAGCGACTCCGAAGGACGCCCCTTGCGAAACCTGGTGCAGGAAGACTTCAAGATTTTTATGGATGGAACCGAACAGCCTCTCGCTTTTTTCCAGGTCGAGCGACGCAGCGGCGAGCCGCGACCGCTGGCGATGGTCTTTGCAGTCGACATTTCCGGCAGCATGACGCCCGATGAAATGAATCGTCTGCGACGCGCGTTGAATGCGTTTTCTGAAAAGTTGTCGGACCATCCTGCGCTCTACGCAGTCATGTCGTTTGGCATGAACGTGAAGACCGTGCAGAAGTTTACTACCGAAGCCAACAAGCTGGACCGCGCCATCGAGCGCCTGGCGAAAGAGCCAAACGGATTATCAACCCATACCTACGATGCGGTTGACGATGCGGTGCGCATGCTGGTGCGGCATGCGCCACGGACGCGCGAGGGACGTTTGATAAAACGCGCGGTGTTGGTTGTGACCGACGGGTTTCCAGTGGGCGATACAGTTTCGGCGCCCGTCGTCATCGAACGCGCCAACGCCGCCGATGCCAGCATCTATGTGGTCACGCTTCCCTCTTATTCGCGCGTGTTGCCGGCGGCACTGCAAAATCCGCTGCCGACGCCGTTGGATGTTAGTGGCTTAGCAGAATTGACTGGAGGAAGAAGTGTCTACGCCGATGAAACGAATTACGAAGCGCTGTTTCGCGCCCTGGCAGAGGAAGTGACGTCGGCTTACGTGCTCGCGTTTTATCCGCCCGAAGAAAAACGTCATGACGGGCGATTTCACACTATCAAGGTTCAAGGTCCGAACGGCGTTATGCTGAGTCAAAGCCGTCCGGGATTCCAGACGGCAAAATAGAAGGCAGCAGCAGTAGGCAGCAGGCACAAAGCAAAAGGCAGTAGGCAGAAAACAAGCGCACCCTAAGATGCGAGCTTTCTGCCTACTGCCTGTTGCCTACTCTTCTTCAGAACTCGTCTTCATCCTCATCGTCGTCCAAGTCTTCTTCTTCGACGATGTCGAGCTCGACCGGATCCAATCCGACCACTTCCAGATCCGTACCACACTCTTCACAGGAGACGAGTTCGCCTTTGTCTGTGTCGGTATCTACATGGACATCCGCATCACATTCGGGACATGTTCCGATCGGCACTTAATTACCCTCCGCAAGGATCTTTTTGCCAGCGATAGGCCGCCCAATCTTCCGGCGACTCCGCATTCACTTATATGGTTGGCTCCGACAATCTAACTGCGCTCGCCGCTTTTTGCAATACTCTTCTCGACTATTTTGAGGTGACGAAAAACAGGCGATATAAGGCGAGCATCTCGAGGTCCGGGAAAGCCAAACGTGTTCCTGCCGTTGAAATATGGACAGCAGGAATGTCTGTCCCGCTGTGGTTTCCCACAGGAACGGAATCAGTGCCAAGCGCGGTCGCCGGACGTGATAACATGGCGCCCGACTGATTAGCGCCGCCTCGTTCACATTCTGTCCAGGATCGATAATTCCCCCATGTTCGCGTTCCTGAAACGTCGACAAGTTACGTTCGCATTAGTGCTTTGGTTCGCACTGTTCCTTTTGGTTTCCTACCTCGTGCTCGGCAGAAACCGGAAAAGCGAAACCATCGCGGCAAGCCAGCCGTCATCCAAAACTTCCCGCACAACCATTTCGCCGCTCGCCCATACTCCTTCGCTCGATTCAGACAACGACGGCCTGCCGGACGCGGCGGAGCTGCAAAGTTTCATGGACCGCCAAAATTTCCGGCAATGGTTCACCCTGATTGCAGAAGGCCAGTTTTATCATCTGAGCGATCAATGGAACGCCGAACAGCGCGACTGTGCCGGCCTGGTGCGCTTCGCCTGGCGCGAGGCACTCCGCCGTCATGACCGCGTGTGGTTTCAAAAGATGGGACCAGGCTACTCGCCGGTTGCGCCGGACGTCGGCAGGTACACGCTCGAGCAAGGACCATTGGGCGAAAAACTTTTTCGCACCGGCTTTGGCGCGTACAAGGATGGCGACGTGGCGAGCGGCGCATTTTCCGACTTTGCCGATGCGCGCACGCTCAAGAATTTCAACGTTAAATTCATCAGCCGCGATCGCCATAATGCGGAGCCCGGCGATCTGCTCTTTTTCTATCAACCCTGGGTGCAAAAGTTTCCCTACCACGTGATGATTTTTCTTGGGAGCGCGAAGCTTAGCAACGAACAGGCAAGCGATTGGGTCGTTTATCACACTGGGGCGTCGCCAACCGACGAAGGAACAGTTAAGAAGGTCGAGCTGTCCGTGCTCGATCATCATCCCAACAGGCGCTGGCGGCCGCTTGAAAGTAATTCCAACTTTCTCGGTTTCTATCGTCTGAAAATTCTCGACTAGCCCAAAGGAGGCTAAGCCGTCTTGGACACAAAATCTCGTTCATATCGCATCCTGATTACGTCGCTGGTCTACGTTGTAGCCATCGCCGCTGCGCTTACGATCGCAACCTTGCGCTCGCGTGCAAAAGCCGGCGCTCCACCACCGGAGCCTTACGAGGAAGTTGAACGGCCCATTCCCAGCAAGCCATTCTTTTCACTCTCGACGCATCGCACCTACGGCACAAACGACAACGCGCGTCTTTGGGTTGACTATCAGGCCGTGGACCATCTCGACTTTCGCGTCTACCAGGTAAAAGATCCGCGCAAGTTTTTCACTGACCTCAAAAATCCGCATCAGGTAGGTGAGAACGAACAGGAACAAGTGGCCAGTTCCGTGCCGCATCGCAAATCGTTTCTTGAACGAGTGCGCAGTTTCAAGCGTTGGGCCTATTCAGGTATCAAGGGGTTCGTGCGCGGACAACTGCAACACGATTCGCGCCAGGCTTTCAATCAAAAGTTTCGTCCCGAAAAAGAAATTGTGCGCACGCCTTTGAATGTTTCCGACTACGCGCGCGTGCCGCTTTTGAATCCGGATTTGCTGGTTAGCAGTTGGCGCGAGCCTTTGCCGCCGATCGAGAACGAATACGATCAACGCATGATCCCGCTGGGTAAACGCGGTCCCGGAGTTTACCTGGTTGAAGCCGTGGTCAATGATCTGCGCGCCTACACGGTCGTGGTCGTCACAGATTTGACGATGCTGGATAAGACTACGCGCGACGGCGAGATGTTGATCTACACCGTCGATCGCAAGACCGGCGAGCCGCGGCCCGGCGCGCAAGTTGAGATCATAAAAGAGAAGAAAGTGGTGGCTTCCGGAACAACCGACGGTCAGGGCGTTCTGCGCGCCAAGGTGGACAAACCAAAAGCGGTGGAAGGTGAGGAAGCGGCTGACGTCGCCGCAGCCGACGAAGACACTTACTCCAAATCTTATCTGATTCTTGCAAAACAGAGTGGCAACTTTGCTATTTCAGATCTCGGCGGGCTGTTTTTCAGCGGCTACGATGGCGAAGAAGATTCGGAAAACGTGAAGGGATACGTTTATACCGACCGCCCGGTTTACAGACCCGCGCACAAGGTTTCATTTAAAGGAATCGTCCGGGCGATCGACCCGTCAGGTGCGTACAAGTCCGTCGGCGACAGCACCATCAACGTCACAGTCACAGATCCGAATAGCGCGAATGTCTTCACAAAAGAACTGCCGCTTTCAGCGCGCGGCACGTTCAACGGTGAAATGGAAATTTCCGAATCAGCGCCGCTGGGCACCTATACCATCGCGGCTGAGATTGAAGGCGGCAGCGCCAATGGCAATTTTGAAGTCGCCGAATACAAAAAGCCCGAATACAAAGTAACTGTTTCCGCGCCAGGAAAATTCATACAGGCCGGCCAGAAAACGAACTTCTCGGTCGATGCCAAGTATTTCTTTGGCTCGCCCGTAGCCAATGCTGACGTTCATTACTACATCTATCGTTCGCGCTATTACGCCTGGGGTTTTGGTGAGGACGATAGCGAGGACACTGGCGACGAGTCTGATCGGGAAGATGAATACTCGTCTTTTTACCGTGGCGGCGACGACATGGTCCAGGAGAGCGATGGGACCCTCGACGCGCGCGGCCATTTGAATGTCGCGTTTGATGTACCGCCACCCGACGAGAACGATACGAACGATTACAGTTACCGGCTGGAGGCCGAAGTGACCGATCCGGCGCGCCGGACTATGTCTGGCAGCGCCAGTTTTGTCGCTACGCGCGGAACGGTCGTCGCCAACGCCGAACCCGACAAATACGTTTACAACAAAGGCGACGTCGCGAAGATCAAAGTCACCACCAGCGACTACGAGGGCCATCCTGTTTCGGCGAAGGTGCAACTGAAATTTGTCGAACGCAGCTGGACCAAAAAGCCTAAGAAGGATGATGAAGAGTATTCCTACCCGGAATATGAGATGCACGAGCGCGAGGTTGCTTCGGGCGACGTGCAAACCGATTCACAGGGCCAGGCCAGCTACGACTACACCACAACTGAAGACGGAAACCTGTCGATCAAAACGATCGTCGACGACTCGGGCAAAAAGATCGCTTCAATCGGTGGCTATCTTTGGGTAACTGATCGGCAGTTTTCCTGGAGCGATTCCGCTTACTACAGCGAAGACTACAATTCCATCAAACTTGTTCCGGATAAAAAGTCCTATCGCGCCGGCGAAACTGCGCACGTGCTCGCCATCCTGCCGACTGACAATGCTCATCTCCTGGTCAGCACGGAATTGAATCAGGTCATGGATCTTCAGCAGGTGAACTCGGCGGGACGATCGATTGTGCTCGACATTCCGATCAAAGCTAACTATGCGCCCAACGTTTTTCTCAACGTTTCCTACGTGAAGAACGGCGACATGTTTACGAGCGACCAGCGGCTAGTCGTGCCCGCGCGCGACAAGATGCTAAACCTGGAAATCATTTCGAACAAGAAGGAATACAAGCCGCGCGAGTCCGCGTCTTATACGATCCTTGCGCGCAATTCCGACGGCGCGCCTGTTTCCGGCGCGGAAGTAAGTCTCGGCGTCGTCGATGAAGCTATCTACAGTGTTTCTCCGGATTTTGCCGGCAACATCAAGAATGAGTTTTACGGGATGCGCTACAACACAGTCGAGACGCATCTCTCGATCAGCTATTCGTTTACTGGTTTCGCCGGCGACAAGCCGCTCTACCTCGCAAAGAACAAGCCGGCCTACCAGCTGGCAGACTTCAAGAATGAAGGCGAACTGGTCCAACCAACTATCAGAAAAAACTTTAAAGACACTGCGTTTTGGCAACCGGACGTGATAACTGGTCCTGACGGCAAGGCTACGGTTAACGTTACCTTGCCCGATAACCTAACTACCTGGCGCGCCACCGCGCGTGCTGTAACGGCCGACACGAAAGTCGGCGCTACCAAATACAAAGTGGTGGCTCGCAAAGACGTAATTATACGTTTGGAGACGCCGCGCTTTGTCACGCAAGGCGACACCGTTACCTTGTCCGGCATCGTTCACAATTATTTGAACGCCGACAAGTCGACCCAAATCTCGCTCGAGGTCAGCGGTGCGCAATTACAGAATGGCGGCACCAAAACCGTGACCATCACCAAGCAGGGTGAACAGCGTATTGATTGGCAAATCACCGCGCCGAACGTCGGCGAAATCAAACTGCTGGCAAAGGCCTTGACCGACACGGAATCCGATGCGGTTGAACTGCCGCTGCCGGTCGTGCCGCGCGGACTGCACCAGGTAAAGAACCAGAGCGAAACCTTCTCGGATGAAAATACCGACAAGACCTTTTCGCTAAGCATGCCCGCCGATGCTGATCAGCGCGCCCGCAGCTTGCGCATCGAAGTTGCCCCTTCGGTGGCTGGCACGTTGTTTGGCGCGCTCGATTATTTGACCAGCTACCCGTACGGCTGCACTGAACAAACCATGTCCAGTTTTCTGCCGAATGTGATCGTGACGAAGGCACTGAAAGACGTAAAGACTTCAACGATCCGCGGTTCAAACGATCTGGAAAAGAAAGTGCAGAAAGGCGCGGATCGTCTTTATGCGTATCAGCACGAGGATGGCGGTTGGGGCTGGTGGAAAGACGACCAGAGCGATCCGTTCATGACCGCTTACGTCGTCGACGGCCTGACGCTGGCAAAGAATGCCGGCTATGAGGTGAATGAAGAACGGCTGGCCAGCGGACGACAGAAGCTGAAGGAAATGGTTGAGGCCGGCAAGACTGAAGCCGGCACGGTCATCGATCTGGAAACGCGTTCGTTCATGGTCTATGCGTTGGAAGAGAGTGGCGGCGCCGACAATCAACAGGTTGAAAAGATTTTCGGCGAGCGCGGCAACCTGCAGCCTTATGGCCGTGCCTTGCTGGCGCTGACGCTCAAATTGAAAAAGGATGACAAGCGCGCGAAGGATATTGCCGCGGAGATCGAACGAACAGTCATCGCGGACAACTACTCCGCACATTGGGAGTCACGTCGCCGCGCGATGCTCGACTTTGCCGAAGAAGACGACACCGAAGCCACCGCACTTTCTCTTAAAGCATTGGCGCGCATCAAGCCGGATAGTTCACTGTTGCCGCGAGTGGCGCGTTGGCTGGTTTCGGATCGGCGCAACAGCTACTACTGGGAATCCACCAAAGACACTGCTTTCGCTATCTTTGGTTTGATTGACTATTTGAAAGTCAGTCGCGAGCTGTCACCTGATTACGACGTCGAGGTTTATCTGAACGGAGAGAATATCGCCACGCAGCACATTTCTTCCGTTGCTGCACAAACAATTTCACTTAATCGCAAGGCGGGAGAAGTTGGCGCAACTAACGACGTGCGCATTGTGAAGCGCGGCAAGGGAGTGATCTACTTTTCTTCGTCGCTTGATTACTACACCGGCGAAGAAGACGTGCCCGCGCGGGGCTCTGCCGATCTGAATGTGACTCGCGAATACTTGCGCCTGCGCGTGGTTGACGACGGTGGGACGCTGAAGTGGAAGCTCGATCCGCTGACTGGCGACATTCATTCAGGCGACATGCTGGTAGTGCGTTTGAAATTGAATGGCGCAAAAGCACGGCACTTGATGCTGGAAGATCCGATTCCGGCAGGCGCCGAACAAGTGGAAAGCGTTAGCGGCCTGAACCTCGATTACAGTTCCGGTCACGACTGGTCGGATTGGTACAGCTCGCGCGAGTTTCGCGACAATCGCACGGTGTTCTTCCTGGATTATTTTGATGGCAGTTCAACTTTCCAGTACGCCATTCGCGTTCAGGTGCCCGGGCAATTTCGTATCGCGCCGGCGCGTGCGGAACTGATGTATCGTCCGGCGGTGCAGTCAAACACAGCATCGGGACGCCTTTCGTTCCTGGAACGTAAATGAGGTGCAGAACCGCGAGCGATTGTTTCGTAAAGCAAACTGTTAGTTTGCGGTCGCTCGTTACTACTAAGCGTGAATTCATGGGTACCACCGCAAACTAACAGTTTGCTTTACTTTCTTCGGCTCGCGGTTCTGCAAATGAGGACAAAATGCTAACAGAAACATTTTCATCAATCGTGGCCGCCGTGCGAAAAGTCTTCGCAAACTGGCGCGCGCTTTTGCTGGTGGCCATTGTTTACGTCGCGCTGCTGGTCGCGCTCTACTTCTTCGTCGCTGTTAGAGAAGCGAGCGTCGCCCAGGTTGCATTGACGTTTGCGCTCGCGCTGCTGGCTCCGATTCTCTTCTTCATGTTGCAGGCCATGATTGCTAATGGGTTTTCTGATGCAGCCGAGCCGCTGAGCGCAGGGCTGGTGGCAAAAAGATCGCTGACCGGCTTTTGGAAATTCATAGTAATCACGCTGCCGCTTATCGCGTTGGCAATTCTTGTCGTCTACCTGCTGGCGAAATACCAATCACATCTTGCGTCGGTTCCCGACAGTGCGACGCAACTTCATCCGATGGCCGCATCGTCACGCAGCCACGAAACGACGCGCGCAGCGATCAATTGGAAGGGCGCGGCGCTTTCAACCATCAGATATTTGGCGCTCGGTTTGGTGTTACCGCTCGCTGCAATCCATCTGTGGCTGGCCACTGCTCGCGATGGCTTGGTCACGGCTCTTAAGAGAATCGGACAACTGCTGGCGCGCGCTTTCGCTCCTCAGTCTATTTTGATTTACGTCGTTGGCTTCCTGATTTTTGCAATTGCTCCTTACTTCCTATTGTTCCGCACCACGCCCAACAAGCATGCATGGTTGGACCTCATTCTGCTGGGCGTACGCGTCGCCGCGGTTTTCTCGCTGACGCTTCTCGGTTGGGTCATAACTGTTAAAGCTATTGCTTTGCTGACTGCGAAATCGTCGGAGCCAGTCACGAACGAGGCTGGCTGATGATTGCATGGCGCGCAGTCGGCGCATTCGACGCACTTGGCGATCGAGCCGCCGATGTCTGGGCGGGGCGATACTTTCGTCGCGCTGCCCTTGTCAGCTTAGTATTTCTGGCGTTGGCTGTTTCCGGCTGGTCCGCATGGTCGATTGCTCGGAACGGCATTTCACCTAATGCTGCTGCTGTTACAACTGACGAGAGCGAGTTGGACCAGCGTATGCAGCAGGCCGCGACCTTCGCGCTTGGGAGTCGTCGGGGCACGGTCATCGTCATGGATCCGCAAACCGGACGAGTGCGCGCCATAGTTAATTCCGAACTCGCCGTTCAGGAAAGTTTTCCACCCGGCTCGACAATCAAACCATTCACTGCCCTGGCGGCGTTGCGCGCCGGCTTGATCGACGAAGACTCGCGCACGCTGTGCCACGAAAAATATTTTCGCGGCGAGTTTCATACAACTTGTTCGCATCCGCGCGACCTGCCGCCGCTAAATCCCACGGAAGCGATCGCCTACTCATGCAATTACTATTTTGGAAAACTGGGCGAGCGGCTTTCCGAAGAGAGCTTCTCGGCAACGCTGAGTGACTTTGGTTTTGCCCGAAAGACTGGAGTCAACACTGCGGGTGAGTCGACCGGAAAAATGCAACGCGCAGTCTGGCGCCCGCAGTCGGCGATGGGCGAAGGTGAATATCTGCAGACGACGCCGCTGCAATTAATCAATGCCTATACCGCGTTGGTGAATGGCGGCCATGTTCTGGTGCCGCATCTTCCGGCAACGTCAAAAGTCCGCCCGGAAATTCAAAGCAACATCGCAATTGATAGCGCACAACGCGAACTGATCGTTAAGGGAATGCGCGGCGCAATTCGTTATGGAACCGCCGAGTCCGCGAACCTCTATTCATTGCCCCTCTACATTTTTGGCAAGACCGGCACAGCAACAGAAATCAACGGCTATCGCACCCATGGCTGGTTCGTCGGGTTTGCCGCGCGAGCGAACAACGACGGGAATGATGGCGGTGTGCCGCCGCCGGATAAAGTTGAACTCGCAGTGCTGGTCTTTTTGGCGAGGGCTCACGGCGTCGAAGCTGCCGAAGTCGCACGGCCTATCTTTGCGGAGTTTGGCAAAACCGATCCGCCGGCAGTTTCCGCCGCGGCTGAATCACAAGCGCCGGTGTTGGTTCCAGCTAACTCCGCAAACGATTCACTGTCGCCGTCAACGGTTCGCGTTTATGTTGCGCGCGAGAATGCGGTCCGCACCATGTCCGTTGAGGATTACGTGCGCGGCGTGGTAGCGGCCGAAGGCAGCACCGAAGAGGAGCCGGAAGCGTTGAAAGCGCTGGCTGTCGCAAGCCGTACTTACATTCGTAAGAACCTTGGGCGTCATAGTGCGGATGGTTACGACTTTTGCACCACAACTCATTGCCAACGATACGTGGCCGATGGTGTTGCAAACGTGCCGGCGCGCGTCAAAGAGGCAGTCGAAGAAACGAGCGGCGAAGTCTTACGCGATACAGATAATCAAATAGTCGATTCTTATTTCAGCGCTTCCTGCGGCGGCGCGACGGCGAACCTGACGACGTTGTGGGGTAAGCGTGCGCCTGCTTATCTGCAAGGCGTCAATGATGAATACTGCGAGAGTCAACCACATCACAGTTGGACTGACAGAATTCCGGAAGCGAAACTTTTGCAGGCGTTGCAAAGCGATCCGCGCACAAATATCGGCGCGCGGCTGGCCGACGTATCGGTTACCCGGCGTGACGATTCCGAACGCGCGCAACTGATCACCATCCAGGGCGAGCGGCGGTTAATCGTGAGCGGCTGGGACTTTAAGATTATCGTCGGGCGCGCGTTGGGCTGGAACCTGTTGAAGAGTTCACGCTTTGAAATTTCTCGTTCGGGGTCGGATTTTGTATTTCATGGCAGCGGCTTTGGCCATGGTCTGGGACTTTGTCAGGAAGGCGCTCATGTGATGGCGGCGCGTGGCGCAAGCTATCGCCAGATTCTCCGCAAATATTTTCCGACAACCCACCTTGCAAGCGAACATCCCGCCGCCGCTGATTTGCTTTGGGGCTCCCGCGCAATTGATCCGATCTCCACCGATAGCCAACGCACCACTCGCCTGACGATCGCGAGCGAAGGCTTTCGCCTTAATTATCCCAGCACGGTAAGGACACGCGAGGCTGAAGACTTGCTGACGTGGGTGCAGTCGGCACGACGGCAGTTGATCGATCGAGTGAAAGCGGCCGGATTTAGTTTGCAGTTCCCTGCCCTGGAAATCTTTATCAATAACACGACTGGCAATTTCGTCGGTCGCACTGGTCAACCGCCCTGGGCAGCAGCGGCCACGCGCAACCAGCGTATCGAGTTGCAACCGCTACCGTTGCTCAAACGAAAGCGAATCCTTGAAACCACCTTACGGCACGAGTTGGCCCATGCGGCAATCGATGCGCTTGGTGGCGGCCGCACGCCGCATTGGTTGGCCGAAGGCCTGGCCATATACCTGGCCGGTGAAGGTAAATTCGTCGAGCGCTATGCGCCTCGTTCGCCAATGAAACCTGAAGAGATTGAGCAGAAGCTTGCCGGCGCTCGATCGTCGCAGGAGATGCGAGTCGCCTACGCCGCCGCCTACTTAGAAGTAAAACGTCTGATTGAAAGTGAAGGCGAGGCCAAGATTTGGCGGCGTGTGGCCCAATGAATCTGGAAGCGGGAATGAAAAATCTTGATTTTGCCGGTTGCTTACTTGACGATGCTTTACTGGGACCGCGGGCGTCTCGCCCGCCTGGCTACGTCAGAAGACCGGTTGAGTAGTCGAGTTGTTCGCGCTACGCGCTCATTGCGGGCGGGACGCCCGCGGTCCCAGTATTAACGTCCCAGTATTAACTCGGTGTCTCTCCTTTGCGACGGTCAAACACACGAAAGTGAATTGGCAGCAATGAAGTTATCAACAATAGCGGCACTACTCACGCGACTATTTCTTGCAGTAGTGCTTTCAGCATCGCCGTTGGCCGCGCAAAAACGTGGCATCGCTCCACAAAAACCAGCGCCGACTCCGCTCGCGAAACCTGCGGAACCTAATCCAACTTTTGACACGCTGCTCGCCGACGACAGCTACAAGATTTACTTTGAAGTTCGTGGCGTGGGCCAGTTGCTTCATTCTCCTGCCGTCAACGACTTGCTCGAACCTATAACGAAAATCGTAGGACCCTCAAAAGAGTTCAACGCGGTTTTGAAATGGCTGGATGCCCACGCTGAGAGTCTCGCCGGTTCGCGCCTGTTCGTGGCTAGTTGGCCCACGCAAACGAGTTTGCCGGCAGTTTTGCTGGCGATCGAATTCGCCTCGCCCGAGGAAGCGCAAAAGTTTGAGCCTCAGCTGCGCCGCTTTATGCCAACGTTGACACCCACGCCCGAACCAACTCCGGCATCGCGCGCCGGACAGCCTAAGCTTGCGTCGACGCCAGAGGTGCAGCCGCAACCGTCAGCGGCTTCTTCGTTTCCCTATCACATCGCGCATGTCGGATCGCTGGTTCTGCTTAGTGACAAGGCCTTTGCCTTTCGCGATCTAAAACCGCGCCGGGCAAAACTGCTTGCCGAAGATCAGAACTTCGTAACGGCGCGGAATCGTTTCGCTTCTGAGTCGCTGTTCCTGTACGTCGATGTGAAAGCGATCGAGAAAGAGGACCAGGAACGTCGCAAGAAATATGAAGAAGACGATCGACGAATCGTCGAAGAGGAACGCAGTCGGGCCAAACAGGAACAAACGTCACCTCCTGAGACTACCGAACCTACGATCGTCGAGGCGACCGAGATGGCGACACCGGACGAGCCTCCGCCGCCCGCGCCAAAGGACACCGCAACCTTGAGTACGTCGACGCAGGTTCAGACTCCTACCGCGACGCTCAGCGGTCAGGAGAAGACGCCGGACTCGGCGTTGCTGAGTACGCTATCGTATTCGCTTTACGGCGCACTGTTTGGCGGCCAGCCCAGGTGGCCCGAAGCGATTGCCGCTGCTGTCGCTTTTGAAGGAGATGCTTATGTTTTGCGCGCTCTCATTGTCAACTCCGCCGAGAACAAAGACGTCGCTATACCGTTTCTGCCGCAGTTAGTCTCAGGTCCGGCTTTGATTCCCGCGTCGCCCGCAGTTCTACCGGCTGACGCCGATCTGTTTGTTTCAGCTTCGCTCGAATATCCGCAAATGTATGACGGACTGTTGAAAGCAATTGCCGCCATGAACGAGCGTGGACGCGATTATTCCATGCAAGCCGTCAGCGATGCGCCGGCCGTTTCTCCTTTCGCCGAATTCGAGAAAAAGCTCGGACTGAAAATCAAGGACGACATTCTGCCGTTGTTGGGAAATGAACTGGCAATCGCGTTAGTGCCAAAACGCGCAGACGACAATTCTGCGAATCCGTCTGCGACACCGGCGGCAGACACTCAACAAAAAGTTAAGACGTACGATCCCGATCCAATAATCGCGATCGCTGTAAAAGACAAGGACGCTGTCCGCCATCTGATACCGAAGCTGATCGAAGCGATGGGGTTCAAGGGCGCCAGCCTGGTCGCGCAGACTGAACGGAAGGACGACACGGAAACTACAACTTACGCAGACCTGTTGTCGTATGCATTCGTCGGCGACTTTCTAATCCTGTCGCTAAATCCTGCCGCCGTAAAACGCGCCGTCGCGTCTTACCTGGCCGGTGAAACTCTCTCCTCGAACAGCTACTTTCGAAACGCGAGCCGTTGGCAGTCGCGCCAAGTACAAGCGCAGGCTTACATGGCGCCGGTTATGGTCCAGCGGTATGGGCTGGGCGGCGCGAACTCAGTAAACGAAAGAACGGCGGAGCTGCTGTCGCATGTGAATCTGCCGATCGAGCCACTCACCTATTCGCTTTCAAATGAAGGATCCGGTCCGCTGCATGAATTGCACTTCCCGAAGAACTTGCTGTTGCTGATGATGGCAAGCATTTCAAACGAGGGCAGCTCGACGCCGCTTCAGGCTAACGAAGCCGCGGTGAAAAGCCAGTTGCGGACGATAGTAAGCGCTGAGGCAACTTATCAAGCGACGACTGGAGACGGCCGCTACGGAATAATTGATGAGCTTGTGAAGGCGGGCCTGCTCAGCAAAGAACCGATAGAGCGGTATGGTTATGAGATCGAGTTGACAGTCTCGGCGAACAAGTTTGCGGCGACGGCGGTGCCGCTTGAATATGGCAAGTCGGGCAGCCTTTCTTATTTTGTTGACGAGAGCGGAGTGATGCGCGGCAGCGATCGCGCCGGCGGTCCGGCCATGATTTCCGATCCGCCAATCCAGTAACCAATCGTCAACGCCCAGGCGCGCTTGCGGCCGTCAGGTTGTGAATTTCTACTGGCTCGATTGCTTCGGCAGGTTCAAAGCCAAATACTCGCGAATAAAAATAGAACTCTCCGTCGAGCGCGCGCTTAATGTTTTGCGCCTGCCGGAATCCGTGTTGCTCACCGGCAAACGCGATGTAAGCGACCGGAATTCCTTTGCCCTGCAGCGCCGCTACCATCAGTTCCGCCTGACTTGGCGGGACAACCTTGTCTTCCAATCCCTGGAAGAAAATGACTGAACAAGACAGGCGATCCGTAAAGTTGATGGGCGAGCGCGCGTAGTAGATTTCACGCGCTTCCGGGTATGGCCCAAACAAGCCATCCAAATAGCGCGACTCAAATTTGTGCGTGTCTTTCGCCAGCGCTTCGGCATCGCTGACTCCGTAATGACTGGCGCCGGCTTTGAAAGCATCGCGGAAAGTCAACGCGCAAAGCGTCGTGTAACCACCGGCACTGCCGCCGCTGATCATCAATCGATCCGGATCTGCATCGCCGCGCGCAACCAGGTATCGGGCCCCGTTCACACAATCATCGACGTCTACGATTCCCCACTTCCCTTTCAGCTTGTCGCGATACGCACGACCAAAACCGGTGCTGCCGCCGTAGTTAACATCCAAAACGCCGATACCGCGGCTGGTCCAGTATTGGATGATTAGACTCTTTGAAGTAGTGCTTGCCGAGGTTGGTCCGCCATGACTAAGTACCAACAGCGGCGGCCGCTCGCTGTCGGGTGCGCGATAGTTCGCGTTTGTTGGCGGATAGAAGAATCCATACGCGGTTAAGCCATCTTCTGTTGGGAACTCGACAGTTTCCGGCTCCGAGAGATAGCCGGCAGCGACCCCAATGTTGTTGGCTCTTCGCAGCACTTCGAACTCGCGCGTCTTCAGGTCAAGCCGGACCAGCGAAAGCGGTTCGGTTGGCGACCCGGCGCGCATTACCGCATAACCAGGCGCAGCGCGCACATAACTAATGTCCGTGTAGGAACTGTTAACGCGCTTCAGTTCGCGCGTTTGAGTGTCGATAGTGCCGAAATGCCAGATTCCTTTTTCAACGTAGCTGCAAACGATTCGTTCGGCGGATTCGAAAGCGTAAGTCGACATGCCAAAAACCCATTGCGGCATGCCAAGCTCAGCCTCCATTTCGAGCACCGCGTCGACAGCGCCAGCTTCGTTCAGACGGTAAAGATTCCACCAGCCATTGCGATCAGAAACAAAATACAACTCGCCGCTCGGCGACCATTGCGGATGAAAGATCGATTCCTGATTTCCGCCTGCGATTTTTTTCAGTTGCTCCAGACCGCCGTCAGCTTTAACGCTGGTGACCCAAAGTTCGGTTTCGTCCCACGGCATGTTTGGGTGGTTCCAGGTTAACCACGCCAAGCGAGACCCGTCCGGACTCAGCCGTGGCGACGAATAAAAATCATTACCGGAAACTAGAACGTCGCCGGCGCCGTTTCCGCCCTCCAGCTTTATGCTTACCAAAGTGTTTATCGGTTCACTGCGCGCGCCAGCGTGATCTTCAGTGTGATCTTCTCTCGCGCAGATCAATCGACGCCGCCTGTCATCAATAGTTGCGTCGGCGTAGCGCATGTTTGGAATAGTCGTGAGCGCTTCAGGTGCCCCACCGTTTTTCTGCACATAAAGTTGTTGGTCGGAAAAGTTGGAAAAGTAAACTTCGCCGTCGCGCACGACATAGTCGCCGCCACCGTACTCGTGAACCCGAGTGCGCGCGTTAAACCCGTGTGGTGTTACGTCCGCAATGTGTCCCGCAGAATCACGTTTGACGATGACGCTGCGGCCCGCTTCGGTGGGCCGCATTTCGATCCAGTAAATATCCGCGCCGTCTATCGACGGTTGGCCCAGTCCAACCGTGCCCGCGACGATCAATGCCGAAGTAATAGGCGATTCCCAGGAACCATAAGGCGCGATACGCCGCTCAGTCATATCTAGTTTCCCCTTAATTACTGGTTAATTTCACGTCCGAAACTCACTTCAAGGGTTAATTCTTGTTGGCGCAGAGAAATCTTTGAAAAGTTTTTGTTACGACCTTGTGAAAACTTTGCAAGGTTACTGCAACCATCACCCAATTGGCCGGCGCTACCATCCCCCATCGTTAATTCTCCATGGGAGAACTGAGATAAAGGCAAGGGCGTCGGTCTTGGGGGAGGTCGGCGCCCATCGTCTTTTTACCCGTAACGCTACTTCCGAACCTCTACTCTTTTTCAATTCCGGCATCGCTTTCCTGAGTTTAAATCGCGTCCTCGTCAATTGTCGTGTTCGGCCTCTTAGCAACTGAACCTGGGAACGGTTTTGAATTCTTGATCGCCAGGCAAAGGCAGTCAATGAATTGTTCATCGACAAGGAAACCTCAAATTCGCGCCAACCCAATGACTAACCTCCGGCGGCTAACCGACGCCTAAACTTCCGCAGTCCCGGACAAATAAATAAATTTCGACGAGGCCTAACTTTCGGACGAGCTTACCATTTTCTTTCTGGTTTACTGAGAGGCCTTACAGACATTTTCGACGTTGGCGCGTACAATTCGTGCTGACCTTGAATTTTCAATTAGCTTAGCGAGGCTGCGGATAATGGCTGATGCACCCAACTTATTTCGCATGGTTCTGCAGGTTCCTGACCTTGATAAAGCCGCGGAGTTTTACTCACAACTGCTCGACAGCGAAGGCCGCAGAATTCCGCGCGGCTCGCGCCACTACTTTGATTGCGGCGCGGTGATATTGGCACTGGTCGATGTTACGGCTGGCGGCGAAGAGCCAAAGCCGATTCCCGATTACATTTACTTCGCAGTCGCTGATCTGGAAAAAGTCTATGACCGCGCTCGAGCCCAGGGTTGCTTGTCCGGCGAAGACGTTCATGGCGCGGCGGCGGGCGAGATCGTGAAACGTCCCTGGGGCGAGCTTTCCTTTTACGTTGAAGACCCGTGGGGCAATGGACTCTGTTTTGTGGATGAGAAAACTCTGTTCACCGGCAAATAGAACCGCGGTCTCTAAGTTATGTGGCATAGACTTTAGTCTGTGTCCGCTGGGCCGCCACAGACTAAAGTCTATGCCACTATGATTAACTGATGACTCGAACAGCAACCTATCAGGCAGGCCGCGCCGTCGCCGCCTCAATCGAATCTCATTTCGCGCGCCATCTCGCGCTGGCGCACGAGCGCGGCGAGAACGGTCTGGCGCCGGCGCCGCGGGCCGAGGCTATCCAAGCGATGATCGACGCTACCTTTTGGGCCAGCTTGCGCCCGGAAGAAGGCCGTTTTCCGAAAATCTCGTTGGCCTTTCTGCCTCCCGAACAAGCCGGGCGAGCGCTCATGTTCGAAAGGTCCATGCCGCTTGATCCCGGCGTGTTAACAAAACTCGCACCCGCAGTCGAACGTCCCGGAATTCATCTTGGCATCTGGTACGAAGGTGATGCGCAGCAAAGCAGCGACTCTGGCGCTTGTCGCTTGCGTGTCTGGGGCGCGACCCGAGTAGTTCCCAGCTTCGGGTTCGTGCTTGAAGATGTAGAACCGGGTCTGCTGGTGATCAAACACCGTCGCGTCAACGGCTTTGGCAAGTACGCAAACGTCGCCGTGCTCATGGGCGAACAAGTAAAAGTGATCGATGAGCAAGGAACCAGCCTGCCTGACTGCCCGGCGCTGCTGAAGGCGTTGCTGGCGTTCAATTCGGCCGCCGATCCAAATGACCGCCGCGCGTCGGTCAATGTGTTGGTGCAGTTGGCGGCTTCGATGCGCGCCCACGCGCACGGCGGTTCTTTGCTTGTAGTGCCCACGGGAAAAGAAACCTGGCACGACTCGATCGTTCAACCTGTGCTCTATTCAGTTGCACCTGCTTTCTCAGCCTTGGCGGAACTTGTGGGCCGCGACGAAACCGCACGCAGCGAGAATGCCTGGGAGTCATCGGTGCGCAAAGCGGTTGACACAGTCGCGGGGCTCACGGCAGTTGACGGTGCTACGGTGATAAACGATCGGTATGAAGTGCTGGCGTTTGGCGTGAAGATACGGCGCCCGACTGGCAGTCAGCCTGTCGAGCAAATGGTTCTGACTGAACCAGTCGTCGGCAACCAAGCGGTCGTTGTTCCGCCCGTACAGCATGGCGGCACACGACATTTGTCGGCGGCGCAATTTGTACACGATCAGCAAGATGCGCTGGCGCTGGTGGCGTCGCAGGATGGACGTTTCACCGTCTTTGCCTGGTCGCCTTGCGAAAACATGGTCCACGCCCATCGTGTGGATACGCTGCTGATGTAGATTTTATTGCCAACGCCGTGTTGTACGTCGATCTCGGGACGAGAGCAGAACAAGGCCCCTGCCGGCAAAGAAGGCATTGACAATAGGTCAGTGGTTGAAATATGAAGGTGCTGCTAAACGCTATTACTCAGATCTCTTACTCGAGCGAGCACGCAAAGAACGACAGTTTAAGCAGCTAATTGGACCTTGCTTTCACCCCCAACCAAAGGAAAAACCATGAGAGTGACTAAAAGAATTTTGATGCTCTTTAGCACGATGTTACTGATTGCGGCGGCAAGCAACAGCGCCTTACGCTCTGTGACCGCGACGGCGCTTCCGCCTCCACCGCCAAATCCCGTTTTGTTTTTGACTGGTATGGAGTTCTATACGGCCAACGGCAAAAATTGGATCCGTTACGAGTACGATGTGCTTAACAAAGATCAGTATCCGGCAGACATGTTTGCCGCCGCACCGGGGCTGCCACCGTGCGGCTTAAACACCAAGTCGTCCCGAAGCTGGGTCGACTTTTTCGACCAAAGGGGCAAACGGCTCTATGGATTTTGCGCGTTAGGTAAACCCGCGGATCTTGGTGGTATCTGGTTTGCCCTGGAAGACGGCGTGGTGCCGCCGAGTTGGGTGTACATCGAAATAAACGACCGGCAAACAAACACTAAATATAAATCCAACCTGGCCGACACGAGTATGTGAGCCGGGAAGCAGTGTCCTGGTTTCACTTTTCTCTGTGTAACTTGATGCTCTTCGTGTCCGGTGAAAGGCAACACCTCGCATAAATGAATTGGATAGATGCCATTCAATGGCCCGCTATGGTTGTGACCGTGGTGGCCGCGTGGTTGATTGCATCGCAAAGAAAGTTCAAGCGTAACTGGGCGTTCTGGCTTTTCTTGTTAAGCAATGTACTTTGGATAGCCTGGGGTGCCCGTGACCGTGCCTACGCCCTGATCTTCCTGCAATTGTGTCTCGCCTTTCTAAATATTCGCGGGGCAATTAAAAATCGCGCGCCGAGTTCGAAATAATAAGCTGCGAACACGGCGCGTTTGTTTTGGCTGGGCTCCCGACAGGTAATCCGTCAGCGCGATGAGGTACGCATCGCGAGTGGAGTGATGATGTCACTCTGCGCTTTGCGGGTTAATTGACTCCGCCGCCTGGAATCCGATCTTGCTGTGAGTGCCATCGCAAAAAGGCTTGTTTGAGGAAGCACCGCAACGACAAAGCGCGATGCGCGGCTTGTCCAGTGTCACCTTATTCCCCTCCGTATCGTAAAGATCGACTTCGCCGTCAACTATGTATGGTCCGTTCTTTGACGGACGAATGGTTACGTCTGCCATGCTCACCTCCGTAGTGTCGTGTTGTTGAATTGCGCTTCACATCTTAACATGACGCTGAAACTGGAAAGGCTGCCGGGGTTCGCTTGTAAAGCAAACTGTTAGTTTGCGTTGCTTTGCCAGGCACTCAAGTTGAGCGCTTACGCACCACCGCAAACTAACAGTTTGCTTTACGACGATAGGGCTCGTAAATCTTTGAACACTCAACTAGCGCACACATCCATAATGATGGCAGCGGCCTTTGCGGCCGGTGTGATCAACTCCATTGCTGGTGGCGGCACGCTGATAACATTCCCGGTGTTGATTTGGCTGGGCCTCGATCCAAAAGTGGCGAATGCAACCAGCACGGTCGCTCTGTGGCCCGGGTTGTTTGGCGGACTATTTGGTTATCGCCGGGAACTCGAAAACAGCTCGGCGATTTTACTTCGCCTGGGAATCACCAGCGTGATTGGCGGCGCGATCGGCGCGTGGTTGCTCATCTGGACGCCGGCGCCAGTCTTTGCTTACCTGGTTCCCTTTCTGATTCTTTTCGCCACAATTCTTTTCATGGCCGGCGGATCCATCAATCGCTGGCTGCGCCTGCAGCCAATCGTCGCCGAACCAAAAACGTCGTGGTGGTTGGGCGCGATCGTGTTTCAGTTTTTCTCGTCGATGTATGGCGGCTACTTTGGCGCCGGCAATGGAATCCTGATGCTTGCGGCGATGGGGTTGCTGGGGCTGCACGATATTAACCGCGCGAATGGCATCAAGAATTTTCTGGGCATCTGCATCAACAGCATTGCGGTGGTGAGCTTCGCGGTTACACACCTGGTTGTCTGGAATGATGCGTTGCTAATGGCCGTCGCTGCTTTGGTTGGCGGATACCTGGGCGCGAAGATGGCGGTCCGCATCGGACAAATCGTTATCCGCCGCGCGATCATCGTAATTGGATTCGTGATCACCTTCGCAATGCTGTGGCGGTTGTGGCATCCATAAGTTTCAAGTTCCAAGTTTCAAGTTCCAAGTTAGTTCGTTGCTGGGTAGTCCCCGTTTCGAATCTTCTCTCTGCGTCCTCCGTGTTCTCTGTGTCTCGGTGGTAAATCTTGTTAGCGACTGGTCACCACAGAGACACAAAGTGCACCAAGGTTGCACAGAGAAACTGGAATTAAGTCACTACCGGTGCTGGGGTGGACCACAGTTTGGATTGCGGCGGCTTGACGCCGCTTTGAGGACTGCCGCGGCTTGACGCTTTTCAGCCAGCTAAACCTGGAACTCCGAAATTAAAACTTGAAACTTGAAACTTGGAACTTGAAACTCTAATCCAATGTCAGCCACCAAACTCCCGCGCGAATTTTACACTCGCTCAAATGTTGTAACAGTCGCCCGCGAACTGCTCGGCAAATTGTTAGTCGTTCCCTCATCAAGCGGACGGCGAATTTCCGGAATCATCGTTGAAACTGAAGCCTATCGTGGTCCACACGATCGCGCGGCGCATTCTTACGGCGGTCGTCGCACCAAGCGAACCGAGACGATGTATGGAATGGGCGGCACCGCCTACGTCTTTTTCGTTTACGGCATGTACAACCAATTTAATGTGGTGACGAATGTTGCGGACGCGCCGCACGCCGTCTTGATTCGCGCGCTCGAACCCGTCGAGGGAATTGAACTGATGCGCCGGCGCCGCGGCCAACCCGATCACAATCTCACCAATGGACCAGGCAAGTTGTGTATCGCCATGGGCATCGATCGCAAACTCGACGCGGCGGATTTGTTAGGCAACAAAGTGTGGTTGGAGGAAGGGGAAAATATTTCGCGCACGCGCATTGCTTCCGGCCCGCGCATTGGCATCGATTACGCCGAAGAATGGATCGACAAACCCTGGCGCTTCTGGATCAAGGACAACCCGTTCGCCAGCCGGCATTAGAACCGGGCGGCCATAGGTGCGACGCGCAGCCGCCGACGATCCACCCACCCTGCCGAATCGCAAGCAGACACGCGCGGCTTTGCCGCCTTCCGTGCGGAAAGGCTATGCCTTTCCGTTGATGCCATTATTTTCCGAGGCTGCGCCTCCGGTGATGTTGAGGCACAGCCTCAAGAATTTCGTAACTTGATCGGAAAGGCAGAGCCTTTCCGCACGGGGCGCTGCAAAGCCGCGGGACGGCTGCACGATGCATGTCGCTTGAGCTGCCCCGCGGACGAGCTGGTGCTCAAACTCAATACGGTTTGGAATTCAGAGCCAACTGCGAAACAAAGACTTTGGACTTTGGACCTTGGACTTGGACTCTTAAGGCGTTACTCCGGTGTCATCAGCGGACGGTCCATAAATCGAAGGGACCTTCGCGCCCATGGGTCGGAGATACGCACTCAACTGCCCACGATGATGGATCGCGTCGAACATGAAGTCCCAAAGAAATTCCACCGTTGGCCTTTCCATTACGACCTTTCCTTGATAAAGAAACTGTGCGTTTCTCTCTTGCGCAGCATCATCAAGCGCGGCAACCTTGTCGAGTAACTCAGTCGACCACTTTTCAAACATTCGGATCATGTCTTCCCGACTCGGTGGCTTGGTATTTTCCCATTCAGACTTTCCGGTCTCGACGACATCGTTTAATGCTTTCAGTTCATTAGTCACGGTCCAAACTAGTTGCTCGGCCGAGGGTGAACGGTCATGTGGCTTGTAGCTAAGGTCTTCGGGTAACGCCCTCAGCACCTTTAGAAAGACGGGAAACTCTGCCTTCGCACGTTTTAGATAGAAATCTCGCAGCGTCATCTTTGGTTCCTCCTGAATTCACTTAATCAATAACTAATGATTGGCCCCAAAACGGTGCTTACTCTGCTCCAAACACTGAGACAGTTTCAAGTGGTAATATCGAAGAAATTTAGCAAGCCTGCCCGACTGTGCAAATGATAAAATCCGGCTTAAATAACCGATGCGTGAGTTGCCACAGGAGGAGGGATGGCGAAAGAAGGAATTGAAGAAGAGCGGAAGTACGAAATCCGAAAATATACCTTTAGTACGGGAGTTGGTACCACCGTTGGAGAGGTGTACCACACGAAACAGTCATTATCAGTAACGGCGGCAGGCCAGGAGAGAAGAGATGAAGTATGACTATGCGGTCCAAAAAATGCCGGGCTTCGGATATCCCACCCCTTACGACCGAAATGAAAAAACAAAGAGAATTTGGCAGGTATCCCTGATAGAACATGACGACATGGGAGCATACGTCAAAGACATTCATGTGCAACGAGACAATATGACTTACGACGAGGCGACCAGTTTCTGGAATGAATTGCGTCAAGAACTCACAAAGGCTAGTGAACAAAAGGCCAAAAACGAAGGGACTTAGTATGGGAAGCTTTCGAGAAAAATTCATGCGAACTGAACGTAACTTTGCGAGACATCCCGCAGCTATCAAGGAACGGCTAATTGATGCTGCGCGTCATGGAATCGCCGCGCTTCATAGTAATCAACATGAGCTTGCTAAGATGCCGGAAGACATTCGCCAACAGTTTTTGGAGTACATGGATGACCTAACCAAAATTCCCGGCGCGGAAGGCTCAATTCATGCAACCGTCAGTCAGATGTCTGAGGGAGAGGCCCAAATCATGGTAGACAGGTTTTTGGCCTTAGGCTACGAAGTAAAACAAGTTGGACACGGAAAATCCTGATTCTATTCAAACGCTGAATGAAGAACACCCTCGACTTTTCTGAGATTAGAGATTGGAAGCACTTTGAAGATTTGCTGTTGGCATATTTTGAACTCTTAAAGATTGAAGAGAAAGATATTGTTGATGTTGAAGTCCGTCCATCAGGTGTCGGAAGTGATGGCGGCAGAGATCTTTTAGTGATATTCCGAGTAAATGATGGTGTGGTTTCGTTCAACCGTCGTTGGGTCGTGCAAGGCAAATTTCAAGAAGCCAATGTATTGCAGCGCGATCTTAGCAGCGTAAATATTCCTTCCCTTATTCACCAATATGGAGCAGATGGATATCTTTTGGTTTGCAAGGGAAGCGTCAGCGGCGGTGTAACAAAAATGTTTGAAGGGCTCAACGCCGAATGCCGGTTCAAGTACAAGTACCAAATCTGGCAAGGTGAACAATTCAAACGGAGGCTATTAACAAAGTTCTCTCTTCATGCTCAGTTCTTTCCTAAATACCATGAATTTACTGAACTAAAGAACAGGAGATTAGAACCATGAATGCCTTCATATCCTATTCAATCGCTGACCATGAACAGTATATGTTAACTTTGCTCTCTCAGAAGATTGCGGAGTTGGGAATAACCCTGGTAACAAGTTACGACCAGAGTGATTACCCTAACCCAGACACCACCAACGACATTCAGAATTCAGTTTTGTTTATTGGTCTGATTACGCGCGAAGGAGGGCTATCGAACATGTCTCGGGTCTATTCAGAGTTCCAGCAAGCACAACTTCTAAAAAAGCCGTCGATCTTGCTCGTCGAAGATACAGCTGCAATCAACATACCGGCAGACAGCTATTACAACACAATTAGTTTTAATCGCCTCAATATTTTGCAGACAATTCAAGACGTTCAGAATAGGATACGTACATCACAATTGAACCCGCCGCCTACGTCCAATGCCGCGGCTTGGGTGCTAGGCGGGCTCGCCGCCCTGGCCCTTCTAAAACTCCTATCAAATGAGAATGACTGATTGGCTTACAGGCCTGCGATTCTTTTGATGCTTTCGCCGGCAAAGTAAACATTTGGCTGCTCGTTAGAATTGCACGCTTGCACCTCACCCGTGCAGTGACCTCACTTCAATTGTGTAGACTGTCCCGACAAATTAGTTCTGCATCGTGCTCTAATTCGCAGAGGACCGCATGGTGCTAGGGAGAGAATCAACCCCGAATCGGCTGTTTGCCCTTTCTTGAATATGTTTCCGCGAGATTATGGCGGGCCATTTCATTTGGTGGGTCTGCGGATAACACCCACTCAAAGCACTCAATTGCTTTATCGTATAAGCCGTGTTTGCCGAAAACCACGCCCACTGAGTTATGTGTATCTACCGGATTCGGAGAGATATGGAAAGCGGTCTGAAAAAAGTTAAACGCTTGCGCTTCAAGCGCCTTTTTTATTCCAAGATCTTCCAATACGGATTTTTTCAATAAAGCTTCGGCTTGCGAGAGGAATGCCATCACTAAATACTGAGCAAAGTCTGTTCGAGGAAACTTTTCAAGATAGCCAGCGAGATCAATGACCTCATCTAGCTTCTCCTTTTTCATTAGCAACCTGACATCGATATGATCACCCGAGTCAGTAGGAATAATTACAGGTTCTCCAAGAAACGCCGGTTCTTGCATAGAGCGAAAATCTTCGACTTCTTCAAATTGCAGCTGCGGTAACTTCTCCACTTCTTCCTTGGAAAGATTCTCGGTGCCTACCATGAATTTATCCATGGCCTTTTTGCTCATGGGCTCAAGATGATTGCGCACGAAAATCTTGGGCAGTCTAAGTCGGTTCTCGATGCTTGTCGTCGCCTCTCTCTTTAACTTGTTCAACTCTTCCTCTGTAAAAATCGGTTGTTGATGGTTGGACTTAATTAGATTGTTAAGAACATCGAAATTAGCTTGCAAATGGAATTTTTCAATTTTATCGGTATCAGCTTCTTTAAGCTTGTATTCTTCTATCTTGCCCTTCATTTCTGCTAAATAACCGACAACCCGAACTTCCGCTCTGATGTTCGAAGGGTAGATTATTTTGCCATTTAATACCTGATACCATCCTTGAGGAAGCTTTAAATCAAGCTGATATTCACCTAAGCTTTGTGGTATTCCCCCATTGCGCCAGTGACTAACTATTAAATCTGAAACCCAACCAATAATGTTGTTGTCTTCCTCCCAGAAACAAACGGCCAGATATCCGTCGGCTACTTCACTACTTATGTGCATCTTTTCAACGACAAGCAGCAAATATACGAAGTACTGAAACGTATCTTTGATTTCAGCTTTTAATCTAGTCTCGTCCAACCCTTCCAAAACAAGGGCTTTCATCCCTAATTCTTTTGCGCGCTTTGTTCCTCCTGCTTGGTAGCCGTGAACACTGACAATGATTCCGTATTGAGGCGGGATGCCGACATCTTCCAGCAAATCCCTGAATTCCCCTATTTGACCTATCGTTATGGGCTTACCATAATTCTTACATTGAATAGCGACTCTGACAGAATATCCGGCTACCTCCCCGGTTAATAGAACATCAATTTCGCGCTTCCTAGACTGGTCGCCGCTTTTAGGTGGGAGGAAAACATTTGTTTCAATTTTCACACCTTCGGTCTTGTGAAGCATTGCGACAATTTGTTCTAGAATTATTCCCTTATCATTTCGGGTTCTATCTTTCTTAGAGTTTGAACTGCTGCTAGACTTTCGATTCATGATGTTAGAGACCTCTTTTTACCGACGCAAGCATCCGATCTACACCCTTTGAAATGTGAAAGAAGATCGCATCGTAGAAGGCTAGAAAGTCTTCGCAACGCGCTGGATGCATCACACAACGAACAAAATAGTCAAAGACTTGGAAACCTTGATTGCACCCAAAATAGGGTGTATATAATAATGCACCTTATTCTGGGTGCAAGAAAAAATGAGAAAATCTAAGAAACTTGTTTCTGTTATCACTGCTGACATTATTCATTCGAGAAGTTATAGCCCAAGTTTACGACGCCGCGTTAATACAGTTATCAGACGTTCATTCACCGATGTCGCGCGAAAATATCCCAAAGCCGTACGTACACGCCTAGCGTTCCGAATCACTGCTGGAGACGAGTTCCAGTGTGTTTTCTTTAACGTTCCTGACATCTTCGATCTGCTAACATATTTAAGAGCTTCAACTGCAACTAGCGGCGTTGAACCTCTAATTCGTTTCCGAGCATCGATCGGGATTGGCGGCATAACCGTAAGTTCAAAATCCAACTCTTACGAGGAAGATGGTGAAGCTTTTGTTCGTGCGCGCACGGGACTTGATCAATTAAAAAAACAAAGACAGCGACTGACAAAAGTAGTGACGGGGGACGCGGAAGTTGACAAGGTGGCTGATACAGTCTTGTTGTTCTTAGATCATCTTCAGCTTAACTGGACCGCGGCCCAATGGGAAGCTGTTAAATGGAGCCTCTTGGACCTGAAGCGCGAAGAAATCGCAAAGAAAATAGATGTAGCTCATCAAAACGTTACTAAACGCTTATCTGCGGCCGGGTGGAGCCAATTTAGAGAAGGCTCAAAGTTTCTTCGGGAATTATTAGAAGGATATGTACACCCTAAATAGGGTGCAAATTGCTTAGCACCCTATTTTGGGTGCAATCGAGTTTTTTTGCTATGCTACTGTTTCTCAAACTCTACCTCGCCCATCTGATCGCGGACTTTTTATTACAACCGAATTGGATCGCGAGAAATAAGAAAAAGATCCCGAGTCTTGCTCTGCACTCATTAGTCCATTTTGTCGTAACACTTGCATTAGTCAATTTTGACCTAACAAAAAGATTGCTTCTCGGTTTAATTTTATTGGCAATTCTCCACGCGATCTCTGATTACCTCAAAGCTAAGTTCACCGGGGATAATTGGTTGGCTTTCACGTTAGATCAGCTCGTTCATTTAATTCTGATAATTGTCGCCTCCATTTGGCTAAGTGCGAAAGCAGGTGAGAATGCTAAAACAATTATCGGCATTCTCCAAAACTCAACCAAGCTATATTTATATCTATGCGTATACGTGGCAACCACTTTCGGGGGTGGTTACTTTGTGCAAAAAATCAGTCAGTATTTTATGCGAGAAATCGATGAGACGTTGGCGGCGGCAAAGCCAGGTCTACCAAAGGCCGGCAAATATATTGGTTGGTTGGAACGTTCTCTCGTCTTAACGTTTATTCTAGCCGGTTACCCGGATGGCATTGGTCTTTTGTTGGCCGCTAAGGCGTTGGTGCGTTATCCAGAGATTAAGGATGACAAAGGGCATTTTGCAGAATATTTCCTCGTTGGAACGTTGACAAGTGTAACTCTGGCTTTGATAGCTGGTTTTGTGCTCTTGAAGTTCCGTATGTACATTCACTAATTGGTGTTCGACCCCGCGAGGAATACTTGTCTTCATGAATCGTAAATGGTAAATCGTAAATCGTGAATAGTGGCGGGTATCAGGTGTCAAGTGGCGGGTATCGGGTGACGGGTGTCGGCGGAACCATTTCTGTCTTTGGCCTGTGGCTAGAGCGTTGGCCAAGCTTCGACGGATGGCTACCTTCTCGGCTCATACCGCAGCGCCACCGCACCCGAGCCGAACTCCAGCCGGCTCACAAGCTTCAAGTCGATATGCTGCGATAGCCCCGCGAACAAGGTTGGCCCATGGCCCGCTAGTCTGGGGTGCACTACGAACTCGTACTCATCGATCAATCCCAGCTCCGCCAACGCGAGGGGGAGCGTCACGCCTCCCGTGAGCAGCCCTTTACCCGACTCCTGCTTGAGCTGCTGAACGGCCTTCGCCAGATCTCCGCGCACGAGCTCCGCGTTCCAATCGACGTGGTCCAGGGTGCGCGACACGACGTACTTCTTTGCCGCGTCAATCGTCCGGGCGAAAGGTTCCATCCAAGTTTCCATCGAGGCAGGCCTCGCTCCCGCCGGCGCCGGCGGCCGAAACGCTGCCTCCATCATTTCGTAAGTCACCCGGCCAACAAGTAGAGCATCGGCCTGTTCGAGGTTTTCCACCGCGTGACGATGTAATTCTTCGTCCGCGGGCATTGCACGATGATCGCAGCACCCGTCCAGTGTAACGTTGATGGAATATCGAAGGGGTCGCATTTAATCGTGAATCGTAAATCGTAAATCGTAAATAGGAAAGCTGATGAATCGTAAATGGTAAATCGTGAATGGAAATACCGTTGGCGGGTGCCAGGTGTCGGGTGTCGGGTGTCGGGTGTCGGGTGGGGGGAAATCAGAAGAGTTCCTCGGCCAGCGCGACGATGATGCCCGCAGGGCCTCGCATGTAGCAGAGTCTGTACTTGTCCTCGTATTGGGCTACCTCGCCGACGAGTTCGGCGCCAATGGCGCGCAGGCGAGCGACAGTGTCGTCGACGCTTTCGACTGTAAACATGACGCTCCGGAGGCCCAGCGTGTTCGGCGGTGCGATCGCCGGTTCGATTTCGACCAGTTTTGGATTGCGAAACTTCGTCAGCTCAAGCCGCCCGTGCCCATCCGGGGTCCGCATCATAACGATGTCGACTTGGACATTTTCGAGCCGGTTGATGCGGTCTACCCACGGGCCCTCGATCGACGCCTCGCCTTCGCGCGTCATGCCGAGCACGGTGAAAAAAGCGATAGCGGCTGCAAGGTCGTCGACGACGACGCTGACGTGGTCCAATCTCTTGATCGTCATGTCCTTAGTATAACAGCGAGTGATACTGAGTACTGAGTGCTGAGTGCTGAGTGGTAAATGGATGGCATTCAGACAAACGAATTCGACACTCGTAGCCGAATAGACTGGAAGTGCAACAGCTCCTTGTTAGTCACTTCGCCCCAGCGGGGCGTGATGTTTATAGGCTGATGCTCCTTTTTTTGTCCTTAGCTCCACAGGAGCGCAACCGCTTTGCCGGCTAATCTCTCACTGTTGTTGGGTTTCGTTCCGCCGGAGCGAGAGTCTTTTGGAGTGCGACTAGCTATAAACATCTCGCTCCGCTGGAGCGAAAGGCAATTTCACTGTTGCACTTAGAAGTTGAATCCGCTATTTACCATTCACTATTTACTGCTTCAAAAACGTCGGTTTTCACCGGAGGGATAAATGGGAAAGGGACGGTTGGAAGCATTCAGCGACGGCGTGATGGCGATCATCATCACGATCATGGTGCTGGAGATTAAGGTACCGCACGGCGACGCACTAAACGATTTGCGTCCAGTCCTCCCGGTCCTTCTCAGCTACATCCTGAGTTTTGTTTACGTAGGCATCTACTGGAACAACCACCATCACATGTTGCATGCCACCACAACGGTGACGGGTGCGATGCTGTGGGCGAACCTGCACTTGTTGTTCTGGCTATCGTTGTTTCCATTTGCCACCGGCTGGATGGGAGAGAATCATTTCACCGCACTACCAACCGCACTCTACGGCGCAGTCTTGCTAATGGCCGCAATCGCGTATTACTTGCTTGAGCGAACAATCATCCGCGCGCAAGGGACGGAGTCGATCCTGCAGAAAGCAGTAGGGCGCGACTGGAAGGGTAAGTTGTCGCCGGTGCTTTATGTAGCGGCAATCCTTGCGACGCTGTTATCGCCGGCGATCTCGCAAGTGATGTTCGTAGCGGTGGCGCTCATCTGGCTCATTCCCGACCGTCGAATCGAAAGCGTCCTGCCGCGCAATCAGACCTGAAACGTCCTCTCACGATTTACGATTCACAATTTACGATTACGAGGACAGCAACCTAAAGGTTGGACTCTGAACTACCCGCGCCATGCGAAACTTCGATTTACGATCCACGATTCACCGGCCGGAGTGGCATAGACTTTAGTCTGTGTTTGTTGAGATAGCACAGACTGAAGTCTATGCAACTTCTATTCACGATTCACGGTTTTTCAGTCGCTGCCGTAGCGGATTTCCATGCGGCGAATGCGATAGCTGGCGATAATCAGAACCAGCGCGGTAACGATGATCAAACTGGGCACCGCGATCCATGCCGGTGTCGGTTCGGCGACGACCGCGAATGGACCTTCAGAAACCGGGACCGGCGCCAACGAATGCAGATAATGGATGACGCTGATTTTTTTCAGCAGCGGCGGCATCAGAAAGTTGAGCCATTCCCAGCCATAAAGCACCAGCGCCGGAATGATCGGGTTGCGGAAAAAGAGTCCGACTACGAGAAAGAACGCGCCATACCCGATGCAAGCAAGCGCGGTGACGCTAGTGTACGTCAACAACTGGCCCAGGCCTGGACCATCGAAGAAGAAGCGCGTGCTTTCGGAATAGAAGTGAGGTAGATAAACCAGCAGCATCGCGATGATCGTCGTTGCCCCAAACAAGGCGACAGACGTGACCAGGCCGGCAAGATATTTCCCGACGACGACCACTTGACGACGCACCGGGCTTAAGAAATAAAAATGCAGGCTGCGGTCGATGATGTCGCCGCGAAAGAGATTCATGAAGATCCAGGCGCAACCAAAAAATACAACTGTGCGCAGGATTAGCCCGCCGTAGAAGATGGCGAAAATCATGTTGTACTGGTTGAAATCCCGCCACTCGTTTCCCGGTGGAGTGAACGGGGCGAGCAGAACCAGCGGCACGATTGGCACCAAAGCCAACAAGTAAAGCAGTATCGACCGGCGTCCGAGAAAATTCTTCTCGACTTCGAGTCTGAAAATGGCGCGAATCTGACGCCACCAAAGCGACCACGGCAGCGGTTGCTTCTCGATTGTCTTCTGCGGCGCAATGTTCACAGTTGAGCTACTCATATTTTTTGGACTGCTTAGTTATGTGGCATAGACTTCAGTCTGTGGCTGCATCGTTGCACAGACTAAAGTCTATGCTACTAACTTAACCTTCGGAGCCGATCAGGTATTGGTAAACCGCGCTCAGGTCATCGTCGACTGGCGCGATCGACTCAATATTAATTTCGCCTTCAGCGACCACTTCGTTCAGCAGCAGATAAAACCGATCGGCGTCGCGCGTCCTGACAAACAGACCCATGCGATCGTCATGCAGGCGCGCCTCGACGACGTGATCTTTATCAAACACGCGTGCTGCAAGTTTCGAGGGATTGTCGCAGCGAATCAGAATCTGCATCGGGTGCTCTTGCATCTCGTCGCGCACGCCGTGCACGTCGCCTTCAGCAACCACGTAACCGTTGTTCAGCAAAATCACGCGATCGGACATCATGTCTACTTCGTGCAGAATGTGGCTCGAGATGATCAAATGCAGCCCGTCCGCGGCGAGCTTGCGAAACAGAGCAATGGTTTCGGCGCGCACCATCGGGTCCAGGCCGTTTAGTGGTTCGTCCAGAATCATCACCGCCGGCTGATGCGCGATTGCCTGCGCCAGGCGAATACGCTGCCGCATACCTTTACTGTAGGCCGCGACTTTCCGATCCGCCGCCTCCATCAAACTCACGCGTTCCAAAGCGATTGTGGTTAACTCGGCGGCCTTTTTCTTTTCATAACCGTGGACCAGCAGAAACGAGTTGATGAATTCCCTTCCCGTTAGCCCGCGCGGAAATGAATCAAACTGCGTGCAATACCCTAAATATCTAAAAAGTTGTTCCGGCTGATCGGTAGGAATGCCGAGAATCGTAATGCGCCCGCGCGTTGGTCGCAGCAAGCCGGTCATCAAATTCATGAGCGTGGACTTGCCCGCGCCATTTGGTCCCACCAGGCTTGTGATGCCCGGCGCAATCTGCAGGTTGACGCGGTTTACCCCAAGTATCTCGCCATAGAACTTTGAGACGTCATCGAACACGATCAATGAATTTCGGATTTCGGATTTCGAATTTCGAATTTCGTCTTGGCCAATCGGCCTATGTTTTGAATTCGTCTCAGACATAAGTCTTCAAAAAAGCCGGCGCTTCAACTATTACAGAAAATTCGAATTCCGAAATTCGAAATCCGAAATTCAACCACCGAAATTCACTTGATCACTTCGTACGCTTTCACCTTGCGCGAAAGCAGCGCCAGGCAAATCATGCAAATCAAACCCAAAGCCAACCACGAAGCCCAAAGCGGCGGTTCATTCATCACAATGTCGCGCGCGACGCCGCCATCGAAGTCGGTCATATGGCCCGTAGTGCGCACAAATGTTCCAAACAGACCGGCGGAGACGTTTTTCATCAACCCGCCGAGGCTAATGATGTTTCCCCAATGCGTGAAAAACAGTTGGTTGATGACTTCGCCAAACACTGAGGGGATGAAAAATATTCCCAGCAGCGCGCCACTGGCGATCACCCGCCATTTCACCAGCGCCGAGATCACCTGCGACAACAATGCCAACACCAGAATCCAGACGACGCTGCCAATGAAAATCGCGCTGGCCATCCAAAGGTTGCCGACGAACCAGCCGGCGCCTTCGAGATAAGCCTGAAAACAAAATAAGATCAATTGCGGGATCCAGGTCATTGCCGACAACAGAATCAAGAGCACTGACATTTTTCCCAGCACATATTCGGTACGCGTAAACGGCCGGCATAAATATAGCGGCAACGCGTTGTTGCGAAGATCCCGAGCAACCAGCGGCGGTCCAATCAACAGCGTGACAAAGAACGCAAAGGTGGCTTGCAGGTTGACGAACGTCTGAAAGAAAAACGCGTCGATCGGAATTAGCTCGCGCACGTTAACCTTCAGCAGCGCCAGCGCGTTCACATTGTGGTGCAGATAAATCAGAATTGCCTCGACCAGCAGCGGAGCAAAGCACACAACGAAGAACGCGGTGAACAATTTTGACTTGAACACGTCGCGAAAAGCATGGCGCGGAATTATCAGGAAGCGGCTCCATTCCGGAGTCAGCTTTCCCAGATACTGCTTGTAAGTCTGCTCATAGACCGCCATGGCCGTTCTCCATCGCTTTTAAGAAAATGTCTTCCAACGAATCGCGCTTGTAACTCAAGCGGCGGATTTGAATATTCTGCTGCGCCGCAATGCGATAAAGATCGCGCACTTCAACACCGTCCTGCAAGACAACCTTGACGCGCGTCTCGCCGGTCAGCGCGTACTCACAGCCAAGTGCGCCAATCGCCGCGGCAAACTTGTGTTGGTCGCCGCGCGTCTCGAGCATCAGAAACTTGCGATTTGCTTTTCGTTCCTCTTCCAAATTGCAGTAAACCGCTAACCGCCCATCTTTCAGAATCAGGATTTCTTCGCAGCATTCCTCGACGTCGCGCAGCAGGTGCGAAGACAAAACAATGTGTGCCTTACCGCTGTCACGAATTTCGCGGACCAGCCGGATCATGCGCGCGCGGGCGGGCGGATCGAGGCCGTTGGTCGGCTCGTCAAGGAAAATCAAACGCGGGCCATGGACGATTGCCTGGGCCAACTTTGCGAGTTGCTTCATGCCCAGCGAATAAGTGTCGAGACTGCGATAACGAGCTTCGCCGAGGCCAACGTAAAAGAGCGCTTCATGTGCCCGTTCAAGTGCGGCCTCCGAAGGCAAGCCGGAAAGTTCAGCCATCAAACGCACGAAATGCACCGCGCTCATCTTGGCAATAAAGGAATCGCGCTCGGGCATGTAACCGACGAGCGCGCGGATCTGCTTGGCGTCGGTCGTGATGTCGCGGCCGAAGATGTGGGCGGTGCCTGATGACGGCGGATGAAAACCCAGCAGCGTGTGAATCAGCGTGGTTTTGCCGGCGCCGTTGGGTCCCAACAGACCGATGGCGCGACCACGCAGTTCACCTCTCAGGCTCTGGAGAATTGGACGTTTGCCGAAGCGCACGCTGAGGTCGTTGAGATCTATGACCGGTGCGAAATTGGCAGGATTCCTGATGGCTGTTTGGTCGTGAATGGGTTCGGGTATCGCCATGCTGCTGACTTTATATCTCTGTTTTGAAAATTCCAAACAAAACCAAGACCAAATACTGCGCCCATTAAAACGAATGCGCTGATGAAAGCAAACGCTTCCGCCGCCGCTAAAGTTCTGCCAATCGCTAAAATGCCGATCAGAAAAACCGGTAGATTGATTACGAACGCGCAGGCGAGCGGAAACAAAGCAGCGGGACGGCAACCACCCAGGCGATTGCGCAGCCAAAACAGAGATGGAGCATAAGCGAGCGAGAAAAGGAGTGCGGTGATAACAAGCGAAACGAGGGTGGAACCCTTCGCGTTAGCGCTGCTCAGGGTTGCACCCTCTACTAAAAAGAACGTCAGCAGAAGGGCGGACAATCCGAGCAGCCACGAGCCAAGAGAAATGGAAAGAAGTTTCATTTGAAATTGGCGAATTCAAGTTGGAAGTGCAACCAGTTGACGTTGTGGAATTGGTTTTTTCTTGAGCGCCAAAGGCGCGGAATGTAATAGCCAGGGGCAAAGCGCTGAGCGCAGCGAAGCGCGACGCCCCTGAAAAGTGAGGCGGATACTGCCCAAGCTCCGAAGGAGCGGCATAGCGTCTCAGTCATAGAATCGATTGCGCACTTTCAGCGCTCTCTGAAGTTTTCTTGTACTGTTCCAGGGGCGACGTGCTTCACTATGCTCAGCACTTGCCCCTGGCTATTCCAGTCGGCGCCCTTGGCGCTCAGGACGTTGCACTTCAAACTTGAATCCACCATTTCAGCGGCGCCTTTAACACACGCTCCCCAGATCTAGTTTGTCGCGGCAACGGTTGAATTATTGGCCCGAAGATATTTTTCAGACTGGCCGTAGTCCAGAGAATTAATGGCCACGCCATCGTCGCTGATGAGGACGGCGTCTCCTGGCCGCAGTTTGCCGTCAATGCCATTGACTTTCAGGCTATCTCCATTCATAGAAACCTTAAGGCCTTCACCGCCCCGGCCAATCCCCGCATATTCAAGCGTGCCGACTTTTTCATCAACGTCGAGTCTCTTGACCAGGCCATGTCTGGAAACCGTCACCTTATGCGAACCGACTTGATGAGTTTCACGGTGAGCACAGGACGGAACAACGATCAGCAATCCCATGAGCATAAAGCCGGCGGCGTAAGAGTTTTTGATCCGATTAAACATGATACTTTCCTTTCTGAAATGACAGCCTGTCTGTCAACCGCGATGACAGACAGGAATGCGTGAGCGTTATTCTACTTGTGCATGCCTTGTTGAAGAACGTGCTGAATCTCCAGTGAGTTTGGCATTCCGAAAAGAGTTGCCGGGCTCAACCCGAACGGTCCACCTTCAGTATTTGCTGCGAACGTTATGCTGTCGCCCTGCGCATAAGCGTAGGCGAGTGTCGGCGCCATGTTGGCCGCCATTGTCTTAATCGCCTGCTGTTGTGCATCCGGCACCGCCCCGGAGTTTGCGACCCGTTCGGCAAACGGCTGCACTAGCGGCGCCAGGTTCTGATAAAAGACAGCCGAGAAATTCGCGTTGCCATCGGTTGGCAAACCTGCCGTGAAACGCGCCGACCGCAACAGGCTGGAACCAGATTCCTGCGAACGCACCGACCGTTCGACCATGGCGCGGCTGGGGCCCATCACGACATAGCCATTCACGTAGGTGTAATTCACTTCAACACCAAAGTCTGCGGAGCGCAGCGTGTAATATGGGCGTCCGTTAATATCGGCCTGGTCCCACACCAATCCCGCTTTGCCAAATTTGGCTGCTTCTTTGTTTATTTCCACGACCAGGCGCTTGAGTGTCTGTTGCAAGTGCGCGGAATCGTTGACTTCAAAAACCATTTTCCACGACGGTGTTGGCAGCAGTGGGCCATCTATCGCGAAGGCAAACTCGCCGCCGAGTGGCGCCGCGATATCTTTGCGCAGATCGAAACCGTGATCCGCCTGCTGCTGGTCCAGGTTCTTCTTGAGATCGGGTGAAACTGTTTCCACTACACCCAACAGATCGTCAACCAGCCGCACCGGATCCTTCACCACAAAGCCTGCAACTACATTCGCATCCGGCGAAATGTATTCGAGCGAGCCCATTGGTCCCGGCGCCGCCAGCCACGAGGGAATGCCGTGCTGCGCATCGCTGAAAGAGACGGAAGCCCGCGTATGGGTCTTACCATCGCTCTGGTTTTGATCGAGCACCAGATACTTGACGCTTAACACGCCGAGCTTGTTCAGCGCTTCCTCATTACGGGCGTCGTTCGCGCCTTTGCTGCGCTCAGCTTTTGTTTGCGCAATTATCTTCTCGAGGTTTGCGGCGACGACCAGACCCGCACCCTGCTGGTAAACCTCAGCAATGCGATTATGAAACGGGCTGGAAGTGAAACTGTTGGAGCCGCCGCGCGCCAGCGATTGCAGTTGTCGCAAGTCCGGACTGGCGGCAAACAAATCATTCTGAATCCAAACAAAGAGCGTCTTCTCTTTTTCAGTGGAAGCAGTCGCTGTCAGCGGGTCCTCGACAAACCGAATATCAGGCGTGTTCGTTGCCTTCGCGTATTTGGCTATCTGTTGTTCCAGAAATGGGCGAAAGCCGTTGGAGTTTTTCAACTCCGCGAGCACCAGCGGCGCCTCTGGCTCATTCTTCTCATCCAGGGAAACCGACACCGCGATTTCTTCGCCGAGGTAATCGCCAAACTCGCGAATCGAATTGATCACCTGATCAACGTTTTGGCCATGAAGGCCGGACTGTTCCCTGGCCCACCACTCTTTCAATGCCGGATTCTCGTTGATGCGTTCCTGCATAATGCGGTGCGACTCGACAATCGTTGATGTCAGGTTTGGCAACGCCGCATAAACGATCGTGTTTTCCGGCATCATGTCGAGCAGACGAGTTGAATTGCGCACGCCCGGCTGCGGCACTCTGCTCAATTCCCTGTTAAGCGCGGTCAGGCTGGCCAGAGTCGCGGTATAGTTAGCCGCCTTGTGGCTCCACGCCAATTCATCTTTGATTGGAATCTTGTCTATTGAAGCATTAGTCGTAGCCTGCTCGCCGCCGTGCAGTACCGTATCGTGGTTCGCGTGGTCCAAATGCACTTCGCCTTCGACCACGGAAACGCGCGAGCCTTTCGTGCCGTTGTTAACGGAAAAGATTGTTCCGGTAACTGAAACCAGCGAATCGCCAGTGTCGACGAACAGGTGCTGGTTCTTTTGCTTGGCGGCTTCGACGATGATCGCGCCGCGGTTCAAGTGGATAGTTGTGCCCTGACCGTTCTTCGTTATGAAGAACTCCGAGCGTTCGCGCATTTCAATCGTTGAGCCATCGCTCAGACGAATGTTGGCGTGCGCGTCCTTCGCCGTGCGAATGCGGTCGCCCTTTTGCAGTTTCTCGCCAGTCGTTACCTGGGCACTACGCGTATCGGCAATTTGATAAACCTGTCCCTCGGCCGCCTGCACCGTCGCTTCAAGCTCGCCGCCAAAAGGCGAGTAGCGTTGAATCAAAGGCAGCGCCAGCAAACCAACACCGATGATCAACGCGGCAGCAATGCCCCAACGCAAAACAACCGGCTGGATGCTGTAACGCTTCGTGCCGGCGACTTTCTTCACCGGCAGGACGTCACGCGAGCGCGCATCCTTCATCGCCTTGCGACAAGGAATGCATTCGTGCGTGTGGTCTACCAGCAACAGCGAGCGAGCTTCGGACAAATCACCATTCAGGTAGGCCGGAATCAGCGATTGAAAGTCACTGCAATTCTCAATTCGTTCCGCCGCGTGACTCTCGGTTGCGATCGCGTTTGTGTTTTCTGCAGCAAGACGCTCCCAAACGCGCTCAGCCGCTTGTTTGACTACCACTGAATCGAGCTCTTCATTTCTCATTTCACTGGTTGCCTGGTCGAGGATGTTGTCAAGATCATTATTGCTTTTCATGAATGTTTCTCCGAAGTAGCACAGACTTTAGTCTGTGTGTATGTTTTCAACTTTTTTCCAAAACCGCACAGACTAAAGTCTGGGCTACTTATAATGTTTTCCCAGATATGCTGCGATTTCTTTCTTCAGTTTCGTGCGCGCGCGATGCAAGACGACTCCGACAACCATCTGCGACGTGCCCAGCAGTTTCGCAATCTCCTGGTTGTCATGACCTTCGTAATAGCGCAACGCAAACATTTCTCCCGCCGTTTTTCCTAAACGCGCGACCGCCTGCCGAATCAGAGTTTGTAACTCGCGATCGGCATGCTGCGTTTCGGGACTCTTTGATTTGCTTTCGAGCGCCGCGGCATCAACGTCAGCAAGCCCGACTGATTTTGCGCGACTGCGGCTGCGCATTAAATCCAGTGACGCGTTAATGGCAGCGCGTGATAGATAGGCCTGCGCGTGGTCGGCAAGGTCGTGGAACTCGCCGCTTTTGACCAGTCGCAGGAAAACTGTTTGCAGCACGTCTTCAGCGTCTGCGGGGCTGCCGGTAATGCGCTGGGCGGTACGAAAAACGCGAGCATGATGCGTCTCGAACAGCGTTTCCAGCTCGCTTGGCGGTTGGGGAAGTGGTCTCAAGGTTCTGACTGCCTGCACGGTGGCCTCCTGAAAATCGTTTCCAATGAGTAAAACGATGGTCAGGAAAGTTTATTAACAGCTATTTAGAAAAATAATAGGAAGCCCAGATTGTGGGAAATAAATGCTGACAGATAATCTCAGGGTCAGGAAGGCGGGCTTGCCCCCGCTCTTTCCTAGCCCCGCTTATGATATGTCCTCCACCCCAACTCTTTCATAGACTTTGATAGCTTTTCAGAATCTTCCTCCCACCACCATTCCTTGTCGACTTTCAGAGGCTCTTCACTTCCTGAATAGAAGGCTCCAAAGCTAGACCAAGGGTAATCCTTTGCAGAGTTCACCAGTTTGGCTTTCACTGGATTGGCGTGAATGTAGTTTATCTTTTGCCAGATCATCCAAGCGCTCCAAAGCGGTATAGCTTTGAAGCTCTCCTGCCAGACCTCATGCGATCCTTCAGAATCAACCTTGAACCTGATCTCTGGCACATCGCGGACAATAGTTCTCGCAGAAATGCTCTTGAGCTGACCCGTAAACTCAATAATTTTTCCGTCTTTTGGGTTAACGATCAAATGAAGATGATCAGGCATTAACACGTATGCAATCAATTTGCACGGCCAATCATTGAGTGAGGTTCGCAAAGTGTCGATGAAACACTTGCAAGCTGCCGCTTTGCTGAAAACTGAGATTCGATCCTGGAAGTTTCCGGTGACGTAGTGAAGGGCACCAGGTAGATTTAGGTTGGACCATTTGCGCGCCACCCAGATAAGGAAGCAAAAAGAAAGAGCGGGGGCAAGCCCGCCTTCCCTACCCCGAGGTTATTAAACTTGCCTAATTATTTGCTACCTCGCGCCTTCAACAGCAAACGCGGAGCATAAGCTTGAGTGTCTGCAAAAACTAAAACAACGAACCTGCATCTCCCGGCAGCATTGCCTTTCGGACCAACGGAATTGGTGGCCCCCCATACTTCAGAAACTCATCATGAAACTGTTGCCAGGCCTGTTTGCCGCCGCGCGTTGCGGTCCAGTCTGCGCGCAGTTTTCGAATCATCAACTTTCCCATGGTGTAGTTGAGATAAGCCGGATCAAACGTGCCGCGCGCCGCTTGCTGTCGCGCGTTGCCGGCGTCCTGATAGCCCTGTTCGAGAAACATTTTTTCCGACTCTTCAACCGTCATCTTGCCGGTATGCATTTCAATCGCCGAGATGAAACGCACGTCGCGCAGCAGCGCCGCCAACAACTGGCCAACGTGCATCTCCTCGGAACCATTCCCGAGTCCTTCTTCCCACATCATCTCTTCACAGTAATGGGCCCAGCCTTCGGCGAACGCGTAACCAACGAAGAGCTGGCCCAATTTTGAAGAGGAACGATTGGCATGCAGGAACTGCAAAAAGTGACCGGGCCAAACTTCATGCGCGGAAGTGAAAAGCAAATTGCCCTGCCCCGGCACATAGGCATCCTTCTCCTGTTGCGACCAGGTTGGATCAGGCGGCGACAGATAATAGATGGACGCCAGCCCTTTTTCGTATGGTCCGGGAATGTTGATGTAGGCAAAGTTCCAGCGGCGATAGGCAGGAGCTTCCGCAACTTTTGCTTCTTCGTTGCCGGGAATCGTTACTACCTTTTTCTCGAGAATGAACGCCTTCAGATCTTTCAGTTGTTGGCGCGCGAACTCCACCGGCCCGCCCTCAGGCTTGTGGGCCTGCTCCTGCGCGACGCACTCAGTGAGTGATTTCCCAGGCGCGTAAGAAGCGCAGGCAGTTTTCAACGCGTCGAGGTTGCGCTGAAGATCCTGTCGTCCGACTGCGGCTAACTTATCGAGCGGCACATCGACATTCTCGGTTGCTTTCAACATCTCGCTGAATTTCTCGGCGCCTAGTTGAAAATTTGTGGTCGCGCTGGATTCCTGAGACGTGAACCAGGCATTAAGGTCCTGCATCGCCTTGATGGCGGCATCGTTCGCTTCTTTGAAATCTTTTTGCAGTTGCTCGTCCTTGACGGAGGCAAAAATTCCCGGCACATCTTTCTGGTAAAAGGAAACCAACCCGCCAAAGTTGGTGTGACCGATGTTCACAAAAGTCTTAGGCAGCGGCGTTCGCAGGTTCTTGCGAATCTGCTCGACGGTATTGGGAATCGCTTTCGCGTAAGCAGTGTAGGCACGCAGGCGCTGGTCGAGCGGCGCGTATTCGCGGGACACATAAACGTCAGGATCAATGCTATCGGCGTAGAACTGCGGATTGCGGAACGGCCATTCGGCTGACTCCAGCCAGAAAAGATCGCCGTTAATGACGGATGCAACATAGTCGCGTTCAAAACGCTGTCGCTCGTTCAGCGTCGTATCCTGAAAACCAGCGACACGATCCCGGGCCGCATGCAGCCGTTTGATCTCGTTGGCGATGCCCGCCGCACTCCAGTCCGTCAGCTTGCCATCGAACTCGTGCCTTCCGGCGTGCACCGCAACCTCGGGATGCGCAACGAAATTGGCCTCGATGAACTCGTTTACATACGAGTCCCACTCTTTTGATTCGACTGTGTTCGTTGCTTGTTGATTGGCTGGTGGCGTCGCTTGCTGGCAAGACGAAACCGTCAATAAGACGAGGGCAAAGACGACGATGAAGATCCGTGACTGGAATTTAACTGACATGCGGCACTCCTCTTCAGGCGATGATATTGAAGCGAAGTGTATGAGACGGCAATACGTCAATCAAGTCCGCCTGCACTTTGGCCTATTGGAGATATTGTGAAGCTTTCGGATTAGGTCGCGTGAGGATAAAGCGAATAGTCACAGTCAAACCAGATAATCCGGAAAATCTCTCGCTCTCTATAGCCCACCATTCGAGCTTTATCCCAAAAACGGATAGCAATCAAAGACTGATCGGGCGTCAGGTGGCTGGGTTTCGGTCTAGCAATAGCAGTTTGGGGCAACTTCTCTGATCCATACTTGCTTCGTTTGTGCGTCAGAAGAATTTGCCGCCACGTAATCTGACTCAACGCTCGCATCGCCTGAATGAAATCCGCCTTCTGTTCATCTGAGCATGTGGTAATGCAATAGGCCGGGTCAACGTGCTTAAGACAGAAGACAGGGGTGTCTAGATCGTAGTCGTGAGTCGGAACATCGGGCGCAGCAAACCGTCTGCCCTTATTCCAACGATCCTTGTGCTTCATCTTTAATTAGGAGGGTTTTGAAAAAGGTCTTCATTGTTTCGCGTGAGATTGTGCCGCGATTGTTTTCAAACGCTTCTATCCACGGTGGCTCTTCGTGCGTCATCTTACGGAGCTTGCCAGCAGAGAATTGTCCATACACGCTGTAAACTTCATCCAAAAACTCTTGAAGTTCCTCACTATATTGTGAGACGTCAAAGTCCTCGGGAGGCGATAATGGGCTTGCCCCGAACTCCTTGTATTTGTGATACACAGAAGTTACGACGGGGCCATGATTCCACGCTGAAGTCGACTCGGGAAACAACGGCCCTTTATCCAAGGCCAAGTGGCTACCCTGCGCGTAATAGAGCAGTTTCTGGAGTTTGAGATTCGAGATAAATTCGCCGTCTTCTTGTGCTGCTTTTGCCAAGAAGTAAGCGGCGACATGCTCTGCTGAAATCATTAGGTGTTGTCTCCTCGGAAATAAGGGGAGTTTACCTTTGAGAACGCGGATGATGTTTCAGTATCGCCGTTCGCGCCGATGAAGTCCAGCGTTTACGCGGCGTTAAGGTGCATCAGTACCCCGGTCATCGTCGCAGCGATGCGGCATCTAAACGTTTGCGCGCCTCCGCCGCCTGCGGGCTGCGCGGGTAACGATGAACTAACTCCTGCCAGCCCTCACCGTCGTAGCGAAATTGTTTCGCGCGCTGATCAAAGACAAAGGTGATGCCCTGCCGGTTGTAACGGTCCAACTCATTAAAGTTTAGAAAGTAACTAAAGACCGGCGCCGTGCCGGCATTCATTTCTTTCTCGTCGAGCCGCCGTGCGGCATCACGCGAAAGATGAACGACAGCGTCTTCGGCGGCCAGGGCGTAAATCAATAATACTTCGGGACGCAGCTCGGAACCGCTGAAGTAGTCCAGAAAGATTTTCGCGCGCACCACCTGATCAAAACTGTCCGAGACTTTGATAAGCCGTAACAGACGCGCGTCATCGCCCGCACGCGACGGCGCGAACACCGCGTCGCGCTGAATCCACCCACCGGTCCGGACGGTCACGTTTACTTTATAGAAAACAATTCCGTCCCGGCTGCGCTTGTCCCCCTTGATTGCGACCAGACTGCCGCGACCCAGGCGGCGTAACAGCTTTGCCGAAAGTTCCGGATTGGCTCTTAGCGCCGACAATCTTTCATCAGCAACTATCGCCAGCCGTCCACCCGTTGGCGGCCGCCGCTTGGCGAGTGCCGCGTTTGGCAAGCTGCCGAGGCACAGAAAAATAACGACTGAGAAGACGCGCAAGAATCGATTCGTCACGACGGCCCTCAAAATGGGAGCTAATTTAGGGTGAATTATTGCCAGACGCGCCAGGGTTAGCGGGCGACGCGACGCCGGTTTTGAACAGAACCTAACTTACTGGCAGCCCCAGCCTGCGCCGCGAGAATGCGCTGGGCATAAGACGCATGATGAAAATGACAGATGGCCACGGCCAGCGCATCGGCAGCGTCGTGCGGTTCGGGAATGCTGTCGAGAGCGAGTAAGGTCTTGACCATTTGTTGGACTTGAAATTTTTCCGCATTGCCATGACCAACAACCGTTTGCTTCACAAGTCTGGGAGAATACTCGTGAATCCCAATTGCTGCTCGCTCCGCGACGAGCATGGCCACGCCACGGACCTGTCCAAGTTTTAAGGTGACCTTAACGTTGGTAGCAAGAAATCCATCTTCAATGGCACAAGCTTCCGGACTGTGACGTGCAATCACGTCCGCAAGCGCATCGGCGATTTTCAACAGCCGCGCCGGAAATCTTTGGCCGGCAGGCGAGCGAATCGTACCGCATTCCACCAGGCGATAGTGCCGGCCATCGCTTTCGATGACGCCCCACCCGGTGGTTTCGCTACCTGGATCGATTCCCAAAACGCGCATGTTGAATTAGAAACTCGTATTCTCTAAAGGAGGTGAGCGGCCGCGTCACTTAAATTGAAATTTGAGATCTGACATTTCAGATTTCAGATTCACGAATCAGCGCGGCGAGTATACTACAGCGCCCGCTGGGCGAACCGACTTTTCTTGAAAGAGGTTGTTCAAGTTCTTGCCGGATTTCTTGTATCTGACTCTGGAAATAATGAAGACATTTCCGGCATGCGGGTGGGCGGATCCCTGAAATGTCGATCGCGAATCAAAAGCCTATTCGCCTTTCGGAATGGTTAGTTGCTGCCCAACCTTAATCTTGTCCGGATCCCCAAGCTTGTCGCGATTAGCATAAAAGATTCGCATGTATTCGTTTGCGTCTCCGTAATACTGCTTGCTGATTCGAGAAAGATTGTCACCCGCCTTGACCGTGTAGGTTTCGCCTTGTCCCGATCCGCCACCGGCGGCGGCGGCCGCTGCCCGCGTGGAGTCGACATTAATTTCGGCAGTGATGTCGTCCTGACTCGGGTTGACTAACTTTATCTGGTCCCAAAACTTGTTCTTAGCATCTTCCGACGGCGCAGTACCCTTGATGTAAAGCTTGTTGTCCTGAACGTGAAGATTCTGAAATTGAATCTGCTGCTGGTCGGCCATATTCAGTACCGACTGGTATTTCTGTTTCAACTCATTAAAGCGCTGCTGGGCGCCTTGTTGTTGTTCCGATTCAGACGCGCCGTGCCCAAACATTTTGTCGAAGAGTCCCATAATCCTTATTCCTTTCCCGTTTCTTTTTTTCAAACTCACGGGGGCTGTATTAACGCGAAGTCCGCGAAGAGCGTACCTCATCTTGCAACTAGAGAGCGGCAGAGCGTTGCGGAAAGAGATTCGCCAAAGCGTCGCAGGCAAGTGACTGCCATTCCTGACTGGTCGGCGCCCAGGCAAAATTTTCGTAATGAAGTTTTCCCTCTTGCGGCGGAGAAGTGAAATCGTAAGCCAGCGGCTGCCGAAATTTTTCCGGACCGATTGGCGAGACATCAAGGCTCTCACGCTGTGTTTCAAAACACGCAAACATTCTCTGCTTCATTTCCTTTGCGCGATCGTCCAACAGCAAGGTCGTCGTCTCGCGCTCAGTCCCTGGTAAAAAGTCCGGCAGCTTAGCTTTAAAGTCTTCACTCGGATGCAGTCCCATCTCGAATATCGCCGGCGGCTTAAATCCGTTTTGCGTCATCAGCCGCAGCGCCGCATGCGTTGCAAACGCAGTCGCATCGTGATCCGGATGTCCGCCTTCGTAAGGATGAGTGACAACGATGTCCGGCGCTGACTGCTGAAGAAAGGTTGCGACCTTCTTTGTTAAATCAGCCAAACAAGTCGAAGCGCACTGGTCGGTGATTTCTAAATCGACCACGCGATCCTGCGGCACATTCGCAATCGCCAGCGCGGCCAGGCATTCTTCCCGGCGCGCGCGCGCGTAATCGGCACGCGCTTCAAAGCCGGCGGCTTTTGCATCCTGCATGTCGGCTGGCGCGCCATCGGTCACGTGCAAGACTGTGACGTCGACGAGTTTGGAGATCAAACACCCCGCCCCCACAACCTCATCAGCAGGGTGCGCAACGATCACTGAGCAGCGCATCTTTCGATTCAGATCTCCCGTGCCAAATAATTTGACGCGGGGCGAGCGCGGTTTTCTGTACTGAGAATGTTGAACGGGCTCAATCATCAATGCTATTTGCTCCAGATTAACGCGACAGCAATCGCACTCCGCCCCTGCATTACTCGCATGGAATTGAGACATGCGCTGTGTATGTCCGATACGACTTTGCAGTGCCGCCTTATTCAGGGTTAGGCCTAAAAGATTGGGACGAACACGGCCAACACCTGGCCTGCGTGGGATGATTGCGAAAACTTTCGGCGTTTGTCCTCGATCTTTTAGGCTGTGCCCGTAACTGACTAGTCAACCCTCATACCAAAGAAGATCGAAAGAACGCGGGAGCGGCTTTTGCTAGAGGTTGCGAAACCACTTAGTGAGAAATACAAGGCTACATGTCGTCGGTCTTTGCGTACATGAACTGATCCAAAACTATACCATCCTTGATCGCGCTGCGGCGTAAGCGGCCTTCGCAAGTGTAGCCGGCCTTTTCCAGCACCCTGATCGAAGCGTCGTTGCGCGCGAAAGGCAGCGCGAACACGCGGGTCAGATTAAAATTTTTGAAGGCGTAAGCGGTCAGGGTTTTAAGTGCGGCGGTCGCTATGCCGCGCCCCCAGTACTGCTCGCCAAGCCAGTATCCGACTTCCGCGGAGCAGCGCTCAATATCGCTCTGTAACACTAACCCTATCCCGCCAACCGCCTCGCCAGCGACATCGATGGCAAAACTGCTTTCGGGCCTTACCGCAGTAATATGCTGGAGCCACCGTTGGGCGTCACCGGTAGTGTAAGGATGTGGGAACTGGTCCCGAAGATTCAGCCAGATCTTCCGATTGTTGGCTTGTATTGGCAAACTTTCTTCATCGTCGTTCCGCCACGAACGAATTGTGCATGGGCCGCATTCGAGATACACAATGTGATCCTTTTCGTCTTGTTTCAGTGGCTGTCGAGTTGCTCAAAGTCGCATTGCTTTGGTTTCTTTTCCGGTCGCCAGCGCAGGAACTTCGTGCCGTGACGGAAACGTCCGCCGGTGAAATGATCGTATTGAACTTCGACCACGAGTTTTGTTTTCAGCGGTTGCCATTCTCCTGAACGTTCGGTGCTCCAGCGGCTTGGACCACCCGGCGCGTTACCGGTAAAGCCCGGTGGTCCAATCAGCGGTTCGAGTTTCTTTGTTAACTCTTTTTTGCCGGCTTCGTTAAAGCTTGAAGTGAACCCAACGTGGTGCAACAAGCCCGCATCATCGTACAAACCTAACAACAGCGAACCGACCACCTTGCCTTTAGATGCGTAACGAAATCCGCCAACGACGCAATCGGCGGTGCGCATCCTTTTGACTTTCTGCATACCGTCGCGCGTCCCCGAGCGATACTCGAGATCGCTGCGTTTGGCAATCACTCCATCAAGCTTGATGCCCGCCGACGAAAGCCATTTTTGCGCAGTCGCATAGTCTTCTGTCTTGGGAGACAACTCAATGCTCGCGTTCTTCGCGAAATATTTCTTGGAAAACTTTTCGAGTTTTGTCCGGCGTTTGGCGAGTGGCTCTTCAAAGACAGCTTTGCCTGCATCATCAACCAGCAGATCAAAAATGATGTAGTTTGCCGGCGTGGCTAGTGATAACTTTTGAATGCGACTGGCCGCCGGATGAATGCGCTGAAGCAAATCGTCGAACGACAGCCCGCCTTTGACTGGAATTACTAGTTCACCGTCCAACACAAACTTGGTTGCCTTTAGCTTTAGCAACGCCTCGACCACTTCCGGAAAGTAGCGCGCGAGTGGCTGGCCCGATTTTGATTGCAGCTCGAGCTTCTTGCCGTCGCGAAAAGCTAAACAACGAAAGCCGTCCCACTTCGGCTCATACTGCCAATGTTCACCCGCGGGAATCTTGTCCACAAGCAGCGCTTCCATCGGCGGAAAAGGTGGTTTGATCGGCAGAGTCATGCGCGCAACGATAGCAGAACAGCGGGCGGAAGTCAGAGGTCAGAGGCCGGAGCTCAGAGATCAGAGGTCAGAGATCAGAGATCAGAGGTAAAGAGGTCAGAAGTCAGAGATCAGAGATCAGAAGTCAGAGATCAAGAGTCCGAGGTCAAGTCAGAAATAAGAGGTCTGGGGTGGATTCAATTGGAAGTGCAAAAGTGCAATTGGCTTTCGCTCCGGCGGAGCGAGATGTTTATAGCTACGGACGCATCCTAAAAGGATCTCGCTCCGGTAGGAGCGAAACCCTGCAGCATAACGATAGCCCGGTAAGAGCGGTTGCGCTCCTCCGGAGCTAAGGAACAAGAAAAGGATCACTTGCTATAAACATCTCGCTCCCCTGGAGCGAAAGCCTAGTACACTCCCGCACGTCTACGATTGAATCTTGCGCAATCTGATCCCCTCACCGCTATTCCTGATCGCGTTACCTCTGACCTCTGACTTCTGACTTCTGACTTCTGACTTCTGATCTCTGACTTAGGCATCGATATTGCTATCTCTTCAATGGAACAAAGTAGTAACGCAAAGGCTGGGTATCAACGGTGCAAACGAGACACCAACTTTCCGATTTGTACCGGATGACTACATTAAGATCCGCGTCGCACAAGGCAGGAATGAAATTATGAGCAAACCAATTGAAACTCCGACCGGGCGACATGAAGACGAACCAGCGCAAACCCTTTCGGTTTGGATGGACACTGGCGCTATCCCGCTCGAGACGCCGTTGACAGAACGGGTGAACGCCGATGTGTGCATCGTGGGCGCGGGTATCGCCGGTATGACCACCGCTTATCTGCTTGCGCGCGAAGGCAAGTCGGTGGTCGTACTCGATGATGGTCCAATTGGCGGCGGTATGACCGGGCGAACGACTGCGCATCTGGTTAACGCGCTCGACGATCGTTACTTCGAGCTGGAAAGATTGCATGGCGAAGAGGGCGCGCGACTCGCTGCTGAAAGTCACACCGCGGCGATTGACAAGGTCGAGCAGATCGTCGACGAGGAAAAGATTGCTTGCGAGTTTGAACGGCTGGATGGATACCTGTTTGTGCCGCCGCGTGCTGCAAAGAAAATTCTTGACGATGAATTGGCCGCTGCGCACCGGGCGGGATTGCTCGACATAGAAAAAGTGGAGCGCGTTCCCTGGGATTCCTTCGACACTGGACCAGCATTAAGGTTTCCGCGCCAGGCGCAGTTTCATCCGCTCAAATATTTGGCCGGCCTGGCGAAGGCGATAAAACAAAAGGGCGGGCGCATCTATACCGAAAGTCATGCGAAAGAAATCGAAGGCGGCAGGAAGGCGCGCGTCGAAACCAATGGTGGCGGAGTCGTAAACGCGGAGGCTGTCGTGATTGCGACGAACAGTCCGGTGAACGATCTGATCGCGATTCACACTAAACAAGCGGGATACCAAACTTTTGTGATCGGCGCGCGCATTCCGCGGGGTTCAGTGAAACGCGGGCTCTACTGGGACACGCCCGATCCTTACCATTACATTCGCATTGAAACCGTTGGGAAGGGTGCGGCCGCTTATGACGTCTTGATTGTTGGTGGAGAAGATCACAAGACGGGACAAAAGGACGACGCGGGCAAACGCTTTGGCGCGCTTGAGCGCTGGACGCGTCATCGTTTCCCGATGATCGAAAGCATTGATTATCGCTGGTCCGGCGAAGTTATGGAACCGATCGATGGCCTGGCGTTTATTGGCCGAAACCCGATGGACTCGAAAAATGTTTTCATTGCCACCGGCGATTCCGGCAACGGCATGACGCACGGCACGATCGCCGGAATGCTTTTGACGGAGATGATTTTGGGTCGAAAGAACGACTGGGAATCAATCTACGATCCCTCGCGCATCACGCTGAAAGCGCTGGGCGAGTTTGCGAAAGAGAACCTGAATGTCGCAGCTCAATATAAGGATTTGATCTTCGGCGCAGACGTTGATTCTGAAAGCGAAATCAAAGCAGGGTCGGGCGCGGTCATCTTGCGAGGGCTGCACAAAGTTGCGGTCTATCGTGACACCGACGGCGCAACGCATGAACGTTCCGCTGTTTGCCGGCACCTCGGCTGCATCGTTAACTGGAACACGTTGGAAAATACCTGGGACTGCCCGTGTCATGGATCACGTTACGATGCGCTGGGTCACGTGGTCCAGGGTCCGGCGAATAGCGACTTGCCGCCGGTCGAAGACGAGTAGGCAGGAGAACAGTAGGCAGTCGGCAGTCGGCAGTCGGCGGTAGGCAGACGAAATGAAAGACCGCAACGCAAGGTATGAAGTCAGTACCACCACGCGGTAGCGGGTGGGCGGTTTGTTTTCAGGAGGAAAAGGTAATGTCAGATAAAGATCGGCAAAAGAAAGACGGACACGACAAGGGCAAGAAGAACGAGCGCATGCGCGAGAGTGTCAACGAGCGCCAGTCAAAGACTATGACTGAGCGCGAGCGGCAAAAGCACGAAGCCAAGATGACGAATTCAATTCCGGAAGGCGCAGCTAGAGCAAAGAAAAAGAAGTGAAAAGTGCTGAGTACTGAGTGCTGAGTACTGAGTTCTGAGTACTGAGTGCTGAGCACTCAGTGTCGAGTAATAATCACGGTGCTACAAAGGCATTTCTCAGTCCGCGCTAGCGGACGAATGAGAGTAGCCCAGCAGTTCACTGCTGGGATAAGAGGCGAAGACAAATTAGTCCGTGACGCGGACGGCTGAATACGAGGGCTTAATACCTATCCTTTCAACCGTCCGTTACACGGACTTAAACTTATATTCGCAGGGATCCCAGCGATAAATCGCTGGGCTATTATCGGTCGTCCGCCAGGGCGGACTGGGGAATTACTTTTTCAAAGCCAACCTGAGAACCGTGCGCTCGCTCAGTACTCAATACTCCGTACTCATCACTCATCACTCATCACTCATCACTCAGCACTCAGCACTCAGCACTCAGCACTCAGCACTCATCACTCAGTACTTCGTTCCTATCCGGCCGCCGCCATGTCGGCTTCACTAATATCAAAGTTGGCTGAGACCTTTTGCACGTCCTCGTGATCTTCGAGGACTTCCATCAACTTCAGCATCTGCTTGGCTTCGCTGCCTTCCAGTTTTTTGTATTCCTTCGGCACCATTTCGACTTCAGCAACTTGCGGTTCGACGCCGGCCTCTTTCACCGCCGCGAGCACGTTATCAAAATCACCGGGTGAGGTGATGATTTCAAAGTTGTCTTCATCGTCGCGCAAATCCTCGGCGCCGGCATCGGTAACGATTTCAAAAAGTTCTTCCTCGGACTTGGCGCTTTTGGCTATGACGATGTAACCCTTCTTCTCGAACATCCAGGCAACAGCGCCGGCTGCGGCCAGGTTACCGCCGTTCTTGGAAAACGCGTGGCGAATCTCGGCCACCGTGCGATTTCGATTGTCGGTCATCGATTCAATCAACAGCGCCACGCCGCCTGGTCCATAACCTTCGTAAGTAATCTCTTCGTAGTTCACGCCTTCTTCTTCGCCGGTGCCGCGACGGACGGCGCGTTCGATGGTGTCATTGGGCATGTTGCCGTTCTTGGCGTCGAGGATGGCCTTGCGCAGTCGCGCATTACCTTCCGGGTCGCCGCCGCCCGAGCGCGCCGCCACGGTTATTTCCTTGATGAACTTTGTGAAAAGCTTGCCGCGCTTGGCATCGAGCGCGCCTTTCTTGTGCTTAATACTATGCCACTTCGAATGTCCGGACATCGGTCTAGGTCCTTCTGTTAATCAGACTGTTCTATCTGTGTGGGCCGGGAATAGTAGCACAGACTTTAGTCTGTGTTCCTCACTCATCCCGCCTGACAGGCACCGACTAAAGTCTGTGCCACTATTTCAACTGTTCATATTCCTTCTTTGCCTGGACCAGCACCGGCAGATCGGCATCGGCATCTTTCCAGGCCGCAAAGAAGTTCTGGTATTCCGTGCGACTCTTTGCAGTATCACCGCTCAAAGCCGTTGCGCGCGCGAGTCCCAGGTGGGCCAACGCATAGATGGGAGAGAACGGTTCCGCGGTGCGATGGTCGAGGATTTTCTGAAATTCGCCCACGGCCTCCTTGCCGGAATGTTGGCCCAGGTAAGCCTGCCCGCGCAGATAGTTAACCCAAAACCCAGCAATCGCGCCTAACTCAAAACGAACGGCGGGCTGTGTTGCTTCAAGAGCTTGCGCATATTTTCCACGATTGTTTTCGATCGCGCCGCTTATTAACGGAATCATTACGCCATTGCTTATCGTTTCTTGCGGAAATCTTTTTAGTAACTCGTCAGCAAGCGCCTGCGCCTCCGCGGTGTCGCCGCACAAAGCAAAGTCGAGGGCCGCCACGCTCAAGTCAACTTTACCGCGCGAAAGAGTTATCGCGTGCGCGGCTTGCTGTTTCGACTCAGAGCAGCGACCCAACACTGCCTGCGAGAAAGCTGTAGCCGCCTCGTTCTGACTCGCGTTTTCTTTGCGATCCTGACTCACAAGTAATTCCGTTGAGCGGCGATTAAGTTCAAGCGCCTTTTTCACTTGGCCTCGAGAAAGGGCGACGCCGGCCTGAAGATCAAAAAAGTCTGTTTCCGTTGGCTTACTGGCAAACCAGTCAAGGTCGTTCTTCATAGTCGCTTCATCGCCCCGCAGAAAGGCAATGGTGAAACTGTAATTCCGGTACACACCTCGGTCGGAATTCTTGCCCAGAGTTTGTTCAAGCAGTTGCTTTGCTTCGTCGATACGGCCCAGGCGAATAAATCCTTCGACCAGATTTCCCTGCACCGACGTAGTGGTCGGGCTCAAGCGCATGGCCTCTTGCGCTTCCCGTAAAGCCTCCTCGAATTGTCCGCTGAAATTGTAATTAACTGCGAGGTTGTTATGCGGGATGTAATCGTTTGGGTAAGTTTGAGTCCAGGTCTTCAGGACTTTGATTGCCTCGTCACGATTGCCAGTAACATAGCTGTGATACTTTTCCGAGATATAAAATTTTTCGCGTTCGCTAACGCGATCCCGCAGGTCGTAAGCCTTTTGACTGTATTCCTTGGCAAGTTCTGTCTCACCCCAGTTGTTATAAGCGACCGCGACACGCGCGTAGGCAAGCGCAAAGTTTGGATCGATTTCGACGGCACGCTTATATAAGGGGATTGCCTCGCGCTCGTGGCCCTGCTGTCGCAAGTCGTTGCCTTGCGAAAAAGCCTTGAGGGCCTCGAGCGAAGAAGTCGTAGCTTGTTCGATCGGCGCGTCAAACTTCTTAATCGATCCCAACGATTCGCCGAGTTTTTCCCGAAGTTGCGAAGCGACCCGGCCCAGCGTGCTCAGTACTTGTTCCTTGCTGTCTGCTTCTCCCTGTTCGCGCGCGATTGCATCACCGCTTTGCACGTTGATCGCTTCCAAGGTGAGCACATAATGACTGCCCAAGCTGGAAATCGATCCGGCGAGCATCGCCTTCAAACCCTGCCGCTGCCCGATTTCGCGCGCCACATCTCGGGTTACGCGATCGTCGGATGAGCGGCCCATGAAACGCAGTGCTTCACGGACTCTTTCATCAGGATAAATATTCAGGAAGGGGGACTGGCCCAGTTGCACCGCCAGCGCTTGCTTCAAAGTTCCATCGAATACAGGCTCACCCGTCGTGTTTACAAAATCAGCGAGCAGCACGGTGTCTTTATCGGTAAGCGCCTGCGCGCGATGAAAATAGAAAAAGACTCCGGCGCCAACCAGTACGACAAAGAGTGCGGCGAAGATACCTGCGCCTGTCTTGTGTCGTTTGATTTCGCTGACGATGTATTCCGCGCTCGACGGCGTATGCGTCCCTGTTTGCTCAGCAGTCGGGGGCACGCGATCTGAAATTGTCGGCGCTGCGCCGCTCGCGCTAATGGTCGATCTACCGAGCGTGTCGGGTGAAACTGAACGTTCGAGTTCTGCTTCAAATTCGGTCTTCTGTTTCAAGCGGCGCAGATCAGTTATCAATTCCTTGATGGTCTGATAGCGCTCGTCTCGATCCTTGCGTAGCGCCTTAGTGATGATCCAATCGAGTTCCGCCGGGACGTTGGGCGCGAAACGCGCGAGCGGCGGCGCTTCTTTTTGTGTGATTGAAACCAGCACGTCGGTCGAGGTTTCGCCTTCAAACGGCGTGCGGCCCGCGACCATCTCGTACAGCACCACGCCCAAACTCCAGATGTCGCTGCGTGCATCAACCGGCTTGCCGCGCGCCTGTTCCGGCGACATGTAGTGCGACGTGCCCATCACGACGCCCGCGTCCGTGTGCACCAAAACTCGGGTCGATGCCTCGCCGTCGGACGAGCTGCGATCGATTGATCGCTCGGTAAGTTTGGCTAGTCCAAAATCAAGCACCTTAACGTAACCGTTGCGGCGGATCATGATGTTGTCAGGCTTGATGTCGCGATGAATGATGCCGGCCGAGTGCGCCTCTTCCAGCGCGCCGGCGACTTGCACCGCGATATCCAGAATCTCGCCGACGTCCATCGGCGTGCCGGAAATTTTTCGGCGCAAGGTGACGCCGTCGATGTATTCAGTGGCGATGAAGTGCCTGCCGTCGTCGTTTCCGACTTCGTGGATGGTGAGAATGTTTGGATGGTTAAGGGCCGACGCGGCGCAGGCTTCCTGTTCAAAGCGATGGAGCCGGTCACGGTTGGTTGTGTATTCTTCGCCTAAGATCTTCAGCGCGACTTTTCGTCCGAGCTTGGTATCTTCTGCGAGATACACTTCGCCCATGCCGCCGGCGCCCAGCTTTTCCAAAATCCGGTAATGGGAGATTCTCTCGTTTTCCATCTTGCGGTGTTCGATCGAGACAGCTCGATAAGTCTTACTTATTTAACGGACGGGAACGGTTTGTGGTTTCAATATTCCCGCGTCTCAATCCGCGCTGTCAACGAGACTTCGCGAAGCCCGGCGCACTACGTAAAGCTGAAAGGTAGCGCCAATGAAAGGATTCAAGCTCCAAGATTTAACAGGTTGGGAAGGGTGGCTTGCCCCCGCTGCGGGT
>JAVEDP010000019.1 GCA_030841085.1 Pyrinomonadaceae bacterium
GGGCAGTACTTCGCTCAAGTCTACGACTATGATCGCTGGGGCAATCGCACGATCAATCAAACTCAAACATGGGGTGCGGGCGCGCCCAAACCAAACTTTGGTGTGAATACGGCCAACAACCGGCTAACCGCGCCGGCCGGTTACAACCTGGACTACGACAACGCCGGTAACCAGACGAACGACACGTACACCGGTCAGGGCCAGCGCACCTTCGATGCCGAGAACCGCATGAAGCAGGCGTGGGCGAATAATCAATGGCAGACCTATACCTACGATGCCGGCGGCCGTCGTATCAAACGCAATGTGAACGGTGTTGAGACCTGGCAAATTTACGGCATGGATGGCGAGCTGCTGGCTGAGTATGCGTCGGGCGCTGCGCCCTTCCTGCCGGGCACTGAGTATGGGTATCGCGGCGGCGAGTTGCTGGTAACCATCACCAATGGCGACACGCAGCGGTTGACACGTTTCGTGACGAATCTTTACTACGGCGCGTTGCAGCGCGATCCTACTTCGCAGGAACTGACGGACAAGGTGAACCAACTAGCAGCAGCAGGGGCCACAAGTCAAGCACAGTTGTTGACGGTCGCTAACCAGATCGCGCGCTCCTTGTTCACCGCTACCAACTATGAAACCAATTCACCGGCGCGTTCTGATTTGCAATATACGGCGGATCTTTACTATGCATATCTACAGCGCGGGCCGGACGATGGTGGATTGGGTTTCTGGGCGGGACAGGCAGCGGGTGGAGTAACGAACAGAACCAACGTCTGCAATGCGTTTGAAGCAAGCGGCGAGTTTCAAACTCTCGTTGCGAATCTTTACGGCACGGCTGCTTCGGACAACGAACGCACCGAGCATTTTGTCAACAACTTCTATCGCGGGGCTTATGGCCGCGACGCAACCTCAACGGAAATCCAGCAGCAGCGCGATGCTTTGAATGCAGCGGCGGCGCAGAGTCAGGCGGCAGTGCAGGCGCAGGCTGACACATTCGGCCGCAGTCTGTTTGCCGGTCAGGTTAATGACAGTTCAATTTCCGACTCGCAGTTTGTGACGAATCTTTACGAAGCCTTCCTGCAACGCGGACCGGACGCCGGCGGATTGGGTTGGTGGTCGGGCCAGGCAACGGTCGGCACCGGACGTCAGAATGTTTTGGGAGCGTTTGCCGGCTGTCCCGCGTTCCGAGATCTTTCCGGCACGCTCTATCGCGAAGCGAATTGGTTGGTCAGCGATCACCTCGGCACACCGCGGATGATTGCGAACAAGAGCGGTTCGCTCGCGAGCATGAAGCGCCACGACTACCTGCCATTCGGCGAAGAATTGGGCGCAAACATTGGCGGCCGCACCACCATGCAAGGCTACACCGCCGACAGCGTCCGCCAGAAGTTCACCTCAAAAGAACGGGATAACGAGACCGGACTCGATTACTTCGGCGCTAGATACTACGGAAGCACACAAGGACGGTTCACTTCTGCCGATCCGTTGCTCTCATCCGGCACGATCTACGATCCGCAAACGTGGAATCGGTACTCCTACACACTGAACAACCCATTAAAGTACGTCGACCCATTCGGCCTGTATGGGTGGGATGCCTCGCTTGGCGGCTCGGCCACAGACGAGGAGTTGAAAAAGAGGAAGGGCGGACAAAAGATCATTGATCGGAGGAACGAATTCAGACAAGGTCTGACTGCTGCCACCAAAGCTGCCGGTAGCAATAAACTAACCGCTGATCAGCGAGCGGAAATTACGAGAGCTGTCAACGCCTATGGGACGGAACGCGATGCGAACGGCGTAAACATCGCAAGTGGGAAGGTAAAGGATGGTTCGGCTGCGGAGACATCGGGTAATGGCGACTATGGGTTCACAGCCGACAGCAATGGCAACGTTACTCCTAGCATTACGGTTACCTTCAATCAGAACTCAGCTATAGACGGAGAGGGCGTAGCCCATGAGGGCAGTCATGTTGCTGATAGGGTAGAGTTGATATCAGCACTCACGCTGACCATGGGAACAGCGGATTGGGTGAAGGTACCGGAAAATGTTACGAGGTACGCAACAGAGTTGAGGGCTTACCGAGTGGGCTCATCTGTCGCTCAAGGCTTGGGCGTGGATAGTTACAATGCAAACAATACCGAATACTGGAACAGCGGGTGGAGGGCTGCAGATCGGGAAACGAAGAGGCAAGCAGGTATTGATAAAATCCTCAGGAACCAGTACAAAGTGACCCCTGATAATCAGGGCTCGAGACTGATCGAGTTAAAGAAGCCATGAGAAGTCGCACGATCAACACCACAGTTACTGTTATAGCTATGAGTGTACTTTTGTCTAGTGCAGAGGTGATAAGCAAAGCGGAGCCACCATCATCGGAGCAAGCACAAGTGGTGAAGGCCGTTGCTCCGGCTTATCCAGTGATTGCAATAGCCGCGGGTGTTGGTGGTACAGTTACCACCGAGGTTGAGATAGACGCGCGTGGTCTCGTCACTGCAGTACGGACTGTTGATGGACCTAAGCTCCTGCGGGCAGCCGCGGAGATCACGTCGCGACGTTGGATCTTCTCTCCCGTGGAGAATCAAACCAAGCCAAGAGTCGTGCGCCTTCTTTTTGCCTTCAAACTTATGCCGAAAGATACTCCTCAGGATCAGCTATTGCCGATCTTCATGCCGCCCTATCAGGTTGAGGTTAGACAAGCGAAGGGAACTTTGATTCACAGGGTTGATTCAGATCCGCCCGGATACGTCAAACCTCAGCGACCTAGTAAAAAGAAATATTGATCCGGCCATTCAGGTCCTCACGCCTTCTGAGCTTTTTCTAAGACAGTATCGATGAAACGGATGACGAATTTCTGTTCTTTGCGGGGGAGGCGTCTGATCTGATCGAAGCGGAGTTGCAGATGTGGAGGCGGGCCCGGCTTGCCGCGCGCGGCCTTTGGCTGACTGCCGAGCAACTCAGCGACCGACACGTTCTAAAGCTTCGGCGGCGCGCTGAATGAAGTCGAGCGAGGGGTTGCCGGCACGACGCTCGTAGTAGTCGATCATCTTGCGGGTGGTGTCGAGAAGATCGGCAAGCTGCGTCTGCGACAAGTCCTTACTGCGCCGCAAAGCGGCCAATCTTTGTCCAAACATCGGAGCTTCTTTGGTTGCCGGACGAGCGACGACGTTCAGCGGCAACCTCGGTGATGGCCAGCAAAAGACCTATGCGAGCGAGATTCTCTATTCGCCGTTTGGCGCAATGACCAAAGAGAAGTTTGGCACTGACACGGCCATCTACAACAAGCTGTTTTATAATTCACGCGGCCAGCTAGCGGAGATATGCGAGAGCACAAGCTGGACTGGGCCAACGGATACAACCTGGGATCGCGGGGCCATCATCAACTACTACAGCAACAATTGCTGGGGCATGTGTGGCGGCACGGGCAGCACGACGGCGATGACGGACAACAACGGCAATCTGAAGAAGCAGGAGGTGTTTGTTCCCAACAACGAGCAGAACACGAGCTCCACTTCATGGTTGCAGCAGTATGACTACGACGGCTGAATCGCTTGCAGCGCGTGCATGAAACTACCGGCAACACGCAGACAGATTGGCAGCAGGAATATGTCTACGACCGTTACGGCAATCGCACCATTCATCAAACAAACACGTACGGCATCGGGGTTAACAAGAAAGACTGCGAATATCGGTTTTTGCCAGCCCTTTCTCAGAATTTACGTCGCAGGTAAAGCTCGTGTATGACACGGTGTCTGAGAAAGGCGAGTGGACAGAATTCTTCGCGTGGAACATCAAGAAGAGGCGGGAAGCTGTTCTAGCTGAATATCATATACTTCCAAAGAATAAAGGATCGACTTCAAACCAATATTAGCCGCTCTACGTTTGCAATGGATGGGGAAGGGCTCCGACTACCAACGAAGAAGACGGTCCTGATTCACCCAAGCTTCTGAATACTCAGGTTCGTCGTGCAACAAGATCCGGACCAACTATCCTGAGAACGCGACGCCTCTTCGCCGGGAGTAGAGTTCGGGAGAATTTCCAGACTCTCGTTGCAAATCTCTACGGCACGGCCGCATCGGACAACGAGCGCACCGAGCACTTTGTGAACAACTTCTATCGCGGCGCCTACGGACGCGACGCGACGTCGACGGAAATCCAGCAGCAGCGCGATGCTTTGAATGCAGCGGCGGCGCAGAGTCAGGAGGCGGTCCAATCGCAAGCTGAGACATTCGGCCGCAGTCTGTTTGCCGGACAGGTGAACGACAGTTCAATTTCCGACACGCAGTTTGTGACGAATCTTTACGAAGCCTTCCTGCAACGCGGTCCGGACGCCGGCGGATTGGGTTGGTGGTCGGGCCAGGCGACTGTCGGCACGGGACGTCAGAATGTCCTCGGCGCGTTCGCCGGCTGCACTGCGTTCAGAGATCTTTCCGGCACGCTCTATCGCGAAGCGAATTGGTTGGTCAGCGATCACCTCGGCACACCGCGGATGATTGCGAACAAGAGTGGCTCGCTCTCCAGCATGAAGCGCCACGACTATCTACCATTCGGCGAAGAACTGACTGCAAACATCGGCGGTCGCACGCCGACGCAAGGCTACACCGGCGACAGCGTGCGGCAGAAGTTCACCCAAAAAGAACGCGATAATGAAACCGGGCTCGATTATTTCGGGGGCAGATACTACGCCAGCTTGCAGGGAAGGTTCACGAGCGCAGATTCCTTTGCTGGATCTAGGTTCGATCCTCAGAGCCTCAACAGATACGCTTACGTCCAAAACAATCCTTTGGCTTTCACGGATCCGACTGGCCATATGCGTGAACCTTGGACGATAAATCCCCTAGATTATTTGTTTGGGCCGCGAGTCAGCGAACCAATGTTACAGGCACAAGGTAAAGCCCAAACACCTGTGAGGATCGAATCAGGCGGTAGTACTTCGGGTATCGCTGACGATGGAAGGCATTTCAACGGTACCTTAAAGATTACGGAGCTTGGAGAAGCTCCAGAATCAAAGCCGGATTTGTTTAGGCGCATTTGGTCAGGTATTAAGAGACGCTTTCCGGGCTTCTCCGGTGGTACCACTGTTGGTGGAGGAGCTGGACTCGGTACTGGAATGTATGGAGCTGGTGGTGTCGGTAGCGTTCAGAGTGGACTCTTTATTGATAACAACACCGGTCATATAAATGCCGGTAATACTGCGGCGGGCGGGCTGGTAATAGGTGCCCATAATTTCCAAGGTTCAAATCCCAATGGTCCAGAACTTAGATTACCGCGAGTACCAGGAGAGTCTATGGTGGCGGGGGCTTGGTGGGAAATCGGCGGTGGTCTTTGGTTTTCAAACGCCAGATCTGTACGCGAACTGGCGGGGCCCTTTCAAACTACTCACCTCAGCCTTATTTTTGTTTCGGTTCAAGTCGATGAGGGTGGTAACGGTGTTAAGGTATTTTCAGCAACCGCAGGCCCCGGTGCTGGGGCGGGTGTTTATAAATCGCCAACCAATACTGCCATACTCTGGGACGCTGACGCTCACGTCCCGTAGTGAGCGGCTAGGGTTGTCCGCAAAACTGTGTCGGGAAGCGGACGAACCTCCTTTAGACATTGTGACGTATGATCTACTTGAACCAAGAAGCGACGGACGTTCTAACCGCATGGATTTGTATTTTCGTGGTCTGTTTGCTGGTAGGACTAGTGTTATCGAGATGGCCTGATAAGGTTCAGCGGTATGATATGCGAATGGCTATCTACTTAAAAAACCCTAAGACCCACAAGGCATTTATACAAGGCATAGGCTATTTACTGCTGGCGTTTTCCTTGGTCGCCCTCGTGGCATCAATCGTCGCCTATTTTCACTAGCGTTTTAATTTATAGATGCGGGGCCGACATTGGTGATTCATCTCGGCATGAGCCGGAAAATTTGTCCTTTAGCTGGTGTCACGTCTCATATGATCCGGAGTTCTCGACAGGTCCTTTCTCTTCTTGCGGTTGTTGCCCTGGCTCTTCTAGGTGCGAACTCCTGCGACAGCAAAGAGTCGAAACGAACAGCTGAGAATGCTGTTGAGAAGTTTCACGTTCTCTTCAATGAAGGCGGATACAATGAGATATACGATCGAGCAGATCAGACTTATAGGGATGCAATAAGTGAAACCGATACGATTGCCCTTTTTGCAATGCTTCGTCAAAAGCTTGGAAACGTTAGGCAATCCAAGCAGGTTGGTTGGTCTATCGACTCATCCACGCTAGGAACGACTGTGAGACTTGAATACAAGACTGAGTTTGCGAACGGGAAGGCAACGGAACAATTTACCTTTTTGGAGAGCAGCGGCGACCCTCGGCTAATGAACTACGACATCCAATCCCCGCTCCTGATCAAAAATCGTTAGTCTCAGCAATGAGGTCCTCAGGCAGAAGTTCACACAAAAAGAACGCGATAACGAAACGGGGCTCGATTACTTCATAGTTCGGTATTACGCATCGGCGCAAGGTAGGTTTAGTGGTGTCGATCCATATGAAGTCAATCGGGAAAGGCAGCTTAAGGCTGATCCAAAAGAAGGCGAATCATTATTCCGGGAGTACCTTGCGAATCCACAGCAGTGGAATCGCTATACATACGCCTTAAGCAATCCACTCGCGTACATAGATCCTACTGGCGAAGCCGCGGAGCTCACTGGTAATGACTACGGACGCGATGCGACGTCGACGGAAATCCAGCAGCAGCGTGATGCGTTGAATGCGGCAGCGGCGCAGAGTCAGGCGGCGGTCCAATCACAAGCTGACACATTCGGCCGCAGTCTGTTTGCCGGACAGGTGAACGACAGCTCAATTTCCGACACGCAGTTTGTGACGAATCTTTACGAAGCCTTCCTGCAACGCGGACCGGACGCAGGCGGATTGGGTTGGTGGTCGCCGCAAGCCACGCTGGGCTCGGGCCGTCAGAATGCTTTGGGAGCGTTCGCCGGCTGCCCCGCGTTCAGAGATCTTTCCGGCACGCTCTATCGCGAAGCCAACTGGCTGGTCAGCGATCACCTCGGCACGCCCAGAATGATCGCAAACAAGAGTGGTTCGCTCGCCAGCATGAAACGCCACGACTATCTCCCATTCGGCGAAGAACTTTTCGCCGACACTGGTGGCCGCACAACCACGCAAGGTTACACCGGCGACAGCGTCCGCCAGAAGTTCACCCAAAAAGAACGGGACATTGAAACCGGACTAGACTATTTTGGGGCAAGATACTTCACTGCAACTCAAGGAAGGTTTACGAGCGCCGATCCATTGCTGTCCAGCGGAAGGTCTCTTCAACCGCAGAGCTGGAATCGCTATTCATACTGTCTGAATGACCCACTGAAATATGTCGATCCCAAAGGGCTAATTTGGGGTACTCAAGATTTCGAACAGGATGGTCACAAGTACAGAAGGTATGTATGGTTCAACGGCGATAAAGTTGGTAAAGGATTTACTGCTTTCACACCGGACAAAGACGGAACCGTAATCGCGCTCAAAGGCGGTGGCGGTGCGAGAATTTACCGAAACGGCGGCTCGGAAACGTGGCCTGGGCCAGGAGGCGATGGTCATTTTAATAATGATGGCCTGAATTTCGCAGCAGGCCATCTGCGCGGCATTGCTAATGCGTTAACGTCCGTGAATCCGCTGGCTCAAGCGGCCGTAAATTTGGCGCTTGATCAAGTAGGCGGTGTAGATAAAGACTCGGATCTTTATAAGAAGGGCGACACCATTGGCAGCTACACGACTGCCGGCGCTCTCCTTTTCGTCGGTCCCGGTGCTGGAGCTGAAGAAGGAACGACGACGCTCTATCGCGCTGTGAGTAATGCCGAGTTCGAGCAAGTAATGAGGACCGGAACATTTGAGGGCGGCCCCATGATGTCCTTGGGTAAGCACTTTGCCGAAACTGCCGAAGATGCAGCTCAGTGGGGACTCAAGCTTGAGGGCAAGGGGGGATTCAAGGTAGTCGATGTCAGAATTCCAACGGTCCAAGCCGAGAAATTCCAGCGATGGGAAAGACTTGATGGGATTGGACCCGCTCGTTACGCGGAATTCAAAGACCTTACAAATGCGGTTATTGGGAAGGGACCATGAGTCATAAGTCAGTGAAAGCCAGAGTATGTTGGTTGAAGGCAGAAGAGGGTGGACGCCCGTCTCCGCCTCCGGGGCCTAAATATTCTACAGTCGCCAAATTTGAAGATGAGAAGGATACCTGGTTAACAGAGGCCTGGAGTTTGATTCTCGAGTTTAGTGGGGCTCCGGATGAATCGCTTTGTATTACTACCGATGTGAGCTTTCTAAGCGAGGAGGGACCAATGAGGCTACTTCACTCAGGCAGCCAGTTCGAGCTTTACGAGGGCCGTCGATTGGTTGCCAGAGGAGAGGTACTTTAGCTCTATCGGGTTTGCTCGTACTGAGAGACGTAGGCCGAGACCCAGTTGACTATGTGTTCCTGCTGGCGGCGCGGGAGCTCTACGCAGGTCAATTATAACACCATCAATGGTCCGCAACTTAGTTGTCGCTGGTGTCGCTCAAGCTGAGCAAAAAGTCCACGACTTAGATGTAAAGTCCACAACATAGATGTAAAGTCCGCGACTTAGATGTCGCTGCACACCCGTCTTTTCCCCGCGTTCAGAGATCTTTCCGGCACGCTCTATCGCGAGGCGAATTGGCTAGTCAGCGATCACCTCGGCACGCCGCGAATGATTGCGAACAAGAGTGGCTCACTCTCCAGCATGAAGCGGCACGACTACTTACCCTTCGGTGAAGAATTACTTGCTGGCACCGGCGGTCGCACTACCACGCAAGGCTACACCGGCGACAGCATGCGGCAGAAGTTCACCTCGAAAGAACGCGATAATGAAACGGGGCTGGACTATTTCAGTGCAAGGTACTACTCGAGTATTCAGGGACGGTTCACGGGCGCTGATCCAGCACCGATCACAGAGAAGCAACTTGTGAATCCTCAGGATCTGAATCGATACGCCTACGTCGCCAACAATCCTCTGAAGTTCATCGATCCTGACGGCGAAGAGAAGATCCTGGTTGTTATTACGACCTTTATCCCGGACAAATCGGTCACAAAAGCCGGGTCCACATTTGAGGGTGATGGGCGAAATGTCGGCGAGCCAGGCGGCTTTCGCACACAACAAATCGTCACTGTAGAGACGGACCCAAGCAGAGGCGCTGCGCAGGCTGGGCCATTTAACCGCGATACTGGTATCAGTCAGGAGCTGAGTGGTCCTGGCGGAAGCCCTATTGGTCAGTCCGCCCAAGCTAGCGGAGAAACACTCGAAGGACGAGTGACACGCTACGAGAGCGGAGTCGTGAACATCCAAGCGAAGGGTAACGAAAGTAACCCGTTGGTTCCGCTGGCGCCTGGAATCACTTATGACTTCAACATAAAGGTGCAGTCGGCGGGAACACAAGGAAATGTCACTGTTACTGTGAGTGGCAGCCATGATCAGTTCCCAGCTTACGAAATATCGGTCACGCGGCCGGAAGTGTCGAAGCCTACAACGACCACGGTCTACAGTTACGATCCGAGACAAGCAGGCACCAACGATGCTATCAACCTTTTTCCTGGGCACGCACAAACGATAAATCCGTCCAGGACTACCGTCATTGCTCCGCCGCCACCGCCGCCTCCTGAACGAAAACATGGCAAGAGAGGAGATGACTAAATGAAATCTAGAACGTTCAAAGTACTAGCACTATTCCTTGTCGTGGGACTGAGTTCCGGACTTCTAAGTATATCCGTCGCCGTTTGGTCTAAAGCATGGGGATGGGTTGGTCTCGGCGCTATCCTGGCGGCAGGTTTGCTCGTCAGCATGATCATCGCCGCAGGTCTAAAATGGATTCCGCTGAAGGCTAGTTTGCGGCGTGCTCTCTTTGCGACATTGATCATAATCGCAGCGTATCCTTTGGCAGTGCTCGTTATGCTAGGTTCGGCTTTTTTTTACGATTCACTCTATGCAGCTCGCTTTGGAGGGCCTGATGTGACAGACGGCATCATCGGTGGGTTATACCCAGCAGCCATAGTAGGAGCTATCCTTGTGTCACTGGCACTAAGAGTTCTTACACGAAAGTGGGATAGGCAAGCGTTTGTTCTCATGATAGTGGCAGGGGTAGCGACGATCCCATTGAGTACTGCGATTGCCGGTTTGATTGGTGAGCCTAACTGGCATCTCGTTCTTTTTCCTGTGGGTGAAGCATTCTTTAGCGCTGTATGCGGCTATTGGTTGGTAAGAGCAAGTCCAGTCGAGGAGCGGGTCGTCGCATCACCGGCAACAGCCGGCGAGTCTCATCACCGCTCAGCGTGATGCGCGATGAAGGGTTCGATGATGGCGGCGGATGCGTTTAACTGATCCGACCGGAATGTCTCCAGGAGACTTTTACGACCAGGAAGGGAAAAGATTGGGGACAGACGGCGTAGATGATGGGAAACCTTTATGTTGTCACAGATAAAGCCGACCTCAAACAAATTCAAGAAGCGGACAGAAAGGTGGCACAACACAAGTTTCGGCCGTTAGTTCTGCCGTTCAATTACCGAGTTTCAATGTACGGCAAGCTCTAGGGGAAGCAGTTGACAGAAGCAATAGTCCAACAGGCGATGATAAGAAAGGCGGGGCTTATGGCCGCGACGCGACGTCGACTGAAATCCAGCAGCAGCGTGATGCGTTGAATGCAGCGGCGGCCCAGAACCAGGCGGCAGTCCAATCGCAAACTGACACATTCGGCCGCAGTCTGTTTGCCGGACAGGTGAACGACAGCTCAATTTCCGACACGCAGTTTGTGACGAATCTTTACGAAGCATTCCTGCAACGCGGACCGGACGCGGGCGGATTGGGTTGGTGGTCGGGCCAGGCAACGGTCGGCACTGGACGACAGAATGTTTTGAACGCTTTCGCTACCTGCTCTGCGTTGAGAGATCTTTCCGGCACACTCTATCGCGAAGCCAACTGGCTGGTCAGCGATCACCTCGGCACGCCAAGAATGATCGCGAACAAGAGCGGCTCGCTCGCCAGCATGAAGCGCCACGACTACCTGCCATTCGGTGAAGAACTCTCAGTGAACATTGGGGGCCGCACAACCACGCAAGGTTACACCGGCGACAGCATCCGCCAGAAGTTCACCTCAAAAGAACGCGATACTGAAACCGGGCTCGATTACTTCGGGGCAAGATACTACGGAAGTACGCAAGGTCGGTTCACGAGTCCCGATCCATTGCTGTCATCTGGGACTGTTTTTAATCCGCAGTCGTGGAATCGCTACTCCTACACATCTAACAATCCGCTGAAGTACACAGATCCGACCGGGCTCTAGGATTTTAGCAATGAGCTTGGTGGCAGTGCTTCCGATCAAGATCTCCTGGATAAGGCAAACGGAATTCAGGATGAGAAAAAACGGAAGAAGGCGGTTGGCCAAGCGAATCACATAATTGGTTTAAGGAATCAATTCAGAAACGCATTGGCTGGGGCGGCGGCGGCGGCGGCGCAGAGCGGAAATCTAACCGCCAGTCAGCAAGCTGCGGTCGCAAGATCGGTTAACGCTTACGGAACTGAGGGAGATGGTAACAATGTGATCGTTGCGTTTGGAGGGCAAGGAACCGGATTCGGAGCGAACACGGACGGGACTTCTCTGAACGATGAAATCGTTGTGACCTTTAATGCAAACCATCACGGCAAGGATTTGATCATCGATGTGGCCCACGAAGGATCGCACGTTGCAGATAATCAAGCTTTCAACGCGACACATTCGGGCGGCATCTATGATTATGGTGGCCCAACTGACATCAGCCAATACGAGACAGAGAGACGTGCCTATGAGGTCAGTTCGTTTGTGTCCCAAGCGGTTGGGAAAGGTTCTTATCCCAACAACCTCGAAGATCAACCGAAGCTCCAAGTATGGAACAGTGGATGGAAAGCTGCGGACCGCGAAACGAAAAGGGCAGCCGGAATAGATCGTCTAATCAACACCTACTACGATGGAGCCTCTAAGACGAAACCGGGTTGGACGTTTGGCCAGATAAAGATGAATGCGCCCTAGGAGGAACCAATGATAGGTTTGATTGCGAATACACTTGGAATTGCTGCTGGCGTATTAGCTCTGGCGGTGGGAATGATTCCGATGCGCTCACGACATGGCGGAGAGTACACAACTGTTGCCTACTGTGATCTTGTGCGCAATCCAGAGCGGTACAATCAAAAATCCGTCCGCGTCTCAGCGGTCTACAGGTACGGGTACGAGTGGTCCGAACTCTATTGTCTTGAATGCGGGACGGAGTCCAAAACCTGGGTTGACTTCGACGACTCATTCTCATCATCTACGAAGGCGAGCATCCGAAAGAAACTTGGTGACAATGGGTTCAAAGGACGAACTGTTCTGGTGACCATGGTTGGCAAGTTTGACGCGGGCAGCGGGTATGGCCACATGGGTGCGTATCGGTATAGGCTGATGGTCGATAGCGTTGAAAAGGCAGACGTGATCTTGAACGACAGCCCCTCGCCCAGCGCGTTACCCAAGAAAGTCTTGAGCCGAATTCATTGTCCGTAGTGAACTTTATTCACAGTGCCGTTTTCGGTGTAGAAATAAATCCGTCATTCGCTAGCTGTTTCAACCTCGTACAACGGCACGGCTGCTTCAGACAACGAACGCACTGAGCACTTCGTCAACAACTTCTATCGCGGCGCTTACGGCCGCGACGCAACCTCGACAGAAATCCAGCAGCAGCGTGATGCGTTGAATGCAGCGGCGGCCCAGAACCAGGCGGCAGTCCAATCGCAAGCTGACACATTCGGCCGCAGTCTGTTTGCCGGACAGGTAAACGACAGCTCAATTTCCGACACGCAGTTTGTGACGAATCTTTACGAAGCCTTCCTGCAACGCGGACCGGACGCGGGCGGATTGGGTTGGTGGTCGGGCCAGGCAACGGTCGGCACCGGACGTCAGAATGTTTTGGGTGCGTTCGCCGGCTGCCCCGCGTTCAGAGATCTTTCCGGCACACTCTATCGCGAAGCGAATTGGTTGGTCAGCGATCACCTCGGCACACCGCGGATGATAGCCAACAAGAGTGGCTCACTCGCTTCCATCAAACGTCACGACTATCTACCATTCGGCGAAGAACTCTCAGCGAACATCGGTGGCCGCACCACCATGCAAGGCTACACCGCCGACAGCGTGCGGCAGAAGTTCACCGCAAAAGAACACGACACTGAAACTGGACTGGATTACTTCCTGGCCAGGTACTACTCCTCGACGCAAGGTCGATTCACTTCTCCCGATCCGTTGCACTCTAGTGGAAGGTCATTGCAACCTCAGAGTTGGAATCGATACACGTACTGCGTGGACAATCCTGTGCAGTTCATCGATCCAAGGGGTTTGGACTGGGGTACCTATGATCTAGGAAATGGGACCACGAGTTTTGTTTGGTTCAAAGGGAAGGTTGGAAAATATAACGGACGTCAATACAGTAGGTTTGACCCAGGTAAGACAGGAACAGTCATTCCATTAGTTGGAGGAGGCTCAGCGAGAATCTACCAAAATGGCAACCGTGAATATATGGGTGGCCCGGCGAAAATAACGTCCATTCGGGGTCAAGACAATCTGAATTTGAGTGCTGGTCTCGTCCACGGTACAGCCTCTTCGCTTGCTTCTTTCAACCCGGTTGCTGGAGCTGCCGTAAATTGGGCGATGAACCAAATTGGAGGCGTAGATCAGAGTTCTGACCTTTACAGCAAGGGCAACGCAATAGGAGGGTTGACGACTGCGGGAGCTCTTCTTTTCGCTGCTCCCGGCGCAGCGGAAGAGGAAACGACGACACTCTATCGCGCGGTGAAGCAAGGGGAACTTGAGGACATTTTTGCCACTGCTACTTATCGCGTAGCAGATGGGCAAAGTGAGGGTAAATACTTTTTTGAGGCGGCAGAAGACGCTGTAGACTTTGGTCAGCAAATGTTCCGAACGCATCCCGGTGAGGGACCGTATACGGTAACGTCGGCAGCAGTTGACCGGGCTGTGATACAAGCATCATCTCCCGTAAGAGCTGCTTTGGAAGGGCCCGGATTGTTCGTTCCAAAAAGCCAATTACCGTTGGGCCCTGTGAAGGTTGTGGGTCCCGTCCCACATTAGTATGAGTGTGCCTATGAAACCAAAATTACTATTCTCGGACGATAACGCCGATCTCGTGCGAAAGTTGGAAGAGGCTTTTAATGGATGTCCAGATCTCACCGCACGCGTGCTCGAACCGCATGAGCTGCCGACGCTGGAAAAATTAGACGCCTTGTACGTAACCTTCATGGCCGCCGAGCGATGGCGGACTGAACTGGTCTTTTACGAATCGCAGGTTCTGAAAACCCGGCCAGAGGATGAAGGGTGGCCTCCATATATCGTTACAGGAATAGCATTGAAGCCGGATGATCCGCGAGCAGGCAACCCGACCGAAGAGTTGAAGCTTGTGATGAACGCGGTTCTCGATGCCATCGAATCATACAACTCATCAAACAACTTTCCGATAAAGAACGTGGGCTTCTGGAGTGAGAGCTTACGCATACCCCGCATGGATGTGTATGCGGCAGGCGAGATCATTCGATTCGCGTACGAAGAGCATTTTCGACAGGAGGAGACCTGATGACTCAACCTGACATGTTGTGCAGTACTGGAACGGTTCGGCATGGACGACCGTAACCGGTGGCAGCATCACGGGCAATAACAAGGTGTGGCGCAAGTTCAGCTTCTCACCAATAACCACCAGCAAGATCAGGGTGCTAGCGAACGCTGGAGCAGATGGCTGGAGCCGCATTACGGAAGTTGAAGCGTGGACCGCGGCGAGCGGCGGTTCACCAACTGCAAACCTCAGCTGGCTGGTGACGGATCAACTCGGCACGCCGCGCATGGTGTTTGACCAGAGTGGTTCCCTCGCAACAACCAAACGTCACGACTACGCACCGTTTGGCGAAGAACTCTTCAACGGCGCCCGCCCAACCACGCCGGGCTACGCCGCCGCCGATTCCACTCGCCAGAAGTTCACCCAAAAAGAACGGGATAATGAAACCGGGCTGGATTACTTGGTGGAATACCGGGGGGCAGATTTATATCGCTTGAGATAGCATTCGCCAGTCTAAACCGCGTGTCTCGAATCTGACCACTTGATTTGCTACCGCCTATCGATTAGCTTTCCTTTTACACTTCTTAGTCTGAAACCGTTTGCAGTTCTCGCGTTCGGAGTATGCCCTTTAGCTCGCTGAATTTCCTGGCCGTGGCTGCTGCCGCGATTCTGGCACTCGCGCTCACTCCATTGGTGCGTCTGCTGGCGCGGCGTATTGGCATTGTCGCTAAACCGAAGACGGACCGCTGGCACAAGAAGCCGACGGCCATGCTCGGCGGCGTGGCGATCTGGCTGTCGGTGGTTATCAGTTATTTCGCTTTCATTCCGCGCACGCCTTACGGACTGGTGATCGTCACCGCTAGTACTTTCCTTTTTCTGGTCGGACTGGTTGACGACTTTCTCCATACCAAGCCTTACCAGAAACTAATTGGGCAAGTGATGGGCTCCGCCTTTGTGATCTATTACGGGTTGAGCTTGCCCTGGACCAGTTACTCGGCGCTCAATGTCGCGATCACGATCTTCTGGTTGATTGGCGTGACCAATGCTGTAAATCTTCTCGACAACATGGATGGGCTGGCGACAGGCATCGCGGTAATTGCGGCGGGTTTTCTCGCTCTTAGTTTTCTCAGCACGGGCCAATTTACCGAAGCGCTGATGCTGATGACTTTTGCCGGCGCGCTGCTGGGTTTTCTAGTTTACAACTCAAACCCGGCATCGATTTTCATGGGCGATTCAGGCTCGATGTTTATCGGTTTCTTCCTGGCGAGCGCGGCGCTGGTAAATGTTTCCGGCGGGCGGTCGCGCAGTTTGTTGCCGGTGCTGGCCGTTCCTATTCTCGTCCTGTTCATTCCGATATTCGATACGACGTTCGTAACCATCCTGCGGAAATTTTCCGGACGCGCAGCTTCGCGCGGCGGCCGCGACCACACTTCACACCGGCTGGTTGCGCTCGGCATGTCGGAACGTCACGCGGTCTGGATGCTCTACGGATTTGCGGCGCTGTCGGGAGTGCTCGCGCTGCTGGTCCAACAGGTGAAGTTGGATGTCAGCCTGGCCGCGATTGCCGGTTTTACGGTGCTGTTGACGCTGGTAGGCGTTTATCTCGCGGGCGTTAAGGTTTACGACGAAACCGAAGAAGCCCTGGCGCTCCGCGATAATTCGCCATACGCGTTTCTGGTCGATCTTTCCTACAAGCGGCGCATTTTTGAAGTGCTGCTGGATGTGATTCTGATTCTGTTGTCTTACTGGTGCGCCTACGCCGTAAAGTTTGGCGCGCTTTCGGGCAGCGCTGCGTGGACGTTGTTTCTGCGGACTTTGCCGGTGTTGGTCTTCGTCAAGATGGCGGCGTTTTTGGTGATGGGTATTTATCGCGGCATCTGGCGCTATACGAGTCTTGACGACCTGATCGTCTTTGCCAAGGCGGTCGTGCTTAGTTCGGTGCTAAGCGTGTTGGCCGTACTTTTTGCCTTTCGCTTCGAAGGCTTTTCGCGGACGATTTTTATTATCGACGGCGTATTGATGTTTATGTTTCTGGCCGGCAGTCGCATGGCGTTTCGTTTGTTTCGGCAAATGCTGCCGGCGCCAGGATCGGGCGAGGGTCGACGCGTGCTGATCTATGGCGCCGGCGATGGCGGCGAATTGTTATTGCGCGAGCTGCAAAATAATCGCGCCTTGAAATATGCGCCGATTGGTTTTGTTGATGACGATCCGGCGAAGTCGGGCAAAGTCATTCATGGTCTAAAGGTCTACGGAGGCAACGGGGACCTGAGCGAGATTTGCCGGCAACATGAAGTTGACGAAGTGTTGATTTCAAGTTCACGCATGACTGAAGACCGGCTGCAGGAGATACTTGGCTTTTGCCGGGAGCAGGACATCGCCGTCAAACGAATGCGCATAACCATCGAAGACCTGACAGAGTATTAAATATTCTGACGACACTCGAGCCCAGCTTCCTGAAAAACTTCAAACTCACTTATGCCTGATCAGCTCATGCAACTGAAGGCGCGCGCGCCCTTGAAAGTGACTATGGTCCTCGCCGTGCTGTTGGCGATATTTGCATCATGGTTTGTGGTGCGATGGTATCTTGGCAACACCATTGCCGAATACTTCTCACCGGAATCGCGCCACTTGGAAACCGCGCAAATGGCGACTGCCTGGGCCCCGAAAGATCCGCTGCCACACTGGCGGCTGGGCAATATCATCCAAACTGAACTGCCGCCTGATCAGATTTCTCTAAGCGTCGCCGAGTATGAGAAAGCAGTCAGCCTTTCGCCGAATGATTACCGGTACTGGATGGCCTTGGGCGAAGCTCAGGAACAAGCGGGTGATTTTGAGAAGGCAGAAAGATCATTACGCCAGGCGGTCAGGCTCGCGCCAGCTTATGCTTTTCCGCACTGGCTTTTAGGAAATTTGTTGCTTCGCACCGACCGTTATTCTGAAGGGTTTGCGGAATTGCGAACGGCCAGCGAGGCTAATCCCGAGCTGCAACAACAGCTCTTCAACTTTGCCTGGCAGATCAACAAGGACGACTTTGAAGCGCAGAAATCTGCGATCGGAAATACCCCGGAGATGCGAGCGCAGTTTTCCAGCTACCTGGCCCGGCGCTCCCGGTTTGATGAAGGGCTGCGACTTTGGAATTCGTTGACGGAAAGCGAAAAGAGAGAGAATCGGCAGGTTGCCGATTTGATTATCGCCGGGCTGATCAACGCAAAGCATTTCCACCAGGCGATGGAAGTATGGAACGACGTGGCGCCCGGCCCCGCGTATCGCGTCGAACAGGGAAAGGTTGTTGACGGCGGCTTTGAAGGGAACCTGGCTCATGGCCCGGGAGCGCTATTCGGTTGGCAAGTTCAGTCTATTTCTCAATTGCAGATAGGAATAGATGCGCGTGTTGCTCATGCGGGAAATAACAGCCTGAGGCTTTATTTTCAAGTGCGCTCTCATATCGAGAACATTGACATATCGCAGTTGATACCGGTGGCGCCCAACACGGAATATGATTTTGAATGCTATGTGCAAACGGAGAAGTTAGAGAGCGGATCGACCCCGGTCGTTGCGATTTTTGATGCCGCAAACGAAGCTAACATACTTGCGAGTTCGGCATCAGCACCGAGCGGCAATAATAATTGGCAACGGATAGCGCTGTCGTTCAAGACTGCGACCAATGCCGAGGCTGTCAAAATACGAATCTACCGGCCGGGCTGTCCTGACCAGCCGGTCTGCCCGATTTTTGGAACTGTCTGGTATGACGACTTCGATCTCAAGTCCAAAAAATAGCGCCCTCGTTTCACAGGAAACTGAAGTACGTCTTGCCGACGCAAGGGGCTACGTTACGTATCGCATTCGTCATACGCTGGCCAGCCGTTTTGCCTTTTTGATTATTTGTCTGGCCCTTATTTTGTCGGCGCTTGCTTATGGGACCGTACACGCCTGGTCGCTGGCAACGTTTTTCCTTGGCAGCGTCGTACTCCTTGTGCTGTGGGTGGTTGATAGCTGGAATTTGGGCGCAGTGCGCATCAGCCGAAATGTCTTGCAGCTTCCGCTACTTGGTCTGCTGGCGTTGGGTTTGATTCAGCTTCTGCCGCTGAGAACTCCCGAGACGGTTGCAGGGATCGCTCTTCCGCTGGTGCGGAGTTTGTCGTTCGATCCATATGCCACGCGCTTTATTGTTATTGAAGTCATAGCGTTGCTGATTTACTTCGCGGCGACGCTGGTTTTTGTTGATACGCCGAAACGCCTCCGTCTGCTGGTTAGAACGATCACTATTTTCGGATTCTTTCTCGCCATCTTTGGTTTGACCCAATCCTTTACCAGCCCGTCGCGTGTTTACTGGATACGCGAGCTGCCACAAAGCCAGGCGTTTGGTCCCTTCATCAATCGGCATCATTTTGCCGGCTACATGGAATTAACCATAGCGTTACCCCTGGGCTTGATTTTTTCCAACGCCGTTGAAAGAGACAAGAAATTTATTTACCTGTTCGCCGCGGGCTTGATGGCCGTGGCCCTGGTAATGACAAACTCGCGCGGCGGCATCATCAGCCTGGCGGCCGAATTGGTTTTCCTGGTTTCGCTGATGGGAATTAGGCGGCGGCAGCGGAAGAAACATACCGAAAAAAAACCACGCATAAAAAGTGCTGCCATGAAAGCGGGATTAGCGCTGGCGATGGTGATTGCTGTTTTCGGCGGGGTGGTGTTGCTCGGCGGAGAAGAAGCGTTGAGCCGGTTGGCGGGCTCGGTTAATTCCGACGACCCGACGACGGGCCGCGCGCATTTTTGGAGCGTGACAGTTGACATCATCAAAAACCATCCGGTAATCGGCACGGGCCTCGGAGCTTTCGGGGTTGTTTACACTGGATACGATTCGCGGAACGGTCTTTACCGATTAGAGCAGGCCCATAACGATTATTTGCAGGTCCTGTCTGACGGCGGTATTGTCGGTGCCGTTCTGGGACTCGTTTTTCTGGTGGCATTGTTTCGAATGGGATTTTCGCGTCGCGAGTCGGGCGACGATTTCAGGCGCGGCGTGGCGACCGGCGCGCTCGCCGGATGTTTCGCGGTGCTGGTGCATAGCTTTTTCGATTTCACCTTGCATACAACTTCCAATACGCTGCTGTTTCTGGTGCTGGCAGCGCTGGCAACAATGAACGGACGCGTCGAGGAAGTCCATTCCAGGCGTAAAAAGAAAAAGCGAGAGAGCACAAACGGAGATCCGCAGACGGCGGAACCCGTGACCGCAACTTAAGTTCGCATGCACTTGTGAGCGCCATCGCATTATTATTTCGCGTTAGTTCGACAATTAGCGATCAATAACGGTGTAACTTGGCATCTGCCTTTCTTCAAACAGAAAAGTCCGATCGTGGCCGATCGCCGGTCGCTTCGTCTGTGCCTGAGCTTTGCCTGGACGCGGCCTTAAGGCATGCGAAGGATGACGCGCTTAACCACAAGATCGGCAATGAGTGGCTAAATATTTCGGCGGCTGAGTTTGTCGATCGCGTCCGCCATGTTGCACTCGGACTTGCGGAACTTGGCGTCAAGCCAGGTGACCGCGTTGCGTTGCTTTCCGAAAACCGGCCAGAGTGGTCCATTGCTGATCTCGCCATCCTCAGTCTGGGTGCGATCAACGTGCCGATCTATACGACGCAGGCAATCGATCAAATTCGTTACATCCTCTCTGACGCAGGTGTTCGCGCCATCTTTGTTTCCAATAGGAAGTTATTCAACCATGCGGCGCCGGCGCTTGAGGGTCTCGACCTTGTGGAACGAATCATTTTCTTTGACGGCGATGCCGAGCCTGACAGCGAAAGATCGATCACGCTCGACTCGCTCGAGCGGGCAGGACGACAGCGCAATCAGAACAAGCCGGCCGCATTCGATGCCTATCTTAAAGCAATCAGGCCCGACGATCTGGCGACTATCATTTACACTTCCGGGACCACCGGCGAACCAAAAGGCGTGATGCTGACACACGCTAATTTCATTTCAAACGTGCTGACGATCACCGCAGGTTTGCCAATAGCGCCGACCGACGTGGCGCTATCCGTGCTGCCGCTTTCGCACATCTTCGAACGAACTGGCTTTTACATCTTTTGTTACAACGGCGTTTCCGTTTATTACACGGCATCATTCGATCAGGTGGGCGAAAACCTGCGCGAAGTGAGACCGACAATCATGACCGCGGTGCCGCGGCTTTTCGAAAAGGTCTATCACCGCATTGTGAAGAAGGGACTTTCGCAAAAGGGAATTAAGCGCAAGATTTTTATGCGATCGCTCGAAGTCGGCCAACGCTACGCGGAGCGCAAAGACAGGGGAGGCCGAGTGTGGCCAGTCTTATCGCTGCAACAGCGAATGGCTAACCGGTTGGTTTTTTCTAAATGGCGGGAGGGGGTTGGCGGACGTTTGCGCTATTTCGTTTCCGGCGGCGCGCCGCTTTCGCCAGTGCTTTCGCATGCATTCCTGGCGGCCGGTATTCCTATCCTGCAGGGCTATGGCGCTACGGAAACCTGTATCGTTTCCGCCAATCGACCCGAAAATAATCAGGTCGGTTCGGTCGGTCTGCCCTTTGAAGGAATCGAAGTATCGATCGCAGCTGACGGCGAAATTCTTTTGCGCGGGCCAAATGTGATGCGTGGCTATTACGGCCATCCCGAGGAATCCGCGTCCGTTTTGGAAGATGGCTGGTTTGCGACTGGCGATGTGGGCCATGTCGATAAGCAGGGACACCTCTACATAACTGATCGCAAGAAAGATCTTTTCAAACTCTCAAACGGAAAGTACATAGCACCTCAGCAAATTGAGAGTCTCTTGAAACAGAGCGAGTTTGTAAGCCAGGTAGTGGTCGTTGGCGCTGGTCGGAAACAACCAGCCGCGCTGATCGTTCCGGAATGGGAAGCGTTGCGCCAGGCCCTGACTGAAAGAGGCGAAGAGTTTCCTTCAAATCGTTTCAAACTCGCCGAGTTTCCGGCTGCCGTAAAGTTAGTGCAAGGCGATATCCAGCAACTCACGCGCGAGCTGGCGGATTACGAACGTATCCGAAAGATCGCTTTGTTGCCGGAAGAATTCAGTATCGACAAAGGCGAACTAACCCCAACGCTGAAAGTTAAGCGGCGCGTCGTGGATGAAAAGTTTCACGATCTGATTGAAGAGATTTATTCCTGAAGGTGGGAAGCCACATAACGGCCGAACGGATTCAATTAGAACTCGATGGATCCTCGGCCCCGATGATATTGAATCCTCTTTCCCCGTCGACGCCTGCAACCTGCGCCCTGGCCAATCTGTTCCCAAGCAAAATTGACTCAGCCAACGCCCTGAGATTAATTGGAAGTTCGGGTGTTCGCGTTTCGCCTTTCAGGGGCAGGGTGTAAAAGGACAACAGTGGTATTTCGCAATAGCAAAAATCGCATGCGGCCAGATGATGCTTCACGAGAAAATTGATTTCAGGCGCGAGCGTTTGTGAGCTGAATGAAAGAAGAAGGTTTGACGAAGGGCATGCCAGCTTTTTGGCGAAAGACTTTACGGTCGAGGAATTCATTTATTGCCCCTATCTACACGAGTAGAGTTCACCGAGAGCATGCAAGCACGGAATTTAACGATCAGTCGAGAAAGCAAGGAGGCAAAATTAGCTTGCTAAACCTCAACCACAAAGCCGCAAAGTCGTCCGCTTGTTCACTGACTTTATAGACCCAATCGAGTTTACATTCCACAACTTTCTCGTTCCCGCTGCGACTTTTGTAGTCTGGAATCAATAACTTGCCGGAAATGTAAAAACTTGTTGCTCAATGGTAGGATTGTTGCTAAGATGCTCGGCGTCAAGTCAGAGAGCTCCTGCTCTTTGACGCTCGTTCCAGGGCCAGCCCGCCTGTATTCTCAGGATAACCGGGCAAAATCAATGACCTACAGAATAGCCCCGATTGGTTAGCGAAGATTCTTTTTCCGTAAAAGAACATTCCACCACCTTACCGCTCTTAATCTAGTCTGACTGTCGCCGCAATTCAAGACTCGCGACATCTCTGTTGCAGAAACCAGTTCCGCATTTAAGACGAAACGCTCCCTCCAAAATCTAAAGTCCATCCTGCAGATCGAAAAAAACGTCGTGAAATCTCTAAGCCGCGAAGTAGCAAAAGAAGTTGAATTAACGCCCGCCAGTCCGGCGCCGATCTCGCTCCGTGCGAAACGCACTGCTGAGCGAATGGCCAAGAGTGGCAAATGGGTTGAGAGTCTTCGGTGCTCGGACGTGAGCCGGTTGTGGTCAGAACTGCACCGCATCGTTTCTCACCATCCCCTGGTGAGGGCGTCGCGCAGTGCGGGCCTGCTCGTCGAAGAAGGCGCCAGCAGCGCCTACACCGACCTTACTCAAGAGCTGTTCGTTCAACTCTTAAGTAAGAACCGCTTTGAGCATTATCTCGATACCGAGATGACCGATTACGAAATCGAGTGCGAAATTGGACAAATAGAACTAACCAACCTGCTGACCGCTGAGCTGCGGAAACGTCATCCGGAAAGTTATCGGCTGGCGCGACGCATCTCCACGCTCATCCAGTCGAGTTCAAATTTCCGTCGCTTTGATACGAGTGGCACTGGCGACGAACCGCATCGGCGACTAGCTGATCGCGTCTATGGTCTTAGCGAATGGGCGGATGGCAAACGCCGCCGCGACTCGCACGATGTCGAACAACGCGTTCACATAATTCCGGTACGCGCACGCGACACGCGCATGGTTGGTTGCACGGGCGACTCACAAGTTGTCATCACTAATTCGGACCTCGAAGATTTGATCGTTTCCGTGCTTGACGCGGTCGACTCGCCAGTTGATGTGCGGACACTCAGAAGTCTGGTGATGTCGCGACTGCCGGTCATGGACATTTATCTGGTGCCGTTGGATGGCGACGACAATGATGGCGAGGGCAATCATTTCGAGCCGGTCGACAAGCACGAAAATCCCGAGCAGGGGCTGTTGAGACGCGAATCGGAAAACGAAGCAGCAGGTTTTGTCGATCACTTTCTTGAAAATCTGCACGACACAGTCCGCGGCAAACTCAAGCAGTACAACCGCATTCTCGGAGTGTTGTGGCACTGTTACTTGAGCCCAACACAGTCGACGCAATTGGAAGTTGCGGCCGTCCTGGGAGTTTCGGATTCGCTGGTTTCGGATTATCGCCGCCGGATCGAAACGGAACTACGCGCGCTTTCCTTTTCTGAGGTTGAAGAGGCCAGGAGATTTGAAGGAGCGTTGCGCCAGCGGGTGAGGGAACTCGTGTTGGCGGTCGAGGAAACCGAGGTCGCAGTTTAGATTCCTTCTTTCGGAATTCTTGTAGGTAACTGATTCGAGGCTGCGGCGCTTTCAGCGTAGCAGCTTCTTTTGATTTTTGATGCTCGGAAAGAAAGTAAACGACAGCGATTCCACGCAACAATCAGGTGGCGAATCCGGAAAGCATGAACTTGAGACAAAGGACAGGACAACCTGAGACCGATTCGGCAGGGCCTTTAGATTTCCCGAGGCGTGCGCCGATGCAATCGGACTATGAAGCGGTGCGACCGTCGCAACGGGCGCGATCGACTCCTGCCGCCACGTCTGGATCCCGGCCGACCCTCGGGTCAGTTCCGCCGTCAAGTTCAAGTACGTTGAAAGAAAAAGTTTCAACTGCATCTGCAGAATCACCGATGCCTCACCCTGACAACAAAGGCAATTGGGTGTTAAAGCGCGGCCACGCTCTCAGCTATGCCGGGCTCATGCTGTTTACAATTATTCTTTACGCGCGCCCCGCAGAGTTTTATCCTTCGCGGTTGACCGCGTCGCTGGCTCTTATTGTCGCCCTCGCCACCCTTGGGTTTTTCATACCCACCCAGCTTTCAATGGAAGGCACACTCACTGCGCGCCCCCCGGAAGTAAATCTTGTTCTACTCTTTTGCCTGACCGGCTTGCTTTCAATTCCGTTGGCGATCAACCGACTCACCGCCTGGCATGAATTCAGCGCCACTTTTATCCGCTGCATCGTGATGTTCATAGTGATCGTGAATGTGGTACGAACCAGGGCACGCTTGCAGGTCTTGCTTTTGGTCGCGCTTGCGTCGGGAGTTTGGTTGAGCGTAGTCGCCATTAGCGATTATCGTCTGGGACTGGCTATTGTCGAAGGTTATCGGACGGGAGGCGCGGGAAGTGGCATCTTTGGTAATACAAACGACATGGCTCTTCACGTGCTCACTATGCTTCCCGTGGCCATCGCCTTAGTGTTTGGATTGCGTAGCCTGACCGGGAAACTAATCTTTGGAGTCTGTTCGGCGGTGATGCTCGCCGCCATTGTTCTATCGTACTCGCGTGGCGCTTTTCTGGGGCTAATCGTCGTTCTGGTTTTCATGGCAATGAAACTGGGTCGACGCCATCGGTTCGGTATTGTGTTCGCCGTGCTTCTGCTTGCCTGTGCGGTCCTTCTACTTGCTCCTGACAATTACGGCGGCCGCCTGCTCTCAATCTTCGTCCCGAGCCTCGACCATAGTGGGTCTGCCGACGCGAGACGGGGCGAGCTTTTCAGGTCTCTCTACGTTGCGCTGCGCCATCCCCTGCTGGGAATTGGAATGGGCAACTACCAAAGCGAAATGTCATATAGCAACCACGTAACGCACAACGCCTACACCCAGGTGGCCGCGGAAATGGGCGTGGCGGCACTCGCGTGCTACACCATATTCATCGTCTCGCCGCTACGTAAACTCGGTCAGATGGTGCGCGAAACCTTCGAGAGGCGCAGCAATTCGAACTATTACTATTTAGCGGTAGGTTTGCAGGCATCGCTGTTGGGTTACATGGTCAGCAGCTTCTTTTTATCGGTTTCCTACCAATGGTACATCTACTACCTCGTCGCTTTTGCGGTTTGCCTGCGTCGTCTGTACGAAGCGGAGACCGGCAAGGCGGTTGTAGTCGAGAAGCGCAAAGAACGTAAGCGAAAGAAATTTCGCGACGCTCCTTTCGACAATGAAGGCCGGACGGTACCGACATGAATTTAAGATTCGCGGCAGAGATAATTCTTTGGTTGAGCGCGGCAGCGATGGTCTACACCTATGCCGGTTATCCGCTGCTACTGACTCTGGTCAGTACGGTCCGACCGCGACGGGTACAACGCGGCGATTTCGAAGTAACAGTTAGCGTGATCATCACGGCCTATAACGAGGAGCGCCATCTGGCGGCCAAACTCGAGAACACGTTGGCGCTCGATTACCCATCCGAACTTCTCGAAATAATAGTTGCTTCCGATTGCTCCAGCGATCGCACTGACGACATTGTTAAGGAGTTCGCGTCGCGAGGTGTGCGGCTTCATCGCCAACAGCAACGACAAGGCAAGACGGCGGCGCAAAACGCTGCCGTCGAGCAAGCTCGGGGCGACGTCATCCTTTTCTCCGACGCCACCAGCCATTATCAGCCTGACGCCGTGCGGGCGCTGCTGCCGAATTTCGCCGACCCGACGGTGGGCTGCGTCGCTGGTCGGCTAATCTATGTCGATCCCGCGCAGTCAAGGATTGGACGCGGGGCGCGCTCATACTGGAGCTATGAAACCTTTCTGAAGAAACACGAGAGCCGCGCGAGCTCTTTGATTGGCGCTTCGGGATGTCTCTACGCCGTGCGGAGAACGGCTTACGTGCCGCTTTATCACGAGGCTTGCAGCGATTTCATCATCGCCACGAAGATGGTCGAACAGGGCTTGCGCGCCGTCTATGAGCCGGGAGCGGTTTGCACCGAAGAAACAAACCGGCGTAGCGATAACGAATTGGAGATGCGGGTGCGCATCATCGCGCAGACGTTTACCGACCTCTGGCATCATCGCGGGATGATGAATCCGTTTCGCAGCGGTTTTTACGCGGCGCAACTTCTATCGCACAAGGTAATGCGCTACGCCGTGCCATTGTTTCTGATCACAATCCTGGCAACGTCCGGGACCCTCGCGCGCCATTCAATGCTTTATTCCATCGTGTTTGTTGCGCAACTCGGTTGTTATCTGAGCGCGCTGGGCGCGTGGATGCTTGAGCATGCGGGCGTGCATATTCGCCTGCTGGCGTTGCCCCAGTACTTCGTTCTATCCAATCTCGCGGTCCTGATTGCAGCTTACCGGTTTCTTCGGGGCGAGCGATACGCTCATTGGGAACCGAATCGCGAGAGCGTGTCGAAACTGAAGGAAGGGGCTGTCCTAGTGCGTTAGCTGAAGGAGGATTGATATGAATAGAGCCATCGCGTCGCGCGCGAATACATTTCAGGTATCGCAGAAAATGGATGATCCAATCCGCATTCTCGACGCTCATCAGTCAAGGAATTGGACAATCACCCACGACTATCCAGATCCTGCATTAGAGGAGCATTGGCGCGAATTCTTAACACGCGCCGATTTCCCGTCGCATTACGTGTCACCGGATTACTTTCGCGAGCCCTTTTTTCGTGACAAAGATCCGTTCGCAATATTAGCGTGGCATGAGGGAAAGATCGTCGGTGCACTAACGGGCATGCATGAAGCGGAACAAGTCCTTTGCGGACAGGAGTCTCGCCCACAAGCTTGTTTTGACAAATCGATTGATCCGACCATTGCGGCAGAGGGTTTGACTGCGGGCTTGCTGGCCGAGGCCCACTCCGCAGCCCTAATAACCCTCTACACATGGTGTCCCGTTGATCGCTTTCTCGCGCATGGCTACCGCGTCGAAAAGAGGCAAGGTGTGGTTATGTTAGACCTCACGAAGGGGCCTGAGTCTTTATTCAAAGGCTTCTCGAGCAGCCGGCGTACGGATGTTCGCGCGGCAATCAAACGCGGAGTGGAAGTATCGACAGCCGCTGCGCGCGAAGAGTTTTGGAGTTACTATGAAGTTTATCTCGAATGGTGCGCCCGGAAGAATCTAGTTCCGTCAACTTTTGAAGTCCTCGCCGAAGCATTTTCTCTGACCGACAATCGCCGACTCTTTTTGGCCCGTTATGAAGGAAAGGTCATTGCCGGCGTGGTCATTCGCTTCTATCCCAAGGGAGTGATTGAGTACGCAGCCAACTCTTCCATGAAGGAAAATCTTAAGCTCAAACCCAATGACCTCCTGCAGTGGCGAGTAATCGAGTGGGCTTGCCACGAACGTTATTCGAGTTACAGCCTGGGCGCCACTCACCTGTTTGCAAGAAAGATGGGTGGCACAATTGTCCCAGTTTACCGGTATCGTCTTGATCGCACTTGGTTCCGCCGGCATGAGCTCCAGGAGGGTTTGCAGAATTCTGGCAGGAGAATCTTTAACATTCTCCCGGGAAACCTACAGAAGCAAGCGAAGCGTGCCTTGGGGCGATAAATAATCACTTTAGGACCGCCCTTAGCAAGATTAGAAGACGCTTGGATTAGGCAGGAACAAATGTGCGGTATCGCCGGATTTGTTAACAGACATGACCATCGCGACACGCGCGCGGCCAACGATGTGCTTGATCGGATGTGTCGCGTGATAGCCCATCGCGGGCCCGACGATCAAGGTATGTGGGTCAAAGACCAAGTGGCGCTCGGCATGCGGCGGCTGTCAATTATCGATCTGGCCGGCGGCCATCAGCCGATGTCGGGCTGCGAGGGCACGGTGACGCTTGTCTTCAATGGCGAGATTTACAACTATCGCGATTTGCAGCGCGAGCTTGAGTCGCACGGGCATCAATTCAAAACGCATTCGGACACTGAAACAATTGTGCATGCTTACGAAGAGTACGGCGCGGGTTGTCTGGAACATTTGCGTGGCATGTTTGCTTTCGCGATCTGGGATGCGCGCAAACGAGAACTTTTCATTGCGCGGGATCGCGTCGGCAAGAAGCCGCTCTATTACACAATCACCACTAGCGGCACACTAATTTTTGGATCTGAGTTGAAATCGCTGCGCGAACATCCTGAATTCCGCCGTGAGATCAGTGTAGAAGCCCTCGATTCCTATCTAACGTTCGGCTATGTTCCCGACCCGCTCACGATTTTCCGCGACGTCCACAAGCTGCCGCCCGGGCATCACCTGACATTCAAAGATGGCCGCGCGCGCGTCGAGCAGTACTGGGATTTTCCTTATGAGAACGAACAGGAGAATCCGGCGCGAAACGAAGACGAATGCCTGGAAGAATTGCGCGAGCTGCTTGACGAATCGGTGCGTTTGCGTATGGAAGCAGATGTTCCGCTTGGCGCGTTTCTGTCGGGAGGAATTGATTCGAGCACGGTGGTTGGCCTGATGGCCCGACATGCGACCCAGCCGGTCAAGACTTTCTCAATCGGCTTTCATGAAGACAGTCATAGCGAATTGAAGTACGCGCGGATCGCAGCACAACGATTTGGGACTGATCATCACGAGTTCATAGTCACTCCCGATATTTGCGAGATCGTTGACGAACTGGTTTGGCATTTTGACGAGCCCTTCGCCGATTCCTCCGCGATTCCCACTTACATGGTTTCGAAACTCGCGCGGCAGCATGTCACCGTTGCGCTGTCCGGCGATGGCGGCGATGAAGTCTTTGCCGGATACACTCGTTACGCGCTTGATCGAAAGCGCAGTGCCTTTGCACATCTGCCGCGCCTGGTGCGGCAAGGCGTGATGCAACCGCTCGGGCGGAATTTGCCGCATGGGGCTTGGGGGCGTAACTATCTGCACAACGTCGCGCTGGATCCGCTCGATCGCTATATCGAGGACATTTCTATTTTTACGCGACTGAACAAACCCGCGCTTTACACCGGCGACTTCCGCCGGCAATTGGCAACGTCCGAAGCGGCGCAGCGTTTTCGCGTTTACGCGGCGCACTCGCGCGCGGACGATCCGCTCGATCCTCTGCTTTACCTCGACAGCAAAACCTATCTGCCCGGCGATATTCTCACCAAGGTTGACCGAATGAGCATGGCCGCGTCGCTGGAAGTACGCGTACCGTTGCTCGATCACAAACTGATCGAGTTTGTGTGCACCCGAATTCCGGCGAGCATGAAGATGAAGGGTTTGGAGACTAAGCACATCTTTAAGCGCGCGGTGCGCAATCTGGTGCCAGCGGAAATTCTGAATCGTCCGAAGCAGGGCTTTGGTATTCCCATCGACCGATGGATCAACGAACAACTGCGCGAACGCGTGCGCGGCACTCTCACGGAACCACGCACAATGCAGCGCGGCTATATCGAACCACGTTACGTAAATCTTCTGCTTGACGAAAACCAGCGCGGACGGCGTGATCACGCTGGCGAGTTGTGGGCGCTCTTCATGCTTGAGCTTTGGCAGCGAACTTTTGTTGACGCCGGAACTGTTTCCGAGGCAAGCAAGGCGACATTTGATCAGGTTGGAGTTCTTGCCTGAGACCTGAACTCGAGTTAGGTAGAGAGAGTCTCCAGCAAAGATAGCGAAAGGCATTTACCCTTGAGACCAAACGTTTTGCACATCATCGACAGCTTCGACCAGGGCGGTAGTGAGCGCCAGGCGGTCCAACTCGTGCGCTTATTGCACGAGAGCGGACGTTGTCGCGTGCGGCTCGCATGTTTGCAGAACAAGGGATCGTTGCGCGAACAAGCAGACCGACTCGGCCTGGGAGAAATTCCCGAGTATCCGCTCACGAGTTTCTATGATCGGAATGCCCTCACCCAACTTCGCCGGCTCGCGCGCTTTCTAAAAGAGAACGAGATTGACGTCATTCATACGCACGACTTTTACACGAATATTTTTGGCATGACGGCGGCGGCAATGGCGCGCGTGCCCGCGCGAGTGGCATATAAAGGCGAGACGGAGGGGTTTCGTACGCCAATGCAGAAGCGTCTGGAACGCGGGGCTTTTCGTTTGGCCCATCGAGTCGTTGCTAATTGCGACGCAGTGCGTACACAGTTGATTCGCGAAGGTGTGCCCGCCGCAAAAGTAATACGGCACTACAACGGTCTCGACCTCAAACGCGTCACCGTGCAGCCAGGTACAACGCGCGATGAAATTCTCGCGATGCTTGGTTTGCCGGAACGGCAATTAGTGACAATCGTCGCGAACTTGCAACACCCGGTGAAAGATCATCCGATGTTTTTGCGGGCTGCCGCGCGCGTGCGGGCTGCGGTTCCCGACGCGGCTTTCGTTATTGCCGGAGAAGGCAAATTGATGGAGGGCTTGCGCCAGTTGTCTGCACAGCTGGGGTTGAAAGACGATGTGTTCTTCATCGGCAGATGCGAAAAAGTTGCCGAGCTGCTTTCTGTTTCCGACGTGTGTGCGCTGAGTTCCACCGCAGAAGGCTTTTCGAATGCCATTCTTGAGTACATGGCCGCGGCGCGTCCCGTCGTCGTAACCGATGTCGGCGGCGCGCGCGAAGCCGTGATTGAGGGTAACGCCGGTTACGTCGTTCCGTCAGGAGGCGACGAACAAATGGCCGCGCGAATGGTCGAACTACTGCGCGACCCTAAACGCGCTCGGGCAATGGGCGAGCGCGGCAGATTGCTGGTTGAAGAAAAGTTCTCATGTGAGCGGCACCTGCAAAATACGCTTGAGCTGTACGATGAACTAACGGTTCGACGCGTAGCGGCCGTTCGACCCGATATTGCGTTGATGCCGCGTTAGCGGGCCTTAAATAATGCTGACTATTCGATCATTCTGGCACCGGACTCCGCGAGTGTGGCGCTTTGCCATCCTTTTCGCGGTCGCGTGGCCGCTGCTGGCATGGCTTGCGGCCGAAGCCCTCATCGTGAACGCAGATCCGGCGCATGCGGATGCGTTGCTCGTGCTCGCAGGCTCATCTGCTTTCATGGAGCGCACCCATCAGGCGGCGCAGCTCTTCAAAGATGGTCGCGCGCCGAAACTAATTCTTACCAACGACAACCAGGAGAGCGGATGGTCCGCCGAGTTGCAAACCAATCCGCTTTACGTGCAGCGGGCTGCGAGCGAGTTGAAGTTGTTCGGCGTGCCTGAAGAAAGAATTGAAATCGTTCCCGAGGTGGTCTCGAGCACTCGCGAAGAAGCCGCCCGGGTACGCGAGTACGCGACAACTACCGGGCTGCATTCCATTCTGGTGGTGACGTCCGCCTATCAGGTGCGGCGCGCGCGTTGGACCTTCAATCAAATTTTCGCGGGCAGCGGCGTATCCGTTTCTTTCTCGAGCGTGCCGCCCGGCGACCAAATGCCGCAACCGCTGACCTGGTGGTTGCACATTCGTGGCTGGCGAATGGTGGCGGGCGAGTATGTGAAACTCGTTTACTATTTCATTCGCGGAGTCAGATTTACTGAGACAGCCCACGCCGCAACTACAGTGGCTGAAACTCCCGCGTCGGAGACCATGTCTGCCATCAAAAACGATCGACGGGTCTATCGAAAGCCGCCTCTGCCGCCCTTACCGCGCGCGGGCGGTAAGTTCATCGATCCAGTGTTCGGCAGTGAGATCATGCGCGCCACCGACGCGTCGGATGGACCCGCGCCTGGTCTTGGCACCTACTATTCACATTGGCCGACCTTCAACTGCAACAACACGAAAATGCTCATCCGCAAGGGCGAGACGGGCGAGGCCATCATCAAGGATTTCGACCCAGTCAGTTTTAGTCTCGGTAAAGGCCGCATTACCTTGCCCACTGCATTCCCCGTGAACGGAAACCCGAACTGGGAGAGTTCGATCTGGTCAAACACTGATCCGAATATCATCTACACCTTCCCTATTTATTACGATGGCGGCATGAAGCTTTATTCGTACAATATTTCCAGTAAAGTTTTCCGACTCATTAAAGACTTCCAGTCGCTATCGGGTGGAAAAGACTATTTGAAACAGATGTACATGTCGGCCGACGATGATGTGTTTTGCTGGCTGCAGCATCGTGCAGACAGCAACGGCGAACCGATCGCTTACATTGTGTACCAGCGTTCAACTGATAGAGTGCTGTACCACAACCCGGCGTCTGTTTATGCGGGTGGAATCAATGAAGTGCACGTGGACAAGTCTGGCAAGTGGTTACACATTGTCATCCCGACGAAGCAGGCGGATGGGACGGGCACGCGGTTTTTGAACTTGCGCACCGGCGAGTATCAAGCATTGAAGCCGGAGGTGGATCACCCACCGGGTCATGGCGACCTGGGTACTGAAATAATAGTTGGTGGTGACAATTATCTGGCCGGCCTGTCTTTCCGAAATCTCAACAACGTGCACTCGTATTATCAAGTGGTTTCCTTCAAGACTGATCAGGGAGTGGTGGATTGGACAAATGACTTTCACGGTTCAATGCTGGCTAATAATGAGGACTGGATAACTATCGGCACTTATGACGACCCCGACATTAAGTTGCCTGACTCAGGATTATTTGAAGACGAGATCCTGCAGGTGGCCCTGGATGGCAGCCAGCGCATCCGCCGTATTTGTCACACACGCTGCGCCATTGACAACCGCACTATAACGACCGGGTACGGGGCAGCGCCCAAGCCGACCATCAGCAAAGACGGACGCTTCATTGCCTTTACTTCGAATTGGGAAAAAAGCGGCAGGTACGACCTCTTTATCGTTAGGATTGAGCCAGCGCCGGTGCTTCGCACGGTGCGTCCCGGTCAACCATCAAAGCCCGCGACTCAGCGTCAGCGCAGAGTTCGACCGGTTTGATTTCCTTAAACGCGATCGCAGAACTCCTCGATAAATCTCGATCAGAGAACTTGCATAGGCTGCAGGCGAGTAACGCGTGCCCACCATGGCGAAGGCGTGTGTGGTTAATCTACGGGCCATCTCCTCGTCAGTTAGCACGCGAGTGATCGCTGCAGCCATGGCATGTTTGTCACGGGCTGGAACGAGTAAAGCGCTGTTGTTGTTTTCTACCATCTCCGGCACTCCGCCCACCGCCGTCGCCACGACGGGAAGATTCGCCGCCATCGCTTCAAGTAACACATATGGTGAGCCTTCACTAAGCGATGGCAGGACAAGCACGTCAGCCGCTGCATAGAAAGGCTGCACATCACTCATTTGTCCAGTGAAGATCACACGATCGTTAATGCCATAAGCCCGAGCCGACGCTTCCAGCCTGCCGCGTTCCGGTCCGTCACCGACAATAATTAGTTTAGACAAAATGTCGGGATTCGTGTCGCGCAGAAGGTTGTAGGCCGCGAGCAGATCGATATGGGCCTTCTCTCGTGACAAGCGACCGACAGTCAGCACAAAGCGCTCATCATTCCCGATACCGAGTCGCGTCTTTAAAGACTGAACGTCGGCGGCGTCAGCCTTCGCCTTCGGGCGAACTGAATTGTGCTGTACCGAGATTTTCTCGAGCGGCACACCGTTACTGCTTGCCAGTTCTCGTGCAAAAGCCTGGCAAACTGTGACCAGACGATCGGCGTGGGGCAAGGACCAACGATCAAGCCAATTGTAGGCGCGCATCTTCAGGTCAGTTGTGGTGTAGCCGTGGTGAAAAGCCACCCAGGGATAGTCTTTCCAAAGCCGGGAACGCCACATTAGAAAATGCGACTTGACGGAGTGAGTCACAACCAGGTCGGGCTTTTGGATGCCGACGATTTTTCTCAGCGCCGCGAGTGTGCGCATGTCGAAACGCCGGCGCTCAGGGACGACTTCAACTTCCAACTTCAGCTTGCCAGCTGCGGATACAAATTGGTTCGGTGCGCGCGTGGCGTCAGTGGCAGGGCGCTTCCGTTCGAAGGTAACGAGATGCGCTGCGATAGAAGGAAAGTCGGGGGATTGTTCGTTGAGCTCGCGAGCAGCGCGATGAAACTCAAACACGTTTTTCGCGACCCCATTGATTGTCGTCGCCTCGACAAGCGAAAGAATTCTGATAGAAGAGTTTTGATTAATCGTCACTATTCTCTAAGCCTCGATCCAGATCCCCGATTACGCAGATTCCACAGATTAGGAAGCAAAAACTGGAAAAAATGCGGAGCCTGTCAAACCTAAACAGAAGCTGCGTAAGCTGTGTAATCGGCGGTAGCATGAATTCGGCTGCTAGTTTTTTTCGTTCATCCGAGCAGCAAGTAATCTTTCGTAGATCCCAAACAGCGATTCGCCAGCCCTGGCCCAGTCATAACGGTTGGAAACCAGAGCACGTCCCGCATCGTAAAGTTTCTGGCGCAGTCCTTCATTCTCCACAACACCGGTGATGGCATCGAGTAGTTGCGCATTTGTATCTGCGATAAGAATGTTTACACCGTGCTGCACTTCCAGGCCCTCCGCTCCGAGGGTGGTTGATACGACCGCCACGCCTGCGGCCATCGCTTCGAGAATTTTTAGACGGCTTCCGCCACCAACGTTGAGCGGCACAATCGCCGCAACTGCTTCGAGATAGTATGGACGCACGTCAGCAACCGTGCCGGTTACTTCGATGCCGCGAAGCGATGCGAGCTGCCTGACTTCAGCCGCAGGGTCACGGCCCACGATAGTCAAAACGAGTTCCGGGTTGCGTTCGTAAATCTGCGGCCAGATCTCGCGAGCGAAATCAACGACCCCATCGATGTTTGCGTGATAGTCCATTGAACCGACGAAGACAATTCTGTTCGCCTTGCTCGGCGAAGGCATGACACCATCGATAGCTGCGCGGTCAGGATGCGGGTGAGTAAGCCACGCCGCATGTGCTTTTTCCATTTCCTGATCGGAGTAGTAGGCGCTGTCAACTCCGTTTTCAATCACGGAAATTGAACTCGCGGAATCAAGTTGCAGCAATCGCTCTCGGTCCCGCTGGCTGACAACGACATGGCCATCGAAATCGTGTGTCGCCTTTTGCTCCAGCGTGCGCAGCTGTCGCGCGGTTTTCCGCGCATAAGTTCGGCGCAAGAGATTCGACTCGCGTTCGCTGTATCGCTGCATTAGTTCTGATTCGATGTTGTGCCAATCGCAGATGACGTGCGGTCGGGCAGTCGCCGCGCGAAGTATCGGCAGATACCCCATCAGATGAATGCTCTCAACCTGAACAACATCGAAGTCCTGTTCGCTCAAAATCTGCGCCAACGCCTGCTTCATTGCGGCCGTGGTGTAATTGAGTAAGGACAGGGGAGTGCGGCCGACGGCGCCCCGAATAATCTTCGCAGCCGTGTAACCTGGGTCTCGTTTGACAGTTACTACTTTTGCGTAAGGGTTTTCAGGGTTGTTGGGCGGCTGCTCGTTGCCGCCGAAGGCGAGGAGAGTTACGTCGGCGCGCTCAGCCAGGACTCGCGCGAGGTGGTAGTTTCGCAACTTGGCCCCGGTGTCGAGCGGCCAGCAGACTCGGGGCGCAAAGTGGAGCACGCGCATATTGAATTCTCTTTGTTTCAGTCTATTCTCCTGGTGGAATGCGCCGGATCTGCACCTCTGCCAGAGTCCTGGAGGATTCTAACGGCAAAATCGACCGCCGCCGCAAAGTATTTCCGCTTAAGTGACGCGTAAAAGCGCGAAGCTAAGCAAATTTTCTGGATTCAAGCGCCGCTTGTTCCTGTATAATACTGGCGGCACTCTCGCCGCCTTCCTAACCGTGGCCCGCCGCACGATCCCACACCGAGATAGATTCCCCGATGTTGCCGTCTGGAATTTCAAATCAGCCGCAGCTTGCCTGCGATGACAAAAATCGCCACTTCCGAACCGATCACTTAAAAGACGATCTGGCCGGACGCTCCACCCGTGGCGGTGCCATTACTCTGTCGGCGCAGGTGTTTAAATTTGTGCTCAGCACGGCCGCGACGATTGTGCTCGCACGTTTGTTGGTTCCGCAGGACTACGGCTTGATTGGCATGGTGGCTATCCTGACCAGCTTTCTCGGCATGTTCCAGTACATGGGCTTGTCAACCGCGACCATCAAATGGTCCGAACTGGATCATCGACAAGTGAGCACTCTGTTTTGGCTAAACATGGGGTTGAGTGCCGCCATTATGTTGCTGGCATTAGCTGGCGCTCCGCTGCTGGCCTGGTTTTACAAAGAGCCGCGGCTAATCGCGATCACTGCCGGATATGCCGTAACAATTTTCTTAACGGGGCTGACTATTCAGCACGAAGCTATTCTAATGCGGCAGATGCGCTTTACGGCCGTAGCTATCATCGAGATTACCGCGATGACGGCAGGTTTGGCCGCGGCCATCGTGGCCGCCTGGTACGGTGCCGGTTACTGGGCGCTGGTGATCAATCAGATGGTGTTGGCCATCGTCGCAGTCATTGGACTGTGGACGGCGTGCAGGTGGCGGCCAGGCTTGCCCGGAAGAAGCAAAGACATCCGCTTGTTAATCTCATACGGCGGGAATCTCACCGGCTTTAACGTAATGAATTATCTTTCGAAAAATCTTGACAACGCGCTGATCGGCAAATTTTGGGGAGCTTACCAATTGGGCATTTACTCCAGAGCTTATCAATTACTGCTGCTGCCCATGGCGCAAATCAATAGCCCGCTGGTCTCGGTTGCAGTGCCGGCGTTGAGTCGCTTGTCCGATTCGCCTGCACGTTATCGCAGCGCTTACCTGCGAGTGCTCGAGAAGATCGCAATGATCACGATGCCCGGGGTGATCTTCATGATTGCCACCTCTGACTGGCTGGTGCTCTTTTTGCTTGGGCCCCAATGGAAGGACACGGGACGCATATTCATGCTGCTCGGGGTAGCCGCGCTGATTCAGCCGGTCACCCGCACCGCTCTGTGGTTATTCACAACGCAGGGCCGGGCGCGCGAATTGTTCAAGTGGGGATTCATTAGCAGCGGCATCGGAGTCGTTTCAATCGTAGCCGGCTTGCGTTGGGGAGCGACGGGCGTCGCGGCCGCGTACGCCGCGACAGATCTTTGCGTCACGACGCCACTACTGTTCTGGTATGTCGGCCGGAGCGGGCCGGTTCGATCAGCCGACTTCTATCGCACAATCGCTCCGGCATTCTGCGCCTCAGTTTGCTCGCTGGCAGCTTTGCTCATCGGTCGCCCCTGGTTGGAAGTCGTGCCGAGTCTTATGACGCGCTTAGGTATTGCTTTTCTGATTGCCGCAGCGGTCTCGTTGCTGATTTTTTCGGCGCTACCCGCCGGAAGGCTGGCGATGCGCAGCTTCAAAGAAATGCTACTGATATTAGTGAAACGCGATCGGGAATCGGTAGCCTGAACAACATTGGACAATGCTAAAAAAATTCAAACAAGCCACACTCAGATCTCTTAAGACGTCCGGCGTATCGACGCTGGTGCAGAACAGTCGTTGGCGTCGCCAGCGACTACTGATTCTCGGCTATCACGGAATCTCTCTAAAGGATGAGCACGAATGGAATAATACGCAGTACATGCCGCCCGCAGTTTTGCGCGCGAGGTTGGGCCAATTGAAAAAGTCCCGTTGCAATGTTCTGCCACTGGACGAAGCCATCAAGCGGCTTTACGCGAACGATCTCCCAGACCGCGCGGTGGCGCTAACATTCGACGACGGTACCGCCGATTTTTACCAGCGAGCCTTTCCTCTGTTGAGGGAATTCGACTTCCCTGTCACGCTTTACTTGACGACGTTCTATTCGCAATACAATCGGCCGGTCTTCGATCTGATGTGCTCCTATCTGCTGTGGAAAGGCCGGAACGAAACCCTGAACCTGCAGGAGTTTACCGGCGAGGATTTCCGATTTGAATTAGGCGATTCGGACTCGCAGGAAGTGGCCCGCCGCGGTATTCATGCTTTTGCCCGCGAAAACAAATTGTCGGCCGAAGAAAAAGACACGCTACTTTCAAAACTCGCGGCGCGGCTTAAGATCGACTACGAGGCCCTGCTCGCGCAACGGATCATGCACAACCTCACGCCCGACGAAGTCAAGAAGTTGGCTTCCGATGGCCTTGATATCCAGTTGCACACGCATCGCCACCGGACGCCAAAAGATCGCAGCCTATTCATTCGCGAGATCGAAGATAACCGCCGAAGCATTCAGGCCATGACCGGAAAAACGACTTCGCACTTTTGTTATCCCAGCGGGGCTTACGATCTCGAATTTCTGCCCTGGTTGCGGGAATCCGGGGTTATCTCAGCCACGACCTGCAAGCCGGGCTTTGCCTCACAGGCCGCCGATCGTTTGCTTCTGCCGCGAGTCCTGGACAACCTCTCGCTATCACCGATTGAATTCGAGAGTTGGTTAACCGGAGTATCGGCCGCGCTGCCACGCAGGCGTTAAGGAAACGACACGATGCCAAAGATCAGCGTTATTATTCCGGCTTACAACGTTGCGCCATACGTTGGCGAGACGCTCCGGTCTGTCTTTGCGCAAACCTTCGTTGATTTTGAGGTGATCATCGTCAACGATGGCTCTCCGGATACTGAGGAGTTTGAGCGCGTACTCACGCCTTTTCGGGAACGCATTAATTATCTAACTCAGGAAAATCGCGGTGCAAGTGCCGCTCGCAACACTGGCCTGCGCGCAGCACGCGGCGAGTTTGTAGCTTTTCTGGATGCTGACGATCTTTGGCTGCCCGGCTATCTTGCAGATCAGCTGGCCGTCATTCGCGAGCGAAATTGTGATCTGGTCTGTGCGGACGCCCTGATTTTCGGCGAATCGCCGGACGCCGGCCGGACCTACTTCGAAACCGTAATGGACTCGCCGCCGCCAAACGAGGTGACGTTCCTTGATTTATTGAGCGGCGAACGAAGCCTGATTACTTCCGGGGTATTGACTCGTCGCGAACATGTTCTCGCAGTCGGCCTTTTCGACGAGAAGCTCCGCAATGCGCAGGATTTCGATCTTTGGCTGCGTTTGGCACGACACGGGACTCGTCTGGTTTATCAACCGCGCGTGCTTTTGAAATATCGCGCTCGGCTCAACAGCCTCACGGGCGACGCTATCAACTCGCACCTGCGAGAGCTATTGGTCTTTGAAAAGGTCGAGCAGTCATACGACCTGACGCCTGAGGAGCGCGTACAAGTCGAACCGGTGATTCGAAACCGTCGTGCCCTGCTGCAATACGAGTTGGGCAAACTTCGTCTCGTGCCGCGTGATTTTGCGCGCGCGCGTGAAGCGTTTGCCAAATCAAACAGCTTGCGGCCGAGTTTGAAAGCGCATGCAGCGCTGTGGCTCGCGTGGCTAGCTCCAACTTGGATGCGGGCGCTCTACGTCCGGCGCACCGTAGATCAATTTCGACCGACGCCGAACCCCGCCTGTTTGACCCCGCAAAACAACAACCGCGCCCGAGCGCCATTTCAGAAACAAATTTGAGGATTCGCTTCTTCTATTCATGCCATCTATTCATGCCATCCGCCTGATGACGGGGCGGGTGAAATTGCGACGAACGCTGACTTAAAATGAACCCAACCAAAGCATTGCCCGCTGAAATGTCACAGTGGTTCAAGGACCGCTTCTATTCGTCGCGTGCGCTCCAGTATCCGTACCGATCCTGGTTGGATATGCAATCGAAGGCTGCGCTCGCTCGGCGGCAGCCATTCGAAGCCGCCAGTCGCATGCTGCATATGTGGCGGCAGTTGGGAAGCGAACGTTTTGGCGCCGAACGTGTGGCGCGGCTGATGGAAGTGGTGCGCGAAAATTGTTATCGCAATGGCGAGTTGCTTCCAGCTGCCGAGAATCGCCTGCGTCTGGAGTTTGTTCAATCAGACAAAGCCCGTGAGATCAGAAAGCTCTATGGCGCTTTCCCTTTGGAGCATAGAGTGCGCTTGCGCTATCCGAACGACGATGCTCTTGAGCGACAGGGCGATCTGATCGTTCTGAAGCCTTACGATCCGCAGAGCGGCGAGCGCGGAGTCCTGATGTTGATGTATAGCGAAGCCGTGCTGGCGATGGCCGCCGTGTACGATTTGGCCGCGCTGGCATCGCAGTACATGTTCGTGCTCGAGCCCAGCAGTTGGGGATATCAGGATGTTCGCTTCCTTCTGTATCTCGGATCCGATCTCGATGTGGTGATTCAGTCCCCGCGCTATGCCGACTTTGAATTTATCGAAAGTCTGCAAACGAATCTGATCGCGGTCCGCGTCGGCGCCGGCGAGTGGGTTGACCCGGCAATTTTTCAGGCTAGAGAGAAAGACAAGCCGGCTGTTTACGATGTGGTCATGGTGGCCGCTTGGGATCCGCTGAAGCGCCACGAAGTTTTTTTCCGCGCGGCCGCGCGAGTGAAGCGCGAACGACCGCTGCGCTTTGCATTGATTGGCTATGACATGGGTTGGACGCGGGAACCGATCGAGCTTTTGCTGCGCCAACACGATCTGACGAATGAGGCAACCATCTACGAAAACATTCCTCACGCCGAAGTCGCCCGCATAGTTGCCGATTCAAAGGTTTCGCTGCTGCTATCACAACGCGAGGGCGCCAGCCGCGCTATCTACGAAAGCATGTTCTGCGGCACGCCTATCATCGTCTATAGCCACCAGTGTGGGGTCAATCTGGATCACGTGAACCAGCGCACTGGATTGCTTGCCGACGACGACGAGTTGGCTGACGCAATCAAGTATGTTTTGGATCATCCCCAGGCTTTTGACCCGCGCGGCTGGGCTATGGAGAACGCCGGCTACAGCAACGCTACGGAAAAGATAAATGAGGCGCTCGCTGAGATGGCCTCGCTGCGCGGACGTATCTGGACCAGAGACATAGCGGCTAAGAAAAATGCGCCCAACCTGCGTTATGCCGCGCCGGGGGTCTATGAGAACTTCGCCGCAGAATATGAACGCCTGAGCGAGTTTCTGCTCCCGCTTGACTGACACTTCGAAAAACGTCATGAGAAACTTTAAAGAGAATCGCCGCTTGGTGCAGTCCTCCCTCGAACCCACTCCGTTGTGGCCCCGCCCTGAAACTGATGATTTGGTTGCGGACTTGAAGAGAGATGGAGTCATTGTGCTGCCAAATATTCTCAGCGCCGAACAACTGGGTGACATGCAGCAGGCGTTCGAGTCGCGCTTGCGCAGAATGCGCTGGAACAATATCGAAGGCTATCAAAAGACCGAACGGCATCGTCACATGGTCGAAGACGTTTTGCTGCTGGACCAGGGGTTTGTCGATCTGGCCGTGCACCCATTAGTAAAACAGATCGTGACCAGGTACCTAGGAACGGATTACGAGCTAACGGAAGCGAAGGGTTGGAAATCCCTGTCCACTAGACGCGACTTTCATGGCTGGCATGGTGACGCCTGGTACGACCAAACTACCGAGAAGAAGATCCACCGGGAAATCAAATTGGCAATGTATCTCACGGAGGTGCACAGTGGAGCTTTCAATTACATAAGAGGAAGTCACGGTAAACAGCATCCTCGCACCGTCAAAAATCAGGAAGTCGAGAATTTCGATGCTTCGCGATTTGTCGAACTTACGGGTGCTGCCGGAACCGCTTTTCTGTTTGATACTTCCGGGATTCATCGTCAGGGCGTACCCATGCTCGAGCCTCGCCAGGCGATTTTTTACAACTACCATGATCCGCGTGTTCGATTGCAGCAGGAGGATGTCAGCTATTACCGCTATCATCCGCTGCTGCTTAACGCTGCGTTTCTGGGCCGCTTGTCGCGCGAAGACCAACGCATCCTGGGCTTCGGCAATAAGACCAACCTTCAGTCATGCTTTGAGCGACAGACGCAAACACCGCTCGCTTTCAAGGCTTCCAGCGCTATATTCGATGCGCAGCTTCGCGTTCGAGAGTTGCGCGACAGAATCGCCGCGCGCTTGAGACGAACGTTTCACTCGTAAAGCAAACTGTTAGTTTGCGACGGCGCGGAAGCACTCAAGCTCAAGTGGCAACGAACCACCGCAAGCTAACAGTTTGCTTTACAAAACATGCCAACACTAGTTTCAGTATTTGGAATTGAACCTCGTCGCATCGGCGGGACCGAGACTTTTGCGCGTGAGCTCTCGCTTCAACTTGGCGAACGCGGCTGGAAAAGTGTGCTCTTGTTTTTGTCGGAACCAACTGCAGAAGTCCGGCGCTTCCTCGATCTGCCGAATACTTCGCTTGGCATTTACGCGAGTGCAAACGACGGTAGCCTGAAGATCGGCAGGAACCTGGCGGGAATCACGCGCGCTCACCAGCCAGAAATTCTACACCTTCATTTCACCGGCTTCCTTAATCTGTATTCATGGATCGCGCGCGCGCAGTCGGTAAAGAAGGTTTTTTTCACTGACCACCATTCACGGTCGGCCGGATACGTTCCTGCCCGCGCGCCTTTTTGGAAACGGCATGCCGCGCGTTTCATCAATGGTCCACTGACTAAAGTGATCTCCGTCAGCAACTACGGCTATGAATGTATGACCGCATTCGATCTGCTGCCGAGAAACCGCTTCAAAATGATCTACAACGGAGTCGATCTCTCTCGCGTCAAGACCGACACGCAACGCGCGCTCGACTTTCGCCGGCGTTATGCAATTCCAGCGGGACGAGCAATCGTCACGCAGGTAAGTTGGATGATTCCGGAGAAGGGAATCAGCGATTTCCTAGAAACTGCGCGCCTGGTAACTACCCAGAATCGCAATGTGCAGTTTGTGATCGTGGGTGACGGCGCATACCGCGAGCAGTACATGAAAGACGCCGAGGCGATGGGAATTGAAGATCGGGTGACGTGGACGGGCATGGTCGAAGATCCGTTCGGCGAGGGAGTCTTCGCAGCGGCCGATATTGTCTGCCAACTCTCCCGCTGGGAGGAAGTGTTCGGCTGGATGATCGCGGAAGCGATGGCCCATGGCAAACCGATCGTGGCTACCCGAGTGGGCGGCATTCCCGAATTGATAAGCGAAGGGCTATCGGGATTTTTAGTTGAGCGAACTGACGCGGCTGCGGCCGCTAAGAAATTGATCCGGCTGCTGCAGGATCCGGGGCTGCGACGTGCGATGGGTGACGCAGGACGCAAGCTGGTGGCTGAAAGATTCAATCTCAAAACAAACGTGGCGCAGCTAGTCAAACTCTACGACATCTGAAACTTGCACTGGCTTTTCTTCATATATCCAATCTTAGGCCTGTTTCTTCTACTTCGAACTTAAGGGTTCTTCAAGGTTTTCTTAAAGCTCCTGAGCTACAGCCGAGCTGTGAACGAATGTTCAACTTTGGCTCCATATGAAATAATCAATAGCGTTCGCGCGATCGAAAACGTTCCGCACTTAACCCGTAGGCTGGAGTGGAAACCTTGGTTGCCATAATTCTAAAAACCTCTCTCAGCGTTCTTTTAGTGGTTCCTCTCTTCAGCGGCGTTCAAGGCGCGCCGCGCAAACCTGCACGCGAAGCGTTTGGCTTGCGTTTGGGAATGAGCGAAGAGGCGGTGCACAAGCGTATGCGAAAGATTGCCACGCAACAGAAGGAAGAACGTGAAGAGGAAGAAGGCGGCGAGCAGGAAGTCTGGGTATTGAAGAAAGATGCGCGCTACAACTACTTGTTAACCAAATTCAGCCGCGAGCATCGCTTGATTCTTGTAACCGTCGTGGCCCACCCGAGCCGCGTTCGCTACTCGGATCTCGGTGAAACGAAAGACGCAACTGTCGCGACCGACGGCATCAACTACTCTTACAAATGGAAAATTCCTGGCCCGGGAAAGGAACGCGCGGTGCTCTTAATTGCGCGCGGCAGCAATGCTGAATTCCTTACGTCGTACTCACTTTATTTCATTCGCTAGTTGCCTTACATCCGCTTGATGATTATCAAGCCATGCCCAGCGGCAGCGGCAACCGAAAGCAATAGAATTATCAGCAAAGTGCCAACCGCGTAATCGCTATCTACGTTCTGGCCCAGAGCGAACATGGCCAGCGAGCTCAGCAAAACTACCAAGCCGGCAATGCAAAAGTCTTTTCCCGGTAAATGGTTTGCTTCGTACCAGATTTTTGGATCGGAAAGAGTTTTGCGCGTGCGGCAGCCGTAAAAAGAATTTGGCGGTACCTTGCGCATTATCAGCGGGATGCTAATGCCGATGAGTATCAATCCCGTCACCGCAAAAAGAATTGAGTAGTTTGCGACTTCTGTCATGGCCGTAACCGCGGTCCCGCGTGGGGTGGGAATTTATCAGGCCCGAGGATCTTAGTGCGCAGTCGGCACCAGCCGCCAGCGACCATAGGCAACGAAGGCCGTCAATAGTCCCGTAACCAGCGCGGGGATTGCCGCACTCACGCCGATCATGAGCGAGATGGCCACGGCACCAATCATCAGGATTACTAAACCAGCGGCGGCCACCGGTGTCAGCCAGGGTTTTATGCGCAGCAGCATGGGCAGAATTAATCCCAGCCCGCCCAGCACCTCGACCACGCCGACAAAGTGCAGGAAGAGTCCGGGAATCGCCACCGGCATCTGCTTTGTCATCTCTTCGACCGGCATGATGAATTTCATGGCGCCGGCAAACAAAAAGAGAAGCGCCAGCAGCACCTGAATGATCCAAAGAGCAATGTTCATGATTTGTCTCCTGCGATTTTTGCGAGATGCCCCTGAAGCCGTCCCAGCGTTTGATTCAATCCTTCGACCGCGCCGAATTTCTCGACAGTATTGTCGCGTTCGGCTGCCGACTCGAAAAGCATCTGCATATTGAGTCGAGTCTTGTCGCCCTCTTCGGTGAAGGTCACGGTCACGAAACTTTGGGCCTGAGAGGTGATCGTAAACCAGTCGCTGCGGTTTGACTACTTCGACAAAAACAATTTCATTCTTGTAGTTAGTGCCATCCGGTCCATGCATGATGAATCGCCAGACGCCGCCGGGCTTCACTTGAATCTCATGAATCGTGTTCTTGAAACCGTTTGGCCCCCACCACTGGGCCAGGTGTTTCGGATCGGTCCAAACTTCCCATACGAGTTCGCGCGGCGCATCGAAGAGACGCGTAGCGCCTATTTCACGATCGGTTGTTTCAGTCATCGAGCTTTCCTTAAAAGCCTGTCCCTATTTCAAAATCTCAGCAAGCTTGTCGAATGATTCGTTCCAACCCGTGCCAGTCATATCGCTCATGCTTTCCGGCAGACCAACATGCTTCAGCGTCATTTTCGTTTTGCCGGCAATATCTTCAAAGGTGATTGTGACCAGCATCTCCAGCGGGAAGTCTTCATTCATTCCGTAATGTGATCCGGGGACGACGTTGCCCTCCGCGTCTGCAAATGAGTCCGTGCAAACCAAACGCTCAGGCGGAACGATTTCGCGATAAGTCCCAGTAGTCCAAAATTCCTGGCCCTCTGGACTACGCATGCAAGTGAGATACTTGCCGCCTACGCGCAGATCGATCTTGGCTACAGGCGCCGTGAAATTTTTCGGTCCCCACCACTTTACGATTCGCTCTGGATCGGTCCACGCCTGCCACACAAGTTCGCGCGGCGCATCGAAAATGCGCGTGATTACGAGTTCAGGCTTTGCTGACTGCGCTGCGGAACTTTCTCGTTGTTCGTCCATGTTTCTTCTCCCTCGTTTGCTTTCGCTGTAGTAGTTTTTTTTGCTTTGCCTGAAGTTCCCGCAGATGGATGTCCAGGCGATCGAAACTCTCGTCCCAGAATCGGCGATAGTGCTCGAGCCAATCTGCGACTTCCCGCAGCCGGCCCGCTTCCAGCCGGCTGGGCCTCCACTGCGCCTCGCGACCGCGCGCGATTAGCCCGGCACGCTCGAGCACTTTCAAGTGCTTCGAGATTGCAGGCAGGCTCATCTGAAACGGCGCGGCCAGTTTTGTAACCGACGTTTCACCGGAGATTAACCGCGCCAGGATCGCGCGCCGCGTGGGATCGGCAAGCGCTGCGAACGTAGTGCTGAGACTGTCCGAAGCCATAGTTATTTACCAGTTGGTTAATTAACCAGGTGGTTATATACACTGGGATTGAAGAGCTGTCAAGCGGGTGGCAAGCATTGACTGCCAGAAATAATCGTTTCATGGATTGTTCTCCTTTGAGTTTGAGGCAATGCAAAAGTTTTTGCATCAAAATGAGTAAAACAAACCGAGGATTCCTCCTTCGTTTTTAGACACACTCCGACTTGGCTACCAAAAGGCAGTTTCCCAAAAGTAGAAGTGAAACAGTGCCTACCTGGCTACGATGCTGATGATCGTAAGTAACACCGTCACAACCACGCTTGATTGCGTTCCACTGGACGGGGCCGGGGCCGCAGAGTCAACACCAGGCATCTCTCCCGCCATCGTGCTCGATTGCGAGGGCGCGGGCTCAACAGTGGGCATCTCTCCCGCGATAGCCGTGCCCGAAAGAACACACGCGAGCGTGATTGTCAGGAATATCTTTTTCATGGATTTTTCTCCTTTGAGTTTGAGGCGATGCAAAACTTCTTACATCAAAATGAGTAGAACAAGAACCGCAAGTTTCCTTGTTCGCTTTTAGACACACTCCTACTCGACTACCAAAAGGCAGTTTCCCAAAACTAGAAGCAAAATAGTGCCTACTTGACTACGGTGCTGAAGATCATAAGTAACAAAGTAATCACCGTGCTCGATTGCGCTCCACTAGACGCGGTCGCGGAATCAACACCGGGCATGTCTCCCGCCAAAGTAACGGCCGCGCTCGATTGCGTTCCGCCGGACGGGGCCGGGGCCGCAGAGTCAACACCGGGTATATCTCCCGCCAAAGCTGTGCCCGATAAAACACACGCGAGCGTGATTGCCAGCAATAATCGTTTCATGGATTTTCTCCTTTGAGTTTGAGGCGATGCAAAAGTTTTTACATCAAAATGAGTAGAACAAACCGAGGATTCCTCCTTCGTTTTTAGACACACTCCGACGTGACTACCAAAAGGCAGTTTCCCAAAAGTAGAAGTGAAACAGTGCCTACCTGGCTACGATGCTGATGATCGTAAGTAACACGGTAGCGATCGCGCTCGATTGCGTTCGATTCGAAGTGGGCGCCGGTCCAACAGTGGGCATCTCTCCGGCCAAAGTAACGGCCGCGCTCGACTGCGTTCCATTTGAAGTGGGCGCCGGGTTAACGGCGGGCATATCTCCCGCCAAAGCCGAGGCCGAAAGCACACACACAAGCGTGATTGCCATCAATAATCGTTTCATGGTTTTTCTCCTTGAGATTGAGGCGATGCAAAAATTCTTACATCAAAAAGAGTAAACCAAGAACAAAAGATATCTTGCAAGGAAGCTAGCCAATAACTAATATCCGTTCGAAGTCTCAGACTTACTCACGTTCAAGTACTCATGCGAACAATCTCTCTAAAGCAGGACATATCCCACCTATCGGCAAACGAGCAGGCCCGATTCCGTTGTCAGGCGGCTTTGGAACTTAAAGACAGAGGCGATTACGAAGGCGCTCAAGAGGTTATGCGCCCACTGTGGCAGACCGGAGAACAACCGGATACGACCGGGCTTTACCCTTCCGTCGCTGCCGAGGTTCTGCTATGCGTCGGTATCTTGACGGGATGGATCGGAAGCAAAAATGAGAGTAAGGAATCGAACGAAGCGGCCAGAGATTTGATCAGTGAAAGTATTGCCTACTACGAATCAACACGTGACGTAACGAAGGTTGCTGCCGGGCAGGCGGAACTCGCTTACTGTTATTGGCGAGCTGGTGCGTTAGACGAAGCGCGGATCATGTTTATCCAGGCGTTGCAAAGACTAACCATCGAAGGCAACACGCGAGCAAATGCGTTATTTGGATTGTCAGTTGTTGAGTGGTCAGCTGCACGATATGACGATGCACTAAAACTTCTTACTGATAATGCTTCGCTCTTTGAGAAGATTACTAATCACACCCTCAAAGGCGCTTATCATCTTCAGTTAGCGATGGTGCTACGGAAGTTAGCCACTTCGGAGAATAAAGAGACTGAACTCCAAGCCGTGTTAGACGAATATGTAGAAGCAGATCGTCAATTCAAGGTAGCTCGGAATACGGCTTTCCGCGCTCATGCAAAGAACAATATCGGCAACGCTCTGCGTGATATGTCCCGGTTCACAGAAGCCGAGCAATATCTGGATCACGCCCGCCGTCTAACGGTCAGCATTAGAGACAAAATCAAAACCGCACAAGTTGACGAAAGTCGAGCACAGCTATTCATCGCGCAGGACCGGATCGCAGAAGCAGAGGCCGCTGCTCGACACGCAGCTAGAAGTTTTGAGAAAAGCGGTCATCACTTCTTCTTGGCTGAAGCCTTGACCACTCACGGTATCGCCTTGGCGCGCCTAGGCCAGACCGTTCGCGCACAATTCTCGTTTCAGAAAGCTATCGAAGTTGCGCATCAGGCGGGCGCACTTAATCGAGCGGGAATTGCCGCCCTCACACTGATCGAAGAAATAGCCGATCTGCCGCCGGAAATTCTTTCCGGTGCTTATCAACAAGCGGGTGAGTGGCTGGCAGAATGCCAGAGTCCGGAGTTATTACTGAGATTCAAAGCAGCGGGAACGAAACTCGCTTTGAGGTTGCAACAAGGTAGAAGCGAAGGTGAGCCGGAGATCCTATTCAACCCGCCGCGCAATGTAAAACAGGACTTATGGGACATTGAACGAGAAATGATTAGCAAGGCGCTTGCCGAAGCAAATGGAAGTGTTACTCACGCAGCGTCCCGGCTTGGCATGAGTTATCAAGGGTTGGCCTATATTATTAAGACGAGACACTCGGAACTACTCAAAGAACGCTCACCCGTTCACCGGCGTTCCAGCAAGCGGGACAATTAGTGCCACCCAACTGGATCCGCTTTTAGACCAGGACATCATCCAACTGATGAGATCTTGCCGACATCATTGAAATTAAATACTCAAAGAACGCCGGAAACGTGGACCCTTTAGCACTTTCAATAAATTGAGCTACCTCTGCTGAGCTGGCTCTTGCTGCTAATCGGTTTCGCCTTTGGTTGAACGACAAGGTTTTCCGCAAGAGAAAGTTGCCCTTTTTCTCAGGAAAACAAATTACCTAATGAGTGTCGCCTCAAGCATCCCTATCAAACAAATCTGGCGAATTTTCGCCATCGCGTCGGCAGTCGTGCTGGCTTATGCCACCGTGCTCGGCAAACTCGGGCACGACTGGTGGACTGACGAAAACTATTCGCACGGCCTGCTGGTTCCATTTGTTATCGGCTACATACTTTGGAGTCAGCGTCATCGCTTTGCGCGCGAAACGCAGCGGCCCGCCATGGTTCTTGGTCTCGCCGTCGTCTCGTTTGGTTTAGTTGCGCTTTGGGCGGGTACGGCGGGCGCCGAACTCTATCTGCAGCGCACGTCGCTAATGTTTTTGTTCGCCGGGACAGTCATCTACTTCTGGGGTTTCAAGCTCCTGCGGTTGATGATCGTTCCGTTGTTTCTGCTGTGGCTGGCCATTCCGATTCCCGCAATCATCTTCAACAAAGTCGCGTTTCCTTTGCAGCTCTTTGCGTCGCGCTGTGCTGTATCGGCGATGCAACTTTTTGATATTCCGGTACTGCGACAGGGCAACGTCATCGAGTTGATGCCGCTTGGCGCTCGCGAAACAAAAAAACTCGAGGTGGTGGAAGCCTGCAGCGGCATCCGATCGCTCATGACGCTGGTGACGTTGGCAGTCGTTTACGCTTACTTCACCCACCCGCGCGATAACGATCCGGAAAATGGAAACAAGGGCGGAACGCTTTCAAGCCTAAAGACATTTCACTTCTGGCGGTCGGCGCTAATCCTGTTTTCTGCGGTGCCGATCGCAATTCTTACGAATGCATTCCGCGTCAGCGGTACAGGCATTTTGGCGCGCTATTACGGTACGAAAGTAGCAGACGGCTTCTTTCACACGTTCTCAGGATGGGTGATTTATATCGTCGCATTCCTGATGTTGTTCGGAGTCGGATGGGTGCTGGATCGAGTGAAGCCCAATGGCATTCAACCTGAAGAGAATGAAAAGCGGCGCGAAGCTGCTGGTCTGCAAAACGTCTTACCAAATCTTCAAGGCGCAACGGGGGGCAGCGAATGATGAAAAGGTGGCGCTTTGCAATTTTCTTCGGGCTGCTTGTCGCCGGCGGCTTGTTGGTTAACTCCTCGGCGTATCTGGGCGAAGCGCACGTTGACCGCAAGCAGTTGAACGGCTTTCCCCAACAGATCGAAAGTTGGAAACAGTTAGGCGGCGATGAACAGTTTGACGAAAAAACAATGGCCGTGCTGCGGGCCAGCGACTACTTGCTGCGCAACTATCGCGCGAACGACGGCCGCGTGCTGAATTTCTATGTTGGTTACTATGCGAGCCAACGCGATGGCGCCACCTATCACAGTCCGTTGAATTGTTTGCCCGGCTCAGGCTGGGTAATGAGCGATCCGGACAGCGTCACTATCTCGCCAAAAGGCAGATCGCCATTCGTTGCCAACAAGTACATCATTCAAAACGGCGACCATAAAGAGTTGCTCATTTATTGGTACCAGGGACGTGGTCGCGCGGTGGCCAGCGAATACTGGGGAAAGATCTATACCGTCGTCGATAGCGTACGCCGGCGTCGTTCCGATGGCGCCATGGTGCGCATCACCACTCCCATCGAAAGTTCGGAAGCGGATGCGCTAAAGGCGTCGGTCGATTTGGCTGCCGAGACAGCAACCATCCTGCCCGAATTCATTCCAGATTAATGTCACGTGGTAATCAACTTGACCACACTCGAACGCAAAAACTCGAGCGGTACAAAACTCAATATGCACTTGGCTTCGGCCTGGTTGCGAAATCTGATTTGCGCCATCCGCTTTGCCACTCGTGGTTCAGCAATTGCGAGGGGGGAAAATAGTACTGAGTACTGAGTGCTGAGTTCCGAGCTGGGAACTCTGAATTCAACACTCAGCACTCAGTACTCAGCACTTCCCGCTCTCGGCTCGTCGTTGTGCTACTCGCGTTTAGCTAACCTTAACAGTAATTTGCGGAACGACTGAAGAATTAGACCTTTCGTATTAGTGTCGCGCTCTCGTACCCACCGGTGGCATTGCCCGCCGCCGGTTGGGAAAAACGAAAGTGAAGGCAAAAAACGCGAGCCCGCCAATATCGGGTTCACGACAGGAGAACAAAATGAATATCGAGTGCCGAACCACCGTCTATTACGCTACCCTCTTATCAGTTCTTTTCGCAGCGATCTTCGCGATCAGCGGCTGCGCCAATCCCGAAAAAACTAAAGTCGCCCACGTCGAAAAAGGCGAAGTTTACCTGAAAGACGAAAAGTTTCAGGAAGCCTCGCTCGAATTTCGTAACGCGATTCAAATCGACGAACGTTTTGCCGCCGCCCATTGGGGACTGGCGCGCGCGTTCGAGGGATTGCAGCGCTTTCCGGAAGCGTTCGATGAGTTGCGCAAGACTACGGAACTCGACGCCGACAATTTCGATGCGCGCGTGAAACTTGGCAATTACTACATCGCCGGCGCCAAGGGCCGTCCGGAGATGATTGCCGAAGCCGAGCGACTGGCAAAAGAAATTCTGCAAAAGAATGCGAACCACGTCGAAGGTCACATTCTGATGGGCAGCATCTTCTTCGCGCGGAACGAACCCGGCAAAGCATTCGTCGAGATGAACCAGGCTATCGAGTTGGATCCAAAACGGGTTGAGTCTTACCTCAGTCTGGCGCGCTTCTACATTGTCACTAACGACAACGGTAAAGCTGAAGACACTTTCAAACGCGCGATTGCAGTCAGCTACAACTCCGGCCTGGCCCACACGGAGTATGGCAAGTTTCTGGTGCAATTGAACCGTGGCACCGAAGCGGAAGCAGAAATGAGCAAGGCAGTCGAGGTTGAACCCAGCAACCGCACTTCGCGTTTTGTGTTGGCGAGTTTTTATCTCGTCAACAAGCAGCTTGATAAGGCCGAAGTCGCCTACAAAGCGCTGGCGGAGATCAACAAGGACAAGCCCGAAGGCCGCGCAGTACTGGCCGACTTCTATTCGTCCGTCAATCGTCTGGACGAAGCAATCAATATCTATAAAGACATCGTTGCCGAGTCGCCCGACTTCACGCAGGGGCGTTATCGCCTGGGCGAGATCATGCTGATGCGCGGCGACACTGCCGGCGCTATTGCGCAAATCGATGGAATTCTGAAAAAGGACCAGCACGATCGGCAGGCACTCCTGTTGCGAGCGCGAGTTCGCGCGCAAACCGGCGAGTCTAATGATCTGCTGGCTGCCGTTGAAGATTTGAAAGAGGTCCTGATTCAGGAACCTAACTCGCGCGCCGGCCTCTATTTCATGGCTCAGGCAAATTTCAATTTGGGAAATGTCGATCAGGCGCGCGCTTTTGCAGGCGACCTCGAGCGTAACTATCCCGATTATCTGCCGGCGAAATTGATGCAGGTGCAGATTAGCCTGGCTTCCGGCGACACAAAATCCGCCGCGCGACTTTCGACAGAACTAATCGATCGCGTTAATCAAACTGCGCCCGATCGGAACAGCTCGCCGCAGATGTTGGCCGAGATAAAAGCGAAGGCTTATATCTCCCGTGGCTCGGCCGCGCTGCAACAGGGCAACGCTGTCGCTGCACGAAAAGATTTTCTGGCCGCGCGTGACGTTACTACCGGCGACACCTATCCGCTGATTAGTCTCGCTGCAGTCGCCCTGGCGGAAAATAAACCGGACGAGGCAGTTGGTTTCTACGAGACCGCGCTGGGGATTGATGGCACAAACTTTAACGCCCTGAGCGGCCTGATTCGTTTATATGCCGGCAAGGGTGAACTAAACAAAGCACACGCGCGACTCGATCAAGTCTTGAGCTCCTATCCCAGCAATGCGTCGCTCCATTACTTGAAAGCGCAGGCCTACGGTTTCGAACACAACTCGGGCCAGGCGGAAGTTGAACTGCGCAAGACGCTGGAAATCGATCCGAACTACATCGCCGCTTACTCGGCGCTGGGCGCGCTCTTCATTAACACCAACCAACAGGACCGCGCGATTGCCGAGTATCAAAAGATTCTCGAGCACCGTCCTGACAACGCGACGGCATACACGCTGATCGGCATGCTCGACGACTCGCGTCAGAACTATGACGCCGCCGCCGAAAGTTATCGCCAGGCACTCGGCAAAGATCAGAACGCCGTCATTGCGGCAAACAATCTGGCCTGGCTGTACGCGGTGAACGGCAAGGGCAATCTCGACGAAGCAGTGCGGCTCTCGCAAGGCGTAGTGCAAAAGAATCCAAACATTCCCGGTTTCGTCGATACGCTCGGCTGGGTTTACTACAAAAAAGGTTTGTATGGCGCCGCGATCGAACAGTTGCAGAAAGCAGTCGCGCTGGATGAACGCGCCGCAAAGGGCGGTGCTGCCACGCCGGCGCCCAATTATCACTTCCACCTCGGAATGGCATTGAAAGCCAAAGGCGACAAGACAGCGGCGCGACGCGAACTCGAGCTGGCCATGCGTCTCGGCGAACGAGCGCCCTTTGCAGAAGCAGCCGAGGCGCGCAGCGCTTTAGCCAATCTCTAAACGAAAACTTTCCCAGGGAGAGAAGTCATGAGTGTTGAATTTCGGCAACGTACGCCCGGCGAGTACGCCAAAATTGCCTGGAAGCGCAAGTGGATGATCATTCTGCCGGCGATCGCTATCGCGGTGTCGGTCGCGTGGGTCGTTTGGCAGCTTCCCGATCTTTACGAATCGTCCACGTTGATTGTCGTCAAACCCTCGACGCTGCCCAATTCAGTTGTTCCGACCATCACGGAAGACAGCCTGACGCGGCAAATCAACAGCATCGCGCAGGTCGTCACCAGCCGTAGCTCGCTCGAGCCGTTAATCGAGAAATACGAACTCTATAAAGCCGAGAGGCAACGCGGCGAGCCGATGGAAGTCCTGGTGGACTACATGCGCGTCAACATCAAGGTTGAGGTCAACACCAGCCGCAATGACATCACCAACGGTTTCAACATCACTTATCGCGGTCGCAACGCCAAGACAACGCAAGCCGTAACTGCTGAGCTGGCCAGCAAGTACATCGACGAGCAAACCAAGAACACGATTAACTCGACGAGCTCGGCGAAGCAGTTCATTGACCAGCAGGTAAATCAAACCAAGGAAGAACTGGATGTCGTTGACAAACAACGGCTCGACTTCATGCAGCAGAACGTCGGCAACTTGCCGTCGGAAGCCGCATCTTTGGTGGGCCAACTTACCGGTTTGCGTGAGCAACAGAAGGCCTACATCTCGGAGGTTGGGCGGCTGCAGGATCGACGTTCGGCGCTGACCAGCCAGTTAGCCGTAGTTAAGAAATCGTCCGATCAGATGAAGGATGACATTGCCGAGAACACCACCGATCCTAAAACGACACTGGCCTGGTCGCAATTGGTTTCACGCAAAGCGGACCTCGAGTCTCAGTTGACACGCATGTTGACGGAGCTGCGCCCGAAACATCCCGACGTGCTGGCCAAGCAAGCGGAAGTTGATTCCGTGAAAGAAGCGATGGACCAGATGATCATGGAATGGAAACAGCGCATCAAGGAAAAACAGGACAAGCTGCGTGACCGACCCGACCTGACGGTGGCGAATCTGGAAGCCGAACTTGGCATGATCGATGGTGAAACCAAACGCGAGCAGAGCCTGCTCGGTGAGATCGACTCGCAAATTAATCAGGTTATGGATCGGATCAATCACGTTCCGGGCGCGGAAGTAGCTCTGGGCGCGCTTGACCGCGACTATCAAACCAGGAAGTCGCAATACGACGCGCTATTGATGCAACAGCAGAAGATTGGTTTGGGTGCGGATGCGGCCAGCCAACAACAGGGCGAAGGCATTCAAGTGATTGACCCTGCAAACTTGCCGGCGCGACCGGTGGCGCCAAAGCGCTTGATGTTGATGGGCGCAGGTCTCGGCGCTGGGCTCGCTTTCGGTCTGTTCCTGGTGGGTCTGTTCGAAGTGCCTCGGCTCTTGACAGTTCAAACCAGCGAAGACGCGGCGCATTACACCGGTCTCCCCGTTCTGGTTGCTGTGCCGGAATTGTTGACCGCGCAGGAGGCGCAAATCATTCCGCGTCGGCGTCGTTTAATTCTGGCCGCGGCCATCGCGGCGATGGTGCTTGCTATCCCAGCGCTGGCGTTGGTTCTTAAATTGACGCAGGTGTTCGAACGGTTCGCAGTCTAAAAAGTTCATTAACGATCCGGCGCAGGCCGGCTTGGAGGTTCAAAAGGTGTACTCAGAATTTTACGGACTAAGAGAATTGCCATTCGCGTTGACTCCCGATCCACGCTTCATCTATTTCACGCCGTCGCACACGGAAGTAATGGCCAACCTGCATTACGGCATTGAAAGCGGCAAGGGTTTGATCGTGGTGACGGGCGAAGTGGGCACAGGCAAAACAACGATCCTGCGCTGGATGATGCAGCGGCTGGATCGCACCGTGCTGGTCGCCTATATCTTCAACCCGCGTTTGTCGGTGACTGAGTTTTATCAGCACCTGGCCAGCTTGCTCGACGTGCAGAAATGGGAAACGAAGCCGGAGCTGCTGGTGTCGTTGGGCCAGGCGCTCGACTCGCGACATTCGCGAGGCCTGCGCACAGTCCTGATCATCGATGAAGCGCAAGGGCTATCGCCCGCGGTGCTCGAAGAGATTCGCCTGCTTTCCAACTTTGAATCGGACACGGCCAAGCATCTGCAAATTGTTTTGACAGGACAGCCAGAGTTGCGGAATGTTTTGAACTATCCGGATCTGCGGCAACTAAAACAGCGCGTGGCATTGCGTTGCGTGATCAAAGCGCTGCCGAGTGTTGAAGAAACCGATCGCTACATAACGTCCCGACTGCTTGCCAGCGGCGCGGAACGCACGGAACTGTTTTCCAGCGAGGCGGTTGATTACATCTACCGCTGCACCGAAGGAATTCCGCGCAATATCAACAACCTTTGCGACAACGCGTTACTTGCTGGCTACGCAGCCGGTGAACTGACTGTTGGTCGAGCGATTGTCGAAGAAGTTGCTGAGACTTTCGATATGTTGCCGCGGCTGGATCGCGGACTGCAAACGAGTGAGGAAAATGAATTGCCGGCGCGAATTTTTTCCGCAGCCGGGCGCGCGGAACTCTGGGCCGCGGGTGAAGGAAACGATCCCACTAACTAAAAGTAGGACAGACATTCCGGTCTGTCCCAGGTAGGACAGACATTCCGGTCTGTCCCAGGTAGGACAGACATTCCTGTCTGTCTCAGGTACGACAGACATTCCTGTCTGTCTCAGGTACGACAGACATTCCTGTCTGTCTTCTCATCAAAGCTCTAGGGACAGGCAGGAATGCCTGTCCTACAAGGAGAACCACATGGGCAGAGTTTACGATGCACTAAGACGTTCCGGCACCGATGGGTCCGCCGTCGTCTTTGAGCCACAGCCATCGAATTCAGATTATCGCGAAGAGATTCGCACTCACCGCCTCGTCCCCTCGGCGCAGCAGGTTGAAGAAGAGCTATTCAGCGTTTCTTCCATCCTGAACCGGACGGAAGATGTGGTGACCAGTTCAGCGTTCACTGCGCACACTGCGTATGCAACCGGCGGGACGGCACTCCCTGCTGGCCAGTCATCCGGTGCTGTTGGGGCAACTTTGGACGCTGCAAGGCCGGCGCGCGTGAGCAGCCTCGTCTCTTATGACGTGGATGCAACGCGCGTCGAGCCTCATCTCGTGGCTATCACTCAACCGCGCTCTGCCTATTGCGAACAGTTTCGTTCTTTGCGAACGCGCGTGCTGCAGGCAAGCGAGCGCGAAAATATGCGCACCTTTGTTGTTACCAGCGCCGGTATGGGTGAAGGCAAAACTTTGACTGCCTTGAATCTCGCCTGGCTGCTGGCCCAATCAGAAGGCGTCAAGGCATTGGTTATCGATAGCGACCTGCGCCAACCCTGTGCGACAGATTATTTAGGAATCGATGCGCCGCTCGGGCTTTCGGAAGTACTGGGCGGCGAGCTGCGGTTGCGCGATGCTATCGTGCGACTCGATCCGGCCGGGCTTTATCTTTTGCCGGGCGGCCAGGCGCGCGACGACGTTGCTGAGTTGTTATCTGGGCCAACCTATGCCGGCGTGATTGCTGAAGCGCGCCGCTTGTTTGACTTCATCATCATCGATGCGCCGCCGCTCGGAATCTTTACCGACGCCAACGTACTCATCAGCCGCGCCGACGGCGCATTGCTGGTTGTGCGTGCGGGCAAGACACGTTACGCAATGGTCGACAAATTGTTGGAGCAACTGCCGCGCGAACGGATGCTCGGCGTTGTTTTGAATCGCGCTGACGAGGAACTCGAGACCGGAGCTTATTACTACCAGCAACGGCATTATCGGCAGCCACGATTAACCGGAGAAGAAAAACTGCGTTTGGTTTCAGAACTGGAAGAAGACGAAGAGGTGGCAATCGCAAGTTGAGAGCATCACGCGCAAATACTCGAACCGTCCTGTTATTGCTTGCCGAGGCCGCCGTGGTCTTCGGCGCGATAATTTGTGCGGTGTATTTGCGTTTGGGAACTGAAGACTCTTATTACGAGCTGATGCTACGGCAGGGTTTTCTAAAGGCAGGCCTGGCAACGCTGTTTTGTTTGGCCACCTTTTATCTTTTCGATCTTTACGATTTTGTCGTCATGCACGATCGCCGCGAGCTTGTGTTGCGATTGGTGCAGGCATTGGGCCTTGCGTGGATTGCGTTGGCGCTCGCGTTTTATGCGTTCCCACAGTTGATGCTGGGGCGCGGCATTTCCGTGATTGCGTTGCCGCTGGCGCTCGGCCTGATGGTCGGCTGGCGCGTCTCGATTCATTGGCTACTGGGCCATCCGGACTTTGGCGAAAAGATTTTGATTGTTGGTTCGGGACAGTTGGCCGTCGAAGTCGCGCGGGAAATGCTTGAACGTCCCGACGCCGGGTATCGCATCGCCGGCTTTGTCGGCACTGATCCGGAATTGCTTGGCAAAAGTCTCATCAACCCGCGCGTGATTGGTTTGACTTCCGACCTTGAGGAAGTGGTGCGGCGCGAAAATATCGATCGCATTGTGGTCGCGATGGGTGAACGGCGCGGCCAACTGCCGACGGCTGAGTTGTTGCAGTTGAGTCTTGCGGGCACTGTAAACATCGAAGAAGGCGCGTCGTTTTACGAACGCGTCACCGGCCGAGTTTCGTTGAGCATGATTCGTCCGTCGTGGCTGATCTTTTCCAGCCGCGGCCGGCAAGCTCGTATTTCAGGCATTGCGCGCACATTCGTTCACCGGTTGGTGGCGTTTTTTGGCGGCGTATTCTCGCTGCCGATCGCGCTGTTTACAGCGGTGGTCATCAAGCTGGAATCGTCCGGGCCAATTTTCTACCGGCAGGAAAGAGTTGGAAAGAACGGCCGGCCTTTTAACGTAATGAAGTTTCGTTCCATGCGGGCGGACGCAGAAAAAGCGGGACCGGTGTGGGCCAGCAAGGACGACGACCGCACAACGCGTGTAGGCAAAATTATTCGCAAGTTGCGTATCGATGAGATTCCGCAGTTCTGGAATATCCTGCGCGGCGAGATGGATTTCGTTGGCCCACGTCCGGAGCGGCCGCACTTTGTTTCGCAACTTGCGGAAGAAATTCCTTATTACGAACAGCGGCACCTGATTGCGCCGGGTCTGACCGGTTGGGCGCAGATCAAATATCCCTATGGCGCATCAGTTGAAGATGCGCGCCAAAAGCTGCAATACGATCTTTACTACATCAAGAACCAGAGCCTGGTGCTGGACGCAATAATTCTTTTCGAGACGATAAAAATAATTCTGTTTGGTCGGGGTAGATGAGTGTAAAGCAAACTGTTAGTTTGCGAGTTTTGGGAGGCTGAGATGAAGAACATGCACAAAAGTTTACAGGCACTAATGGTTGCCGCACTTGTTGTTTTCGCAACTGTTCCTGAGTTTGCACAAACGCCGGCTGTCGCAAGCAACGCGCCCGAAACGACAGCTACCAAGACGCGGCAGCGGTTTGCGGCGAAAACTGCGGGAGATAAGACCGACGTGAAGACGTCTGACCCAGTTAAACGCCAGGGAAAACGTGGCAGCGAGGCCGACGAAGTGAAGTTGCCGGCCCAGGCGATGACGACAGCGCAAACTCCGGCGGTGACAAATTCTGCTGAATCGCTTGACGACGTTCTTGTTTCAGACGCGCCTTCCCCGAGCGCAAACAAGTCAACGAATAAATCATCAGATGTTCCCGCTGACACCCAAGCAAATCGTCATGAACAGCCGTCGGAAGAAGCAGCAGTCGTCCCTTACTACAACAACTTCTTCAACACGTATCGACTGGGACCGGAAGACGTTGTTTCAGTCAGCGTCTTTGGACAGGATCGTTATTCGCGAGCGGGAATTATTATTCCGCCCAGCGGCCGCATCTCGCTGGCACTCATTCCGGGCGGAGTTTTCGTTAATGGCAAGACTGTTGACGAAGTAGCCGATGCTATTAAGAAAAGCTACGACGAGTACATCATCGATCCGCAGGTTTCGGTTTCGCTCGATAAAGCTTCGTCATATCGTTACAGCGTTATCGGCGATGTGGCCCAGCCGGGTATTCGTTTGATGAGCCATCGCCTGACCGTGACCGAAGCGTTGAGCGAAGCCGGTGGCGTGCTGCAAACGGGCGACCGCAGCAAGGTTGTGGTGTTGCGGCGGCAGGCTGACGGGAACCTGACACCGATAGCCGTCAACGTTAGCGCTATCTATAAAGGCAAGGCGCCGGACGTGACTTATCTCGTTCCGGGGGATCAGGTGATCGTGCCGGGGAACAAGTTTAAGAGCTTCCAAAAGGTCATGACACTTTTCCCAATCCTGAGCTTTGCGCGGATTTTTACCGGCGGAATCTTTCCGTAGGTAGTAAACAGCAGACAGCAAACAGCAGACAGCAAACAGCAGACAGTAAATTGCAAGATAAGAATAGCGAGGATTCAGTTCGATCATGCGAGGTATTTCACCAGGCGCTAGGCAAAACGGTTTCGCTCTCATAGCTGTTTGCTGTTTACTGTTTGCTGTTTGCTCATCAAGCGCTCTTGCTTCAGGCGTTTGGCAACGACAACGCACCAGCTCAATGGCCTGGCTGCACTCAGTTTTCTTTCTCGATCAAAATCGCGGCTGGGCAGTTGGCAGTCGCGGCACGTTATTGGCTACGACGGACAGCGGAATTCATTGGACCACTCTGGTCCATCCTACGGAAGATACAATCCGCGACATTTATTTTGCGGACGATCAAAACGGCATCATCGTTTGTGAACGAAATATCTACGACCTGAAATCAAATGCTGAAGCGCGCGCTTATTTGATGAAAACTACCGACGGCGGCGAGCATTGGAAGCGCGCGAGCATGCGCGGCGTCGATCCCGATGCGCGAATCATGCGCGCCATTTTCACGGGTGCGGGACGCGGCTGGGCGTTCGGCGAAGCAGGCGCTGTTTTTACAACTCACGACTTGGGCGCAACCTGGACCAGGCTGCAGGCGCCCACCAAATACTTACTGTTGGGCGGAGATTTCATTAACGAAGACAACGGTTGGTTGGTTGGCGCGGGTGCAACCATTCTGCAAACATCCGACGGCGGCGAGAGTTGGCAACATGCGCGCTTGCCCACGACCAGCGTTCGTTTCAATTCCACCTCATTTGTCGAGAAGCGCTTGGGCTGGGCCGTCGGCAGCGGCGGCGCGATCTATCGCACGCTCAATGGCGGTCGATCATGGCTGCCGCAGAACTCGGGCGTCGAAACTGATTTGTTCGATGTGAAATTTCTGGAGGCTGCCGAAGGCTGGGCAGTCGGCGCTGAAGGAGTTGTACTTCACACGATGGATGGCGGCGCGCATTGGACAAGGGAGCGTAGTCTGACGGAACACAATCTGGAACGAGTCTTCTTTGCCGACAGCGATCATGGTTGGGCGGTCGGCTTTGGCGGGACGATCATTGCGCTTAATTCCTCAAAAGTACCGGCTAACGCACCTCGTTTGAAATACTGAGTGTGGCATAGACTTTAGTCTGTGCTGTTCAGTGCCCACAGATTAAAGTCTGTGCCACTACCCCTCTATTGGTCCTTGCTCGGTACTCTTCCGCTCCGGCCGCAGATGCGGAAACAGGATCACGTCGCGGATTGATTGGCGGTTGGTGACGAGCATCACAAATCGATCGATGCCGATCCCAATTCCGGCGGCTGGCGGCATGCCGTACGACAGCGCGCGGATGTAGTCTTCGTCCATCACCATCGCTTCTTCGTCCCCACGTTCCCGTTGCATCATCTGGTCCTTGAATCTTTCGTACTGCTCGACCGGATCGTTCAACTCCGAAAAACCATTCGCGCATTCCATCCCGGCAATGTACAACTCGAAGCGCTCGGCAACCGTTGGATCCGCCGGCGAGGCTTTCGACAATGGCGAGATGGGTTTCGGAAAGTCGGAAATCAACGTCGGCTGAATAAGCTTTGGCTCGACGTGCTTCTCAAACAACTGCAAAAGATTTTCCGCCGTCACGTTCGCTTCGCCAACAACCTTGGCAACACTGTTCCTCATCGAGATCCGTTCGAACGGCTGCGCAAAGTCGAGGTCATACTCACCAAACTTCACGTGCGTATGGCCCAGCGCCTGGAACACCACCGCGCGCAGCATGCTTTCGCAGAAGTCCATCATCTGGTTCACATCTGCATACGCCCAGTAGAACTCGAGCATTGTGAATTCCGGATTGTGCCTCGTTGAGACGCCTTCGTTGCGGAAGTTGCGATTGAGCTCATAAACTTTTTCGAAACCGCCCACCAGCAATCTCTTTAGATAAAGTTCCGGCGCGATACGCGCGTACAGATCGATGTCGAGCGCATTGTGATGCGTCTTGAACGGACGTGCCGCCGCGCCGGTGGCCAGCGGCGTCAGCATCGGCGTCTCGACTTCAATGTAACCGTGGTCTTCTAGAATGCGGCGCATCTCGGCGACGACTTTTGCGCGCCGCTCGAAAACTTCGCGCGGTGTTAGCTCATCTTCTTCGCGCTCCAGTTTCAAACTTCCAGCTATCAAATCCGCATAACGCTGGCGCTGTCGAATTTCCGGATCGTTGAGGCCGTGCATCTTGTCAGGCAGCGGTAACAACGCCTTTGCCAGGAACTGCAACTTCTGCACGTGCACCGAAAGCTCGCCGGTTTTCGTGATGAACAAATAACCTTCAACGCCAATGAAGTCGCCGTGATCCAGTAGATTGAAAAGTTCCCAGCCATCGACTTCGCCGCCGGTTGCGTCATTGCGCATGCCGGCAAACTCCGCGCGCTTCGCATAAATTTGCAAGCGGCTCACGCCATCAGACAAATGCACAAACGCGGCTTTGCCCATGACGCGCAGCGGCGACGCGATGCGACCGGCCAGGCGCACCGTGGTGGTATTCAGTTGTTGATTGGCAAGCTCGATTGCTTCGGCAGCAGGACGCGCCCCTTCAGCTGATTCAGGTTGAAAGCCACGATACTTTTCCACGACCGCCGATATCGTGTCTTCCTTGCCCGACTCAACCACTTCGCTGCGTTCGAATTTGTTGGGATAGACGTTGCCGACAAGAGCGCGCAGAGCTGCGAGGTGTTCTTCGCGTGCGCGGGTTTGATCATTCTCTTCGATGAACGGAACGGACATGCGAAGCATCGTAAATGGTAAATTGCGATTCGTAAATCGCAAATCGTGAATCGTAAATCGCAGGCAAAGATCTTTTAGCCGCGGATGACGCGGATGAACGCGAATAAGAATAAGAAACTCGCAACACTGATGGGTAATCCTCTTAGTATTTCACCTTGCTTTTTCATACCCGCGTATCCGCGTTAATCCGCGGCTAATTGTGCGCAGCGTTCACGAATCATGCCGCTTTCTTGAATTGAAGTTTCGCCTGCACTCCCAGGGACGCAATTACACGCAGCATAAGATCGGTAGAGACCGCATGAGTATTTCGATTAAGAATCGCCGTGATGCGAGTTCGCGAAGTATTTGCCAGCTTAGCGACCTGCGCATGTGTCAATTCTCGCTTATTCACCACTTCAATAATCTTATCGTTCAAATCACTTCGGATTTCGATCTCCAGACCATCAGCCGGCGTTAGGCCAAGCGCTTTAGCCAGTTCTCTAGCGTTCCGGGCGGCAATCGGTTTCACTTTTTTCATAACATCTCCTTTAGCCGCGTTCGCGCTAATTCAATTTCACGCCGCGGCGTCTTGGCGGTTTTCTTCTCAAAAGAATGGAAGATCAGGACGGCGCCTGCCAGTTTTTTGAAGTAGAACGCTCGATATGCCCCGTTCGGTCTTTTACGCGCAGTTCTTCGACACCGGGCGCAACAGCAGGCATAGGCCGCGAAATCGGCAGCGAAAGCCTTGCGCCTTTTTGCAAATCAAAAATTGCTTTGCCGAGTTCGCGTCGGACGTTTTCGGGAAAGCTCTTCAGAACAGCTCGCGCCTTTGGATGGAAGAGAGCCGCTTTCACAGTGATTAATGTCTCAGATATGGGACATAGCGGTCAAGCCCAACTGAAGAGGCTTTTTCTAAGCGCCCGAGAATCGCGGGAGACTGACTGTCAGTAACTCCGGGTTCGCTAATCATTGCTTTAGCGAATGAAATGGCTCCGTGTTAAATTCTTTGCTGCCCATGAAACAAAAGATTCTGAGCCCCGGTGAATTGCTCGGAGTGCGCCAGGGTCTGCGCGCAGCCGGGAAGTCGCTTGTTTTTACAAACGGGGTATTCGATCTTTTGCATGTTGGCCATGTGCGTTATTTGACAGCAGCGCGCGCATTGGGCGACGTGTTGCTGGTGGCAATCAACAGCGACCGCACGGTGCGCGAGTTGAAAGGCGAAGGACGTCCGATTACAAACGAGAATGAGCGGGCCGAAATTTTAGCAGCGTTAAGACAGGTTGATTATGTAACAATCTTTGACGACGTCTCGCCACGCGCATTGATCGCAACATTACTTCCGGACGTGTTGGTAAAAGGCGGCGATTACAACCTTGATGAGATTCATGGACGCGAGGAAGTGGAAGCGGCGGGTGGTCGTGTCGTTAGTTTGCCTTTCATTGAAGGCGCATCGACCAGCGCGATCATCGAACGAATGAAGCAGAAGTAATAGTGATGAGTGATGAGTGATGAGTGATGAGTACTGAGTAATGAGTAGGACGATCGAATCCAATAGTAGTCTACAGAACACGCTGCAACGCATCAGCGCAACGCCTGACTTCAAGCGTGTCGTCAACGAGATCAATCGTGGCGCGCGCGTAGTATCAATTAGCGGTTTAGTAGCCGGCTCCGCTCGGGCGCTGGTCCTGGCCGCGCTCCAGCACGAGACGCGCAAACTTTTCGCTGTCGTCACGCAGGCAAACCGCGACCTCGAGCCGTGGGAAGAAGATGTGCGCTTCTGGTATTGCGCGCTGGCGGGAAAAAAGAGTTGTGAGAACGAAGTGCTGACGCTGCCTTCTTCCGAAAGCGATCCTTACGCCGGTTCATCACCACATCCCGACACACTTGAAAGACGTGCGCTTACGCTGTGGCGACTGGCCCATGGCCGTCAGGATTTCGTGTTGCTGACCGCGCGCGCTTTGGCGCGTCGCACGGTAATGCCGGAAGAGATCGCGGCCGCCGGCGCTTTGTTAAAGCGTGGCGAAACTCAATCGCCTGAGGAACTGGTCGAGCAATTGGTGGCTGGCGGCTACGTGCGTGAGGATCCGCTTGGCGCGGTCGGCGAGTTTTCCATGCGCGGTGGGATCCTCGACGTTTGGTCGCCGGGCCAGTCGCAGCCCGTGCGCATCGAGTTCTTTGGCGACGAGATCGATTCCATCCGCGCCTTTGATCCCGATACGCAGCTCTCGACAACCCAGTTAAGCGAAATCGAAATCGTTCCCATGCGCGAACTGGTTGTGCGGCCGCGAGATTTCCGGGATTGGGCCTATGTCGCACGTGAACGTTGGGCAGAAGAACGTTACGCGCGCGCGCTTCGCGATCGCACGGTTTTTGCGGATGAAGCTGAAAGTTTTTCCGGTTGGCAATGGTTGATGCCGATCGTGCGCGAAAGGAATGCGACTGTTTTTGACTATCTCAAAAACGCGGTGCTGGTCGTCGATGAACCGTCAGCCGTCGATTCCTATTTGGGTGAAGTTTATCAAACGCTCGCCGATCGTTTTGCCGAGACTGACGCGGCTGACGACATCGCGCTGCGGCCGGAGGAACTCTATCTCTCTGCGGAAGAGCTGCGAACAAAGCTGGATTCACTGCAGCGAGTCGAACTGCGCATGTTGGGTCGCGCCGCGGCCGAACTTGATCAGGCCATAGCGCTCGATGCCGAAGCGCCGCAGGTCCAACTGGGTCGCGCCAGAAACCCGCGCGCGCCTTTATTCCTTTTCCCGGTTGCAGAGCAGGCGCCCGAGGTCGAATGGAAGACCCAGTCCGCGTTGAAATATCACGGACGCCTCGCCAACCTGGCGACGGATGTGAACCGGGCCCGCGAAAGCGGAACGACGACTGTGTTTGTCATGCCAAGTTTGGGAGTGGCCGAACGCGTGACCGAGATTCTTGCTGAATACGAAATCGAGGCGCGCCTTGCCTTAGTCGAAGAAGCGAGCGAGATAGCAACGACTGCGCAAACGATAGTCACCGTGGGCAAGCCCAGCAGCGGTTTTGAAATGCCCGCGGCGAGATTGATGGTCCACGTTGAGGCTGACCTGTTTGACGAAGCAGGCGCGCAGACTGTAGAGCGGCGCGGGGTGGCCCCAGACGGCAGGCCGCAGACGGCTGACGGCAGGAAGAGAAAGAAATTCAGGACTGCGGCGTTTCTTTCAGACTTTAGAGATCTAAAGCCAGGCGATTTCGTGGTCCATGTCGATCATGGCATCGGGCGTTTCGGCGGTTTGCAAACGCTCGATCTCGGCACGCGCAGCGGCGAGTTTATGCTGCTGTATTACCTGGAAGAAGCAAAACTCTACGTGCCGGTTGAAAGATTGGATCTGGTGCAGCGCTACTCCAGCGCTGAAGGTCATCAGCCGACGTTGGATCGACTCGGCGGTCTCGGCTGGCAAAAAACTAAAGCCAAAGCCAAGCGTGCGATGCGCGACATGGCCGACGAGCTGTTGCGACTTTACGCCGAGCGAAAACTGGTTGGCGGTTATGCGTTCGCCGCCGACACGCCGTGGCAACGTGAGTTTGAAGATGGTTTCGAGTTTGTGCTGACGCCCGATCAGGAAACCGCGATTGAAGACGTCAAGCAGGACATGGAACAACCGACGCCGATGGACCGTCTGCTATGCGGCGACGTCGGCTATGGCAAAACTGAAGTGGCCATGCGCGCCGCTTTCAAAGCGGTGATGGAAGGAAAGCAAGCTGCGATTTTGACGCCGACGACTGTGCTTGCCTATCAACATTTCGATACGTTTCGCGGCCGTTTTGCGCCTTTTCCGGTAAAGATTGAACTGCTTTCCCGCTTCCGCTCGCCAAAAGAGCAGAAAGAAATTGCCAGGCGCGTTGAGGCCGGCGAAGTCGATGTTGTTATCGGCACGCATCGCCTGTTGTCGAAAGACGTGCGCTTCAAAGAACTGGGAATCGTGGTAGTCGACGAAGAACAACGTTTCGGCGTTGCGCACAAGGAAAGATTGAAGCAACTGAAAAAGCGCGTGGATGTACTCACACTTTCAGCAACGCCGATTCCGCGCACGCTGAACATGTCGCTGAGCGGCTTGCGCGACATGTCCCTGATTGAAACTCCGCCGCGCGATCGCCTCGCTATTCAAACTCAAGTGGTCCAGTTTTCAGAAAATGTGATCAAGTCGGCGATAGAACTCGAGCTGGGTCGCGGCGGTCAGGTGTTCTTCATTCACAATCGCGTCGAAACAATTGAGACTATCGCGGCGCTGGTGCAGCGGCTGGTGCCGCAAGCGCGGCTCGCGGTTGGTCACGGCAAGATGAACGAAAAAGAGATGGAGCGCGTCATGCTCGATTTCATCGAGTTCAAGTACGACGTGCTGGTGGCCACGACCATCATCGAGAACGGCATAGATATCCCGCGCGCAAATACGATCATCATAAACCGCGCCGATCAGTATGGCCTTTCGCAGCTCTATCAGTTGCGCGGACGCGTCGGCCGCTCAAGCCGTCGTGCTTACGCTTATCTCTTAATACCCGGCGAGCTGGAATTAACCCCGATTGCCAAACGACGCTTGGCAGCGATCCGCGAGTTTTCCGATCTCGGCGCCGGCTTTCGCATTGCAGCATTGGATTTGGAACTGCGTGGCGCCGGTAACCTGCTTGGCGGGCAGCAGTCGGGCCATATGGATTCACTCGGCTTTGATCTTTACACGCAGATGTTGGAACGCACGGTCGCGGAACTGCGCGGCGAAGCGGTCGAGGACGAAACCAGCGTCACGATCAACCTCGGCGTCGATGTTGCGATTCCCGACGACTATATCAGCGACATGGGCCAGCGATTGCGAACTTACAAACGCGTTTCTTCCGCGCGCGATGACGACGCGCTGGGAAGCATTCGTGAAGAGATTCGAGATCGTTATGGACGCTTGCCTGAATCGGTTGAGCAGTTGTTTGGTTATGCTCGCTTGCGCCTGCTGGCGGAAACAGTCGGCCTGCTCTCAATAGATAAGACTAGCGACGGCGTGGCGATTAAGTTCAGCGACAAAGCGCGCGTCTCGACGGAAAAACTGATGGCTTTTGTCAGTGCTCGCGAGGGCCGAACATTCACGCCTACCGGCGTGCTGCGCCTGGGTCTGACCGATGAAGAAGAAGTCCAGGTGTTGGACTTGCTGCGCGGCATCATCGACCAAATCAAGGACTGATGCCCGGGCGCAAACTGAGCGTTTCGTCTACAGTTCCAACGCGTTTGTGGTATTCCGCGGCTTTATGCTCAAATCTACCGCTCAGCCAACGGCAATAAGCAACCGGTAAAGGACAACTGACTACTAACCACTGACCCAGGACCTACTAGATTTGTTTAGGAGTATTACTGTGAAATCAAAGTTTCTGCCGCTCACCATTGCGAGTCTCTTCATATTCGCCATCCTGCTTTGCAGCCCCGCGCCGACGTTCGCGCAGGAAGGCGAGCTAAAGGTTGTGGACGAAGTCATTGCGCAGGTCAACGACGATGTCATCACGCTGTCAAGCTTGCGACGCGAATCCAGGGAACGCATTGAAGCGCTAAAGCAGGGCGGAATGACTGAGCAGCAGGCCAGCGACGAAGTAAACAAGCGGCAGGCAGAGCTGATCGCGACTTTGATTAACGAGCAACTGTTGATGCAGCGCGGCAAGGAGCTGGATCTCTCCACTGAAGTGGAAAGTGCAGTCAATAAGCGCATGCTGGAGGTAGCAAAAGACCAGGGCATTACCTCCATCGAAAAGTTGGACGCCGCTATGAGGGAAAGTGGCATTGATCCAGTGGTCACGCGGCAAACGATGCGCGTTGAAATGATGAAGCAGGCTGTAATTCAACAGGAAGTCGATCGTAAACTTTTCTTCGGCCTGACAATGGATGAGCTGAAAAAATATTTCCAAGCGCACCCGGAAAAGTTTCGCAAACCTGAAAGCGTTACCCTTTCCGAGATTTTCCTGAGTTCCGCCGGAAAAAATGAAGCCGAAGTGAAAGCCCGGGCGCTAAAGCTAGTCGCTGAGTTACGCGCGGGCGCAGATTTCGCCACCGTCGCAGTCGCCAATTCCGAGCGGGAACAGAATGGCGTTCGGATTGCCCCGCAAACAAAAGGGAGCGTTGGCGCATTTGAAATGCCAAGCCTGCGCGACGACATCGCCGGAGCGGTCAGGGATGTAAAGGCCGGCGGCATCAGCGAGCCGTTACGCAGTAATGATGGCTATCAAATTTTCCGCGTCGACGCGCGTACGCCAGCGAGTTCAACCGTGACCTTTAACGAGAACCAGGTGCGCGAAGCGATCACGATGGAGCGGACGGTCAAACAGCGCGAAGATTACCTGCAGAACCTGCGCAACGAAGCCTATATCAAGATTTCGGAAAACTATCGCCAGTCGGTCGCGCCCCTGCTGAAACTCGACCCGGCAAAAATGGCCGACAACGCTGACGTTCAAACAGGCAGCAGCGAAAAGCCCGCCGAGAAGAAGAAGGGCAAGCTGTTGGGAATCTTTCCTAAACCCTAACGGGCTGGTTTCAAGTTTCAAGTTTAAGGTTTCAAGTTGTGATGCTCTTGAAACTTGAGACTTGGAACTTGAAACTTTTGTCATGCGCCTCGACCTTTTTCTCAAAGCAAGCCGTCTTTGCTCTCGCCGCACACTCGCCCAAACAATTTGCGAAGCTGGCCGAGTTTCGGTTAACGGCAGCGTTGCCAAGTCATCGCACGCAGTGAAACCTGGCGACGAAATCACGCTGAGCGGGCGCGACAAGATCATCACCGCGCGCGTCCTGGCTATACCCAAAACACGTCAGACATCGCGCAAAGAAGCGACGAGTCTGTATGAAACGCTGAGCGAAGAATCAGTCGAAGATGGTATCTAAACCCAAGCTTCGGCTGTGCCGCCCGAGTTGACTTCGTCGGCGGTGGCTATGCCCCGCCGTAGAGGCATCTTTTTCACTTTTGGGCACGCCCTCAGTGCGGCTTGGCCCAACAAATTCGAAGGCTAAGCCCGGACCAAGGCGCTCAGGTGGCATAGAGAACGAAATAATTGAGCTGCACGGTTATCCAATGACTTGTACGTCACCCGAGAGATTCGTTAGAGTTTGAACAAGAGCAATGACGCCGGAAATCAAACCATTCAAGATTCGCGACATCGCGATTAGTCCGCCGCTGATCCTTTCGCCGATGGCCGGCGTGACGGACGTTTCCTTTCGCCGCCTGCTCAAGCGGCGCGGCGGCGTGGGCTTGAGTGTTTCCGAGTTCATTTCCGTCGAGGGCCTGACGCGCAGCAATCCCAAATCTAAAAGGCAGATGCGCTTTTACCCGGAGGAGCGGCCCTTCGCGGTGCAGATTTTTGGCGGCCAGCCGGAGCGCATGCGCATGGCCGCGGAGATGGCTGAAGAAATCGGCGCCGACATTCTCGACATCAACTGCGGCTGCCCGGCGCCGAAAGTTGTGAAGCATGGCGGCGGTTCGGGCTTGCTGAAAGATCATGCGCGACTGGAAATAATTCTCAAAGAAATCAAGAAAGCAATCAAGATTCCGCTGACCATAAAAATTCGCGCCGGCTTTTACGATCACACCATCAACGCCGTCGATACCGCCAAACTCGCCGAAGCGTGTGGCGTCGAGCACATCGCGCTGCATGGTCGCACCAAAGAGCAGGGTTATCGCGGTCTTGCCAATTGGGATCTGGTGAAGCAGATTAAAGAAACCGTCAGCGTGCCCGTGTCGGGCAGCGGTGACGTGACCACGATTGAACAAGCGTTTGCGCGTTTTCGCGAAACAGGTTGCGACGGCGTTTTGATTGGACGCGGTGCGATGGCGAATCCCTGGATCTTCCGGCAGATTGAAGACGCCGCGAACGGTCGTGAGATATTTCAACCAACGTTGGCTGACAAGCGCGCAATCCTTCACGAGTATTTCGACATGCTGCGTGAAGACATGCCCGAGACGCCGGCGATCAATCGCATGAAACAACTCGCCGGACAGTTTACGCGTGGACTGCAAGGCGGCGCATTGTTTCGCACTTCTCTTTATCACTCACACTCAGTCGATGAAATTCTCAACCGCATCGAAGAGTATTTCGAAGCGATTGAGAATGACCGCCCGTATTTTGGCGAGGCCGGCGCGCCGATCGAAGAAGCTCCCGAACTCGATTCCTGCGAAGCCGCCAGCGCCGCCTGACTTCATACCCGACAAATTCATAAAAGCCGCCTTGGGTTCGGCTGTGCCGTCTGATGTGCGGTGGTGGCTTCGCCCCACCGGACAACTATTCAACAATTCTAAGGGGCTGCGCCCCAGGCAAGGGCATAGCCCCAATCGATCTGGACGACCCGGAAGGTCGGAGACCTTCCGCACATCAGACGGCAAAGCCGCAACGCAACGACGAGGTTCCACACAAATGAGACGGCCCTGGTTTGTCGAAACCTTTGGGTGATGTCCTAAACTTTCTTCGCCAGCAGCGCCGGCGGTTTGCCGGCACCTGTGTCTAAGTTAACTGCCACCGGATAGCCCTTGCCTTTCAGCGCGGCTATTTCAATCACAACTTCTTTTTGATTTTTAGCGAGCGGTTTGGCCTTTGCGACCGCAGCCTTTTTCTCGGTCTTGTTCGTAGACGGACTCGCGCCAGATGTGGGAGGCGGAACCGTCGCTGGAGATTTCGCAGCCGGTTCGTTTTGCGGATGAACTGACATTGCGTTGAGCGCGCTCAGGACTTGCGTCCGCTCCGCTTCGGTCAGGTCTTCCATACCTACGCCATTCGCTTGCAGCACCGCCCGCAGGTTCTCTTCAGTGTTTGAATTCTGGTCGTAGACGTCTTTGTAGATGTGCAGCTTGCCGTCTTCCGCCACTATCGTTTCATAACGCAGCTCGACGGGCACGGCATGGCCCAGCTTCACAGTTTTCGTTTGGGTTTTGTCTTTCAGGTTCGCCTGAATGTTTACGTCCGAAAGTTCTGTTCCGGAAGTTTGCGCCAGCAGCTTCGCAAAGTCCTGAACTTGCGGAGTGGTCAAGCCAACACAACCGTGCGAAGCAAACGTTCCTAACTTTGCCACTGATTTGCCGCCGTGGATTAGCGAGGGCAAGCCAATCGGAATCTTGATTGGACCAAGCGGATTTAGTTTGCTGCCCGCCTCAACTTTCTCGCCGACGCTGACATTCTTCATCTTTGCGACCCAGGGCTCGTCGGGCGGCGTCCAAGTCGGATTAAAGATGATGCTTTGCGCTTTCCGCATTCCGGTCGGCAAAGGAAATTCAGGATAGCCGATGCCGATCTTGTAGGACTTGACCAACTCGCCTTCACGAAAGACGTCCATGCGATAGGCAGGAATGTTGACTACGACACGTGTGTCTTTGGGAACTGCGTTTGGTCCGGCCGCTTTCGCAGTGTCCGCTGATTTGTCGGCAGTCGGTTCATCACTGCCTTTGACCCAGTATTCCTGGGCCAGCGCGAAAAGCTGTTTTGCCTTTTCTTCACCCACCGCGCCGCGTATGGCTTCGGCTGCATGTTGACGCGACTCTTCCGCGCTGCCTATTTGATCTTCCGCATTCGCCTGGCGAAGTTTGCTGACCTCTTCGCCGGCAATTTTCTGCAGTTGCGCGATCTCGGCATCGCTGAGCGCGACTTGTGATTTTGCTTTGGCACGAAAGGCTTCGTCCGACAGCAGCGCATCCAGCACGGGCAGGGTCACCGGCACATCAACAGCGCTGCGCTCGGTGGCTGTGGGCGATGGCGAAACCGACGGCGATGGACTGCTGCTGTTTGAATTGGAAGGCGTCTCAGTAACGCAGCCAGCCGCGATGACAAGCAGCAGCGTAACGATTAAGCCGAGCGATAAGTTACGAATAGTCTTCATATTTTTTTCATTCCTTTTGTATTCAGAGTTTGGCCAGTGACTGGCGTTGGTAAAGCATGGCCATACTCACGCGTGCGTTGAACTCTAGCAACGGGCGTTCCCACGCAGTTCGCAGGGACATCAACGCTTTGTTCGCATTGAAATCCACACTCTCACAACTGTGCTTGCACGATTAGCGAACGGTGTGAAGAGAGTTTGGCGGGCTTCCTAATCGCCATTTGGAACTACTCAAGAAGAACTACCTCTCAGGTCGGGAAGGGTGGCTTGCCCCCGCTCGGATCGGCTG
>JAVEDP010000040.1 GCA_030841085.1 Pyrinomonadaceae bacterium
ACATAAAACGCCAACGACTGACCCCGGAAGCTCTGCGCCTGGCAAAAATAGCTAGAGTGGTGATTCATCGAACTTATTCAGAGCTTCCTTTAGTCTGTGTTTAAGTGGCAAAGACTTTAGTCTGTGGCTGCTAGCGAACCACAGACTAAAGTCTATGCCACTAACTCCCTCTCGCAACTCGTTTGAAACATTTTTCCACGGCTCCTGTGGAAAACTCTGTGGACATCGCACCATAAAACAGACGAAGTTTTGAAATAATTAGACTTCCAGCACCCTGCACACTGCAGCGGCAACGTCACAAGTTCTTCGCGACCATTGACTTGCATACATGAAACAGTTTCGCTTCCCAGCAAAGCCCATCACTTGTTTCGCTCTGCTCTTAATGACCATGATGGTGGGTGGTTCTTGTGGTCGACTATCCCGCAGTAACATGGCCCCACCAGCCGTTCACACAACAGCGGCGGCTTCCCAAATAAAAATAAACGCAGCGTCAGCCCGGGAACTTGAACAACTTCCCGGCGTCGGTAAAGTCATCGCCGAGCGCATCGTTGCGTACCGCGAACAATACGGGCGCTTCCGCCGACCCGAAGAGTTGCTGATGGTCAATGGCGTAAGCGACAAAAAGTTTCGCGCGATTCAACAGCTAGTTGTCGTGGATTGACAAATTTCCCCTCTTTTGTAAAGCAAACTGTTAGTTTGCGGTCGTTGACAGGCACGGCCCCGCAAACTAACAGTTTGCTTTACAAAAACTGAATCAAGCATTACTCGACCCTCCGCGAAGCAGCTTCGCGATGGCGACGTGTTACAATCGATTTCTAAATTAGAACTCAGGAGATGTTTTTGCTATGGCTTATTCCGAACTGATGATCCGTCCCATGCGCGAAGAATTGACGCGCATCGGTGTTGAAGAACTGCGCACGCCCGAACAGGTGGACGAAACCCTGACCAAAACCGATGGCACGGTCATGGTGGTCGTAAATTCAATTTGCGGTTGCGCTGCCGGCAAGGCACGCCCCGGAATCGCACGTGCTCTTCAGCACACCGTTACGCCTGACAAAGTGGCCACCGTTTTCGCCGGCGCCGATATCGAAGCGACTGACAAAGCACGAAGCTACTTCACTGGCTACGCGCCGTCGTCACCTTCGATCGCGCTGCTAAAAGACGGCAAACTTGTTTACATGATGGAGCGCCGCCAGATTGAAGGTAAGGATGCTTCCCAAGTGGCCAACGAACTTATCCAGGCGTTTGATCAGCATTGTGTGAAGTCGGAAGCGACCGCGAGCTAAGAAATCCGCCGCGGATTAACGCAGATAAAAACGGATCTGAAAAAGACTAATCGTCTAAGCACTTTCCCTCTTATCCGCGCAGATCTGCGTTAATCCGCAGCCAAATTCTCTTCAGTGAATCTCTTTTGAAAGTCTGGCTGGGCCGAGCAGCTTTGCGAACTCGGCGTGGGCCAGCACCACATCCGGCGACTGCTGCACCGAAACAAAATACTTCTGTTGAAATTCACCGCCTGCTTCAGTCGGAACCAGCAACAGCCTCGCTTCCTCGACTAACGCCGCCGCCGTGCTTTCGCCGGTTGGTTCCCGCGCATCGAGTGCCTCGTCGATTTGCACAATCAATTCCGAAAGGTGCCGCAGCCACGCAAACCACGGGTTATGCATGACCAGGTTTAAGAATTCGTAGCTATTCTCGATCTTGCCATGCACCCGCTCGTAACCTACGCGTTCAAAATCAAGCAAGGATTTATGCAAGCGCAATAAAACGTGCCGGATGTCAGTCAATTTTTGTTTGGTTGCTTCGGAAATTGGCTCGTCAGAAGTCACTTGCGTCACCACCCCTTTATGGATTTCAGCGTCCAGATAGATTAACTACACATAGACGCTTAGGCAATTACTGGGACCGCGGGCGTCTCGCCCGCAATGAGCGCGAAAGCGCGAACAGCTTCCCGCTCGAAAAGAGCCTTCGCCCTGACCATGTGCGACGTCTAATCTGTCAGATCTGCTGTGTTATGATCCCCTTCAATGCCGGCCCCCTTCAGCCTCAACACTCCCGTTGAAGATCTCTACAAGTATCGGCTTGCTCGTTTCGGACAAACGTCATCGCAAAGACTCGCCTCGGCACTGAAAGCGCAGTTTGGAAAAAAAAGTTCCGCCGAAGTGACCGTTGAGGACCTGCTCGCCTACTTGCCGATGCGCTACGAAGATCGTTCGCACCCGGCGCGCATACGCGACCTGACCGAAGGCCTGGAAGCTTCGCTGGAATTGGAAGTGAAAGTTGCCGGCGGTTACCAGGTAAGAAATCGTCGCTCGTTTAGCAGGTCGAATCTTTTCATTTTCGAAGTCACCGCAACCGATCCCGAAAGAACGGGCCGCCCGGTTGTTGTCTGGTGGTTCGTTTCCGGTTCGCACGCGCACGACATCGTCACTTACTACACAAAACGTTTTCAACAAGGGGCGCGGTTTATGACATTCGGCGCCTGGACCTGGGACAAGCGCCGCGGAACTTATTCCCTGCACCTTAACAAACCGGCAGACGAGCTCGAGATGTTATCGCCGGTTGAGAGCGACGCTAACAAAGATGAGGACGCGTACGATCCCAGGCTGGCAGCGATTCATGTCGGCCGCTGCGTTCCCATCTATCGCAAGCTGGGTGACTTTAGTTCCAAACGTGTGCGCGAGATTGTGCACGCAACGCTGGCGCTGTTGCCCGACACGGCTGTTCCGGAAACGCTGCCCGCGGAATTGCGGCGGCGCCACAAAATTATTAATCGCAGCCTGGCGTTGCGAGCCATTCATTTCCCGACTGACGACACGCCGCTTAAGTTGTACGAACAGTCGCGCAGTCCTGCTCATCTTCGTCTCATCTTTGAAGATTTCTTTTGGGTTGTGCTGGCAATCGCTTTGAAGCGTGGGAAGCGTACGAAGGAAACAAAATCGTCGGTAATCAAGCTCGATCGCGCCACCAAACTGCGCATTGGTTCAGTCCTGCCGTTTAAATTGACGGAGGCGCAGCGCCGCGTCGTCAAGGAAATTTTCAAGGATTTGCAGTCGACGGCGCCGATGAACCGATTGCTGCAGGGCGATGTCGGCAGCGGCAAGACGATCGTCGCGCTAATCGCCATGCTGGCAGCGATGGAAAGCGGCTACCAGACCGCCCTGATGGCGCCGACAGAAATTCTTGCGGAGCAACACGCGCGCAATATCAAGCGGCTGCTGGCAAAGGCGCCGTATCGAGTTGAACTGTTAACCGGGTCATTGCGAGCGGCCGAAAAGAGAAAGCTGCAACTGGAACTTGCCGCTGGCGAGATTCATGCTTGCATTGGCACGCACGCCTTGATTCAGGAGTCAGTATCTTTCGACAGACTCGGCCTCGCGGTGATTGACGAGCAACATCGCTTTGGCGTAATGCAACGGGCTGAGCTGCGCGCGCGCGGGCTCAATCCCGACGTGCTGGTCATGACGGCGACGCCGATTCCGCGCTCGCTGACAATGACAATCTATGGCGACCTTGATGTTTCGGTTATTGACGAGATGCCTCCGGGCCGCACGCCAATTGAAACGCTGGTCCTGGGCGAAGAACAGCGTCTCGAGGTGAAGCAAATAATCGCGCGCGAAGTGCGTGCCGGGCGGCAAGTCTACGTGGTCTACCCGCTTGTTGAAGAGTCAGAGACGATGGACCTAAAAGACGCGAGCCGCAGATATGAATACCTGCGCGACAAAGTCTTTCCCAAATTTTCCGTCGGTCTGGTCCACGGCAAAATGAAATCAGCCGATAAAGAAGAAATCATGCGGCGTTTTGTTTCCGGAGAAATTCAGATACTCGTTTCCACCACGGTGATTGAAGTTGGCGTCGATGTGCCTAACGCCTCCGTGATGGTCGTGGAGCATGCGGAACGATTTGGTTTGTCGCAACTGCATCAACTGCGAGGACGCGTTGGACGCGGCGCCGAGAAAAGCTACTGCTTGTTGCTGGCTTCCGAGACTAAGACGGGTGTGGCCACCGAACGGCTTGGGATCATGGCCGAGACTAATGATGGCTTTAAGATCGCGGAGAAGGATTTGGAGCTGCGTGGCCCAGGCGAGTTACTGGGCACCAGGCAGTCGGGCTTGCCCGAATTTCGCATCGCCAACCTGGTGCGCGATCAGAAAATTCTTGCTGCCGCAAAGAAAGAGGCTGACTTTTATCTTGGTAAAGGCGAGAGTTCACTTGAGACGGCGAAAATGATTCAACGCGTACGTTCAAACGCGCGCTTTGGCCTGGCCGCGGTCGGATAAACTCTAAGTTCCAAGTCCCAAGTTCCAAGTTCCAAGTAATCCCAATGCTCCCACGTTGGAGGTGGAGAATGTCAAAGATAAAACGGTTTGAGGATATAGACTGTTGGACAAAAGCTCGTGAATTAACAAGGTCGATCTACTCTATTAGCTTAGGTGTTCGGTTCTCGAGGGACTTCGCGCTTCGAGATCAACTTCGGCGGTCTTCAATCTCGATCCTATCGAATATCGCCGAAGGCTTTGAAAGAGATGGAAACAAGGAATTTGTTCAATTCCTTTCTATAGCCAAAGGCTCATGTGGTGAGGCACGAGCGCAGTTATACGTCGCTTTGGATCAAGAGTACATTTCCGATGCGCAATTCCGATCCATTTCAGAAATGGCGATTGAAATAAGCCGGATGTTGTCAGGCCTAATCAAATATTTAAAGCAGTCTGAAATGGCAGGCAGAAAATACACCTAGTCCCGGCCGACGGACCTTTGGAACTTGGAACCTGAAACTTGGAACTTTCTTTGTGCGAATCATTGCCGGAAAATATCGCGGGCGAAACTTGAAGAGTCCACCGTCTCTCGAAGTGCGACCGACTTCGGATCGTCTGCGCGAGACGCTTTTCAACGTCATTGCGCCAAGAATCGAAGGCGCGCGCTTTCTCGATCTCTGTGCCGGCTCGGGAGCGGTTGGTATCGAGGCGCTCTCGCGCGGCGCAAGCGACGTTACTTTTGTTGATAAGTCGCGAAAGATGTGCGCATTGGTCGAAGCCAATCTCGACCTTTGTCGCGTTCCGGAAGAACAAACGAAAGTGATCCAGGACGAAGCCGAGGCTTACTTGTCGCGCAGCCGCAAGCGAAACGCCGCGGGCTGGGATATTGTCTTCTTTGATCCACCTTATGCTTCGAATTACCTTCAAGTCCTCGAACAGCTCGGCGACACCACGGGAAAGTTATTAGTGCAAGAGGGCCTGCTGATTGTCGAGCATCATCATAAAAATGGTTTACCTGATGAGCTTGGGAGTATAATCCGCAGCCGAACACTCAAGCAGGGCGATTCCGCACTAAGTTTCTTTTCCATGAAGCGCTGACTTCTTCAGCCGCCTCTCAAATTGTTAGGAGGGAACATGAAATCATCTCTTTCGCGCCGCGGCTTTGCAAAAGTCCTCAGCGCCGGCGCGGCCTATGCTGCGCTTAATCCATCGTTTGCCATGTCAGCACCGGCGTTGCGGCTGGTCAGTAGCAGCCCGACCCTGGTCCGTCTTAACTCAAACGAAAATCCTTATGGACCGTCTCCAATGGCCGTGAAAGCGATGACCGACGCCTTTAGTTTGGCGTGGCGGTATCCGGACGAACATGAAGGAATGCTCGTCGATGCTTTAGCGAAACTGAATGGTGTTTCAAGCGATCAGATTCTTTTGGGAAGTGGATCGAGCGAAATTTTGAAAGTCGCAGCAGCAGCGTTAACTGGTCCAGGTAAAAAGTTGCTGGTCGGCCACCCAACGTTTGAGGCCATTCTCGCGTATGCAGCGGTAGCCGGTGCGGAAATCGTAAAAACCAATCTGACTTCTGATTACGCCCACGATTTGCCGAAGATGCTGGCCGAGAAAAATGCAGGCTTAATCTACATCTGCAATCCAAACAATCCGACCGCAAGCATCACACCAAAAGCTGAACTGCGCGCTTTCCTCGCGAAGGTGCCGCCGCAAACCATCGTGCTGGTTGATGAGGCCTACCATCACTACGTCGACTCGAACGACTACGAGAGCGTTATTCCGCTGATTGCGCAGTATCCAAACTTGATGGTGGCGCGCACGTTTTCGAAAATTTACAGCATGGCCGGGTTGCGTTGCGGCTATTGCGTAGCGCGGCCGGAACTGATTCAACGCCTGCGCGCGCAACAAGCTTGGGACAGCGTGAACATCATGGCGCTGGTCGCGGCAATCGCGAGCTTGCAGGATGCCGGACAGGTGGAGCAGGGACACCGCCGCAACACTGAAGTCAAGAACTTTGTCTATTCCGAGCTCGATAAATCAGGTTACAAATACATTCCTTCGCACGCTAACTTCATGATGATTGACCTGCGCCGCGAGGTCAGACCGGTCATCGACGCGATGAGCGGGCGCAATGTGCAAGTGGGGCGCGTGTTTCCCGCGATGCCAAACTTCATGCGCGTGACGGTTGGCACCAGACCGCAGATGGAGGCGTTCGTTTCTGCCTTCCACGCCGTAATGAGCTGAATCATTTCTGGATAGGCCTATTGTGAAGAGCGGGGGCATGCCCGCCTTCCCAACCTGAGAGATTCCCTGGCTTTTTGAGGCGATCTCGCATTGAAAGCCTTTCAAGCAAAAGTCTGGTACTCGACCGCGATAAGCTCAAGGTTGGGAAGGAGGGCTTGCCCCCGCTCTTTTTCTGGCGTTTGAAGCAGTTTCTCTGCCAATCGAATACTTTCTCTCCTTTCGCTACCTCATCGAATCGTTGTTAGAATCCACTCATGCTCGTTCTTGGAATCGAAACGTCATGTGACGAAACAGCCGCTGCACTGGTGCGCGACGGCCGCGAAATCGTTTCGTCCGTTATCGCTTCACAAATCGAGACCCACAAACGCTTTGGCGGCGTCGTACCCGAACTCGCTTCGCGCGAGCATCTAGACAAGATCGTCCCAATCGTCGAAGAAGCGTTCAGCCGCGCCAACATCCCAAAAGAAGAGATCGACGGCATTGCAGTGACGATAGGGCCAGGTTTAGTTGGTTCGTTATTAGTCGGCGTGTCTTATGCGAAGGCTATGGCCTTTGCGCTTGAGAAACCACTCGTGGGAGTAAACCACATCGAGGGTCACATCTATTCTGTCGCCTTCGAGAATCCGCCGGTCGAATATCCAGCGCTAGCTTTGGTTGTTTCGGGCGGCCATACAAATTTATTTTTCGTGCCTGAGCCGGGCAAGTACAAAGTCCTGGCGCGAACGCGCGATGATGCGGCCGGCGAAGCGTTCGATAAAGTTGCAAAGATGTTGGGTCTCGGCTACCCCGGTGGTCCAATCATCGAACGTCTGGCGCGCGAAGGTAATCCAAAGGCGGTGAAGTTTTCTGTGCCGCGCATGGGCGATGGCTCACCTGACTTTAGTTTCAGCGGCTTGAAAACTGCGGTTACGAAATACGTGCGCGAGAGTGGCGTGCGCCCGGTTGAGAATGGCGATGCGCCTTCGCAAGCGATAAAGGATCTCGCCGCCAGTTTCCAGAGTATTGTCATTCGTTCGCTGGTAGGAACTACTGAACGGGTCGCGGCAGAATATGGACCACGGACTTTAATTGTCGCCGGCGGTGTGGCCTGCAACGGCGCTTTGCGCGAAGCGGCGAGCAGGGCAGCGGCGCAACTTGGCATTCCCGCTTACTTCCCTTCACTGCATCTCTCGACCGACAACGCGGCAATGATTGCGGCCGCGGGCACAGTGAAATTACGGGCAGGCGAGCGCGCGGGTTTTGATCTTAACGCCGACGTAACCTTACGTTTGCAAAATCTTGATAATCCGGATGAAGCGTTGCGAAAGGCGAAGGTTCGTTACCGGTTATGAGTTGCGGGGAAGAATGTTTATCACAAGAAAGAGGCGGGCATCGGTACCCGCCTCTTTCTTGTTGTCTGCCTACTGCTCCTGCCTACTGCCTACTTTTTTTTGTCTTGGCCTCGTCACGCGAGGCCGGTAGTGGGCCTTATCAACCTTCGATAACGCTCGCGGCGCTCACCGCCTTTTTCTCGTAAGCGGCGATTGTCGCGATGTTGCGTTTCTCGAGTTCAGTTAACTGCGCATCGGTGAAATTGGGATCCGCCTTGTACCAGGCAAAGCTGGAAAAATACTTCTGCAGCCACGGTTCTTTGAATACTTTGCCGCGGCGCGCATAAATCTCCTGGCGCATTTGGCTCGCATCCTCGACAAACAAGCCATCGAGCAAACTTCGCGTTATTGGCGTATGACTGAGATCGTCGTGGATCTTGGTTTCATAAGCAACAATTGTCTCGACATTGGTCTTGTCCGCACCGGAGAGTTGCTCATCCTTAAAGTTATCGTCCGGCTGGTACCAAGGCTGGCTGAAGAAATACTGCGCCAACCAGGGCGCCTGAAAAGAACGACCGTGCCGCGCGTACACCTCATTTCGCAGCAGGCGCAATTCGTAAAGGCTCAAGCCATGCAGCATCTGCGCGGAGATCAAGCGATTCTCAAACAACTCCATGTCGCCGGGAGCGAGCGCTACTTTCCGTGAACGTTTTTGCGCCAGCGTAATGGCGGCAAGATTTTTTTGTTCGATCGCGGACAGCGATTTGGGATCATACTTGCCCGCCTTATACCAGTAACGCTCGTCAAAGTATTGCTGCAGCCAGGCGTCGCTCTCAAAACGCTTGCCGTGAATCGCTTCGATTTCCGAACGCAGCACCAGCCATTCGGCGCCGCTGTGCTTGCCAAGCTTGCGCGCCGTCAACGCACGCGTGCGCCAATAACGCATGTCGCCCGGCTGGACAGTCTCGTGTTTGCTGGCTTCGGCGACGCGAATCAAATCGAGATTGTTTCGCTCGGTCGCATTCAGCATTGAGTTTTGAAAGTCGGGATTCGGTTTGTACCAATCCTGCGCTGTTAGATAGGTCTTGATCGTCGCGTCTTTGAAGATCCGGCCATGGCGGCCGAAAACAATGCCACGCATCAGCGTCAGATCTTCCAGCGCGAGGCCCGCAACGTCGGCCGACTTGAGCGATGACTTGGCGAAATCAAATTTCTGCCAACGCTCCATGCTGTCCTGCGCGTTAGCGGTGAACGAAACAAAGGCGAGCAGGATAGCAAAACAGAATATTTGTAGTTTGGGATGGGGGAAGCGGTTCATGGCTAAACTCCGCCGTGCCGTAGGCACGGAATGTTTATAGTAACCAGCTAATCATTCAATCTTCGAACTAAGCGATGCCGCATTCGCTTAGTTCGAAAAACTGTTGTTGGGAGCGTTAGAACTATAAACATTAGGCCGCTACGCGGCTCGCTCCGCGCAACGCGAGGAAAGTTATCAACCAAAAATATCGCGGACTTTATCGACCAGGCCTTTGTCTTCCAGATCCTTGTTCTCAACTACCGCAAGCTGCTCGAGAAGTTTTCGCTGTTCGCGCGTCAACGACGTCGGCGTAACAACGCTTACGGAAACAAACAAGTCGCCGTGACCACGGCCGCCCAGCACCGGCATCCCTTTGTTTTTCAAGCGAAACACAGTACCCGTTTGCGTGCCGGTAGGAATCTTGATCTTCTCTTCACTTTCGAGAGTGGGCACAAAGACGTCGGACCCCAAAGCAGCCTGCGCGAATGTAACCGGCAGCGAGACGTAAAGGTTACTTCCCTGCCGTTCAAAGCGTTCGTGTTCGGCGAGATGAATCACGACATACAGATCGCCGGATGGCCCACCTTGCGTGCCTGACTCTCCTTCGCCCTGAACTCGAAGACGCGATCCGGTTTCGACGCCCGCAGGAATCTTGACCTCCATCTGTTTCTCGCGCTCGATGCGACCTGCGCCATGACATTCTGCGCAGGGATTTTTAACGACGCGTCCAGCGCCGCGGCACACGGAACAGGTGCGGGCCACTGAAAAGAATCCTTGCTGATAACGCACCTGGCCCGAGCCCTGGCAGTTGCTGCAGGTTTCAGGCTGCGAACCTGCTGCCGCGCCGTTGCCTTTGCACGTTTCGCAAGTTTCCAACCGAGGAATTCGCAGTTGCGCGGTCATCCCGGCATAGGCTTCTTCTAAAGTTATTTCAAGATCGTAACGCAGGTCGGCGCCGCGCTGTGCTGTGGAACGACGCGCGCCGCCGCGGCCACTTCCGAACACGTCGCCAAAGCCGAAAAGATCGCCGAGGATATCTTCGATGCCGCCAAAACCAGGCGCGCCCCACGTCTGTCCAGCCCCGCTCGAAACGCCTGCATGGCCAAAATGATCGTAACGCTGGCGCTGGGTAGCATCAGCCAGCACGCTATATGCTTCAGCGGCTTCTTTGAATTTTTCTTCGGCGCTCGCGTCGCCCGGATTTTTGTCTGGATGATACTTGACCGCCAGACGCCGGTACGCGCTTTTCATTTCCTGGTCAGTGGCGGTACGACTCACGCCTAAAACTTCGTAATAATCTCGCTTACTCATTCAGTATTTCTTAAAACCTTTCCTGGTCAATTGGGTTATCAAAATCACTATTGCTTAAAGCTAATTCGAATCCTCTGCGCCTTTCGGCGCCGAATCGTCTGTAGGCTTCATCATCGCGTTGGTGAGTTGCCCGGCTACTCGCTCCAGCGCGGTCAGCGCCTTATTAATTGTTTCGCGTCCCTCGGCGTTCGCCGCAGCTTCAGCCTCGCTGAAAACGCGATCGGCAATTTCCTGATCGTTAGCCGACAGCATTCCGCCAAACTTAGTGAACGACTTCTGCGTGTTGCGCAGTAACGACTCCAGCTTGTTGCGCAGGACGACGACCTCTTTCGCGTCGCGATCGGTGTCGGCAAACGTCTCCGCCTCTTTGATTAAATGCTGAATCTCGTCAGGGGCCAGGCCCGAGGTTGGCGTGATGCGCATTTGCTGTTCGCGCCCGGTGGCTTTGTCCTGGGCCGAGACGGAGACAATTCCGTTGGCATCGACCTCGAAAGTCACGTCTACTTGCGGCACGCCGCGAGGGCTCGGCGGTATGCCGACCAGCTCAAATTTCCCCAGCGAACGGTTGCCTTCCGCAACTTCACGCTCGCCTTGGAGAATATGAATTTCGACCGAGGTTTGGTTGTCGACGACCGTTGTGAAGGTCAAACTGTTGCGGAGGGGAATGGTTGAGTTTCGATCGATGATTTTTGTGAACAAGCCGCCGCGCGTTTCCAGTCCCAGGCTCAACGGCAGAACGTCGAGCAGCACGATGTCTTTAACTTCACCCGTCAATACGCCGCCCTGGATGGCAGCGCCCATGGCCACGACTTCGTCGGGGTTGATTTCGGCCGATGGCTTTTTGCCAAAAATTCTCTCGACCGTGCGCTCAACAATCGGCGAGCGAGTTTGTCCGCCCACCAAAATAACTTTGTCGATATCCGCTGGTTGGAGTTTTGCATCCTGCAGCGCACGTTGGCACGGTTCGATTGTTTGTTCGATCAGATCGCCAATCAGCGTTTCAAACTCATCGCGGGTCAGCGGCTTATTGAAGTGTTTTGGACCAGTCGCGTCCGCGGCGATGAACGGCAGATTGATGTTTGTTTCAGTCGCCGACGAGAGTTCGCATTTGGCGCGCTCAGCAACTTCTTTCAGACGCTGCAGGGCCAGTCGATCTTTGCGCAAGTCGATTCCGGTGTCGCTCAGAAACTGATCCGCCATCCAGTTCATGATGCGCTCGTCCAGATCTTCGCCACCAAGAAAAGTATTTCCGGACGTCGACAACACTTCGAACACGCCATCGCTCATTTCAAGGATCGAAATATCAAACGTCCCGCCGCCCAAATCATAGACGGCTATTCGCTCGATTTCCGATTTGCCCAGCCCGTAGGCAAGCGCGGCCGCGGTGGGTTCGTTAATGATTCGCTCGACTGTTAAGCCCGCGATTTTGCCGGCGTCTTTAGTCGCCTGGCGCTGGGTGTCATCGAAATAAGCGGGCACGGTAATGATCGCATCCGTTACCGGCTCGCCCAAAAAGTCTTCTGCAGCGGCCTTCAGCCGTTGCAGTACGATTCCGGAAAGCTCTGGTGGGCTGTAGCTGCGTCCCTGAACGCGCACGCGTGCGTCGCCGTTTGGCGAATCGACGATTTCAAAAGCGGAAGTCTCGCGCATTCGCTGCACTTCGCGTGAATTGTACTTGCGGCCGATCAATCGTTTGACGGCGTACACAGTATTCGCGGCGTTGGTCACCGCCTGGCGTTTCGCAATTTGTCCGACCAAACGCTCGCCCTTGTCGGTGAAGCCCACCACGCTGGGCGTGGTTCTGCCGCCTTCTTTATTGGGTACGATTTGAACCGCTCCGCCTTCCAGAACGGAAACGCAGCAATTTGTGGTGCCCAAATCAATGCCTATGGCTTTTCCCATTTATGATCCTATTGGAGAAGCGTACTAATCATTTTTTGACAGCGACTTTTACGAGTGCCGGCCTTATCAATTTGTCCCCGAGTTTGAATCCGCGAACAATTTCCTGCATCACAGTGTCCGGCTCGTATTCGTCCGTTTCCTCCGTCACGACGGCTTCGTGGACGTGAGGGTTAAACATCTCGCCCTCGGCGGCGACTGGCTTTACTCCAAACGCATCCAAAACTCCATTCAACTGTTTGTAGATCAAATCCACGCCGCTGAGAAAGTGGCGAAACTCGTCGGACTCACTCGCCTCGACTGAGGCTTCGGTTTCCAGCGCACGCTTTAAGTTATCCAAAACCGGTAACAGCTTGGCGGCGATGTCGGCGACCACGCGGTTATAAGTCTCCGTTCGTTCCCGCTCCATTCGCTTGCGGTAATTCTCAAAATCAGCCTGGCGCCGGGCCAAACTATCACGCAAATCTTTGGCTTCCGCTTCCAGCCGCTTTAGTTCCGCACGCGTCGCGACCAGCTCGGCCAGTTCCGGACCACCGGCGTTGGGGGCAACATCCGCGGGCGAGCCGTCCGCTTGCGGCGACGGGCGCACCGGCGGATCTGTTTCAGAAAAAGTTTCGTGGTCCAGGTCTGGTGGACCGGATTCGGGTGTGGGCGTTGTCACTTCCGCAGGAGTCTCCAATTCATTCGACACGGCAACGGGATCGTCTTCGCCGTTGCCATCGTGAAAATTAACAGGAATGCGTTTTGTCCTATCGTCAGGAACCATGTCGGCACTTGAATTTCTGCAAAGGTTAAGAAGGAATCACGCTCGAGCATCGTCATTGAGCCGGCGCTCAATCAAGCGCGCCATGTAGTTTACCATAGCCATGATCCGGGAATACTCAATCCTCATCGGACCCACAACACCCAAAGTGCCGAGATGTTCGCTGGAACTGAGCTGGTATGGGGCGGTTATCAAAGAGCAATTTCGCAGGGATGGGTTGGGGTGTTCGCGTCCGATGACGACATGCACATCGCCGGCCAGGGAAATCTGGTCACGCGAGACGCACTCATTCAATATCTTGATAAGACGCGATTTCTCTTCAAACGTTCGAAACAGTTCCCGCATACGATCGATATCAACAAAATCGGGCTTAGCGAGCATGTTTGAAGCGCCGTCAACATAGACATCGCCGCCGCCCGCATCCTCGCCTTCGAGGCTCATGTCGCAAAGCAGGATTGCATTTCGCAGCAGCCGATCGTAAAGGGCTTTCTCCTGCCTCATCAATTCAACAATCTCGCTGCGAATTGCCAACAAGCTCTTGCCGCTGAATTCGACGTTGAGATAGCGCGCGGTGCTTTCAAGGTCATCCTGCGTAATTTGATCTTGCAACCTGATAATCTTGTTATGCACCGTGTTTGCAGTGGTAACCAGGATTACCAGGATGCGCTTGTCGGAAAGCTGCACAAACTCGATGTGGTTCAGGCGATTGTCAGCAAGGGATGGCGAGAAAACAATACCGACATTCTCAGACAGTTCGGAAAGCGCGTGAGACATCTTCTCCATGACGCGATCCGATGATGTCGCCGAATCAAGACCGCTTGAAGCAAAGACTTTATCGATTTCGCGCAGGTCGGCGCGGGAGAGACGTGCTTCCTCGAGCGTGTTGTCGACATAATAACGATAACCCTTATCGGTGGGCGTACGACCTGCTGATGTATGCGGCTGCTCGACCAGACCGGCTTCTTCCAACTCCGCCAATACATTTCTAATAGTCGCCGAGCTCCAACCCGAGCCCCGGCCAAAGCGATCGGCCAGCGCGCGCGAACTTACCGCTTCGCCCGTTCCCAGATGCTCCTTGATTAAGGCAGCGAGCACGGCCTGGGCACGAGGATCGACGGCGTCTGCGTCTGTCGTATGGATGCTTGAGTGGCGACGGGGCATGAATTACTACTTCAAAAGCCAAGGACTTCAAAGAATTTCGTAAAGGTTTCCGAGGGCGATCATTCAGGCAAAGCGCAAAACCTGCAAAGCAAACTCCTAATCGCAGTATAAAGAATCGTGTACGGTGCTGCAAACAGTTTGGCCGAGTTTGCCGGCGGTTTCTAAGTCATACACCTTCAACGCCTTAATGCGAGTCAAGGCTTTAGTTTTCCATCTCTCGCGGCGTCATTAACGGGCATCCTAAGGCCCAATACCGCTTTCGCTTCGCAGGCCAGGCGGCAACGGCTCGCGAGTGAGACATTCGCGTTTTTGCTGGGCTTTTTAACCTGCGATCTACTCCAATTGACGCTCGCCAGCGCTCTCCGTAAGATTAACGGCAGCCTACGACTTTCAGTACCCACGCCCTCGGGTCGACAGTTCGAGCTGAACCAGGATTTCTCCTCCGGCATACTGGATGAAACAGTTGAATACTTACAACGCGCGCAAGTTTAGAAGGAGCGAAACGCCATGGACGAGGTGAAAAAGTTTTTTGTTGATGCTTTCCATCACCTCGGCGGCAACCGTCCGTTGCCGGCCATCGACGTGCGCTTCTATCCCTACGCCGGGCTCCACCACACGATCAGACTACGTTCGGGCAGTGTTCACGTTCGCCTGTCAGACATTTGCAAAACGTGCCCACCGGAAGTGACTCGCGCGCTCGCTTTTGTGCTGGTAGCCAAACTTCTCGGTAAGCGCGTGCCCGCAGCCTACGAACGAACCTATCGCGAATATTCGATGGCCCCCGATATTGTGCGTTCGTCCGACATTGCCCGGAAACGTCGAGGCCGGAAAATGATTTCCAGCGCTCAGGGCGACACTTACGATCTTGATCGGATGTTCTTGAAAATAAATCGCCGCTATTTTGATTCCGTTTTGCCCAAGCCGACGATCACCTGGTCGCAACGTCGCACGCGCAGCATTCTTGGTCACCACGATCGCGTGCATGAAACAATTACGATTAGCAAGTCGCTCGATTCGCCGCAGGTGCCTGAATGGTTCGTCGAGTACATCCTTTATCACGAGATGTTGCATATCAAGCACGCCGCGCAGGTTATCAATGGTCGCCGTTACTATCACACGGCTGCGTTTCGTCTCGATGAAAAACGATTTTCCAAGTACGACGCGGCGCAGACCTGGCTTGAGCAAGCGGCTCGCCAGCGTCGCGTTCCCCGCGCGCGTGCAGCCTGAGTTCATATTGGAACCTTTTGGCTGATCGGACGTTAACTAGAACGAGGTAGGTGGGCTCCTCAAAAAGGCGGTCAAGCCGGGGTCGATTATGATTCTGGTAGGGCCGCCTTTTTATGCGCGCCCGTGCCAGCCGCTGCATCTCGTCGCCCACTGTACTGGGCGCATCATTACCTACTACGACGTGCCGAGCTTTCTAAGCCTTCAACCGTTTCTTGTCCTCTTCGCAGCGGAACATTTTCGGAAACTCGACCTTGCAAATGCGCCGTTGACTGATGTGTCGCGTCGGTGGATACTTCGGGACGCACGGCTGCAATTGAAGCTCACACCTTCGACACGAAATAAACTTTTGCCTCCTGAGAAACGGAGAGAGTTCATGAAGAAAGTAGTCCCGTTACTTCCTGCTGCTTACTAACTGCGTGCATCTGGAATCCGCCCAACCGCACCAACGCCGAGTCGACGAACAAGATCTCGCTCAACGGCTTAGCGCCAACCGGGGTCACGGTCACGTTGAAGGCGCGCAACCTAAACACGAACGTGATCCAGACGATCGGCACGGCGGTCGCCTCGAAGACCCCTTCCGTCGCAACGCCCGTGTCGCTCTCTCCCTGGTCGACGACACTCACCCCGGCCGCCAGGTTCTGGGCGCCGCAGTTAGTGGTCATTGACGGCACGCCACGCAGCCTTAACGGCTTGGCCACGAGCGGCGGGCGCGTCGAGATCACCGCGTCCTCGGGGGGCTCGCCGTTCGTCACCTTCAGCGTAGCCGCACAGGAGTGTGCCAAAGCTAAGGCGTCCAGCGGGCTAAACATCGTCCAGGCTGGTGACGCTTGCTACGATGGCAAATCGCTGGTTGTTTTCGACAACAGCGGAGTCGGCAGCAACGCCTCGACCGATCCGTGGGTGAGCGACTTCAAACCAGCCGTCCAGCCTCCGGGGGTCCAGTGGGAGCTCGGGCACTATAAAGTGGAGGGCAAAACCATCTACGGCCTCGTGTGCAGCCCCACCACGCCGGGAAAGCACAAGACCGTGATCATCAACCACGGCGGCTTCGAACTCAACGAGATCTCTCTGAACAACTTCTGTATCCCCAGCGCCCAGGGCGGCTGGGTCGTCGCGATGTCGGCGTATCGCGGTGAGAAAATAAGGCGCTCCTCGACCATTGTCGCTCCGGATCAACCGATCGTCCCTGGTGCCAGCGTTGTTCAGTCCCAAGGTGAAATTGAACTCTGCCTGGGCGAGATCACCGACGTGTTGCGGCTCACGGAGATCGTCCGTGGCTGGCCGTCGGTCGATCCCGACCGGGTGCTGATGTGGGGCCACTCCCATGGCGCCTGCATCACCGTGCGCGCGCTCCAGCGTGGGGTCAAGGTCAAGGCCGCAGCGGCGTTCGCAGCGCCGACCGACATGGCCGCATGGTACGGATACTCGCCGCCGTCGACGCCTTCCGACACAGAGCTCACAAACAATCGACTCGCGCTTTCGACGACCTTCGGCGACATCACCACGACCCCGCGCATCCGCGTCACGCCTGACCAGAGCCGCATCCCCTACGATTGGCGATCGCCTGTTACATACGCGGAGGACTTGAAGGCGCGCACCGATGTGAAAATCCTCTTGCTACAGGGCATCGAGGATCTCCTAATCCACCCAAGCCAGGCTTGTGCGCTGGCCTTCGCCTACGCTCCGTCAAACTCGCCGACGGGGACCGCTAGTATGAACTGGCACTTGGACGCGAGCGGCGCCGCCGTCGCTGCAACACCTCTTGACTGCACTGGATTCAACGGTCTGACGTGGCAGAGCGGAGTGCCCCCGCGCGGGACGTGGCCAGCTAGGCGCTACCTCCTCGTCTACGACAATCTCGACCATGGCTCGGTCCTTACTGGTTCGGCTTGGGGCGATTTCATAAATTGGGTGGGCGTAATCTTCCCGTGAAATCGCCTCAACAAGGGTTCGCGTTCGAGGAGATGAGCACGATGCCGCAAAGGCGATCCCAACTTGAAGATAAATCTCCTCAGCCAAACGAGGTCAAAAAATATTTCTTTCCCAGTAACACAAATTTGTCTATTACACTGCTGGTGCTTCGCTGGACAAAGCTGCACGCGCCTCGCTAGACTACGCGTTTCAAATACGGCCCCGATCGCCCGCCAAGCTCGCGGTTAATCAAACCTTAGACGGAGAACTTAAGAAACGTTATGGCTATTTCTGCAACACAAATTCGCCGGGGAATGGTGCTTCTGTTTGAAGGTGAGCCCTGCAAGGTGATGGAATTTCGCCATCACACGCCCGGAAATTTGCGCGCGATGATTCAAACGAAACTGAGAAACATCAAGACGGGCTCCTCATTCGAGCATCGCTTTCGTTCGGTAGATTCGGTTGAACGCGCCGCGCTCGAGCAGCATGAGATGGAGTACATGTATTCCGACGGTTCCCATCATCACTTCATGAACACGGAGAATTACGAGCAGGTCGCTCTGAGCGGAGACGATCTCGGTGATGCGGCCCAGTGGTTAACGCCGGGCCTGAAAATCCAGGCCGAGTTTTTTGAAGGCGCGCCTATCGGAATCGATTTGCCGCCTTCGATGGAACTGACCGTCACCCGAACCGAACCTACGATGAAAGGCGCCACGGTTTCTAACGTGAACAAACCGGCGACATTGGAAAATGGGGTTATCGTGACCGTGCCACCATTTGTGAACGAAGGCGACCGCATTCGCGTCGATCCCACCGAAGGCCGCTATATTGAGCGGGCCAAGTAGTAGGACAGACTTCTTGTCTGTCTTTTGTTGACATGATTAAGACGAGTTGGATTGGAAGAGAACAGAATATTTGTCATTCATCATTTGAGATTTACCATTTGTCATTGCAATTTCCCGATTCAATTTGGGTCGCGGTGCTCTAATAAAAAATGATCACCGTAAAATGATAAATGACAAATCTTCTTTTCTCTTTTAACTGACTTAATCCTGCCTCCTAAAAAATGGACAGGCAGGAATGCCTGTCCTACTTATGTACTTCATCTACAGCCTTCTGCTCGCTGTCGGTTTTCTCATCCTGCTGCCTCGTTTTTTCTATGATGCCTTTCGCCACGGCAAATATGTCGCCGGATTTCGCGAGCGTCTCGGCACGCTGTCTCCCGCAAACGGTCAACCGCTGATTTGGATCCACTGTGTTTCCGTCGGCGAGACCCAGGCGGCGCGTCCGCTCGTTCTGGAACTCAAAAAACAACTTCCCAATCGCCGCATCGCAATTTCCACTACGACGCTAACCGGACAGAATCTTGCGCGCGAGATTTTCAAGCACGACGCTGAAAAGATTTTTTATTTTCCTTTCGACTGGCGCTGGTCGGTGCGGCGGGCCCTCAAGGCCCTGCGCCCGGAAGCGATCTTGATTATGGAGACGGAGCTGTGGCCGGTTTTTTTGCGGGAGTGCGAGCGCCAACAAATTCCGGTGGCTGTATTGAACGGACGGCTGTCGGAACGATCTTTCCGCCGCTATCGCCTGTTTCGAGGTTTCATGTCGCAAGTTTTGCGCGGCGTTAGTTTGGCCATGATGCAGACCGAAGCTGACGCAGGCCGTCTGCGTTCACTGGGAATCGCTCCGAAAAAAGTTCAAGTATCGGGAAGTCTAAAATTCGATGCGGGTACGTTGCCGTTGAATGACGCGTTGACAGCCGAGCTGCGCGAGCGCTTCAACTTCAACGACGATTCGCCGTTGCTCCTAGCAGCCAGCACTCACGCGCCGGAAGAAAAAATTCTTCTTGAAGCTTTTAAGCGGTTGATAGCGCACGCTGAGCCGTCGACCCGTCTGCTGATCGCGCCGCGCCATCCCGAACGGTTTGCCGAAGTCGCTGCGCTAGTGGAAGCATCGGGTTTTTCATCGGCGCGCAGAAGTGCGCCGCAAAAGGAGACTGACAACACCGCCAAAGTTATCCTGCTGGACACGATCGGCGAACTACAATCAGCTTACTCGCTGGCGACGGTTGTCTTTGTCGGCGGCAGCATCGCGAAGACGGGCGGGCACAACATCCTCGAGCCGGCTGCAGTCGGCGCCTGCATTCTGACCGGTGCGCACACTTATAATTTTCGAGAAATCGTTGAAGAATTCGTCCGCGCCGAAGCGATCATCCAGTTGCCGGCGATGCCTGATTCGCGCACGACACAGGAGCTGGAGAAATTGTTTGCGACCCTGTTGATGGACGGCGATAAGCGCAGAAGGCTTGGCGAACGAGCAAAGCAACTCGTCAATCAAAATCGCGGCGCCACCGAACGGACGATGAAATCTCTCAAGAAACTATTGGCGGATCCAATTGTGCCAGGGGATGCCGCCATTCACCGGAAACCAGCGAGAACCTAATGAAGACTGCAAACTCTTTCATACTCCCACCGTTCAGCGCGCTTTACAGTTTGGCGACGCGGTTGCGGCTCGCGGCTTATCGGCGGCATTTGCTTTCCGTTTCTAAACTTGACGCGGTTGTGATCAGCGTCGGCAACATCACCACGGGAGGAACCGGAAAGACGCCGTTGGTGGAATGGGTCTGTCGCGTGCTGGCGGATGAAGGCAAGCGAGTTTGCGTACTGACGCGCGGTTATCGACGACAAAATCCGAATGAACAGGTAGTGGTTAGTGACGGTAACAAAATTATCGCCGAGGTCGCAGCCGCGGGTGACGAAGCGTTGCTGTTGGCGAGAAACCTAGTAGGAATCGCAGCCGTTGTCTGTAATTCTAATCGCAGCGAGGCGGGCCGGTGGGCCATCAACAACCTGCAAAGCGAAGTTTTTGTTTTAGATGATGGCTTTCAACATCTGCAGCTTGCTCGCGATCTGAACATCGTGACGATCGATGCGACAAACCCCTGGGGCGGCGGCATGCTTCCGTCGGGTCATTTGCGAGAACCGCTCGGTGGTTTAGGCCGCGCCGATTGCGTCGTGCTTACAAGGACTGAACAAACAATGGAGCTGGCAGCGATCACAGCCGCGCTACAGAAGATAGTTGGACAAACGCCCGTCTTTCGTTCGCGCATGGTGACGACTGGTTTGCGCCGGCTAGGCGGCGAGACGCTCGATCCAGTGTCCTCAATTCAAAAGCCAGTCGCCGCATTTTGCGGCGTCGGCAATCCGGAATCTTTCTTCAATCACTTGCGCCGTGAGGGATTTGAATTAGCGGTCGAGCGGGCTTTTCCCGATCACTACAACTATCAGCAGGTTGATGTGGATCGGATGGTGGCCGACGCCAGAGGAAAAGGCGCTGGCAGCATTCTGACCACCGCGAAGGACGCGGTAAAACTCTCATCTTTCCATTTTGAAGTTCCCTGCTACGTGCTGGAAATCAAAATCTCAATCGAAGACGACGCCCAACTGATTCAGATGATTCGAAATCAACTGAATTAGCGCACTAAGGAACCAATCAATCTAGTTAGGCGGATTTATTCAGGCGTGGCCGGCGGTGAACTGCTCGGCGGCGGCAGCGTTGGTTTTGGCGTCGGCAATTTGGGAGTCGGCGGAGGCGGCGCGCCTTCGTCTACGGATTGCGTCGGCGACGGCAAGGGAGGGTTCTTGCGAGTGTTGGAGTTGTCGTTAGCGTTGTCGTTGATGTTTGGTTCAACTCCAGTTGCATTACTTGGACTTGCAACTGGCGATGGCGACGCGGCCTTATTGGCGTTCACATTCGTTACGCCACCGGCAGGTATTCCCGTTTCCGCTTGACCCGTCGGCGGTTGCGCCGGTTCAACTGGCTGGCCATTGGGATCCGCACTTAAGGTGGAATTAGGTTGCGCTTCGGTTGTCGGCGTCGGCGAGCGACGCGTGAACGCATAGATGGCCGCAAAGATGACGAGCAGCCCAATCATCGACGGGATCAAAATTTTCCAGGGATTGAAACTTGATGCCGGCGCCGGCTCATACGGACCGGATGGCTTAGGCATCGGCGTCGTAATCCGCTTGCGCACCACCGTCTCTTCGTCCTCGTCATCATCTACGAGTCCACCTGAACCCGTGGGTATCACCAACGGTTTGCTGTTTGGTCGGACCGCAACCGGCTCCATGCCGGCAGCAACCGTCAGATCATCAATCAACGCCGCGGCAGAGTCGTAACGATCATGCGGCACCTTTTCCAATGCGCGCGCGACTACCTGCGCGACTGCCGGCGGCACGTCGTTTCGTTCATCGAGAACGGATGGCGCCGGCTGTTGCATTTGCTTAAGCATGATTTCAGTCGGCGAGCCGCCAGTGAACGGCACGTGGCCCACCAGCATTTCATAAATGATCACCCCAAGCGAATAAATGTCTGAACGGGCATCGATGTCCGGCGCTTGCGAGCATTGCTCGGGAGACATGTACTGCGGCGTCCCGATAACCAAATCCGGCGCGGTCAGGCCCGGATCGTATTCACCTTCTCGCTCTTTGATCTTTGCAATACCGAAATCCAACACTTGAGCGTAATCAGCATTCATCGTGTTAAGCAACATGATGTTGTCACTTTTGAGATCACGATGCACCACGCCTTGCGCATGAGCTGCGTCCAGCGCGCCTCCAACCTGCTTAACAATCTCGACGACGCGCGCCAGCGGCATCGGTCCTTGCTCTCGAATGATGTCCTTGAGAGTTTGGCCATCAATGTATTCCATCACCAGGAACACAATGCCGTCTTTGTCTTCGCCGAAATCAGTGACGCTTAATGCATGCGGGTGAGAAATTTTGGAGGCGGCGCGTGCTTCGCGAGAAAAGCGCGCCACGATTTTTTCGTCGGCAGCCAGCGAGGGACGCAGCACCTTAATCGCCACCGTCTTGTCCATCAGCACATGGGTCCCTTTGTAAACGGTTCCCATGCCGCCTTCGCTCAGTCGTTCGTCAATACGATATTTGCCGGCGAGTGTTTGCCCGAGTAAGGAATCATCTGTTTTCTCGAGCGCAATACCATCCGACGGACACAACGTAGTCGTGTCGGGATATTCCGCACCACACTTCGGGCAGCTTTTCATCGAACGTTAATACCCTCGCTAACTTAAAGTTGGGCAGACATTGAATGCTTTCAATAATTCACCTGACGGGGCAGTCAGGAATCTCTGTCCTACTTAACTCGGGGACTAGTTTTTCTTTGGGAGAATGCGAAGAGCCTATCACAGAGGTTTGGATGGCGGCAAAGATGCGAAAAGAAGCGTAGTGGACTGATTTCGTAAAGCAAACTGTTAGTTTGTGATGGTTGAATGGCTGCAACGTCCGCAAACTTAACAGTTTGCTTTACAAAAAAACCAAATTAGGTCAAAAGGAGATGCGGGACGCAGCCATCAGCTACGCCCCGCATCAACTGGATTAACAATCGCGCCGCTTGTTACGGCAGGCGCGGCCCGTCTTAGTTAATCTTTGCGAAAACTACGAGCAACGCAAACAGAACGAGCGACTCGATGAGCGCCAGTCCCAAAATCATCATCACCTGAATTTTTGGCGCCGCTCCCGGATTACGCGCCGCGCCTTCGCAGGCTGCCGCACCAATCCGTGATTGACCAAGAGCTCCACCAACCACTGCGATCGCAAAGCCAACGCCCGCCGCAATCGCCTTCAACCCGGCGTTGTTATCAACTGGATGATCTGCCGCCGTCTGTGCGAAAGCCGTCATTCCAGTCATCAGCACCGTGACTATCGCGAACAGGACTAAGTTAAGTCTTCTCATTTCGGTTTCTCCTGAAGAGGCCGGGGCCTCAGAAATAGACGCTAAGCCAACGAGATAAATAAGCAGTCACCGGTGTTATGATTTCGCCTGCATCCGGTATCCACCGCCCCTCTTACAACGGCGCTCCTGCGAGACAGACACTATTACTTCGAACCAGATTAATTATTTGCCAGTGATTGCTTTTGATTTTCTGAAAGCTTCTGTCCTACTCAAACCAGCGTGCCAACGTGTAAAGACGCGTTGTCCCCACCGCTCGACGCGCGACTCGGCTATTACATTAAGAAACTGCAAGTGCCGCCTGCTCCGAATGGTCATGGCCGTGATCGGATCCGGCAACGGCCTCGTGGTGCTCCTCATGCTCCTCGTGTGGCCCATGCGAAACTTCGCTCAGATAAAGCTGCGACAAAAGAATAAAGACGAATGTTTGAATAAATGAAACAAAGATGCTCAAGGGCATCAAGAGTAACGGCGCAATCCAGGTATACGGAGGCGCAAGCTGGGACACCGTGTTTACGACCTTTTCGTCTGCAAAGAGATTGCCGAAAAGACGGATACCGAGCGAGAAGGGACGGATAAAGTTACTGATCAATTCGATAGGAAAGATCAGCCATGAGATCCACCAAACCGGTCCGGCTAAATGTTTAAGATGACCGAGGATTCCGTTTTCCTTGATGCCTATCCAGTTGTAGTAGAGAAACGAAGACAGACCGAGCGCAAACGTCACACTAACCGCTGCGGTGGGTGACATGAAAAGCGGAAACAGTCCCATCAAGTTCGAGAAAAGGATCAGCACCGCAAAAGTCATGACCACCGGAAAATATTTCAAACCGTGCGGGCCAATGATGTCTTCGATCATTCCGCGTACTGCCAGCACTCCCAGCTCAAGCGTTTGTTGACCGTGCCCGGGCTCTTCTTCCGAAAGTTGGCCTCTCAAGATCCAAATCGTCACCACGCTTAAGATACAGGCGATGACAAACATCACCGTGTACCAGGGGATCGCGGTTTCCGGCGTGTATGGACCAAACACCGCTTCCGGCGTCGTGCCAAATTTGGCGAAGAACTTCGTCCAGAACGGATAGGTATAGTTCATCTCAAAGCGGTACGCCCACGCGCCGAAATAGTGATTAACAAACTCCACGATGATTGGAGTGTGCTCCGCTGACTCCGGAGCGTGTTCCGCGCTCGCGGCTGCCGCTTGCAACAGCATCAAATGATTTCCTCTCGATGAATAATTGCGAAGTAGAATTCTCTAAAGGCCTCGACGAAAAGAGCGAAGACAAAGCTGCAAAGCCCTACGATCAGCGCCGCGATAGAAGCAATCCCTAACTTGTACGACAGCAGAATCACAGAACCAATAACCGCATACCTCAGAACATATTGGATAAGGTTCAGGCGTGGCTTCTCGCCGTTCACCAGAACGCTGAACGCTGCCGTGGTTGAGGTTATCAGCCAATAATGGTTGAGCAACGACAACAGGCCCCCCAATAACAATCCGGTGCTCACGCGCCATGGTGCGAAAAGCAGACTGGCGCCCACGGCCAGGATGATTGCCACTATCATGCTGCGAAAAATGCGCCGGTTGGTAGCGTCGCCGCGCACGGAAAACAGCGCCGGGCCTTCTTTGTGGTCGATTTCATTCATTAGCAAAGCTGGGGATTTTACACGGGGAATCGCCCGGTTGTCGAGGTAACAAGCTGATAGAGCCTGCTAGAGTTGGGACGTGAGCCTGACGAATTGATAGAAACCGACAATAGCCCCGAAGACTACGCCGCCGACCAACAGCCACGGCTTGGTGCCAAACCAGCGATCCGCTAACCAACCGGCTCCGCTTAGCGAAGTCACGCAGGCAAACAACGTGAATGCTGCAGCGTAAGCGATGCCGCTCTTGCGGTTGATTTCCTGATTGTCACGATTAGATCCCACGTTATTAAGGAGCAGTCTACTGGGAAGTTACTCGGCAAAAGAAATTCTCTCGTAAATGTCGTGTAAAGAAAGTGAACACCCAATCGCTTCCAGGACTATCAGACTTTCACGCGAACGGACGTCCGCTAACAGCCAGCGCCCATCAGGTTGTTTGACATACTGTTCGACGCGACATTCCTCTTGTGCAACCAGCAGATACTCGGCCAGCGACTCAATCGTGCGGTAGTACGCCGACTTGGCAAGGCGATTGTAAGACTCTGTGGACTTGGAAAGTACTTCGACTATCAAAGTTGGATTGAGCAACGTATCAAGCTGGTCGTCTTCAAATTTAGGTTCGTCGCAAACAACTACCACATCAGGATAAACATAAGAACGGGTGGCGGGAGCTTTTACGCGCATCTCCCCGGGATACACTTCGCAAGGCTTGCCCTTCAACTGCTCTCTTAGTTCGCCCACGATATTTGCCACGATCAGGTTATGCTTGCGGCTGGCGCCGGTCATAGCAAAAATCTCGCCATTGACATACTCATTCTTATTTTCGGCCTTGCGCTCGAAAGCCAGATACTCCTCCGGGGTCGTGTAGGTTTTAACTTGACGTGACATTGCTTTCGCCAGTCAGTCTACCATGATTCTCGAGTGAGGTAATTCTTGGGCAACTCGTAAAGCATAGCGCGCGTCGAGTGGCGCATCGAATCGTGAATGAAGCACACATGCGTACACCAGCAAGCTTTGCCGCCGTCAATTGCCTCAAGCTCTACGCCGCGCTCATGCGCAGCCCAAAGCGCGCCAAAGTCGTAATCGTAGTCAGCGAGCGTTGCAAACTTTTCGCGTAGCTCGCACGCGCGCACGTCGCCGTTGTAGTCAATCACCGCAGTCGTCTCGCCGGCGGTGCAGGGAAAAGGCCACGCGGTCGACGCTTGAAAATTTGCATGTTGGTTACGGTAATGGGTTGTGATCGCGCCGACGTAGGCGACGTTCTTCACAAAGCGCCTGCTCGCATCATCGGCAGCAAACATGCGATCGCCGTAACGCTTAGTCAATTTCGAAACATAGGCGTACATCTCGGGTAAAACTTCTGCGGGCACTTGCTTTATCTCGTCGCCAACCAGCGTCTCGCCGCGAATGATGTTGAAGTATTGGCCGTCGAGCTGAAAGTTCTGCCACATAAACTCGCCAAGCTTTTCGATTTCGCTGAAGTTGTCAGCGCAAACGACGGTATTCACGTTCAACCGAAAACGATCGCCAAACTTCTCCTTCAACGGATACAGCGACTCGATACATTCCAGCGCCTTTTCCCAGTTTCCCGGAACGCCGCGAATGCGATCGTGAGTTTCTCCGTACCCATCGAGCGCAATATTCAAATAAAGATCGAGCTTGGGATGCGCGCTGAGCGCGCGATCAACAATTTCGTAGACGCGCGATTTGATCAGCCCATTGGTCGGAATGATCACTCGATTGATCTCGTTGTTTCGCGCAAACGTTTCGATGACTTGCGAAACATCCCGGCGCAAGGTTGGCTCGCCGCCTGATAACCAGAGATCAGTAATCGGCGGCATCGTGCGCGAGATTTTTTCAATCTGCTCGAACGTGAGATCGCCTGGTTGATTCAACTCTTCGTGATAAAAACAGGTCTTGCAGAACGCGTTGCACCGCGAAGTGACAAACAAGATGACTGTGCCCAGGCGCTTTTCGCGCCTGGTTGAACGAAGCAGTTGAACCAGTTGTATGGCCTTGTTTGGCATAAGTAATTGTAAAGCAAACTGTTAGTTTGCGGTCGATCGCTGTCTGGACCTGAGTGATGGCCACGAACGCAAACTAACAGTTTGCTTTACCCAGACTACTCGCGGGCGATAATGACAGCTTCGGTAGCTGATTTCAATTCGTAGGTAATCCCGCGCCACTTGATGCGCCGCGAAGAAGCTGCAACCAGCGCGTTCCAAAGATAAAGCGCCGAAGTGAACGGCCACAGAAGGAGGTGAAAGATCCATCCGCGACGCAATTCCCTGCTATATGCCGGCATGATTGAAACTAACGCGTTCATGCGAATGTGGGCCTTGAGTATTCCCAGCAAGTAAATAATGAAAAGCAATAACAGCGGGACGGCGATCGAATTGTGATTCACGGCGCGCGCGACGACTAATCCCGCGCCGCCAAAAAAGACCAGACAAAAAAGCAGGCTGCCAATCAGGACCGGTTTCCACAACTCCGGCGCGTAAACGCGTGTGATCTTCAGTTGCCGGTTCGTAAACTCAAGCAGCTCGCGCATCGTGCATGAATCCAGCGCGGGCACTAAACAGGCCGGCACAAAATGAATCGGCAATTTAGCGGCATGTAACGCGCGCGTCAGTGTGAAGTCATCGGAAACTGTTCCACGCCAGCGTTCAGCGATACGCAGCTGTTCGAAAGTTGATCTACGAATCGCAGTTGAACCGCCCCAACAAAAATTCTTATCCCGGTCCGCGCCGAGCGCCGATGCGATTGATGCATTCCACACCGCGCGCAGGTGCGAAGCGAGACCGCCGTCGACGGGGATGAACCAGCGATAGCCGCTCGCGGCTCCAATCTTTTTATCTGACAAAGGCGCAACCAGCGATCGCAACCATTTCGTTTGAGGTCGCGCATCGGTATCAACGAACACGAATACTTCGCTGCGCCGATCGCATTCCGAAACAGCTACCCGCAGGTTGTGAACCTTCTGGCCAGAATGCGTTGCCGGTCCCGCAATGATGATCCTGGCGGAAACTCGATCCGTTTGATCTTGATCTGCGATTAGTTTTCTAATCAACGCAAGTGAAGGGTCGCCTTCCCGATCGCTGACGAACACAATTTCGTAGTTCGGATATTCTTGTTTGAAAAGGGTGGTAAGGTTTTCTTCCAAACCGTCTTCGAGACCACGACACGGAGCAAAAACCGAAACCGACGGCGTGAAATCGACCAACGGCTTAGCCGCCTCGCTGCGAACGTACGAAACAAATCGAACGCCTCCTCGCAATGAAAGAATTCCGAGCCAAATAACCACCAAAGCAAAAAAATAGAATGCGAACATCGGCATTAACTGTTGGTTTAAAGAAATCCGAAGTGATGGTAAGCCGTTGATCTAGTCGCGGCGCTTTTTTGTTGCTTCCTCAACTGCTCGACAAAAAGCTGTTGCGTCAATGGCAGGATACTTGTAGAGCTGATCCTTTATTTGAGAAAACAGATCGAACAAAATTTCGGGATCAATTAGTTTTCTTCTAAGCAGTTCGTCTACATCCTGGTAGTCCATTTTATGCCGCCGCTCGAGTTTAGCGAGGGCCTGGGCATATAGATCATAATGGAGGAACGTGAGTTTTTCCTCTTGTCGAATAAAGCGGCTCCTGTCTTCCCAGCCAGGCAATGCGGGTATGAAGTCATCAGGTGCCGCCAGTTCAATATTGATGTGGAGTTTTTCTTTCAGCGTTGGAAATTTTCGCAGTACCTCATCGTTATCAGGCACGACTTTCAAGTCAATATCGATCGTCGAGTCGCGCCAGCCGAGCAGCACCGCGGTTGCACCGCCAACGAAAAATACACGTGACGCTTCTGTAATGCCGCTCGCCAACCCTCGCATGAAGTCCTCAATGCGCTGGGCGGTTACTTTTTCACGCATTCGGCTGCTCGTTCGAAACTAACCAATTTTCTGATGAGCGCATTGTAGCGCGAGTGAGCCGAGTCTTGATCGTCCTCAGCGAGGAGGTCGTAAAGGCGATGCTCGGGAGTCGGCGGTAAATTGTCGGGAAGTTCAAAGCCCAGCCCGGTCAGTCGCGGAGCGCCAATGCACACCAGCAAAGCCGCAATCGTTTCATTGCCCTTTCGCAGATCTGCAATGCCCTGCTCAATTAGATCTTCGCCTGGTAAAACGGCTTCCATCTATTTCAATGCCACGGCCCCAATTGCCGCCAGCGGTGCGATCAGTTTTTGCGTCAGGTTGATTAACGGCTGCGGATAGACACCAATGAAGATGATGCCGGCTACGGAAACTCCCAAAGCAGTTTGCAGAGCAGGCGAGAGTGCAAGCGGCTTGTCGTCAGCGATGCGATCGCCGAGATACATGACCTTGATGAAGCGGATGTAATAGTAAAACGAGACGACCGTGTTGATGATGGCCCAGCCCGCCAGCCAGTAATACCAGGACTTCCCTTCTGCGGCGCCGCGCTGCAACAGCCCGCCAAAAAGGAAATATTTGCCGATGAACCCGCCGGTAATCGGCAAGCCACCGAGCGACAGCATGAAGATGGTCATCATCGCCGCCATGCCGGGAGCTTTTTGTGCCAGCCCGGCCATGTCATCGACGTTGTCGCCAATAATTCCGCGGCGGCGCAAGCTGATCACAATGCCGAACGCGCCCATGTTCATCAGCGTGTAGACCAGCAGGTAAATCATCAGGCCCGTATAGCCGTAGCTGTTTCCAGCCACCAGTCCAAGCAGCAGATAACCGGCATTCGAAATCGACGAGTAAGCCAACAAACGTTTTGAATTTTCCTGCGTGACGGCAGCCCAGTTGCCGACCATGATCGTTATGGCCGCCACCAAACCGAGTAGTGGCGCCCAGTCAGCGCGCATGCTGTTCATTGCTTCGATGAAAATGCGCGCGTAGAGCGCAAAGCTGGCGGCTTTTGAGCCAGTGGAAAGAAATGCAGTGACCGAAGTAGGCGCGCCTTCGTAAGCGTCCGGCGCCCACATGTGAAATGGCACGGCTGCAATCTTGAAAAACAAACCTGCCGCCAGAGCAATCATGCCCAGCAACAACATCGGTCTCAAACTCGGGCCCGTAGCTTCACCAAGCGGTGTGGCACTTACGATTGCAGCGACGCTGTGCCCAATCTCGCCAAGATTCGTTGAGCCCGCGATGCCATACAGCAACGACATCCCATAGAGCAGGATTCCGGACGAGAACGCACCCAACAGAAAATACTTCATGGCCGCTTCATTCGAACGCTTCTCGCGTTTTGTAAAAGCGACCAGCACGTAAAACGTCAGGGCCATCAACTCCAAACTGATGTAAAGGACAATCAGATCATAGCCGCAGGCGAGAAACATCATGCCGACGGTAGCGAACAAGACCAGCGCGTAGTATTCGCCGTGCTGCTCGCCTTCGATATCGAGATAGCGAGTTGAGATTGCAATCGCCAGCGCCGCTCCCACCAGAAAGATGGCTTTGAACAACAAGGCAAACCCATCGATGCGGACCATGCCGTAAAAGCCATCGAGCGGCAGCGAGTCAGCGACGGACCACCATTGCAGGCCGAGCGAGACAAAGGCGAGACCAACGCCGAGCAACGAAAACCAGGCGACCAGTTTGCTCTTGCGATAGGGCAGGATGACTTCCATCACCAACGCCAGGCAGGCACAGACAGTTAGAATCAGCTCGGGCGCAATAAGCTGGAGGTCGGCTACGTTGAAAAGCGCCGTGGTGTTTGCTTGAAGAAGAAACATTTGTTAGTCAGTTGTTAGTTGTTAGTCGCTAGACGAACTGGCCTTTGGTCTTTGGGCCTTATTCTTTGGCCTTCACTCAAGCAGTTCAGAGTACAACCTTCAGGTTGCTGCTCTACTGTGGAAAGAAGCAAGCTAAAGCTGGGACTCTGAACTACTAGCTCATAACTCAGTGCTCAGCACTCAGTACTCAGCACTCGCTACTTATTCACCGCTGCGCGCTGCGCTTCAACTCCCGGCGGCATCCCTGGAATCGGATATGTCGGTCGCACCTGGCGCACGACGGCATTAACCGGCCGTTCGATGAAACTAAGAAAAGGTTTTGGATAGACACCGATCCACAGCGACAGGATCACCAGCGGCGTCATGTAGATCCATTCCCGCGTGCTCAGGTCGATCAACTTTTCATTCTTGGGATTATCAATCGTGCCGAAAAACATTCGCTGGTAGAGCCAAAGCATGTAGCCGGCATTGAGTATGATTCCCAGCGCGCCCCACGCCGCCCACATTGGATTCGCTTCGAACGCGCCGCGCAGCGATAAAAACTCAGAAATGAAAACGCAAAGCAGAGGCAATCCAATAGCAGTCATCACCATCGACAGGAAAACTGCGGCGTAACCCGGCATGACGTGGGACAGGCCGCCGAATTCGGCGACGTTGCGCGTGTGCCGCCGTTCATAAATGATTCCGACCAGGAGGAACAGCGCCGCTGAATAGATGCCGTGGTTGATCATGTGCAGCACCGCGCCGTTCACACCATTCGGATTCAATGCGAACAGTCCCAGCATCACGATGCCCATCGAGGAAACCGACGAATACGCCACCAGTTTCTTAACGTCGCCGTTTTTCTTCACCACGAAATACATTGCCGCCAGCGCGCCGTAAATTATTCCCACGATCGCCAGGAAGATCATGACGCTGCGCACGCCAAACTGATGATTCGTGCCGGTAAAGAAATAACTTTCATCGGCAGCGGCCGCGGGAAACATGGGAATATTGAAACGATAAAAGCCGTAGGTGCCGAGCTTCAGCAAAATTCCGGCGAGTATTACCGAACCCGCAGTTGGCGCTTCGACGTGCGCATCGGGGAGCCAGGTATGGAACGGAAACATCGGCACCTTGATGGCAAAACCCAGCGCGAACACAAAAAACAAAAGGACCTGCATGGCTCCCATCGGCATCACCGAACCCAGCGCCTGCAAGTAGAGAATATTGAAAGTACCGGTGCCGTTTTGCGCGGCCGCCTGCACTGAGCTTGCAACCAGCGCCGCTGCCT
>JAVEDP010000021.1 GCA_030841085.1 Pyrinomonadaceae bacterium
CTTGCCCCCGCTCATCGTGGTTAACAGCATGCGCCTAAGGACCAAAAGAGCGGGGGCAAGCCCGCCTTCCCGCCCCGAGCTTTTCTGAGTTGGCTCTAGACGATACAGCCTCGTGGTTTTCAACGGATCGGTGCGTTAGAATGTCATTTGTAAATACTTCAGAGTAACAACAAGCAGTGACATTAGCTGAAAAACTAAAGGAAATACCAGTTTCCGCCGGCGTCTATCTTTACAAGGACAGCGCCGGCAAAATCATCTACATCGGCAAGGCCAAGCGTCTGCGCAGCCGTGTGCGGTCCTACTTTCAGGCGCGCCCTTTCGATCGCAAGACGGACGCACTGGTCCGGCAAATCGCCGACGTCGAGTTCATCGTCACTGACAGTGAAGCCGAGGCCCTGATCCTCGAAGCCACGCTCACCAAAAAACATAAGCCGCGTTACAACGTCAATCTAAAGGACGACAAGTCGTATCCGCATCTGAAACTGACGATCAATGAACCGTTTCCCAAAGCGGTAATCACGCGTCGCATTCAGAAAGATGGCGCGCTTTATTTCGGCCCGTTTCTGCCGGCCAGCATGGCACGTAAGACCATTGACGTTATTAATCGCACTTTTCAACTACGCACCTGCGATATTGAAATCGACGGCAAGGCGCCGCGCCCTTGTCTCGAATATCACATCAAACGTTGCCTTGGTCCATGTGTTAAGGGATTGTGCACCGCTGATCAATATCAAGAGGCCGTGCGCGACGTGCGCCTGTTGTTGGAAGGTCGAAATACTGAACTCGCCAACACGCTTGAAGCGCGCATGGACCAGGCCAGCGAAGAGATGCGCTATGAGATGGCCGCCAAGTATCGCGATCTGCGCAAGACCGTAGTCAAGCTTTCCGAACAACAGAAAATGGCAACCACCAGCGATCGCGACGTGGACATTTTTGCTTATTACCGCGAAGACCGGCGACTGGCGCTGCAACTATTTACCATGCGCGAGGGAAACATCGTCGGCCGTCGCGAATTTTTCTGGGAAGACCTGCCGGAAGATGATTTCGATCCGGGCTCGTTTCTCGGCGAAGTGCTGGCGCAATACTACGCGACCGACTATGTGCCGAAAGAGATTCACGTTCCCGTCGATTTCAAAGATCGCGAACTGCTCGAACAGGCGCTGACTAAACGAAAAGGGCGGCGCGTGAAGATTCACTACACGCAGCGCGGCGAGAAACGTGACTTGATCGATCTGGGTGAGAAGAATGCGAAGCTGGCCTTCGAACAGCGTTTTCGCGTGCTCAAACCTGACATGAAACGCGTGTTGGAAGAGTTGCAGGAAACGCTCGAGCTGCCGCGCTTTCCCGCCCGTATCGAGTCGTTTGATATCTCGCACATTCAGGGCGCCGAGAACGTCGCCGGCATGGTCGTTTGCGATAACGGCAAAATGAACCGCTCGGAGTATCGCAAGTTTCGTATTCGCGACGTGGTAGGCGCGAACGATTTTGCATCTATGCATGAAGCGGTGCTGAGACGTTACCGGCGCCTGCTGGCTGAAGGAAAGCCTCTGCCGGATCTGATCATGATTGACGGCGGCAAGGGCCAACTGGCCGCGGCTGGAGAAGCAATGCGCGAACTTGATTTGGAAGCGATCGCCATGGTCGGCGTCGTAAAGCCGCCGCTTAAACATAATCAGGTTTCTTATTTGTTAGTCAAAGGCCGCGAGCACGAACCTATTTTTCTCGACCCGCATTCACTGATTCTGCGTTTGCTGCAGATGATACGCGACGAAACGCATCGCTATGCTTTGAGTTATCACCGCAAGCGCCGCGAGCTGCGGGATTTCACTTCCGAACTTTCGGAGATTCCCGGCGTGGGCGAGAAACGCAAAGGCCGCTTGCTGAGACACTTTGGTTCCATCCAGCGGATAGCCGCGGCTTCGGCAATGGAATTGACGCCCTTTGTCGGCAAAAAAACGGCGCTGGAAATTGAAGACCACTTCGCGCGCCAGCGCCGTCTGGCTGAAAGCGCTGCGATTACTACTGAAGCAACGCTCTGAGGCTGGGAACACTTATCGATCCCAACTTTGCGCGGAGCGATGAAATCGTCCGGCGCCAATTAGCTTCCGATTGAAGCCACCTCGGTTAAATATCAGGTCGGGAAGGGTGGCTTGCCCCCGCTCGAGCGTTAACGGCGCGACGACTAGTTGGCAAATATCTCAAGTTGAGAGTGCTGTAACCACTCACGCCGTCGGGGCTCGAGCGGGGGCAAGCCACCCTTCCCGACCTGACATTTAAACCGAGGTAGCAGCTATAACCTCAAACTTCTTCTCCTCCAGCAAGCCTTGACGCTTCCCGCGAGCAGGAACAGAATGACGGTCGTTTAGTTTGGTGACTCTTGCGATTCTCTTTCTTTCCCAAAAGGAGGAACTCCCCATGGCAAGCAAGGCCAGCATCGGCGGACATCCGGTTCATCCGATTCTAATTCCATTCCCAATCGCGCTGTGGTCCACGTCGTTTGCCTGCGACGTGATTTTTTATTTTCAGCGCAATCCCAGTCTTAACCTGATTGCAAAATTCCTGCTGGCCGCCGGTTGTCTTGGTGCTGTCGCTGCTGCCATCCCCGGAATCATCGATTGGCTGACCATTAAAGACGGCGGCGTAAAACGAATCGCGAATTGGCACGCGCGACTGAACGTCATCGCCTTGATCGTATTTGCCATCAGCCTTTACTTCCGCATGCGGATAGGCGCGCACTGGGTTAACTACTATCTGCGCATTCCGTTCCTGCTGTCGTTGCTGGGTGTGCTGCTGATTTCGATATCGGGCTGGCTAGGCGGCGAGCTTGCTTACAAACATGGTGTGGGAGTTGCGCCGCAGCACGATTCGCCTGAGGAAGAAGCCGCGAAAGTTAGGTTTGAGTAACTACTGGGACCGCGGGCGTCTCGCCCGCAATGAGCGCAACGCGCGACCGTAACTTTTTCCCATCGTTTTTGTCATGCAAAGTTGTCTAGTTGGGTAGCGTTTTTTTTTCGCGCTTTGCGCTCATTGCGGGCGGGACGCCCGCGGTCCCAGTAACAAAGCGGCTCAGGTCGCCGGCACTTGCCCCTTCTCACCAGCGAAATCGTAAGTGATATGCAAACGCAGCGTCCCGTCCTGCACTTCCGAGTGCACCTCTCTCACATGCGCTTTCACCGTTCCATTACTTCCCTTTACCGGAATCAGCAGTTGCAACTGTGATGGATGCAGCAGCACCAGCGGATTGATTCGCTGGTCAATCGCGGTGCGCACAAAAACTGTCACAAAGCTGTTGGCAAAAGGAGCAACGCCTTCCAGGTTGACACCTTCAACGTTCACCCGGCCGTAAAGCGTCTGCGCTGCTTGATCAAAACTCAATTGAATTGTTGTTTGCGCCCAACCCTTAAACTGCATGCAGTTTCCCATCAGGCTATAGCTGCCGCTAAAAACGAGCGGCGCCGAGATATTGCCGTTGGCAAACTGCACTGCCGTCTTGACTCCTGCTCCTTCAGCGGCAAGCGTCACGCTATTGGCGCAGCCGTTTTGAAACGCCACGTTTTCGATGTTTGCAAAAGAAGAAGGCGAAGTTTTTTGTGAAAGGTTGAATGTCGGTGGTCCAAGATCGCGGAACAGCGATGCCAGCATCTCATCTACCAGGCCGCTACTCACCGACATGACCACGGTGCTCGGCGGATCACCGCCGGCATTAGGCGCTTGCACCTTCGTGCCGGGGATAGCTTTCGCGCGCGGACTGCCCAGAAAAAATATGGTGGCCGCGCCGCCGACCACCAAACCAAGAAGCAAAATTAATAGGTATCTCATTGTTCGTCCTAATAGGTTGCTTTCACTGATGGCGAAACTGAAGGCGAAGCCATCATCGTTGGCGACGCAGAGTTGGACGCGCCCTGTGGCGCCATGTTGCTTAGCAACGCTTTGACCAGCGCGGCCACGGTGCCGGTAAACGCATCGATCTGCGCGCGCACCTGCTCGGGTGGAACTTTGTTAAGGCCGGCTGGAACCTGGAACAGGGTGGGATCAATGGTAGCGGTAGTGATATCTCGCATCTCGGCGACAATCTTTGCGCCTTTCACACCCTGAACATTCCCACTCGCTTCGGTGTACAACTCCGAACGTAACGGCAGTCCTGTTTCCTTGTCGACATAAACAAATGCTTCAGTATTGAGCTGGCCCGCTGAGGTCGATGTATTGGTTGTGTTTGCGTAACGATATTTATCGGCGGTGCGTCCGTTGATCGTATCGTCGCCCACACGTTCAACGCCGCGCAATTTTTCCAGATAGGAAACGAGCTGTCCCGGCGTCATCAGTTTTTGTAACTGAAAACCGGTGGCTTCGGGAGTCAGCTCAGCATATTGTTTGCGGCCCGGCGCCAACACAATGTGCTTGTCGCCCTGTTCCAGGTAGATCAAATCCGATCCGTCGGGAAGTTTGAAAGCGACGCGGCGATCGGCGCCGCTACGGGCCACGTCCACCGACAACGTGGGAATGCCGACCGTCTTCTGTCCACCTTCAGTTTCAGCGCTGAATACCAGGGTCGCACGGTATTGATCCGGCTCGCGCGCCGCGATGCCCACAGTCGTGTCCGGAGACAAATTCGCGTTGGCATTCGTCGCTGTGTTCGTGTTCACGGTCAGGTTAGTGTTGGCATTTGTATCGGCGCGTTGACAGCCGCTGCCGATGAGGATCGATAGGCCAACTACAAAAAGACAGAATGATGTCGATGCTTTCAAGTTCACGGTTTCCATAGAATTCTCCGAAGCTGCGAGCGCCTGCTCGGTTTATTCAGGGGGCTGTTGAGGGAAGCCGTAGGATAGCACGCGGCGCTCGGGATTTGTAATGGAAAGTGTTTTAGTGATAGTGCTCGGTTTAGCATGTTACTAAAAATGATAGAAGGCTGACATGACAGCTCTGATACTGAAATCGTGTCTGTTGGTAACGGGAAACCCGACGCCAGCCCCAAGCTGCCAGTGCTCGCTATGTAGTGGTCGGAACTTGATACCCGGGGAAAGATTTACGACCGTATTGCCACGTTCCAACCCGCTGAGTCCGGTCTGACCGTCAAGTTCGATAACGGGTTGGACAGTTAGATTCGGCTTGAATAGAAATGAAAGCTGATAGCCAAGCGCCGTCGCGTCCTCATCGCCTACCCGCTTGTTCGTAGGCACGCTTACGGAAGTGAAAGCCACAACCTCGACCTTTTCTCTTTTCAATCCAGCGCCAAAATAGGGCGCTACTTCCACAAGGTGACTACTGCCTATGCCCTTTGAATCGGTACCTGTAGGTAAGCCAACCTCGACGCCGTAAACCAATAGCACATGATGCTCTTTGAATACTGAGCTAGTCAGCTTTACGGCAACGTCCATGCTGTCAGTGTGGCTAATAGTCGGCTGGCCTTCAGTTCTGAGAAACGTGTACGGGAGATTGACCTCAACACTGAATGAGGGTCTGAAGGCGTACTCAAACTCCACGCGTGCCGAGTGCTCACTTGTTCTATCGGAACGGAATCTTCGATAGAAATAATCAAATCGGATCTTAGTGTCCGGCGACGGAGATTCGGCGATCAAAGGGTGGGAAAAATGAAGCTCCTCGTCGTGATGATGTTGGGCTTGAATTGTGGTTATAAGAACGACGGTTAGAAGTAAGACGGACAAATGACGCAAGGGATCTTGCTCTCTCTCATGTTGTTTAGCTGGAACTTAGGAATTAAACCATAACGCACGCAGGAAACTTAAATCCTCAATCTGCGATTTTATGGCGTACGCGCTCATTGCGGGCGTGCAGTAAACGATTGACTTAAGGGTCAGTTTTGCAATAGAAGCTGTCTGCTCTTCTAACTCCTTCCCGGTGAGTGTGGCCCATGAAACAGATTCCGACCATTCTTGTGCTTGGCTTTGCGTTGTCGTTATGCAACCTCGGTAACAAACTAAAAACTTCCAATTCGGGCGGCTCCGGCTCGGAAAAGTCTTCGTCGAGTTCCAGCGGTGAAGCTGAGAAAGGAACGCCGACCGCCGCGCAAACTCAAGCGCTGGCCGGTGGTAAGGAAGTTAAGTGGGACCGGCAGGGGATGTCATGGACAGCACCGCCAAACTGGAAGCAAGACAGCAGCGAATTCCAAGAGCTTGTTTGGAGCTCACCTGGCGGGGATGAAGCTGCGCACTTGATAGTCAGCATCTCGCCGATGGATGACAGTTTTCCTACCGACTCAGCCATCCAAGCGTCTTACGACCAGGCGCAAACGCGCATGAAGCATTTTGAGGTTGATGAGGTAAAGTGGGTGGAAATTGACGGTTTGAAAGGCGTGCAGTTTCGCGAATCAAATCCGGAGAAGCCTGATGGCTTTCGCAGACTACAGTGGCTTGCCTACCGAAAATATGCAGGGCAAGTGCAGGGGATCAATATCATGCTGTCGAGTAACGGCAGCGGCTTCCCCAAACATCAGGACGAGATGTACGGCGTGCTTTACTCGACGAAGGTGGCGCACTGAAGTAGCACAGACTTTAGTCGGTGCTGCGTTCGCAAGACTCAACCATCGATCGTAAACATTTCCAGATGGCACAGACTTCAACGTGAAACCACAGACTGAAGTCTGTGCCACTTTCGGACGGCTAGTTCTTCTTGATGTAATTGCGGTGCACCCAAGCGCCTTTCTGGGCCTCATCCCGCGTTTCAAAGAAGACGTTCTTGTCATCTTCGCGCGTCACAACTTTCACTCGCGTCGTCACGTCTTTTTCAGCAGATGGTTGCGGCTTCTCTGCCTCAGTCAGAAATGCCTTTGCACGATCGGTTGAAGCCGGCTTGAACGTTTCCTTTTGCAACTGCGCAATCGCCTCGACGGTATTTGCTTTGAGCAGCTTGGGCCAAAGCTTGCGGAAAAGCGCGTTTGAGGAATAGACGTCGGCACTGTTTACGTTTCCATTAATCGCGAATACGTACCCAATCACATCGTCGTTCCGGTTCACAATGTTCCCCAGGGCTTTGATATAACTGTCAGCAGTCGCCTGCACTCGAGTATTTTCGACCGCAAGTTGCAAGCTGGATGCTGATACGTTCGAGTTAACGCGTGTTCCCAGGTTCCGGCTCAACTGGTCCTGGGCCAACCTCACGTTTTCCCATACCGCGCCCTGCGAGTTTGAACTTTTCGCCGCCAGCTTGATCTCCCGAGTCACTACCGCATCCGCTGAACTGCTGAAGACACCAGCACGTTCGTTGCCGCGCCCACTCCAGCGGCCGTGCTCCACGCAAAACGCTGCGATTGGCATGCGTCCGGATTTTGGCGGCACGATGAAATCAAGCGCCATCATGCGATCCTGTTTCCCGCCTTTAACGATGTCGCCCGATTGAACGTAAACGTCTTCATTCGATAGATTCTCAATCGCCAACTCATTAACGCTCTGCGTTTCGTAAACGACGACTTTCCTTTGTTCGAGTGCTTCCTGCAAGGTCAGGAACGATCTTGTTTTGGTAGTGGTTGTCTTGCTGTGAATAAGAAAGATAGAAAGGTTTTTGTGCGTGTACGGTCCGGAGAGGCGATAGTCATTCGCCTTCGTCTCCGGCTGTTTCTGCAGGTTGGAGTTTTTTGTCTGACCACTGATTAGAATTCCCCCGCAAACGATCAGGAGGATTGCCCCAAGAATTAACGCAAGCTTGTTGTTGTTCATTGTCTTGTCTCCATTTCAAAGGCTTTGGCATTCGAGCAGAATCCGCGAGTCTTACCGCTAGTTACCATTTCACGTTTCGCGATGGCTTATGCGCGCACACGGATCCAATCTCCAGCATTCAAAGCCGGAAAGAAAAATCTTTCGGGAAGACGATTGCGGGGAGTGCCTTGATGGTTCCCTCGAGTTTCGAGGAAACGTCAGTCAGTAGAAAAACCTAACTGGTTGGTAGAACGGAGATGAGAAGACTTCTTGCGCGGTTGGACGAGATGATGGTTAAAACGATGTCAGCCAAATTCCGGAACCGCTTTCTTTGGACACTTTCGTGAGAACTGACATTGATCCTGGACTAGGAACTATAGGCGAACCCTGCGCCTTCGCTTCCACGCATGCGAGTGAAATCAGCAACAGGACAAAACCAAGCTTTGGTGTACTCATGAGGTTCTCCTTGAAGAAAACGGATTTGACCGCGCGAGGGAAGGGCGTAAGTCGCTTGCTGCAATTCGCGCGTGTCCCTGCTTTGGACCGGCACGCTGAATGTTCGTCTCGCTCTAATTACAAACCTTCTCAACCAGCTTTCGGGTTACTGCTTCACTGCCCTGAAATAGTAGCTCCCGATTGGTTCAGAACGGCCATCGCGGGTTGCCCCAATCAGCCGCAACTGAAATTCGCCCGGTGAGATCGCGCCTGCTGGAACCGTGAACACAACAACTCTTTGACCATTGATTTCGCGCGGCTTGAGATTGTTTCTGGTCTGGATGGTTTGTCCGGAATCAGTGATAAGACTGGCCCGGTACCTCTGATATTTGTCATCATCAACTCGAAAGGGAATACTCACCACTCCAGTCCCTTTCGGAATAGATACTTCCCGTAGTGCACTCGTTTCACTTCTAACGCCACCAAGCGCGAGCACCGGAGTCATGAAGCTTCTTCCGGAAATGCTCCCACCCGGAGTTTGGCGCTCTTTTTCTTTTTCCAAGCGAGCGAGATCCGCTTCGAGCTGTTGGCGTTGTTGCTGCGCGCGTTGTAAGTCCGCGTTCAGTTGCGCGTTCCGCTGGCTCTCCAAAGCTAACCGTTGTTGCGCTTCCTTATCGGTCTGTGAATCTGACGCTTTAGTGGAGTTGGTGTTTTCAGTTCGCAGTTCTTCCAACTGCCGTTGCAGATTGCGATCTCTGATGAAAAGCAAGCCGGCAAATACGGCAAACAATAACGCAGCTGCCAACGAGAAAGCGGTGGCCATGTTGCTCGCCCGTAACGAGAACTTGAGCGATTGAAACCAGGAGGGACTTTGATCTGCTTTACTCTCGCCTAAGGAATCCAGCGATGAATTGGACTCGAGGTACTTCCTGAAGGTCTGTGCAAATCTAAGCTTTTCTCCTCGTTCCGGAGTGGACAAGAAATGGCGGCGAAAACTATCGCGCTCCTGCGCCGACAGCTTATTTCCCAAATATTCATCAATCAGCTCGTCCTCAGCTATCAACACATTTTCCAAATATGAGTCGTCAGCGAGCAGACGTTGCTCGACCTCCTCCTGTTTCGTCAGCGCCAGTCGGCCCAGCAAGTATTCTTTTATCGCCAGGGTATCTTCTGTTTCGTTCAATTTCTTATTTGGCCTTTCCGGTACAAGCACCTCAACTGTTATGCCTGGAAAGGCTAAATCCTTTCGAACTGTTTTCGCTCGAGACAAGCGTGGACACAGCCCTGAAGCGTAGCCCGAATGCGGTAAGCCCTGATGCGCAAGGCATTAACAGCTATTCCCAAGCGCAGCGCCATCTCTTTTCGGTGGTCAATCTTCGCCTTTTTTTCCTCATGGTAATACTGCAGAACTAGGTTGCGACTGTCTGGAGGCAACTCTTCCAGGCATTTATTGAGACATTCATATTCGTGTTCCGACTCTTCGTCGGTCTGGGGGATGGGTTCCGGAGCGGGGGCGGGTCTTCTAAGATATTCCTGGTGAATGTGGCGGGCTACACCGTAGAAATAGAGAGCAGGATCGCCCTCGTAGGTATTAACGATCTGCGGCAACTTTTTTGCGACGCGATTAATGCATTCATCAGCCAGGTCTTCAGATTCCGCGCATCCGCGACAGGCAAATAGCTTGATAAGCCGAGTCCTGATTCCCTCATATTTTCTTCCGGAAATTTCGCGGTCTGGATCGAGCCAGCCGAGCAGTTGATCAAACGATTCCTGCGTCAGGGTCCAATCTTTGTTTCTGACAGGTGAGTTCTCCAAAGACTAATCTTTCCCAGGACAGTCTCAGTAGCGGCTGAAAACAATTGCAGCCTACCATGCGGCAATTATTAGCGCCATTCGCCTTGAATAATAAATGCTCCCCAGAAGTATGGAGAACGGTCCGGCGCTTGTTTCCAAAGATCAATTTGAGCAGCTCTTAACGCGGCGGCTGCAGTCATACGCTCTTTGAGCATGTGCCGGTAAAAACGGCCCATTAATTCCGCAGTCGACGCGTCGTCCGCCTGCCATAAACTGGAGACCACGCGAGTCGCTCCGGCATACATGAATCCCCGCGTCAATCCGATCAGTCCCTCGCCATTGATTCGTTTTCCGAGAGCCGTATTACAGGCGCTAAGTACGACCAGATCCGCGGGAAGATTCAAATTATAGATATCGTGCAATCGAAGAAATCCATTGGCCTGCCGTTGTCCGAGTTTATCGAACTGTGACAACGCTATGCCGGACAGGTCTGGAAATTCGTCGTCTAATATTCCATGCGTCGCAAAGTGGATGATTCGGTATTCCTTTAGTTTTGAGCTCAGGGCGGTTGAACGTGTCGCCGCAAAGCCGGTAGCCAGAAACCGTTGACCCGACGGAACTAAGGACATAATTTCCCGTGCCTCCTGCGCCGATGACAACAAACGTCCGAGCCTGATTCCCTGATCTCGAATCGCAGGATTGGATCTTTGAATCATGCCGTTATTTCTGGCCGAGGCTTGAGCAGTGTTTGACGTCACCGATGTGAAACGGGAATCTGCCAATTCAAAGACCGGGTCCGCAAAAATTGCGACAGCTTTGGGGGCAGGCTTTCGTCGGAGCGATTCTCTATGTAAGGCAACCAGGGTCGAAGCCGACGGCAGATTTACAATCTCATGGTCCACCATCAGCGGCACTGTCGCATCTGGCGCGGAGCGTTGCTGCCCGAAACCAGCTTTGGCGACCGTCGAACTCGAAGGATCAGGCGCAGGCAATGCGGCGAAAGGCAAATATTGTAATTCTCCATCCGCCACGATCAGTAGTCGCTTGTGACCGAGCTCGGCCTGAGCCGGATCAAGAATTAGTTTGCTCAACTCCCTTGCTCGAGACCAGTAATCACTGTCGGCGGCATTAGCGCGGCGCAGTCGTTGTTGCTGTTCTGCGTCGGTCTCCCCGGCCACAGCTTGTCTGGCCGTCAGCAATTGTTTTAGCAATATAATTTGCTTATCGAGCTCGCGTCGCGGAGGCAGAACAAACGTCTGCAAGCTGCGATTTGCGGATACGACCCAAAGATAACTTTGCTCTTCGCCCAACGAGTACTCCAGCAAGATCGTGTTGTCGTCGAGAAGCTTTTGAATGTCATTGAGAGAAATCGATTGAGGTTGAATCAAAGCCGAATACGCGGAGCTTTGCCTGCTGATTGTGGATTGCAGGCGGTCATACTTCGTCATCAGCTCCTGAATTTGTTTCGATAAGAAAGTAGAGTCGGCCGTTCTTCCGGAGCTGCGTGCATGAATAAGGCTTTCCGCTTTGTCATCCAGCTCGTCTGCCAGCGTTTGTTCCTCCTCGACGAGCGTATGGTTTACTCCTTGACGGATATCAGAACGTGTGGCTTCGAGCATGTCGACAAGATCACGTGCTCGAGCGCGCTCGCTGATCACCATCGCGGTCGCATCGTTGCCGTCTTGAGGTTTCAGGCGATGCAGCTTCATTCTGAGTTCAATATCGAGATGGTAATAATCTTGTTTGGTTGCAAAATAGATTAGCCTAAGTTTTTGATTCGTGACAGTAGTGCGTAGCGACTCCACGATCTGGATCGCGTCTTCGACATGACGCATCGCTGTATCCAGGTTTCCCTGCGCGCTCTCGACATTCGCGAGGCCGAAAAGCGCCATCGCTTCGCCCGGCTGATCTGCGGATGAATGAAACAGTGAATTAGCCCGATTGTATGATTCAAAGGCTTTGGACAAGTCTCCAGTTGATAGATATGTTTGTCCGATCCTATTCAGTGCGATCGCTTGACCTCGAAGATTCGCTGACTTTTGATTAAGGGCCAGAGCTCTCTGAAAATATTCGAGGGCCTTTTGTGGCGATTGCAGATCCATGAAAACGCGGCCCAGACTCGTGAGGGTGGTAGAGAGACCAGCACTGTCCTCCATTTGCTCGCGCAGCTTGCGCGCCTCCTCAAAATTCTCGAGCGCCTTTTGAAATTCCCCGAGCAGTGAGTATGCAAACCCCAGGTTTTGTCGCGTGATGGCAATTGCCCGCGGGAGTTTCACTTCTTCGCTCAGAGGAAGTGCGGCGTTAAAGAACTGCAAAGCAGTTTGCGGATCTCCTCGGGTGGCATAAAGCATCCCTATGTTGTCGAGTGTCAGGGCTTCGCCATTTTCGTCCTTCACGTTCCTGTAGAGATCCAATGCCGTTTCATACGACTCCTGCGCTTTTTGAAAATCACCTTGCGTGTCGTAAATCTTTCCGCGGTTGTTTGCGATCAAAGCCTGCAAGCCCTTATTGCCTGCTTGTTCGATGAAGCCCAGCGCCAGACTATAATTCTCGAGCGCATTTTTTATGTCCCCTAACTCATCCAATGCTCCCGCGAGATTATTCCGGGAAATAGCCTCCTGGCGACGATCCTCAATCCTTACAACGATCGCAATCGCCTGCGTGTAATAGTCCGTGGCTTCCCGAAAACTTCCAGTACGCGCGTAGATAAGCCCGATATTGCTGAGCACCTGAGCTTCGCCTGATTGATTATTGATTTCGCGCCGCAGCACGAGTGCTTGATTGTAAGAAAGAAGCGCGTCAGCCGGTTTGCCAAACTCGCGGTATGAAGCCCCCATTTCATTTAGCACGAATGCCTGTTCTTCTTTTTTTCCGGACTCGCGCCAAATTGAAAGTGCCTGTTCCAAGTAGTTAATCGACTTCAAAAGATCCCTGGCGCTTCTGTATACGCGGCCGAGGTTACAAAGCGTGTAGCCTCTCCCGTAGATGTCGTTCAAATTCGTCCAGAGCTTTAATGCATCCTTATAGTCCTCAGCAGCCTTAAGAGGAGAATCCTTGCCGCCTTTCGCAAGTAGACCATTCGCCGATGCAAAGTATTGCTCGGCTTGCGCTCGCATTGAGTCTTCCTTCGTAGCCTCGCGTATTTCTTCGAGATTAATCTCGTAATTTCCCACTGCTGCGAGCGGATCTCCAACCCGGACCTCGACCTTGTAATCGCCGGCCACGGTCGCGACAACAGAAACCGATTCCGGACCAGACTTGTGGCTAGGCGAATCCATTGTCAGGATTTCTTTGTCCTCGGGATCAATCAACGCGACAGTTACGTCAATTCCGAGTTGCTGAACGACAGCATGAAGATATTGCCCGTGCAGAAGGGATACACGAAACGTATGGACCTCCCTGCCTGCAATGCTGGTTCGGAAAGATTCGCCGGATCTAAGCCATCGCGGATTGTCGCGAGTCGGCTTTTCATTTGATCCTTGAAGTGCGGCTAATAAGATCGATGATTTAGCGAGCGCCTTCGTGTTTGGCAAGGACGGCAAAGCGCATATAGCCACGGCGCACGCCATGGCCAAAAGGATGAACGGAACTTTGCTTCTTATCGGCACAAGAATCGGATGGACCTGGAAGTCGCCAAATGAAAACAGGCGAAATGAAATGGAGATCCGACTGTTGGGTCCCCGGTGGTTTGGAACCAGTCGTTAGGCGAGGAATTCTAATGAGAAGATTCAAACCAAGTCAATGGCTTTGGCGCTCACAAAACCGACTGACCTTACGGCCGTCAATCGCCAGACAGACAAGGCCATGAGTGTAAAAATGATTGGGTGGGGCGCATTTCCGCGCAAAGAAAGTTAGACAAATGAAGAATTTGGTAAGAAGTGGCCCACGCCAGTTTCCGAGCATGGGCCACAATCGAACATATGCGGATACACGCGACCAGCGCATAAATAAGAGAGGAATCTTACTTCGGCTCCTCGCTCCTGTATTTCTTACCGTTTTGATCGTCTGCCTGACCGCCGCCTTCGCCCACTAGACCACCACCACCGCCCCCCTGGCTCGCTTCCCACGTTCCCGAGTCTCCGGGATCCGGAGGTCCGTTGGTCACAAAGTATATCCCTTTAATCTCGTTGTTACCGAGTACTCCATGGTAGTGGTAAATTTCGCCCGTGCCTGTGCGCAGGAAACTGATAGCCGTGGTACCCGCTCCGCTTTGGCAGCTTGTGTGATGTAAGGCTTGAGAAGGTTTCGGATCTCCCGCCTTGTCACGGTGACCTGTAAAAGAACTTCCCGCATGGGTATCGATAGTAATTACTCCATCGACGATTGGCTCGGGAGTGACAGGTCCATTCTTGTTTCTGAGCTTGGTCAATTTTGATTTCCAAGCACCGCTGCATTCGTTTGCCATGCTTTCTCCTTATATTGAAAACTCGAGTGTGAAAAATAGAACTTGTAGCTACCGGGAGGTAAGATGAAGTCCTACGCCGGGTGTTGCGAGACGGGAATTCGCGCGTAGACTATCAAAAAAATCTCGATCATCCCAAGCTCTTTTCACCTGATGCGAATAATTCTATCTCCACCCGGTTTGGATTGTTCGCTCAACTTGAAATGCACAAAACCTCGGAAATGTTTCCAAACATCGGAAAGTTAGCGATGAAATGGGTCGTGTTCTTTTCGCATCTACCTATGAAGGGCCAGGACGCTTAGCTGAACTTGTAAGGCAGAATCTCGCTTTAGCAGGAAAGCTCAACGAAGGAGAAACCCGATGGCAGATAGCAATGATGGAACGGACTACGAAGAAGTTGAGCCTGGCGGACGACCAACCGAGAAGCTGGCAGAACACGGGTCACGATTCCTAAGTAAAGAACTCGTCGCTTCTTCTTTATCGCGATTGACGCCCGGTGTCGTCGAAGTTCAATTCGTCGAAGGGGTGCGACCGGACTTTATTAGAACTGATACCAACTCTTTCCGGCTGGCATTCGGCGCCGATGTCGAGCCGCTGGGAGAAAAGTTTTTTGCAAGCAACACCGAACGAATTGAAACGCTCCTGCAAAAGAATCAGGTCGTAAATGTTGAGCGAACGTTTCGAACGCCACCCAGCGAAGCCTTCGAAACCTGGTTCGCCGCCAGAGAACGCGCGTTGATTTCGCCGGACTTAAGCAGCTATTTCACGCTTCACTTCGCGCCCGACGCAGACACCAAAGTCATTGCGAAGGAATTCGCCGCGCAACCGCTTGTCGTAAGAGCGGCCGCGCTGCCGCGAACTGCCCCAGCCAACAGTCAGCCTTCTGATCCGCTGCTCGGCATGGGCCACAAATTAGCGGCTGTTTCAAGAAAAGGTCTCGAGAACCAATGGTATATCTTTCGTTGTCACGCGGATGCTGCGTGGAAAAGGGGATTCACCGGCAGGTACGTGGTGGTTGCAGATTTAGATTGGGGTTTTTTTACAAGTCACCTGGATATTCAAAAAAACCTTAACCTGGAACAAGCTTACAACTCTTCGGACGAGAGCCCTTCCGTTTCCCAAGGCGGATCCATCGATCACGGCACGGCCGTATTGGGTCTAATAGGCGCCAGCGCGGATGATTTCGGAATGGTCGGCTTTGCGCCGGATGCGGAACTGTGGCCCATCCAGGTAAATCAGGGATCGATTACCGACATCGATCCCACATCTTGGGCGCGAGCTATCGAGCACGTTATTTTTCTCGACGCCAAAGAGAAGCAAGGCGGAGGCAAAGTCAAAAGAAAGATCATTCTTCTGGAAGGTCAAACGCTGGCCGGTGGAAATATCGAAAGTATTATCTCGATCCATGGCGCCATTCAGAAAGCGTTGTCCGAGAATCTGGTGGTGTGTATAGCGGCCGGAAACGGTGGCGTTGATGCAACGTTGGATGACGATGGCGTCCCATTTACCCCAAGCGGCGCAATTATTATAGGCGGAACAAACTACGACGAGAATGAAAACCTTCCGGGAAAAGCCGACAATTGGGAAACAAATTGGGGCTCCTCCGTGGTGATATCTGCACCTGCTGATGAAATGCACGACCTTACCTGTAGCGATAAGGGTAAAGACCGTTATCGTAACAGTTTCGGCGGAACGTCAGGCGCTGCAGCTAAAGTTGCTGGAGCAGTGGCACTCATGCTGGAGGCGAGTCCCACCTTGCACCATTCTCAAATACGAGAAATTTTGGCCAGTACCGGCAGTAGGATAATCACTGATCCACTCAAGCCAATCGGAAGTTTTTTAGACATCGAAGCAGCAATTAATAAGGCGATTCAACATGCCGCGAGTATCAACGCTCCGAACATGCATGACTAGAAAGTTAAGGAAGCCTGAGGCAGACCCTCCTCAGGCTTGCGCCTCTTTCCCTGCGAAAGACACTCCCAAAAAAAATTTCGACTCTTCGAAATGAGCCATACCATAAGGCGCGCCAATTCTTAGAAACGACGACAGTCGTCATTCTTTGATTGTTTGTCGCCAGACTCGCTTTGCGTTCGCGGCATTGCATTCAAAACCCCTTCAGCGAATCTCAATGTTCACTCGCCTTTTCAAAGCAGAAATGTTTTGACCCGTCGAAGCATTAGTGTTTGAAAGCCGAGTTGGCCAGTTCAAAGATCGAGGCACGACAACTAGCCAGAGATCAGTGCCGAGGAAAAGATGAATTCCTTGCCCCGCATGCTGACGCTCGTTAAGCCTCAGAACTTCGGCGAGCGTCAGCCCTTTCGCCCAATCCCAGGCCGATGTTGGATTGTTTGAGCATTGACTGAAGCAAGAATGGCGGCTGTGGTGTGCCGGGCAGTTGGGATGGAACCAGAACTATCGACAACTGATTGATGGAGGAAACTGATTGTGCGCTGGAGCTTTCGGTATCCGAATAGCCGGCGCTTTGAACTGGCCCCGTGATTCAGTCGCGCGGCCAGCTTTTTGTGAGCCCGAATAATCTACTCGGTATCTACTGTCGGTGCATCGGCGTGCGGAACGAAGCAGTTGCGACAGCGCGCCTCGTACATGCCCTCGCCGCCAACGGCGACTCGCTCTTCCGATTCAAAAGTTCGCTGCGTATAGTTTGCGGCCTGGCCACACTTCATGCAGATGGCGTGCGTCTTGGTAATATACTCGGCGATGGCGAGCAATTGCGGCATTGGTTCCCACGGCTTGCCGGTGTAATCCTGGTCCAGGCCGGCGATGATCACGCGCACGCCGCGGCGGGCCAACTCGTTTGCTACGCTCACCAATTCGTTGTCAAAAAACTGGCCTTCATCAATGCCAACTACTTCGGTGTCCGCGTCAACTTTTGCCAGCACTTCGGCGGCGCTGCGGCTGTTTGCCGATTCATGTCGCATTTCGGAATGCGAAACGATGTGATCGTTCGAGAAGCGCGAATCGACTTCGGGCTTGAATACCTGCACCTTCTGCCGCGCAATCTTGGCGCGGCGTAAGCGGCGAATCAGCTCTTCCGACTTTCCCGAAAACATCGAACCGGCAATCACTTCGATCCAGCCCGTGGAGACACGCGAGTGGTGTGTCGGCTCCCCGTCATTAACTTGTGCAATCAGTTCATCCATATTTGCTGATAACCCTCGTTTAGATGCGCGCGCCGCTTGACCAAATCCGGCAACAGCGACGATGTCAGACTAAACGCTTTCCGAATAGAGCTTCTGATTATAGAACGGCGCCAGCGCGGCGATTAATGCGACTTCGAAACTCATCGAACGCGTCACCAGATCGCGAGAGAGAATGCCCCAGGCGCCTTGCCGGCTGCGCACATCTGTAACGCCCGCGACTTCATCGATCACCAAGCCGAGTTCGCGCCGGCCTTCGATAACTTTTTTCGCGAGCGACGCGGGCACGCTAATCGACGGTGTCGCCCCGAACGTCCCATTCTTTCCATCAGTCGCAAACGCCCAGCCGCGCAAAAATGTATGCCAGTCGCCTTCGATTGAGATGGAATGAAAACCACCTTCGAGACCGACATAAACGTCTGCGGAGCGGCGCTGCGCCTGAAGTAAATCACGCACGGCCAGCGCTCGTTCGCGCGCGCCCTGCATCAACTCCCAATCGTTCAGCGGCATCGCCGGCACGTTCGTTTCAACTTTGCGCGCAATGATATTCGCGTCCGCCCATGCCGGATCGATTTCGGCTATCCGCGCCAGGCTCGCCCGCACGGCCATAATCTTGGCGGCGCGATCAGAACCTAAAGCGATCGTTTTGGCTTCAACCTGAGTTTGCGGATTCAAAGTTGTCAGTTGAGACGAAGCACAGCCGGATGAACGCGTCAGAGGCTATAACAGAGCAGCGCTTTCGGTCAAAAGCAGCGCGCAAGATACACCGCTTGACATTGACTGTTGGCGATTGCTGTAATCGAATTTCTCTCTCGCAGGCAGTTTAGAGTCCAGGCATTAGCTGGTTGCGCACGAGAGACAATCTGAAGGTTAGACTGTGAACTGCTTGAATTTCGACGAACGTTCCGGAGGTTTCGCGAGTGTCGCTCGAAGAATTAGTTTACGACTGGAATACGATCGATCCGGCGCTGCTGCCACCGAACCGTCACATCGGCTTTGACGATGAGACGCTGCGCGACGGTCTGCAGTCTCCTTCCGTTTGCGAACCGTCGGTCGAGAAAAAGATCGAGTTAGTTCATTTAATGAACGCGCTTGGAATCGACACTGTAGACATCGGCCTGCCCGGCGCCGGCGGCACACATGCTGCGGGCGTCGAATTGATGGCGCGCGAAATTGCGGAAAAGAAACTGAAGATCCGCCCAAATTGCGCGGCGCGAACTCATCGTAACGACATCATTCCAATCGTCGAGATTTCCCAGCGTGCCGGCATTCCTATAGAAGCGTGCACCTTCATTGGCTCGTCGGCGATACGCTTCTTCGCCGAGGACTGGACGCTGGATAAGTTGCTGAAATTGACGGAGGACGCGGTCACGTTTGCCGTCGGTGAAGGCGTGCCCGTGATGTACGTGACCGAGGATACGACGCGCGCTAATCCGGAAACGCTTCGCGCTTTGTACACCACCGCTATTCGATGTGGAGCAAAAGCGGTTTGCGTTTGCGACACCGTGGGCCATTCAACTCCCGATGGCGCGCACGCTGTCGTTAAGTTTGTAAAAAGCATCATCGAAGAACAGGGCGGCGGCATCCGGCTTGACTGGCATGGACATCAGGATCGCGGCTTGGGTGTCATCAATTCCATCGCCGCAATTCAGGGCGGCGCTGATCAGGTTCACGGCTCGGCGTTGGGGATGGGCGAGCGCGTCGGTAACACGCCGATGGACCAGTTGCTGGTCAATCTAAAACTGATGGGTTGGATTGCAAACGATTTGTCACGGTTGGGTGAATATTGCGCGCTGGCTTCGCGCGCCTGCGAATGGACCATCCCGCACAACTATCCTGTTTTTGGGCGCGACGCCTTTCGCACCGCTACCGGAGTGCATGCCGCCGCCGTGATAAAAAGCTATCGAAAAGGCGATAAGGAACTCGCCGATCTGGTTTATTCCGGCGTGCCGGCGGGTCAATTTGGATTGGAGCAGGTAGTTGACATCGGGCCGATGAGCGGCAAATCAAACGTGATTTACTGGCTCGAGAAACGCGGCATTGAGCCGAGCGAAGATCGCATCACGCGCATCTATGAACATGCAAAACAAGCATCTGCTGTTCTGGCCGAAGATGAAATAATGCGGCTGGTTTGAATTCGTGAATCGTGAATCGTAAATCGTAAATCGTCAGAACACGCGGCTCGCAAAGACGATGCTGAGGAATGACTAACGGAAGATTCCAATGATTCACGATTCACGATTTACGAATTCACGATTCACGAATCACGAATAAGCAATGTCTACCATTTTGCCATCGGTGGCTGACCAAAGAATCGAGGGCTTGCTCGATACGCCCACTGTTCAGCAGGCCTTCTCATATTTCGATTCGCACGCCGAGGCCATCACTGAAGAACAAGTTCAAATCAATTCCATTCCGGCGCCGCCGTTCGGCGAATCGGAACGAGCCGAATATCTGCGCCAGAAATTTGCCGCGGCCGGTCTCACCAGTGCACGCCTGGATGACGAAGGAAATTGTATCGCGCTGCGGCAAGGAGCTTCAGACACGCCGCTGCTAGTTGTCAGCGCACATCTCGATACAGTTTTTCCGGTTGACACTGATTTAACTCTGCGACGCGTGGGCGCGAAGTTGTTCGCGCCCGGCATAGCCGACGATGCTTGCGGGTTAGTGGCCTTAGTCGCTATCGCAAACGCGTTGCAAGCGTGCGAAATTGAAACGGCTGGATCGATCTTGTTTGTTGGGACGGTGGGCGAAGAAGGCAAAGGAAACCTACGCGGCGTCAGGCATCTGTTTACAAAAGGCGAATGGGCCGGGCGCATTAAAGCATTTATTAGTCTTGACGGGGCGGGCCTGGATCGCATTACAAATGGCGCGCTAGGTTCTCGGCGCTACCGTGTGGAGTTTCGTGGCCCCGGCGGACATTCCTGGAGTGATTTCGGTACCGCGCCCGGTTCATGCCTTGGCTCGTGCCGTTGCCCGGCTGGCGTCGTATCCTGCGCCGGCGGATCCTCGCACCACATTCAATGTCGGCCGCATCGAAGGCGGGCAGGGCGTCAATGCTATTCCGCGCGAAGCCGCCATTGATGTCGATCTGCGTTCAGCAAACGCCGATGAGTTGCTAAAAATCGATGCGTTTTTCCGTCGTTCGGTTCGCGAGGCGGCAGATGAGGAGAATGTCGGACGAAGCACGGGAACAGAACCGTTGACCGTGCTGACTGAAATGATCGGGGAACGGCCAGGCGGCGAGACACCGGCGGAAGATCCACTCGTGCAGTTGGCCTGGGCTGCAACGGAATCAGTAGGCGGCAAAGCGTCGCTCGATCAAGCATCAACCGATTCCAACCTGCCAATCTCTTTAGGCGTTCCCGCAATTACCTTAGGAGGCGGAGGCGCATCGGCAAACTCACACACTCCCGCTGAATGGTACGACCCGAGAAATCGCGCAGCCGCTCTCAAGCGAGCCGTATTGGTGATATTGGGTGTGGTCGGCCTCGAGATTAAATAGTAAAAAGTGCTGAGTGCTGAGTGCTGAGTGCTGAGTAAAAAACTCTTCTACTCGCAACTATCAGCACTCATCACTCATCACTCATCACTCATCACTCATCGCTCATTACTCAGCACTCAGCACTCAGTACTCAGCACTTTTTTTAATTAATTGGAATCGTAATCGTCGTCGAGCCGGCTTTCCCGGCTGGGAATCGTTTTTGTCGCGCTATGCGCACTGCGGTAGCATCGCCACCCGAGGCCTGAGTCACGCGACCGGATTCATCATAGCTCACAGTCACCGCAACTTTTTTCGGTCCTGGCTTACTCACTTCCGGCGCAGCGCTGACTGGCGCAGCCGGCACGGAAGTCGCCGGTGACTTGCTAAGCAACGCGGCAGCCTTTTCTTCACGCAGCTTTGCTTTGTCTTTCTCATGTTGTCGTTTGGCCGCGAGTGCCGCCTCGTTATTCTGATCCGTTGGCTCTGACACTACAGGCGCAGGCTCAGAAACGGCGGGCGAGGATGCTTGTGGCGCTGGCGTCGTGTTTACTTCGCTGCTCGCGACCACTGCTTTCGATCGGTTATACCAACCGGCGGGAACACCGATAACAGCAACGCTGGCTATCAAGGCAAAAGCGACTGCACCGCCGATTAATGCTTTCCGTTTGCCCAGCGCCTCTGGGCTCGCGAAAGATAAAAACGCCGGCACGCGCATACTCGCCAACTCTCTAAATGAATCCCTATCGGCGTGGTCCTCTTCTTCCGTAATTGCCTGCGGCGCGTCGTCAACCGAAAAGCCCGAAGTAGGAACAACACCCTCATCCAATCGCCGCAAGCCTTCCAGCACGACTTGGGTCCAGGGTTGATTGATGGTGCGCTCAGTCGCTTCAACTGAACCGCTGAACTCAAATTTAGCGTTCGGTAAAGTTAAGGCGAAATAGACCGCGTCAATGCCGCGCAAGACGCCAACGCGCGCGTCGACCACCGAACCCTGCTGCAGATAGAACTGGCCGGGCCCTTGCGGATAAAGCACTTTGAGCAAACCCGTCTTTCGTTGATTGCAGAAAAATTCGATCAATTCGGAAAGCGAAAGATCGCTGAGGTGCCCGGTTAGTGCCATGGGTATTTGCTCCTGTATTAAATGATTTCCTTGAGGATCCAGGCGCGGAAGTAAATGCCGCGCCACCTGCGGGAGAGAAAACTATTGGGAGAGTGAAAACTTGTAGTTGATAAGGCCGGATACTTTCACCGGTTGTCCGGAAAGTTTTGTCGGGGAGAAGCGCGCTCTCAAAGCGGCTTGCACCGCTACGTCGCGAAGCACGGCAGGCCCGCCGGTGGCCTCGGCGGAAATTACTTTGCCGGTCTCGTCAACAATGACTTGAACAGTGACGATACCCGCCACTCTCATTCGTTTTGCGGCTTCGGGATAGGTGGGCGGCGGCAAGTTAACAGCGGTTCCGTTAAGTACGCCACCCGAGACTGGTCGCAACATTGGCTTGGGAGCTGGCGGCGGTGGTTCGGAATCAAGGTTCACGCTGACGGGTTGCGCACCTGCGTCCACATGATTATTTGCGAGCTCGAGCGAGCCGCCATTTTTCAACTTGTCCGCACTCATTGCAACTGGTAAAGACGCCACGCTCTTTGCTGGGTTTACCGGATTGTTGGTCAACGAATTCTGCGAAGCTGAAACAGGTTTGTTGTCTGCAGTGACTTGAGGGGCGCCAGGCGCTGCTGCCGATTGGGACATGCGCAGCATATTGGCGTCGAGGTAATACATGATCGATCGGTACGTCACTTCCGTTTGCTCAAACGATAGTCGGCCGCCTTCGACCACGGCGACTGACGTCGTCATCTTGTTCCAGTTACCGGCGAAGTCAAATTCGTATTTGTAGATTTCCTTGCTCAACAACGAACCATCAGAATTCACTAAAGTCATCTCGCTGATGTTTCCCTTGTCGTCATATTTATAGGTTTCCTTGCCGGTGAGATTCGCGCCCGCGATCGGGAAGTACTGGTTCTCGACCTTATTGCCACTAAGGTCATAGGCGATAACCTCGAGCACCGCGTGTTTCGCCTCAGTTACTTTGCCGTTCTCATTTAGCAGTTTCGCAATTTCCGTCCGCACGCGGCGAACTGGTCCAACGAGTCCGTCTCTCACACGATCGCTCTCGGGAACGACGGCCGCCGGCATCGGCTGAGGCACAGTTGCCTTTGCCGTTAAGTTTGTCTGCGCGAAAGTGCTGGAGGCTACAAGCGCTAAGGTGCCTGCAACGAAAACCAAAGTTCCGATCCGTCTTAACATTTGATTCGCTCCTGAATTGACGGGGATAGGTCGTCTAAAACGAGTTATGAGGCGGTTACACTGCGGTTGAATTTCCGAGCCGCAGCAGGCGGCACAGCAATAATACGCAGTTCAACCATGTTTGTCTAGGGGTAACATTGGCTGCTCAAAGCGGTTTTCCTAATGTTTCGGAAGCTTTTCCCGTGGCGATGAGGACGGATCGGCGATAAGACCGACGATTTGATCGATAAGCTGAGTGCTGGAGTTTCGCCCGGTTTGGTCGTTGCACATGATGGAAAACGCAAGCTGCTCACCTTTTGCCGTGGCCAGGTAACCTGACAGGGAGTTGTCGTAGGTAAGCGATCCCGTCTTTGCCCAAACGCGTTCAGACAAATTTCCCAACCGTCCCGCCAGGGTGCCATCGCGTCCCGCTATCGGAAGCGAGTCTTTGAAAACCCCGGCCGCGCCAGTCCTGGACACTGCTATGAGCAAGCGCGCACTACTTTCAGGCGTCACTAAATCGAGGCGCGACAAACCGGAACCATCATGCAGCGCAATATGAGATGAGGGCACTGCGGCACGCGACAGCCAGACGCGCATGACAGCGAGACCCGTCTCATCATCTCCGCGTTCTCTACCGGCAGGCTCAGGGCCCGCAGTCATCTCTCCGCGCTCCCGGCCAAGCGTGCGCAAGATAAGTTCAGCATTGAGATTGATACTTTCCTTGTTTGTTTTTTTCGCAATCTCGCTCAGTGGTCGACTGGTTACAAAAGCGAGCTCGCTCGCCTTCGTAGGATCGAACCTCATCTTTTGCGGCGCGCGCGAATTGCGCGATTGAGCTTCACCACCAACAACAATGCCGCGGACTTTAAGTGCGTCGATAAAAAGTCGCGCCGCCCACAACGCCGGGTTATTGACTGCAAGCCGGGCGCCAAAGCCTTTGCTTGCGGGCGTGAATTCACCCCACACTTCAAGATTGTTATCAGAAAGACCGCGGTGTAATCCGACCGTCGGACGTCCTTCTTTGTCAGCCAGACCCATGCGGTTTTGTATTACAACATTTGCCTGCGCGTTGCTGACTTTTACAGCCGGCTGCGTTGACCCTTTTTCGGGAGGCAGAACATTTACATCAACCTGGTTGCCGTTGATCGAAAGCGCGCTCGCTTCCGCAGCGAAGTACCATTGCAGATCTGTCCACTGCCAACCATCCCCAAGCGGGTCGCCGCGAAAATAACTTTCGTCTCCGATAACATTGCCCTCAACGCGCCGGATTCCCTTTTGATAAAGCATGTCAGCGAGACTCGCCAGCGATCCGCCGCCGCTGTCGTTGCTGTTGGTCACCAGGTCGGGAGCGCCCCGTCCATACAAAATCAGATCGCCATGAATTTGTCCGCCGCTATCGGGTTGCGCACCTGCATAGACCGATGTGCGCCAGCGATAGTCCGCGCCCAACAGATCGAGCGCCACGCCCGTGGTGTAGATTTTCATATTCGAAGCCGGGGTAAAAAGCTTGTCGGCATCGCGCTGATAAACTACCGCACCGTTCGCAAGAGAAATCACACAGATGCCCCAGCGCGCGTAAGAAAGCTCGCTACTGTCGATCGCCTTGTCAATCTCCTGTGCCAGTTCGTTTGGCCCAACCACATTGGATTTGGCTTCACCCGAAGCTGCCTTTGGCGGTTGCGCATTCGAATCCTTCGCGCCGGTCAAGATCGGCCGCGCAAGCATTAACACCGTGATGGCGACGAGAAGACCGAAAAGACCCTTTGCCAGCAGCGTCTGGTTTTTTGAAATGCGGTTCATTTGATTTCTCAGCTAGGAAAGAAATTGACTGGGGGCTGGAAGCACTAGCGCGCAAAAAGAGCGCTTGTTCTGGCGGAAGCGAGAACCGATCGCGTCGCCACATAAACCTCATCAACAGAAATATCGCTGATGATGTTGTTGTAGATGACGCGATGGTGATCGCCCTGCGGCAGATAACTCGTGGGGGCTCGTTTGTCCAACAATAGCACTACTGGCGTTCCAACTGCAGATGCAACGTGCATCGGGCCCGTGTCGTTGGAAACAAAGGCCGCCAGCCGAGTCGCGGCTGCGGCAAGCTGTGGCAGCGTCAGTTGATCGAGCAGTAATGCTGACGAGGGAAACAACCGGCGCATGTCTTTAACGAACGGTTGTTCTTCAGGGCCAACAAATACCAGAACTTTGACCCCGTCGTTTCTGATCAAGTAATCAGCCAATTCGGCAAATTGCTCCAATGGCCACCGGCGACTGGAATGTCCGGCACCCGGAAACAACCCAATCAGCGGCACACCTGCGTCTGCTTTTGCTTTTCTGAGTAATTTCTCAACGGCCGCGTCGTCCCCGGCTCGGGTCTTTAGTTTAGGAAAGCGCGCGGCCGTTTTTATTTCCAGCGGAACCAGGACATCGAGATAGCGATCAATCAAATGGCGCTGGCGATGGTCGGTTTCGAGCGGCGGCGGCGGGCGAAAATTTGCGAGGTAGTCCAACGATCTTCCCGGCCGGCGCGCATAGAGTCGCTTAGGCGCACCAGAAAGAAAGCCGAGCAGATTTGTTTCTGAGAGACTGTGAAGATCGATGACGAAATCAAACTTTCGTCGCCGGACATCTTTGACCAGACCGAAGACCCGAACGACGGAAAGCGGTTTGAAGCCGTCACGCAAACCGACGCGGTCAACCACCAGCGTCTGGTTTGCGTATCCGGACATGTCCACAATTTCCGCTCCTGGCTTTCCGACTGCGACGGTGATTCGCGCGGCCGGGAAACGTTTTCGGATTGCCTGCAAAGCCGGCAAGCTCAACACGACATCGCCGAGCTGACCAAAATCAATAACTAAAATATTGCGCGGATCAAACACCATCAAAACTCGAGCTCACAGGAAAAACCTAAATGTCTAATTGTAGATGTCTCGTCTGTTGCCTATGTCCAATACCGTCACAGTTCGATTAGGATCGTCAACTTCGTAGATAACTCGATAATCGCCTACTCGAATTCGCCACCCGGCACGTCCAGTCAGTTTGAGACAGCCTTTCGGTCGTGGATTGTCGGCAAGAGTAGCGATTGAGCGTTTAACCCGCTCATAATCTTTCAAAGGAAGGTCAGCCAGCTGCTTCGAGGCACGACGACGAATGAGAATTTCATACGTCATTGACGCTGCTGTTCAATCTCATCCGTAGCTTGATTGAAGGAAATGGTTTCATCATCAGAAGCTTTTGCTTCGTCGTAAGTTCTGATTGCTTCTATTTCCTCCAGCGCCGCCACTAACTCGTGGTAGTACTGGACATCGACCAGGACCGCGGTGCGTTTCCCGGTTTCATCTACGACGTATTGTTCTTTGGTAACCATCTTTACCTCCAGTGCAAGTCTACCCTAGCTATTCGCACTCGCACTAGTAGCGCGTGCTAAGGCTCGCGCAAATCGCGGCCCGTCATCTCCTGCGGCTTTTCCGCTCCCAGCAAACTCAGCATCGTGGGCGCCACATCTTCGAGCGCGCCTTCCTCGCGCAGTTTCAGGCCTCTTGATTCTTCGTCAATCAAGTGAAATGGAACTGGATTGGTCGTGTGCGCCGTGTGCGGGCCGCCTGTTTTCGGATCGATCATCAACTCTGCGTTGCCGTGATCGGCCGTTATCAGGCTGATGCCACGCTTCGCTTGAATTGCTTCAGTAATTTTTCCGAGGCAGGTATCAACATACTGACACGCCTCAATTGTTTTCTCGAGCATGCCCGTGTGGCCCACCATGTCGGGGTTCGCAAAATTCACGATGAACACGTCGGTTTCATCTTCTGCAATAGCATTCAATAGTTTGTCAGTGACTTTGAATGCCGACATTTCGGGAGCCAGATCGTAGGTTGAGACTTTTGGCGACGGCACCAGCAACCGTCTCTCATAGGGAAACTCGCGCTCGCTGCCGCCGTTGAAAAAGTAAGTGACGTGCGCATATTTTTCCGTCTCGGCCATGCGATAGTTGCGAATACCCAAACTCGCAAACACGTCGGCAAGGATATTGACGGGTTGGTCCGGAGGAAACGCCACCGGCAAGGGATAGTTCTTGTCGTAAACGGCAAAGCACACGAAATGCACCTGCGGACGATTGCTTACCGGAAACCCGTCAAAGCCGGGTACAGCAAGCGCGCTAGTGATCTGGCGCGCGCGATCGGCACGAAAGTTAAAGAAGATGACTGAGTCACCGTCTTCAATGGTCGCAATCGGTTCACCACTTTCGCGCGTCACAACAAGCGGTTCGACGAATTCATCTGTAATTTCGTGCTCGTAGGATCGTCTGATCCCAGCTAATGGATCCGAAGTGCGCACGCCTTCGCCTTTCACCAACAAGTTAAAAGCGCGTTCGGTGCGCTCCCAACGTTTGTCGCGGTCCATCGCATAGTAGCGCCCGACCAGTGTCGCAATTTCGCCAGTGCCAATCTCGTTCAGTTTGTCCTGCAGCGCGGCAACGTATTTTTCAGCCGAGGATGGCGGCGTGTCTCGTCCATCCAAAAAACAGTGAACAAAAACTCGCCGTACTTCACGTTGTTTCGCCAGCCTCAAAAGCGCATAAGCGTGCTCTTGTGAAGAATGAACCAAACCATCTGAAAGCAAGCCCATCAGGTGCAGCGCGCGATCGTGTTTTACCGCATTGTCAATCGCCGCGTTCAACGCCAGATTATTATTGAAGTGGCCGGATTTGATTTCATAATTGATGCGTTCGACGTCGGTTCGCAGAACGCGGCCGGCGCCGAGACACAGATGGCCCACGTTCGAATTTCCCATCACTCCGGACGGCAGGCCCACGCATTCACCTGATGCTTGGATCAGCGTGTGCGGATAATTTTCAGTCAGCTCGCGGTAGTGCGGCATCGCGGCAAGCGCAATTGCATTGCCCTCGCGTTCCACGCGATAACCAAAGCCGTCAAGCACGATCAGCGCAAGTGGCCCTCTCTTATTCAACGGTTAGCTCCATCACACGCTTCAATTTTCAGTCTTTGGTTTCCAATAATCCGGACTCTCGCGCATGTTCGGATCGGGGCGTTCCATCCAGCGTTCAGGCCGATGAAGTGGAATGAAACCAAATTGCTCATACAAGCTGTGCGCATCTTTTGTCGCCAGCACCCAGCGGCGAAAACCCTGCAACTCGGAATGCGCCAGTATCACTTCCATTAACCATTTCGCCAAACCGCGGCCACGATGTTCCGGAACTACAAACACATCGGCGAGCCAGGCAAAGGTTGCAAAGTCTGTGACCACGCGAGCGAAACCGATCTGGTCAGTTTCTCGGTAGATGCCGAAACAGAATGAGTTATCAATCGAGCGTTGCACAACTTGAATGCTACGACCGACCGCCCAGTAAGTCTGTGTTGAGAGAAAATTATGAATGAAGGCGACGTCGAGCCGCGAGCGGTCGGTAGTGATTAGATACTCGCCGCGCTGCCAGGATTCGGTCATATTCTTGGATGGATGGTTATGCAGGAATTTCCCGCCGCAAGTAGAAGAGTAAGTCAGTCGATGGTGGTGTGATTCCAAGTTGACGGATCATGCCAACAACCTGGCCGCGATGCATCGTTGCATGGTTAGCAACGTGCTGCATCTGATCGACCAGCCGCATTGAATTCGGGTCGCCGTTGAGAAGAGTGAAGGAGAGTTCAGCGCTCAGTCGCGCTTCATCGAGTTTGTCAATAAAACCTGTTCGTCGTTCGACCAGTTCACGCCAGCGACCGTCCAGAGTTGTGAGATCCGGGCATGATTCCGTGCTCCAAATGGACCAGGCTTCCGAACCGGCGGGTGATCTGCCGTGCCATCGTTCCAGCCAGATCCATTCGGCGCCCGCCATGTGCACGAGCGTTCCCAGAATTGAACCGTGACTGATATTAAAGTCGCGCCGCAGGTCTTCGTCCGAAAGCCTGGTGGCGGCGTCGAGCGCCAGACCATTAGCCCACTCGGTGTAATCAAACAGCTGCTTGACGTCTACTGGATTCATTGTTTGCCTGGGCCTTGAAAGCCGAACGGCCGGGGAAGATTGCCGCGCCGCGGAGGTCTTCTTCAATTCGAAGAAGTTGGTTGTATTTAGCAATGCGGTCAGTGCGCGAAAGCGAACCCGTCTTGATCTGCCCGGCATTGGTCCCCACCGCGAGATCGGCAATGAACGGATCTTCTGTTTCGCCTGAGCGGTGCGAAATAACTGCGGTGCGGCCATTCGTTTTGGCCAACTCAATGCAGTTGAGTGTTTCCGTTAACGTGCCGATCTGGTTCACTTTGATCAGAATTGAGTTGGCAACGCCGAGCTCAATTCCTTTTCGGAGAAATTCCGTGTTGGTGACAAAAAGATCGTCGCCGACAAGTTGCACGCGCTGGCCCAATTGGTCCGTCAATGCTTTCCAGCCCTCCCAATCGTTTTCGGCCATGCCGTCCTCAATGGAAATAATCGGGTACTTCCGGCTCCAGTCGTCCCAATAGGCGACCATCTCAGCGCTCGACAACTTTCGTTTGTCGCTCTTCTTAAACACATACGAGGTGCCGTCGTAAAACTCACTGGCCGCAGGATCGAGCGCCAGCAGGCAATCTTTGCCGGGGGAGTAACCAGCCGCCGCGATCGCTTCGAGGATGGTTTCAATGGCTTCGTCGTTTGAACGAAGATTGGGAGCAAAACCGCCTTCGTCGCCGACACTTGTGGCGTAACCCTTCTTCTTCAAAACGTTTTTCAACGTGTGAAAAATCTCAGTGCCGATGCGCAGGCTTTCACTAAAACTCTCGGCGCCTACAGGAACGATCATGAACTCCTGAAAGTCGACGTTGTTATCCGCATGTGCCCCGCCGTTTATGATGTTCATCATCGGCACGGGCAAGGTGCGCGCATTTGGACCACCAAGATATTTGTAGAGGGGGACTTCAAGATAAGCCGCAGCAGCCCGCGCGGTGGCCAGCGAAACTGCCAGGATCGCATTTGCGCCCAGCTTCGATTTCGTTGGCGTGCCGTCCAAAGCGATCAGCGCGTGGTCCACTTCGGCCTGGTCCAAGGCGTCGAGTCCGGCAATTTCGGCGGCGATGATTTCATTCACGTTGCGAACCGCGTTAAGCACGCCCTTGCCGAGGTAACGTTTCTTATCGCCATCGCGAAGTTCGACCGCTTCGTGTTCGCCTGTTGAGGCGCCTGACGGTACTGCGGCGCGTCCCACTTCTCCACCGGCGAGGGTCACTTCCGCTTCAATTGTCGGATTACCACGAGAGTCTAAGATCTCGCGCGCGTTGATTTCTTCAATCCAGCTCATCTCTTTTGGCCCAATCTAAGGATTAGCATTGTCACCCTGCGGCGCGCGCACCTTCGACAGTGGTGCGGCTGCAGATTCAGTTTCGGCGGCGGGCATTTCCAGGCGCACGCTGATCACGCGACGCCGCTCGACGCGATCGATTTCAAACAGTAAGCCGTTGTATGCAATTTTTTCGCCGGGCTTAAGGACATGACCAGCTTCGGTCATCAGGAAACCGGCGATGGTTGTGTAAGCTTCCGATTCGAGCAGATTCAATTTCAGCCTGCGATTTAGATCTCGCACCGCGAGGCCGCCTGAGAGAATGTATTTACCTTCTCCAGCCGGAGTGATTTGCTCGTTGACTTCTTCGTCATGCTCGTCAGAAATATCGCCAACAATTTCTTCCAGTAAATCTTCAAGCGTAATCACGCCTTCGAGGCCGCCGTGCTCGTCGACGACGAAACCAAAATGTGCTTTGGCTTTTTGCATCTGACGGAGAACGTCTTCCAGTCGCGCTGTGTCGACCACGTACAACGGCGGTTGCAGCACATCCTCGAGGCGAAACTTTTCCGGGCTGAGCAAGTAAGGCATCACGTCTTTGCTATGAATAAAGCCAATCACGTCATCGAGTGATTCGCGATAAACAGGCAAACGCGAGTAACGATATTGCTCGAAAGCTTTGGTTATCTGCGCGAGCGAGCAATCGCTGGAGATGGCAGCCATCTCCGTGCGCGGTACCATCGCCTCGCGCACCAGCGTGTCAGAGAATTCGAAGACACGATGAATCAATCGTCTTTCTTCCGCACGCAGGTACCCACTCTCGCGCGCTACATCCACCAGTTGCCGCAATTCTGTTTCGGTATAGACTGACGCGTGATCCAAACTTGACTTGAGGCCAATCAATCTCCCCAATTTGCTGCCGACGGCATTGAACAACCAAAGCGGCGCGCTGAAGATCCGCGCAAACAACTCCAGCGGTCCAGCCGTAAACAACGCCACTGGTTCGGCGCGTTCTAAGGCAATCATCTTGGGCATCAACTCGCCAAGCACGATATGCAGGAAACTGATGATCGAGAAGGCAATCACAATTGCCATGATATGCGCCACGTAACCCGCGCGCCCTTCCGACGCGATGGTCGAAGCCAACGGGTGAAGCAAATCGGCAATGGTAGGTTCGCCAATCCAGCCGAGGGCGAGTGAGGCGAGCGTGATTCCAAACTGTACGGCTGAGATAAAGGTGGTCGGATTGTTCAGCAGGCGCAACGCTGCTCTGGCATTCTTGCTGCCCGCCGCGGCACGTGCCTCAACGCGCGCGCGCCGGACCGAGACGAGGGAAAACTCGGAAGCCACAAAAAAGCCGTTCGTCGCCACCAGCAATACGACGCCGACCAGTTTTAGAAAAATCATCATAGAAGCAGCGCGGGTGGTAAAACTTTCCGCTGAAAATTACAGGTGAGATTACTGCCAGGTGTGTCCATTGATAAAGGCGGAGCTGATTCGATATGGAAGTATAACACGTGCGCCGGGACGGGAAGATCAACGTTTCAGATGGCCTTAGCGCAACTATACGAGAGGCCTGATTTTATTGACCTTGATGCGGTTTTAAACAAGACGCGCTGTCAGTGGCCGGCGGTTGCGGCAGCGGCGCGGACGCGCGCTGGGCGGCGATCGTGTTTCGCACAAGCACGTGTCAAGGCTTCTTCCACGCGCGGTTCGATGTTGCATTCGGGTTGGCGGCAAACCGCGGCAAGTTCGGAAATCACCAGATAGCGTGAGCGCTCGAGCATGCGTTGTTCACGAAATGAAAGTGGCTTGAGATGGTTGAGGTAGGTCAGATGCTTTAACACGTCGGCGGCTTCGAAGACATCGCCGGTTCTCATCTTCTCTGAGAACTCTTTGAAGCGATCTTTCCAGTCGTTGGCCGGAAAAGAGAAATCGTCCGCCAACAACTTGAAAAGCATTTCGCATTGGCCCGAAGAAATGGGCGAGCGCAAACCGACTTCAGAAGCATTTGAAACAGGCACGAGCACCAAGGAATTGTTCGCTGCGAGTCGCAGCGTATAGAAAGGAAGTGTGCTGGCGCCTATTTGCTTCTGTTCAATCTGCTCAATGGTTCCGATTCCGTGGTTCGGGTAAACGACTTTCTGTCCGACTTTGAAGCCCACCGCAACACCTCCATTGATTTAGAAAAATCAGACTGCGCCGCACGCGCGGGTCTGGGGGAATCCGAGCGACGCAGTAACAGCGCCGGGCCCTATTTGGTAAGTGGTTCGAGTCTAGCAAGCGGTCTTGCGCAGCGTCAAGCCAATCCCGGATCATCTTCGAATTGAAAAGCGGAACAAACTCCGCTGCTAATCTTTCAGCAACGCAGGCGAGAGCGGCAACTGATAGTCACCCACATTCTGGCACGGCTTAAATTCAACCAGAAGTTTTCCAGCTTCCGCCGCGCGACGTAGCTGCGCGCGCGTCTCCGCCTCTGCCAGCGACCGCAGTTTGATCTCAGACTGTGTTTCTTTATCCGGTGTGACTTGCCCCAGGACCCAATAACGGCCCGGCGGCAAATTGTTCAATGCAAACATTGCATCCGATCCAACTTCGCTTGCAAAAAACCTCAACACATCTTCCGCGTTCTCTTTTTCTGCCGGCACCAGATACACAAGAAACTTTGGTGGTACGCTCTGTCCCGTTTCAAGTTTGACACTGCCATGAAGCGAAGCGGCTCCTTCGGCAAGGTTGACCCTGACCCGTGAAATATTTTCGCCGAACTTAAGCGCGACACCATTTCTGGCAAGATCGGTTTGGTTGTTGACAGCGGCAGGTTTTGCCGGCGTCACTGTTGCACCGGTTTCCTGGACGATAGATTTGAGGTACCAGTATCTTGCGAAGAACCGAGCACCAAAGTTGTATTCGCCGGGCGCGAGACTTCTAATCTGAAAGTCTCCGATTTGGTTGGGCACACCTTGTGGGCCATAGAAATTCATTACACTTAGCGCGTCCGGAGTCTTTTGTTTTTCGCTGCGACGAACTGCAATCATCATCTCGGAAAACAATGGTTCTCGTTTGTTTTTGCATTCAGCAACTTCCGATTTTGCCAACACCACATGGCCGCTTATGGAACCGAGTGGTCTAAGGTTCAACTCGATGCCCGTAACGTCTGCGCCTTTCACAGTAATATGCCTGGTTTCTGAGACGCTGCTATCGCCGGGGGCCGACATTGATTGGGCCGTCAGATCATATTCACCGTCCGCCACTCCATAGACTGCAAATGTCCTTGCGCTGGGCAGTGCAAAGGAGAAGACAGTGTTTATCGGGGCGCCCTTATCGAATTGCATTAAAGAGATGTTGGTCCCGGAACCAACATTCCCATCCGCTGTTCCTGTCAAGGTGCCGCTGACCGCGTGTCCCGCTTCCCCGCGATACTTGATGTCAACGTTGGTTTCATCTCCACTCATGACTGAAATCTGTGCCGCGGTGTCGCGTGTTGAAGATGGAGCATAGGTTGGTGCGTCTTCGTCATAAGCGCCATTGCCGCCAAAAGAATTTCGCCCACCCGCTGATACAACATAAGTGCCTGGTGCAAGACCGTAGAGTCGATAGATGCCCCGATCATCAGTCGCACGCGCCATTTGAAAGCCGAGCGATTTTGCGGCCTTACCGTTAGCGTCACGGACAAGCGTAGCGCGCACGGGCACTTGGACCACCGGCTCGCCGGAAGACGACAAAACTGTTCCGGTGATAACTCCGCCCTTGATCAAATTCAATGAAATGGATTCATTGAGTCGATAGTAAACGGCGTTGGCGTCAGGGTCGCGCGTCGGCATAACGTAACCCGGTGCGGCTGCAGAAAACAGGTAAAGCGCAGAATCGAGGCCGTCAAACCTAAAATTTCCTTCGCTGTCAGTCGCAGTTGCGCGCTGAGTAAACGTCAGCGATGGACGCGCGTAAACCATCGCATTCGGAATTCCCTGCCCGCTCTCGTTGACGACTCGGCCGTTGATAGATCCGGTAATCGGCTCCGGCTTAGCGTTGGGAGAAGCAGTTTGCGCTTGCAAACTGAGCGAACACGCGATGGCCCAAGTCAGCATGAGCATTACTAAGCGAGTTGTGGAAGGCGTTTCACTGGCGAACATTTTGAGTTTCCTGGAAAAGAATCTCTAAGGGCTATGGGCCAGATCGATTGAAATGACTACCTCGGTAACTGTGCCGTCCGTAACCGTGATTGATTGCGTGGCTGCCAGGTTTCGGTCGCGAGTGCCGGGAATGAAGGCATTCACGGACAGATCATATGTCCCGGGCGACACCCCCTCGATCAGGAAGCGTCCTCGAGCGTCAACTTCCCTCTGCTGAAATCGAGCCTCGTTGTCTCCCGGTTTGCTAAGTCTAGCGAAGAAGCGTAGGCCCGGCGCGGCAGGCCCATTCTCGAAGTTAACAGTTCCGCGAATCGAACCAGTGCCGTAACTGAATACTATTTTGACGCCCGAAATTTGCTCACCGGCCTTGACGTCAAACGCGCCGCGCGGTACCACAACCCCATCCCGTTCAATGCGCGAAATGACCAGGCCCGTCTGCTGGCTGTAATCCAGCGCTGCAACCTCGAAGTTCGCGATCCCCGCCGGCAAGCCAGCGATACTGAAACTTCCGTCGGCTGAAATCAGCGAGGGTCGTGCTCCGCCGCTGTTTTCGGCAGCTTGCACCCACGCGTAAATTCGCAGTTGACGCAGCTTGGTCATGACAGCCGGGTCATTCGTGCCTTCCACTACGACGGTGCCGGAGATAGTCGCACCGCGGGCAGTGCGTACCACAAGTCCGGCAACCTCCTGATCAACCACCTGAAACTCCAATGGTTCGGCGCGCAGGGCGGAGTCTAACTGTGCCACAAGAGAAATCGAATACGTTCCCGGCGGGATGTTTTCGAGTCGGAATTCTCCCTTCTGGTTGGAGTGACCCGTCATCGGAAAGTAGGAATGGCGACCGTCGTTCTTCTTTTGGAGAATAACGTACGCATTATTGACTGGTTGGTTCGTCTCTCCATTAACAATCCTGCCGGTGACAGCGAAACCGGGCAAGACTCGCGAAACGACGATATCGATATTGGTCGCTTGATCGCCTTCGGCAAGCTCAACAATTTTCGCTTGATCCGCGCTCGTAGCATTCGGATAAAAAGCGGTTTGGTACCCAGGTCGAGACGCAGCCGAGCTGCTGACGAAACCGTCATCAGTCTGGCCAACGGCAACTTTGTAGCGACCGGCACGCAATCCAAATATCCGGTAAACGCCGCGATCGTCCGTCTGAAAAATCGCTCGAGTTGAGAAAAAGGGCGGTTGGTTTGGTTGGTCCACGGAAACAACACTTACGCGCTGCTCTATGACGGCTCGACCGTCGGCCTCGGTGACCTTCCCGGTAATTACGCAACTACGCGCCATCGTAAAGTTGATGTCGTCCACACTCTCGCCTTCTGACAAAAGCAGAGTCGTGCCCATTTGACTAATGGGATTCGCATCCGTCGGGACAAGCAGCGGCGACATCGGTGCGACGTAGTAAGTGCCGGGCGGGACGTTAACGATGCGATAATTGCCGTCAGAGTCGGTCACAGCTTTATGAGGAGGCGCAGCGATGGAGGAGAAATTGTTGGTTCGCAATCCCACAAAAATCCCGCCTCTTCCCTTGCCCGCCACCGTTACGCGTCCGGAAACGCTAGCCGTTGATGTCTTCTTTGCGGTTTTTGTTTGTGAGTATGAAAGCGACGGCAGGCCGGCACAACAAGAGAGCACTACCAAAAGGATCGTATTTCGAGTGAGGAACTTCATAGGACTACTCTTGCCGGTTTGTCACTCGCGCGAAGGCCTGCAGTATACGCGAATAAGGCAACCCATGTCTGCAACCAAACAATGCAGTTGTCACTTTACAGATCATCCTGCTAGGATCGCTTGCCGAACCGATACCAAATGTCCGCGTCATCATACGGCCAGGCATTCGCATAACTGACAGTTCTTCCCAGGCTTCGCTTTCATACGTCATGGCCTTCCTGAAAATTACCGATGCAAGCGGCAGACAGTGGCAATACGATTTTGTGCCATCGACTGTGTGCTCGATTGGCCGTGCGCCCGACAACACAGTCGTGTTGGATGACCCGCGCGCGTCGCGTTATCACGCGCATATCAAATCGGGCGACGATGGTTCGCTTACGGTGATTGACGGGGCAGTCATCAATGGACAGTTGCGACGCAGTGCCAATAAAGTTTTTGTCAACGGCGGAGCGCACCTCGAGCACCAACTGAAGAACGGCGATCGTATAACTATCGGCGCCAGCACTCTGCGCTTTGAACAGCAAGCAGAAGAGCGCACCACCGATGTGCGTTATGACGACAAGCCGCTCGGGCACACGCAGCTTCTAATCTCTGCCAATGACGTAATGCACACCGTGCTTCATGGGAAGACTGAGATTCCGTCTACTTCGCAGGCTCCGACCTCACCGGAACGTGACAAAGTGTTGGAGGCGTTACAGCGAAAGGCAAACATCCTGAGCGCGCTGTACGAGATGAGCAAGACGCTCGGATCAGTTTTCGATCTGGAAACGATCTTTGCTAAAGCGACTGACATCATATTTCGCTCAACTCCGGCGGATCGCGTCGTTGCGCTACTTGCTGAAGGGACGGGCAAAGAAAATCCCGAAGATGTAGTGTTGAACCCGATAGCGACGAGGGCGCGCGACGAGAGTTTGAATAATCACGCGCGCAAGCTGACCATCGGCCGCACCATCACCAGAAAAGTAATGAAGGACCGGGTCGCTTTGCTTTCCCAGGACGCGGCCTCTGACGAACAATTTGCCGGCGTCGATTCCATCGTGTCCCAGGGCGTCCGTTCCACCATCTGCGCGCCGCTGGTCGGGGAATCACGCGTCCATGGCGCTATCTACGCGGACCGGTTGGATCCGTTTGCAGCTTTCAAACCCGATGATCTGGAACTGATCAGCGCGGTCGCCGCGCAGACCGCAATCGCCGTCGAAAATGCACGAGCGCACGAACGCCTGGCCCGCGAAGAAGTTGCCCGCGCAAACTACAGTCGGTTTCTGCCTGAGTACGTCGTGAAGCAGATGCTCGAAAATCCCGAGTCCTTCAAACTCGGCGGCGTCAACCAAACGATCACGATTTTGTTTGCCGACATTCGCGGTTTCACGCGCATCTCGGAACACGCGCCGCCGGAAAAAATTGTCAACCTGCTCAACCGTTATTTTTCCGCGATGACCGATATCATCTTTGCGCACGGCGGCACGCTCGATAAATATTTGGGTGATGGGTTGATGTCACTTTTCGGCGCTCCGACCACAACGCCGGAAGACGCGTCGAATGCTCTCAACGCCGCGGTCGCAATGCAGCGGCGCATTCTCGGCATCAATATGGAGCTGCGACAAGAGGGGTTACATGAAATCGGAGTCGGCATTGGCTTGCATACCGGCGAAGTAACGGTCGGTTACATCGGCTCTGAACGTCGGTCTGAGTACACCGCAATAGGCGATGCCGTGAACACTGCTTCCCGTTTGGAATCGAACGCTAAGGGCGGCGAGATTTTGGTCAGCGACGCCACCGCGAAAGCCGCGCGTAGTCGATATAAACTAAAACCTCGCGAGCCCATCAACGTTAAGAATCGCCAGCAGCCTGTCATTTTGTGGGAAGTTGATTGGCAAAAGGCGAGCGGCGCTTTCTAACTTTGTCTCACCCGTTATGCCGCTCGGTCAGTTATTCACCCGCCGCATCACGATAGCTCGCATCTACGACATTCCGGTGCGCATCGATTACCGCTGGTTTGCAGTGGTGGCATTAAGCATTTGGCTCATTGCCGGCAATTTGCAAAATCACATAATCCAACTAGGCAACGTTCGCTTGCCGCCGCTTGAGCCGGTAACTGCCTGGATTCTCGGCTTTATTACCACTGCCGGACTGTTTCTTTCTGTCTTCGGCCACGAACTTTCACACGCACTAATGGCGCGCGCCGAAGGCATCGAGATTGAAGAGATCGTACTGCATCCCTTTGGTGGTTTAGCACGGCTGAAAACTGAGCCGCAGAGTCCTGGCGCCGAATTACGGATTGCGGTTGCTGGACCAGCCGCCAGTTTTGTTTTTGCTCTACTCGCTTTTGCCGCAACGAAGATCGCGGCGTTGGGAAACTACAATGCGACAGTCGTAGTTTTCTTTTTGATCGCCTGGGGAAACCTGCTGCTGGCTGTCTTCAATCTTTTTCCCGGATATCCGCTGGATGGAGGTCGCGTGTTGCGCGCGCTGTTGTGGCGCCGAAGCGGCAGCATCAAGGAAGCGACGCGCATGGCGGGAATCTGCGGCATTCTAATCGGTGGCACGTTGATTCTGTTCGGCATTTACATCGTGATTGCGCCGAGCTGGCGACCCTCGCAACCCTACTTCATGGGCGGGTGGTCCATTCTCGTCGGCTTGTTTCTGCTCGACACCGCCGCGAAGGTCGTTAAGGGCTCGCAAAACACGCGGCTGTTAACGGCCGGTGATGTAATGTCACCAGCCATCGTCATCGATCCGGCAATGACTGTTACGAAACTGATTGACGACGTGTTGCCGCTGCACCGACAGACCAGTTTTCCTGTCGCGGTCCAGGGACGCGCACACGGAATCCTGGCCCTTGAAGATCTAAAACCGTTGCCGAAAGAAAAGTGGCACACGACGCGCGTGAAAGATGTAATGCGCACTATCAGCCCGCAGTTATTCGTCGACACTTCGACGACATTCGAGTCTGCAAAAGAAATGATGAAGCACAACGGCACGGGTTCACTGGCGGTGGTAAACAGTCAAGGCCAACTGGTGGGCTTTCTGCAAAGCGGGAAAGTTACCAAGCGGTCTAAGAAAAGTCTCAATAACAACGCAAATCGTTCTTGAGCGCGCTGCCTTCCTCGGCTGCTCATCCGCTTGCTCGTTAGATCAATACATTCGCAGTTTCATTGGCGCGAATTCGCAACCGAACCGCCATTGCCACGCCTCTGCTTTTTCGCGATAATCCAACGGAGCTATATTATTTCATAGCTGAAGGAATCATCGATGCTGGCAGTAGTTGGAGCGCTCTTTGCAAATGCGCTGATTGCGGTTATGAAGCTCGCGGCGGCCTTCGTCACCGGCTCGTCGGGGATGATGGCTGAGGCGCTACATTCCATAGCCGACACGACCAATCAAGTTTTTCTGTTGCTTGGATTGCGCTTTTACCAGCGGCCGGCTTCAAAGAAACATCCTTTTGGCTACGGTAAGGAACGTTTTTTCTGGTCATTCATCGCGGCGATCTTCATTTTTGGCGTGGGTTCGACTTATGCCATTTATGAAGGCGTGGTGAAACTGAAACACCCGCACGCCCCCGAGAACCTGTTTTGGGCGTATTTGGTGCTGGGCCTTTCGTTCTTGTTGGAAGCGGGCTCGATAAGTCTGGCGATATATCAGGAAATGAAAGAGGCGCGCGCCGAAGGCTTATCGTTCGTTCAATATTTGCGCGAGTCGAAAGATCCGACTGCCAAGACAGTGCTCTTTGAAGATTCTGCGGCCTTGCTCGGTATCGTGATTGCCGCTACTGGCTTGTATTTGACTGAGCATCATGCAGGACCAGGCGCAGGATCATATTGGGACGGACTGGCGTCAATTCTGATCGGTGTCGTGCTGGCAATCGTGGCTTTTGCATTGGCCCGCACCTCGCGTGCTTTGTTGCTGGGTGAGGCCGCGAGCGCGAAAACTGTTAAAGCGATTAGGGCGGCAATCGAAAGTCATCCGAATGTAGTTAAGGTGGTCGAGATCTTGACGATGCATCTCGCTCCCAAACAGATCTTAATCAACGCGCATGTGAACTTGCGCAATGATCTGGTGACCGACGACATCGAAAGAACTAATGAAGAGATCGAAAGTCTAATCATGAAAGCCGAGCCTAAGGTAGCACTGATCTTTCTCGAGACAGCGCGAAAAGGTCATAAGATTGGTGCAAAGAGAAAAGTCGTTCCTGAGCATGCCTAGATTTAGGATTTAGATTCGGGTTTGGTGAAACTAAATTGTCCTTGCTGAATCGTAAAGATCAAATCCGGAGTTTTGAACCGAGCAATGCTGTTACTACTGCCATACACGGAGTATCTGGGAAGACTCGGTGAGCCGCGCAACATCGTGGACATCGTGCTTGTCTTCTTGCTTGTGTATGCAGTCTTAAAGCTCGTTCGTGGAACTCGTGCCGCCCCCATGGCCGCCGCCCTTGCTGCCTTTGCCATCCTCTACTGGCTCGCTGTTAAAGAAGATCTGGCAACCCTGGAATTTGTGCTGCGCGGTGGCTTGCTTTACATCGGCGTGGCCATCATCGTGCTCTTCCAGGCGGAAATCCGGCAGGCGTTGATTTCTTTTGGCAATCGTTTTCGCATGCCCTTCAGCCAAAGGCATCTGGGCCAATTTGGCGAAGGCGTCTACGATGAGATTATTCTGGCGGCAACGACACTTGCTTCCACCAAGACCGGCGCTCTAATCGTAATTGAACGTAATGTTGGACTGAAGAACATCATCGATGGCGGCGTGAAGCTCGACGCTGAACTCAGCTACGATCTGCTTATCAGTATCTTTCATACTGAATCGCCGCTGCACGATGGCGCCGTTATTGTGCGCCGGCATCGCGTAGCGGCTGCTTCCTGCTTTCTGCCGCTGACACTTAATCCGCGTCTCTCGCGCGACCTGGGCACGCGTCATCGCGCGGCGCTCGGCGTCACGGAAGATACAGATGCCGTGGCCGTAGTTGTTTCAGAAGAGTCGGGGCTGATTTCATTCGTGCAGCACGGTGAAATCAAGCGTGGTCTGGATGCGCCAAAACTGCGCGCTGCCATTTCGCAGGCGCTCGAAATATCGCGGAAACGCGAGAAGCCGCGAGAGCCGAACAAATCGCCAAGCGCGGATTCTGAAACTGAAGAAGTGCCGTTAGTTTGATCTCGCGATCGAACAAATCGCCGACAAACTTTAGTTGTCCCGGCGTTACGACAAGCTAAAGCTTATCGGACATGAAACTGACATCACCAAACTTCGCAATCCGAAAATTTAGTTATGCCTTTTCAGGACATTGACGACGAAGTCGAAGTAACTCCGGCCCCAAGGACGCCGTCGGCCTTTGAGAAAGGTTTGCGCAAAGCGTTTTTTGAGGACTGGGGCCTGAAACTGTTGGCGCTGGTCATCACGCTCGCGCTTTGGCTGGCCGTCACGGGGCAGAACAAGCCCGTCACGCTGCGTGTTTCCGGTGTGCAACTGAATTTCCTAAGACACGAGGGTTTGGAAATTAGTAACGAACTGCCCTCGACAATCGAGGTTGTGTTGACGGGCAGTCCGGGCAAGCTTGATCGTATTGGGCCACGCGATTTGGTGGCGACTGTCGACATCAGCGATCAGAAACCGGGGGAACGAATCGTGCGCCTGTCGCGGGATCGTGTCCAGATGGATTTGCCCGAAGGCGTCACGCTTCAGGGATTTCATCCGGCCACAATTCCAATTCGGCTCGAGCCACGCGTCGAGGCGCAACTTGAGGTGGAGGTCAAATTCGAGGGAACCTTGCCGGAAGGCTACGAACTCCGGAACGTCACGGCGAGTCCCGCCAGGGTTCGGCTGCGCGGGCCGGCCGATCGAGTAAACGCACTGCACAAGGCGATGACTGAAACAGTTTGGCTGGACGGAAAAAAAGAGAGCTTCAACCAGTCGAACGTGGCAATAAATATTCCCGACCCGAGGGTTGACGTGCTCGATCCAACAGTCGACATCCGCGTGGAAGTCTTCGAGAAAAAACGTAGCGACGCTCATCTCACCTTTCTGACCGCATCCGAAGGTGTTTCCTGGCCCAGTTCGCTGCGGCCACTCAGCAATTAGTCTCACGATCATTCTTCTCATTCAGCAATTGATGAAAAAACTTTTTGGCACTGACGGCATGCGCGGCGAAGCCGGAAAGTTTCCACTCGATGCTGCCACCATTGAAATTGTGGGCGCCTCGCTCGCGAACCATTTGCGAGAAAAACTGGGCCGCGCGCCGTTGATCGTTGTCGGACGTGACACGCGCGAGTCGGGACCGTGGCTGGAGCAGGCGCTCGCCCGCGGCGCGACTTCGGCGGGTGCCGAGTTGCAATCGGGAGGCGTGATTACGACGCCTGGGGTTGCCTATCTGGCGCGTTCACTTTCGGCCGACGCCGGGGTGGTGATTAGCGCGTCACACAATCCTTATCAGGACAACGGCCTGAAAGTATTTGCGCCCGGCGGGAAAAAGCTAGACGAAGAGACTGAGCGGCTGATCGAGACAGATATTTTTGCGCAAACAGAAACGCCCGGTGCCGCAACCGTTAAAGGTTCCGAATCAACGCAAGTTTCTACGAATACAATTGAGACCAGTCCCTTGCAGTTACGTTATCTCGACTACCTCGCGGACGAAATTGGTCGCGGCCTTTCGCTCGCAGGGATCAAACTGGTAGTTGACTGCGCTAACGGCGCGGCTTCTGCGCTTGCGCCCGCGCTACTCGAACGACTTGGCGCCACTGTCATCGCCATTAACAACGGGCCGGATGGGCGCAACATAAACTTGAACTGCGGATCGCTTCACACGGAGCAGTTGCAATCCGAAGTGCTGAAGCAGCAAGCCGATTTAGGAGTGGCTTTTGACGGCGACGCAGATCGCTCGCTGTTTGTTGATGCAAAAGGCCAACTGGTTAACGGTGACGGCAGTTTGTGGGTCCTCGCAAAATATTTGCACGAGCGCAATGAGCTAACCCACAAGACTGTCGTCGCCACCGTCATGAGTAACGTTGGTTTGGAGCTGGCGTTGAAATCGCGGGGTTTGACCTTGGTGCGAACAGACGTTGGCGACAAGTATGTCCTGGACGAACTATTGCGAAGTGGAGCGACGTTGGGTGGCGAACAGTCGGGACATATCATCCTGCCAAAACTAAGCCTCGCCGGCGACGGACTAATCACCACACTTTCGGTTCTGCGCGTGATCGTCGAAGAAAACAAATCTTTGCATCAACTGACCGAAGGCTTTGAGGTGTTTCCACAAGTGCTCGTCAACGTAAAAGTGGCGCAGAAACGTCCGTTCGCTGAGCTTCCCTCAATCAATAAGGTCGCCCGCGAGATCGAAAACGAAATCGGCACGCGGGGACGTTTGCTGTTGCGTTACTCTGGAACTGAATCACTGGCACGCGTAATGATTGAAGGCGAGAGCCAGTCGCAAATTGAAGGTTTCGCGAACCGGCTTGCGGCGGCGATTAAAGAAACTCTGGGCTAACTTCCACGCGTTTGATCGTACAAATTTTACTCACAAACCCTGCAACAATTACATTCTCGACAGACTGAGCTTACGTCGCTTTTTTGTCGGTTTTCCTAAGAATTATCAGATTCTCTGCAAATCGGCGCCTACCATTTTTTCTTGGATAACTTTCTTGCACGGCATGCATGTTGCGATGTATATTGTGGGGCAAGAGAGACGGTTGGTGAATCCTCCGTCTCAAGTGGTTGCTGGGGTGAGGACAGTGACCACGAATATGGATGGGCGCGACGTACTCCCACGTTTGTCGCGCCCATTCGCTTTTTGATTCGCCCTTTTCCAAAAAACTTTCCAACAAAAGCTGCGTGCTAGAATGCACAGTTCCAATTGCGCGCTGGTCCATACGGAACCGGCGACAGGAGTTTGGCATTGCAGCGATTCCAGGTAAGCGTCCCGGCGCAACCCTCTAAATGCGAAATTGTGATCGGCCGGGGAATTCTCTCCGCCGCTGGAAGAGAAATCCGGCGCCGCCTTGGACCTCGGGCTCAACGTCTCGCGCTCATCTCGAACAAAAAAGTTTTCAAACTCTACGGCGCGCCGGTTGTCGAAAGCCTCGAAGCGGGCAGGTTTCAGGTCTCTCATTGGTTGATGGGTGATGGCGAGCGGTACAAATCACTCAAGACAGCGGAAACAGCATTACAGTTTTTTAGTGAGCATGGCATTGAACGCACGGATGCAGTGGTCAGTTTAGGTGGAGGAGTGACCGGCGATCTCGCCGGTTTTGCTGCTTCGATTTACTTGCGCGGCGTCGCTTTCGTGCAAATTCCGACCACGCTCGTAGCTCAAATCGATGCTTCTATCGGCGGCAAAGTGGGCGTCAATCTCTCCAGCGGAAAAAATCGCGCCGGCGCGTTTCACCAACCAGGAATTGTCATTGCCGACCTCGAAACCCTTAACTCGCTGCCTGCTCGCGAGCTAACGGCAGGCTGGTGTGAATGCATAAAACAGGGTGCGACGGCCGGCCGGAAACTTTTCCAACAAACGACAGCCTATCTGTCGAACACCACGGGCAAGCAAGTGGCAATCACTTCGCAGCTCGAAAATCTGATCGCGGCGCACGCTGCGTTTAAGGCTTCAATTGTCAGCTCCGATATGCGAGAAGACCCTGAACGGAACGATCCGCGTTCACGACGAATTCTAAATTTCGGGCACACGGTTGGACATGCGTTGGAGGAATTGACTGACTATCGGCGCTTTCGTCATGGCGAAGCGGTGGGATGGGGAATGTTAGTGGCCGGCGAACTTTCAAAAAATCTGGGCCTGCTCGATCAATCAGAGTTAGAATCGCTGCAAGCCGGCATTCGCCTTTGTGGCCAACTGCCCGCAGCCAGGGATATTGGTACCGACGCAATTCTCAGCGCGGTCAGACGCGACAAGAAAAGTGCTCGCGGCCAGGTGCAATGGGTTCTGCTGGAGCGAATCGGAAAGCCGCGAATTGTCAGTGGCGAGGAAATCGATGTCACCAGCCTAAAGACATCCATTCGAGACGCACTGAAACAGAGGAACTAGAAATGAATACTAACGGGAGATCAAGCGAGCGCGGCGGTGCGCGGTTAAAGTTTATTATCGTCATCACGATCATTGGCGTCGTGGCATATATCGGTTACATGTTTCTTCCCGTGCTCTACCAGGCATATTTATTCAAGGACTTGATGCAGCACAACGTCGACGTCGCGTCTTCGCAAGGCTATCCGGCAACCTGGGTAAAAGATCAGTTGCAGAAAAGCGCGCCGGAATTTGGCGTGCCTGCAGATGCAGTGATTAATCCCGTGCAACGCGATAATCGCATCGAAGTCAGCGTTCAATATGTGATTCCAATTGAGTTCCCCGGCTATACCTACCAGTACAATTTCGATCATACCGTCAAGAGCACGGCGTTTCTTACGATTAAGTAACCTTAAATTTCGGACTGCGGCGGCTCGACGACGCTTTGGACTGCGGCGGCTTGATGCCGCTTTGGAGCGCGGCGGCTTGATGCCGCTTTTCGTTTTCCCGCTAACAATTTCAATAGTTCAACTAAAGTTAGTTCTGGCTAAAGCTTGAAAAGCGGTGTCAAGCCACCGCACTCCAAATTTAGCGACCAACTCCTTTCGCTTTCGTATTCCACGAAATTAAAGTTGGGTATGTTCCAGGAACGCTTTGAGTTTGCGCGAACGTGAGGGGTGGCGCAGCTTGCGCAGGGCTTTGGCTTCAATCTGCCGGATGCGTTCGCGCGTCACGGCAAAGTGCTGGCCCACTTCCTCGAGCGTGTGTTCGGAGCCGGTAGTGCCTAAACCAAAACGCATCTTGATAACTTTTTCTTCGCGCGGTGTTAGGGTGGCCAGAACTTCGTCGGTAATCTCGCGCAGGTTCGAAGCAACCACCGCGTCGGCCGGATTCAAAATCGATTTGTCTTCGATGAAGTCTCCGAGATGCGAGTCTTCTTCTTCGCCTATCGGTGTTTCAAGCGAGATGGGCTCCTGGGCAATCTTCAAAACCTTGCGGACTTTCGCGACCGGAATATCCATCTTGAAGGCGATCTCTTCGCTCGTCGGTTCGTGGCCCAGTTCCTGAACGAGGGCGCGCGACGTCCGGATCAGCTTATTAATCGTTTCAATCATGTGCACCGGGATGCGAATGGTGCGCGCCTGATCGGCAATGGCGCGGGTGATGGCCTGTCGAATCCACCAGGTTGCGTAGGTCGAAAATTTATAGCCACGACGCCATTCAAATTTATCGACAGCCTTCATCAAGCCGATGTTGCCCTCTTGAATGAGGTCGAGAAACTGCAGGCCTCGATTCGTGTACTTTTTGGCTATGGACACAACCAGCCGCAGGTTCGCTTCCACCAGTTCGCGCTTCGCCTGACCGGTTCGTTGTTCACCGCTAACGATCGACTGCAAGGCCCGTTTGATTTCAACCGGACTAACGTTGTGCGCGCTTTCAATCTGCTGCAAATGTTTCTTTGCGGAGCTTATCCGGCGCTTAAACTCTTTTTGATCGTCGGCTTTGAGGCGCTTGCGATTTAGTTTCTCCGTAAAGCTTTCGATCTCACGTTCGGCGTCACGCACTTCTTTGTGGACAGCGCGAATACTATTGATCAAACGCTGGCGAGCACGCTCGGTAACGTTGAGGCGTCCTATTTCCTGGGCAATCTCTAATCGCATGCGCGCGACCTTGCGCCGCAACCGCGTTACCTTTTTACTTTTCTTGCCGCGCGTCGCCTTCTGTTCTTCGCGCAGCTTGTCCCAATCTTTCAAGCCTTGCTGAAAAACCCTGCGAATGTTTTCAATTCCTTCAATCGTCCAGGCTTTGTATTCTTCCCCCTTGTCTTCATCGCCGGTCAGTTCCGCCTGTTCCGAGAAAATTACAAGCTCGCGAATGTTGGCAGCGTCGGACTGAAGCTCTTCGCCGATCTTCAAAAGTTCTTTGACGGCGATCGGTGAACGAGTAATTGCCTTTCGAGTTTTTAACTGGCCGCGCTCAATTCTCTTAGCGATGGCCACCTCGCCTTCACGAGTCAACAGCGCGACCACTCCCATTTCCCGCAAGTACAAGCGAACGGGATCGTTCGTTTTCTCGAGCGAGCCCGCGGAAAGGTCGAGTTCCACATCTTGATCGGCAGCATCTTCGTCATCGGTCGCGGCGGCGGCCGCTTGTTCAAGCAACCTTTGGTCTGAATCGCCGACGGGAATATTTGAGCCTTCGAGTTTCTGCAGGACGTCTTCAATGTCGTCGGGAGAAACGACATTGTCGGGCAGTTCACGATTGAGATCGTCGAAAGTGAGATATTTTTTGTCGCCGCCCAGTTCGAGCAGACGCTCCATTACATCATCACGATCTTTTTCTTCAGTACTCAAGGTCTAACCCCGGGAATAAAATACCTGCGTGGTTTGTGAGAAAAGTCCTGCGTTCCATAAACCATCAATAACGAGCGTCTGAACGGGGCGCTCTGCGAAATCTATTGTCCCGTTTGTACTGCCTGGGCCTGCGGCAACAACGTGCTGCGCCGTCGTGCCAACTCAAGACGCTCAGTCGAAAGTTTGTCCAGCAGCTCGTTGGCGCCGTTGCGCTCCGCCGCCGCCATCTCTGCCATCAAATCGCTGATGCGCCTGTCGACTTGCATCAGGCGCAGAGCATCAATGCATTTTTGCGCACTCGACTCGCGTGTCTCTGTCTGTTCCGTCTCTGCATCGTCCGTCGTACTCATCAACAGCGCCGGCAAAAAGTCAGCGATCGGATCTCCTTCGGTGCTCTTGCTCAGAAAATCAAAATCAACTTCCTTTCCCGATCGTTCACTCTCGATCAAGGCTCGGAAGATAGCGGCAGTCGGCAGGTCATCGTAGTCTGCCGGCTCCATGCGGGGAAGAAATTTGTGACGCAGATTTTCATCCGCAAGCAACAGTTCCAACAGCTGCTCTTCCGCAACCGTCGGCTTGACCTGAGTCCGCTTGCCGATATTCTGCTGGGTGCGCGCACTGTCTGGTCCAAGCCTCAACGAATGCCACAACTCGCGCCGCAGTGCCAAGTCTGAAATTCGCAGCGAGTCCATCGCAATGTCAAAATACTCGCGCTTCTGAATGCGGCTATGAACAGCGCGAATGTAAGGAAGCACTTCCTCGACAGCATCAGCTTTCTCAGCCGGCCGATGAAGATTCCGATTACGCACGGCCTGATCGATCACAAATTGAATATGTGATTGGGCCTCGGCGCGCTGCCGTTGATATTCAGTCAGGCCAAACTTTCTCAGGAACTCATCCGGATCGGCATCGTCCGGAAGCACCAACACCTTCACTTCCAAATCTTGCGCCAGGAGTATTTCGATCGCTTTTTTTGCTGCCTGGACCCCAGCGGAATCGCCATCATAATTAACGACAACTTTCCCGGCAAACCGCGCTAACAATTTCGCCTGATCTGACGTTAGCGCCGTTCCCAAACTCGCCACCACGTTCCGAATACCGAACTGGTAAGGCACGACAAGATCCAAAAAACCCTCAACCAGAATTGCGAAACCCTGGCGCCGGATCTCCTCGCGCGTCAGGTTTAGTCCAAACAGGTTTCGACCTTTTACATAGGCTGAGGTTTCCGGGGAGTTGATGTATTTCGCATCTTCATCTTTCAGCGTACGCCCGCCGAAAGCGATGGGCCGTCCCTGAATATCCATTACCGGAAAAATTAGCCGGCCGCGGAAACGATCGTAAGAACCACCTTCTTCTTTTTTCACGACCAGACCGCTCTTGTCGATCTGTTCCTGCGAAGCACCCTTCTGCCGCAAGTAAATCGAGAGCGCATCCCAACTGTCAGGCGCGTAAGCAAGGCGAAATGTTTGTCGTGTTTCGTCGGTGATTTCGCGGCGCTTGAGATAGTCGCGCGCGATCCTGGCTTCGGCGCTCGACTCGAGCTGTTTTTCCCACCATTCGAGCGCCCATTTGTTTAATTCAATAACCTGATCCGATTCCGCCTTCTTCGCTTCGAAGCGGCTGTCGTCGATCAATTTGGGCAGCGGCATGCCGCTTTTCTCGGCAACGATCTTAATCGCTTCCGGAAACGCGACGCGTTCCATCTCCATCACAAAGTTGAAGACCGATCCGCCCTTATGACAACCAAAACAATAAAAAATTTCCTTGGCGGGACTGACGGAAAACGAGGGTGTCTTTTCTTTATGAAAGGGACAGCAAGCCATCCAGTTTGCGCCCTTCTTCTTTAGCTGGACGTAATCCTGGACGACGCGAACGATGTCGGCCTGGCGCTTGAGATCGTCAATGAATGTTTGGGGGTAGCGCATTACGGAGCGTAGGCGACTGCGGCCTGAACATCTTTCTCAGTCAGCGGTGGATAGTGCTCAATAATCTGTTCCGGAGTGAGGCCTTCCACGAGAGAGTCAAGGATTACCGCGACGTGAATTCGCGTACCTCGAATACAAGGTTCACCACCACAGACTTTGGGATCGCTCACCACGCGTTTAAGCAGCTTGTTATAGGCATCATCAGTCATGGCCGAACTCACTTAAAATAATCTTACTCTAACCAAAGCACGTGCGCACAATATTCGCCTGGCGCTTCAGAAGTCGGAATATTTGGGGCTTAAACATCTTTCGAGACGAATGAAGAAAACTATAAAAGATCGTAAGGCGTAAGAATACCAATCAATCGGTTAGAACTGGATTCGACCAGAATTGGAATGCCATCCCAGTCCTTAAGAACATCTTTCACCAGAGCGGTCCCTTTATACCGTTTTGGCTCGCAGCACTTGATTTGGTCGGAATCAATGAGATCACCAAGAGATTCCGCAAGACGCTTTTCACAGAGCTGAGATTCTTGTCTTAAATAGTGAGCGAGTGCCATATCGCTAATGAGCCCTACCGCCTCATCGTTGTAGCCAGACAACACTGGAAGATATGAAAACGAATTTACTAACATAGTCTGTCTGACAAAACTCAGGGGTTGCCAAGAGAAGCAACAAATCGGGTTTCTCACCATGTAATCGCTGATTTGATCACAGTCGCGCATCAGAGCATCCTCCAAAGTAATCGACAACTCAATTGCATGAACTGTCAGATGACGCGCAAAGGCGCCCTCGTGCATCGCATCATTTCTAGCTTCCCTTACCAATCGATGAAGGGTCTCAAAAGACGTGTGTAAATCGGAGAACCCTGATGGTATTTTGATCGCCAAGGGTGAATCTTCAGCTAACTTAATATTATGCTCTTCTTTGTGAGCGAGTCCCGATGGTGGCGTCTTTCCTTTTTTTCTAACAGAGCAATCCTGGTTACAAAGATAACCACCAAGGCGCTCAAGCACGAAAACAATTTCGTGAAAAGCTTCGGCGTCTCGCAATGCAAGTGCTCGCGCTTCACGCAGCTGATCTCGAAAGTACAACGTGGTATCAGCGTTCATCAGTGCTTGCTCAACCTATTACTGTCTTAACTCGACGAGCGTTGCTCCGGATCCACCTTGCTCCTGCGGCGCGGCGGTGAAGCGCGCGACGTGCGGATGATCTTTCAGCAATTCCGTGATTACGCGGCGCAGAGCGCCCGTGCCGTGCCCGTGAATTATCCGCACCTGGCTCAAACTTGCAAGCGAAGCTTCGTCCAAAAATTTATCAACCGCATCAACCGCTTCGTCCGTAGTTCGCCCAATGACGTTGAGCTCTGAGCGGCCGTTTTCCTGCGCCGCTTTTAGGTGTAGTTCAGTGCCGGCCGACTGGCGCAGGCTCGCAAACTTTTCGGTTTTCGATTTCGCCGGCGATGAGAGCTCGACGCGTTCAAGATTCTCCAGCTTCTCGCGGAAGCGAAGAGACTTCACGCGCACTTCCGCTTCGTCACCTTTAAGACTGTCGACAATTCCTATCGAACCAAACGAACGCAGCTTCACTTTGTCGCCCACCGCAATTTGGCCCTGCGCCGCCGGCTTATATTCGTCTTCGGTAGTAGGAACTTCCTCAAACTCTTTCTCTTTTTTAACGACCAGACCATCGCGCATTACACGCACGCCGCGCCCGCTGGTGCTGGCTGCTGCACCAGACAACGCTTCCCTTTTGTCGCCCGCACTGGTCGCGCGTTGGGCTTCGCGCTTCAATTCCGATACGCGCCGCTGGGCCTCACGGTCGACCTTTAAACGCTCCGAGCGATCCTGGATGGTGGCGACGAACTCGCGCGACCGCTTTTCAAATTCGCGAACGGTTGTATCCAAAGCCTTTTGAAAAACTTCCTGCCGCTCGCGCTCATGCCGTTCAGCTGTTTTGTCGAGCGTGGCAAATTTTTCAGCCACCGCCGCGCGCTCTTCTTCGAGCGCCGCGCGTAAACTTTCTGCCTCTTCCGCCTCGCGTTTGATACGGCGCAAATACTCGACTGCCTGGCGCGTCGCATCTTTCACTGACTCCAAAGCCAAATCAATAACCTTATTCGGAATACCAAAACGCCGCGCAATCTCGAGTCCTGAAGATGAACCCGCAACACCGACTATCAAACGATACGTGGGCTGCAACGTCTTTTCGTCAAACTCAACGCTCGCGTTCAGCACACCCGCCTCGTTGCCGGCATACATTTTCAAGCCGCTGTAATGTGTGGTCGCCATTACCTGCGCGCCACAAGCTTTGCGAAAATGATCGACGACGGCGACACCGAGCGCGGATCCTTCTTCGGGATCAGTTCCAGTTCCGACTTCATCCAACAGAACGAGCGCAGGTGCTTTGCACAGTCCAATCATGCGCGAAATGTTGGCGATATGCGATGTGAAGGTTGAAAGGTTTGCGGCCAACGATTGATGGTCGCCGATGTCCGCCAGCACCGAGCGGTAGAACGGTACTCGCGCTTCGCGTGCAGGCACAGCCAAACCGGACAGCGCCATCAACGAAAGCAGTCCCGCAGTTTTTAGGACGACCGTTTTGCCGCCGGCATTGGCGCCGGAAATGACCATGGTGTTGTTTTCGTCATCGAGAGAAAACGAAACCGGGACAACGGCGCCGCCCACTGCGCGGAGATTTTCTTCAAGTAAGGGATGACGCGCGTCGGCAAGTAAAAGTTTTGAAGTGGCTTGGTCTCTAGCCTGCGAAGCACCGACTGAAGTCTGTGCTACTTCGATCTCCGGAATCACACAAGCAAACCTTTGCTGAAAGATTGCTTTCGCGTTTATGAAATCAAGCTCGGTGATCGCTGTCGCGGCTGCCGCAATTCCCGGGAGCTGGGCTCGCAGTTCTTCCGTCAGCGCAAACAGAATTTTCGCAATCTCGCGCGCTTCTTCTTCATGCAGCGCCTGCAGTTCGTTGTTTGCGTCAATGGTTTCCAGCGGCTCGACGAAAGCGGTCGCCCCCGAAGAGGAATAACCATGGGCGACGCCGGCCACGCGCGCGCGATGATCGGATTTGACCGGGATGACAAAGCGATCGTTGCGCAACGTCACCAGTTCATCCTGAATTGCCTCGCCAGACCGGCGCATCACGTTTTCCAGCGTGCGCGCGATGCGTGAACGCAGGATCGTAATCTCATGCCGGATGCGACTCAACTCAGGACTGGCGCGATCGTCTATTTCGCCACTCGGCAAAATCTTGTTGGCGATATGCGCGTTGAGGCGGTTTAACTCAGTAGGGATTTTCTCGACCAGAGTCCAGAGCACTGGCGAGGCATCGCGTTCAGCGAGAATTGAAGCCCGCGCGGACATCGCCTGTTCGCACAAAACGGAAAGCGCGAGTATCGCCGACGGCTCAAGCCCAACGCCTTCTATTCGCAATAAAGCAATTCGTTGCGCCGGATCTTCCAGCTCGCTGAAGGTCCAGACCACGCCGCGTTTTCTAAGTTGAATGCATTCCGTTAAAGCTTCCAGAGCTTTCCGCAGTAACGCGATATCGTCTAGCGGGCTCAATGCTTCCGCACGCGCCCTGCCCATCGGCGTTTGCGCACCGCGTTTGACCAGCGCCAGCAGCGCTGGATACTCCAGAATGGTGAATGCTTGATCGTGCATCTCAATTACGAAAAGGGGATACGTGCTGACTCGCGTGTAAGCAAATCAAGGCTTAGGCGCATCAGCAAACTCGCTAAATATTTTTGCGATTTACGATTCTAGCACTCGGGCAGGATTTTCACATTCAAGCGGATATTTGGCCGCGGATTCACGCGGATAAGCGCGGATCAGATCAAAATGCAGTCAGGCTGTTATGCCTTTTCAGATTCGTGGAATCCGCGTTAATCCGCGGCTGATGGTTCTGGAGCTAGAAGCGGCGGCGGCGGCGTTCGCGGCCCTGAATGGCGGTTGGGAAAATTTCTTTTACGTTGAGAATTTTTATTTCATCGCCGTTGCGGTTGATCACTTCGGCAATCAATTTGCCTGCGGTGTCCGGTACCTCTTTGGCCTCGGCACTGGCATTCGCAGAGTCAATTGTGATCGTTTCGCCGACGCTATCTATCGCCAGTGCGAGTTGCTCGTCACCGTTCAAAGCTAGAAGGTGCGATGGACTGTCGGCGCGTTGTTGTGATTCCAGCAATTGCGATAGATCCAATACAGTCAACATTCGTCCGCGGATACTTACAACGCCGAGGACTGAAGCGGGTGAATGCGGCAGCACTGCCGGTTCGCGCCATTCAGCGATAGTCATCACCTCCTCGGCGAACACGGCAAACTGCTCTCCCCCAGAACTGAATAACTGTAACGTTCGCGGTTGTTGTTCTATCACGTCAGCATTATAGCGTTAGGATTTGAAATCGGCCCATTTTCACCCGAGCGCAGCCGGAGAAACCCTTCCGCTCGTGGCAGGCAACTTAACCGCAGGATACAATGATCGAGAAGCTCTTTATCCAATTCTTTTTCCAACCACACTGCGCGCCAAAGCGGAAGCACGCAGTAAACGAAAGGCTTTTCGATGGATGAATTCGATCGTTATCGAGCCGACATGAATGAAAAGTTGCTCGGCAGCAATCACCTGGGCATCAAGCGATTTTTCGCGCTCGACACGCAGGCCTACGAAGACGGCGCGCTGGACAAGCGCACCAAAGAGCTGCTCGGCCTGGTCGCTTCAATCGTTTTACGTTGCGACGATTGCGTTACCTACCACATCAAACAATGCGTCGCGGCTGGCGTTACGCGGCCGGAGTTTTTGGACACCTTCAACGTCGCGCTGGTAGTTGGCGGCTCGATTACCATTCCGCATTTGCGCCGCGCAATCGATCGTCTGGATCAGGCTCTTGCCGGGCCGATCGACGCGCAGCCGCACACGCATGAATGAGTTTTTTTGCCGCGGATTAACGAGGATTAAGCAGGGATCTGGAAAAGAAAGCGGCAACGGGAACGGAGGTAGTGGTTCGGAAATCAAGCAGCGAATGCAAAAGTGGCGGAAACTTTTTAGTCCAGTATTTCTGATCCGCGCTTATCCGCGAAAATCCGCGGCCAAATTAATTTTGAAAACTAATTCTTACTACAGGCGTTTGATTTGGGCGATGGCGGCGGTAACTTTGTCACTGTCGTTTCTTGCAAACACAAACGTCACGAAAGGTCAGGATATGTCGGCACAGGAAACGACGCGTGTGCGCGCGCCGGAAATTACCGGCGGCCGCGGTTGGTTGAATACGGACAAACCGCTTTCGCTCGCAGCGCTCAAAGGCAAAGTCGTGCTGTTGGACTTTTGGACCTATGGTTGCATCAACTGCATTCACATCATTCCGGATCTCAAAAAGCTCGAACATAAATACGCGAATCAACTCGTAGTGATCGGCGTTCACTCGGCAAAATTTGAAAACGAAAAGGATACCGAGAACATCCGCAGAATTATTTTGCGTTACGAGATCGAGCATCCGGTTTACAACGATGCTGAATTCAAGGTTTGGCAAAGCTACGCCGTGCGCGCCTGGCCCACCCAATACCTAATTGACCCGTCGGGCTATGTGATTGGAAAGGTTGAAGGCGAAGGCAATGCCGATATTTTGGATCAAACGATCGCAAAGACCGTCGCCGATTTTCGAAAGCGCGGCGAGCTGAATGAAGAGCCGTTAAAGTTGACGCTCGAACGCGCTAAGGTTGGCGACTTGCCGCTGGCCTTTCCCGGAAAAATTCTGGCCGACGCCAAAAATGATCGCCTGTTCATTGCCGACTCAAATCACAATCGCATCGTCATTACAAAACTGGACGGCACCTTGCTGGAAACCGTTGGCACTGGTGAACGCGGTGCGGCCGATGGCGCTTTCGACAAAGCCACGTTCTACCGGCCGCAGGGTTTGGCGCTTGATGGCGACAACCTTTACGTGGCCGACACCGAGAATCACCTGATCAGATTGATAAATCTCAAAACGAAGACGGTTCAAACTGCGGCGGGCACGGGTCAACAGTCGCGTGACTACTTTCTAAAAGGACCGGCGCGCACTATCAGCCTGAGTTCACCGTGGGATTTGCAACTGCTCGATCGTCAGCTTTTCATTACCATGGCGGGCATGCATCAGATTTGGAAATTGGATCTTGATAAGAATGAGGTTTCAACTTTTGCGGGCTCGGGCCGCGAAGCACGCCTGGATGGACCACTTGCCGACGCCGGTTTTGCGCAGCCTTCGGGTATCACAACTGATGGCGAGAAACTTTACATTGCCGATAGCGAATCAAACATCATTCGCGCGATTGATCCCATTGCGGGCGCGGTCGAGACTTTGGTCGGCGGCGACTTGTTTGAATTTGGCGACGTCGATGGCCGCGGCGATCACGTGCGACTGCAGCATCCGCTAGGCGTCGTTGCTTATGACGGCAAAGTGCTCATTGCCGATACTTACAATCACAAAATCAAGGAACTCGATCCGCAAGCGCGCACAGTTAAGAGTTTTCTTGGAACTGGTAAGCCCGGACAGAAGGATGGTTCGACTGCCGCCTTTTATGAACCTGGCGGCTTGAGCGTGGCCCATGACAAACTTTACATCGCGGACACAAACAATCAGGCCGTCCGCGTTGTTGACTTGAAGACAAAACAAACTTCGACGTTGAACATCAAGGGGCTGCAACCGCCAGCTGCGATTGCGGCGAATGGATCGAACGAAAGTGAAGCGGCGCCAAACGCTGAAGAGACGAAATTGCGGACGCAAACTTTGCGCGCCGCCAGCGATGGCGCGCTCTTGATCTCCGTTGAATTACCGCCCGGCTATCATCTCAATCCGGCGGCGCCGCAACGTTATCGTGTTTCAGTTGAAAACGGGGAAAAGCAACTGGGACTTATATCCGAATCGCAACTCGGCGCAATTGGTCGTGAAAAAGTTGTAAGCGTTTCCGCTAAGTCGCTGACGCTGCCTTTGCGAATTCCCTTTCGCACTTATGAACCGGGCGCGGCTGCGTTGCGCGTTCAGCTGACACTCTTTTATTGTCGAGAAGACAACACCGGCGTCTGCCGGATTAAGACGCTGGTGTGGCGCGTTCCGGTTGAAGTCGCAAACAATTCAAGTGGCCCGAACGAGATCAGACTGCAAGGCAAGTTGCTTTCAGAATGAGGCCATTGAACTCTTAGTCCGGCGCTTCATCGTTGGCCAAGCGATGTCGCCAATAACCTGGTTCGCGGCTGCAATGCATTACTGCAACGATGAGTACGTAGTCCGACTCAATTGTATAAAGGATTCCGTAAGGAAAGACATGGGTGAGGCAGCGATGTACGTCTTCTTCAATTATTGTCCAGCGCTCAGGGGTTTGCGAGGCTTTTGAAATCGCTTGCTCAATGGCATTTACGAATCGAAAAGACAATGCCGGCCCGCGCTGAGAGTACCAATTTGCAGCCTCCTGATAATCTTCAAGCGCCTCTGGATGGAATTTGTATCGCATGCTGGCGGGAGATTAGCAGGAATTGAAGATTAAATATGAGGGCTGTGGCCGGCCGGAAATTAACGGAGCGAGTCCCGCACTTTGCGAAGGGCTTCCTTGCCGTCGATAGCCTCAACTTTGCCTGAGCGGACCTCATCGCGCCTGCGAATGGCTTCAGTAACCCAAAGGCGGTCAATCGCACTCAATTCGTCGGCGGCCAGACTCTCCACTAGTCGATCTGCCAGCCTCGCTCTCGATTCGCTCGGCAAGTCCATTGCTTGTTCGGCGAGTTGTTCCCAATTGGTTGCCATGTATTGAAGAGTATCGCAAGCACCGGATGGCATCAAGAGCAAGTATCCCTTTGCACATTACCAAGCCTGGTCCTCGCTTGCTCCTCCTGCCGTGTCACGAGTACCATCAGCTTTCACCCGAAATTCGAATCTCAAAGGAGTCAAAGCCGTGGCTGATCAATCAGGAGCACAGGCCGTGCCTAACAAACCCTTTCTTACTGACATCAAAACGCTCCGCGAACGCGCGCGCAAGCATATCGAACAAGGCGCAGTCACCGAGGGTTATAGCGCGGACCGCGACACCGTCGTAAAAATATTGAATGAAGCGCTGGCGACAGAAATCGTTTGCGTGCTGCGCTACAAGCGTCACTATTTCATGGCTTCGGGAATCAACGCTGAGAGTGTGGCAACCGAATTTCTGCAACACGCGAATGAAGAGCAGGGACATGCGGATTTGATCGCGCAGCGCATTGTGCAACTCGGCGGCGCGCCTAACTTCAATCCCGATGGCCTGACAACGCGAAGCCACGCCGAATATGTTGAAGGCGAAACGTTGATAGACATGATCAAGGAAGACCTGGTCGCCGAGCGCATCGCCATCGACAGTTATCGAGAGATGATCAACTACGTGAACACCGACGATCCGACCACCCGTCGCATGCTGGAAGGAATTCTGGCGATGGAAGAAGAGCATGCCGACGATTTGAACAATCTGCTGGAAAAGATCGGAACCTAGTTTCCCTAATTTGCTTCACTCTAATTGCGAGACCAACGAATCGGCAGGACCATCCAGGACTTGCCGATTCTCTGTTTCACAGTATTAGTTTTTCGTGGCAGTGTGTCGCGAGCTGTGATATAGATCCTGCGTCTTTTGCCGCCAAGTTACAAACGTGCAGGCGATCTCAACGCCGATCGTTTTGATCCTGAAATCAACAGGCTCAGTTCCCAACATGTCCGGCGCCGCCGTCCGACGCTTCCCACGATGCAAGCAGGCGATGCGGCGTCGCTCATTCACCCTCGAAGGAGAATCTGATGAAAAATGAACGCAGGTTTGAGTTAAGCAAATTCCGAATCGCCGTGGGTTTGCTGGCCCTGATGCTCTGTGTGCCGTCGCTTTCGCTGGGTTGGGGCGCAGGCGGACATATGATGGTTGCGTCGATCGCCTATAAACGACCTAACCCCAGAGCCAGAGCTCAGGCTATGGCCCTGCTGGCGCGTGCTATAAACCCTGCTGCCGTTTCCGTAAAGAGTAAGGACTTCGTCAACGCGGCACACTGGGCGGATGATCTGCGGCCGTTTCCAGAGTTTGATTCCTTTAAGCCGCTGCATTTCATCGATATCCCTTTCGCTACCGACGGCACGATCTTGCCAGCCGGAGTGCCCGAGCCCGACAACATCGTCAAAGCGCTGGAAGACAATGTAAATATACTCAAGACCAGCACCGACAAGGATGCGCAAGCTCAGGCGTTTCGTTTGATCATTCACTTCGTCGGCGATATTCATCAACCGCTTCACTGCTCGACGCGGGTAAGCGCCGCCAATCCGCAAGGCGATCGTGGCGGCAATCTGGTGGCTATCACAGTTGCGGGTAAACGAACCAACCTCCACAGCTATTGGGACGGCGGCATCGGAAAGTTCCCCAAGACTGGTCCAAACTTTGCGCCGCCTCCACTGAGCACGATTCCCGCCGCAATAGCGCAGGCAAGATTCCGTAACCCAGCCACTGATCCCAGACTGAAGTTGAACGATCCGTTTAACTTTCAAGCGTGGGCTGATGAGAGCTTCGCCCTGGCCAGGAGCACTGCCTATGACGACATTAGTAACGGCGGGACGCCAACTGCGGCTTACAACCTTAAGGCGTTGAAAGTGGCCCGGCAGCGAGTGGCATGGGGAGGATATCGACTCGCCGCGCTCTTGAACGCAATTTGGCCGTGACAATGATTGAGTTGCAAAACAGGGTAGTGGAGCAGACTTCAGTCTGTGATTTGCTGGCAGCCACAGACTAAAGTCTGTGCCACTCATCTGAAGCTAGAAGCAACTCGTTCAATCGCTCGTTATCGGCTTCTTATAACTTCGGTGTAGAATCTGACCAGTTCACTTCCAAAGTTCTAAAACAATATTGGGCGTGATGCTTCTATCAAAAAGCATCACGCTCGTTAGCGTAAAGACTCTTTGCTCAAGAAAACAGACAACGGAAATTCAGGACGGCCCACGCTTTGTCGTAACTGCGGAGCAATTGTCGGCGCCGGACAGCAACAGTGCGCTGTTTGTGGGGCTTCGGTAACTCAAGCGCCCACCCGCCACACGAGTGCAGCTCCGGATAACGAGACGATGCGATTTGCCAGAGCAGTTCTCGATCGACCTTACAAGTTCACCATCATTCTGCTGGTTGCGAATCTTTTCGTTTTCCTTTTGATGTGGCAATCAAGCGGATTGACGTCGCAGGCTTTGTGGGAGTTTCCCGAGCCGGTGCTGCTGGCTTATGGCGCGAAACTAAATAGTCTTATAAACGAACAACATCAATGGTGGCGCTTTGTGACGCCGATGTTTGTGCACGTCAACCTTCCGCACGTCCTAATTAACATGTACAGCTTGTGGGTGGTTGGTCCATACGTGGAAAAACTTTACGGCTCGGCAAAGTTCATTGTGTTCTGGGTCCTGACTGGAATTGCGGGCGTGGTTGCCAGCTACCTGACTGTCCGCCCGGCGCTGGCGGTCGGTCCGGGACGTTTCTTATTCAAGAGTTCCGATGTTTTATCCGCGGGCGCGTCCGGCGCGCTGTTTGGTTTGGTAGGCGTACTGTTTGTTTTTGGCATCAAGTTTCGTCGTGAGTTGCCCGAGGGATTCAAGCGCGCCTTCGGCACGGGCATGCTGCCCATCATCATGATCAATCTGTTCATCGGTTATCTGGGACGGGGGTTCATCGACAACGCCGCGCATCTCGGCGGCCTGGCGTCCGGAGCGATTCTGGCCCTGGCCGTCGATTATCGCCGGCCCGGCGAGCAATCGGTGGTTGCAACTGCGTGGCGCATTTTGCAGGTCGCGGCAATCGCACTCGTCGCAGTTAGTTTTCTAAAAACCGTGCAGCACTTCCCAAATGCGTTGCCCGCGTCGGTGGTCCACAACGAGGCTCCTGCGGTTGATGAGCGGGGGACCAAATACGTCTCTTTCGCGAAGGCAATGAATGACGGTCAGGACGCTTTCTATTCGGCGTTAAAGGACCATAAGGTCGATCCTATCGATCCAGCTGTGAAGCAATTGGAGACCGCGCCTTCGCTGGATCCAATAGCAGATCAAATAAGGGACGGCCTGAAAGCGCTACTCGTCCGAGCGAAAGCCGCGGAAGCAAATGACGCAACTGCAAGAACGAAACAGGAACAACAAAACTTGCTGACGCATGACTTCAGCGATTGGAGTAAGCAGTACAACGAGTGGCTCAAGACGACGGGACGCAGTTATGGAATCATTGAGGTGATGCAGTCGCCGTCGCCAAATTAGCTGTAAAGCAAACAGCAAGCGCCGAACTATTTCGTTGTCGTCGAAGCTCATGTGAAGAGTCACTTGAGCGCGAGTACAAATAGAATGATTGCAAGAGTGAGCCAAAAGAAAATCGTCCACATCGTAACTATCACGATTGCCGCTGTTTGGATGCTGCAAACGGCGAACGGACAATCGATGGGCAAGGTGGCCGGCAGGGTAATAGATCCAAAGGGCGCAGTCGTAGTAAGCGCCATCGTCATCGTAAACAGCGAACAAATTAAACAGCGGACCGTCACTAACAACATAGGAGCGTACGAGTTTCAGTTACCGCCTGGCCTCTATCACTTAACCACAGACATACCTGGTTATTATCCCTATCGACGATCAACTTTCCGTGTGCAGCCGGCTATCGTAACGACTATCAACATTGCTCCTGTGTTGCATGTGCTGTCGATTGGCATTGAGGTGACGTCCTCTGGATCCCGCGAACCGATTACTACGGCGCCGTCTGCTAAATATGAATCCTTTTCTCCATCAGCCTCAGCGCCGCTGGATCTGCTCGTGAGGTTCAACAAACGACGGAAACATCAGAACTGCATTGCGTACACCAGGGTAATGATCAGCTTTGATAGTCTTACGATCTATGCCGACAGAGCTCGTCTTTGCCCAAACACTCTGCGAGCTCAGGTACAAAATAACGTCGTCGTAGAAAATGGTGAGGACTACGTTCGTGCGAACCTTGTGAATATTGAGTTCAAAGACAAAATGCATTTTGAGGTTATTCGCTAGATCGAATCTGCGCCGCGAGCAGGTGATTCGAAAGAGAGTTCGCAAAATAACAGTTTGCTTTACCAGGACAGGAGAATGAGAAGCGATGGAAATTAAGAAAGTGGGAGTATTGGGTTGCGGCCTAATGGGTTCCGGAATCGCGCAGACCGCGGCCGCCGCTGGATTTGAAACAATCGTGCGCGAAGTTTCTGACGATCTAATCGACAAAGGGTTTGGCGGCATCGAAAAATCGCTGGCCAAGTTTGCCGAGAAAGGCACTATCACGGCCGAGCAGCAAAAGGCGACTCGAGATCGCTTGTCGGGCACCACTTCGTTTAACGATCTTGCCGACTGCGACATCATTATCGAAGCGATCATCGAAAATATCGAACTGAAAAGAACGACCTACGCCCAGCTCGACGCGATTTGTAAACCGGAAACAATTTTCGCTTCGAATACGTCGTCAATCTCGATCACGGAAATGATGACTGCGACGTCGCCCGAGCGTCAGAAGCGTTTTGTTGGATTGCATTTCTTCAATCCGGTGCCGTTGATGAAGCTGGTCGAAGTGGTGCGCACGATTCTGACGGACGAGCAGATTTACGAGCAGGCGATCGAGTTTGGCAAAAAACTCGGCAAGGTGCCGGTGCGCGCCGGCGACCGGACCGGCTTCATCGTCAATCGGCTGCTGGTTCCGTACATGCTCGATGCCATTCGCGCGCTCGAAGAAGGCGTCGGCTCGATCGTCGACATTGATACTTCGATGAAGCTAGGTTTGGGTTATCCGATGGGACCGTTCACGCTGGGCGACTTTGTTGGCCTGGATACGACCTACTACATCGCTGAGATTATGTTTAATGAATTTCGCGAGAAGCGCTTTGCGCCGCCGCCGCTATTGAAACGAATGGTGATGGCGGGTTTGTATGGACGCAAGTCGGGCCGCGGCTTTTATGACTATGCCGATCCAAAGAATCCTGTTCCCATGAAATTGGTGTAACCGGAAAGCAGCGGGGACATGCCCCCTTCCTGACCCTGAGGTTACCAATAACCCTGAGGTTCCCAACAACTTGGATCTTTCTAATAGTAAAATTGGACTACTGACCCGTACCGGGAACCGCGCGACACTGCCCGGTCTGGTCAACGCTCACTCACACGCTTTTCAGCGCGTGATTCGCGGACGCACCGAATATCGCACCACGAACGACAAGGACAGTTTTTGGACCTGGCGCGAAATGATGTATAGCGCTGCGGCGCGGCTGACGGCAGAAGACATCTACGACGCATCGCGTATGGCGTTTCTCGAGATGGCGCTTAGCGGCATCACCGCAGTCGGCGAATTTCATTACCTTAATCACGCGCCCGATGGCTCGCCTTACGACGACCCGAATCTGCTTGCGAAACAAGTTGTACGCGCGGCTAACGACGTCGGTCTGCGCATCGCCCTGTTGCGAGTGGCTTACGCGCGTGCCGGATTTGAAGCTGAGCCCAACCCGCGGCAAGCAAGATTTATTGAGAGCGACGCGGAACGATTTCTGGAAAACGTTACTCAACTGCGAAAAGATCTGGCCGCCGAAAAGGCAATGGCGTGGGTTGGCGTCGCGCCTCACAGTGTTCGCGCGGTGCCGCTCGCTTACTTGAAACAGATTATTGCCTTTGCCGATAACGAAGGGCTGCCTGTGCACATGCATGTCGCGGAACAGGCCGCGGAAGTTTCTGCCTGCATCAACGAGTATGGGCGCTCGCCGGTTGCACTGCTGTCGACCGAAGGCTTGCTCAGTGAAAGGTTCACTGCGGTGCATGCAATTCACGTAACGCCGAAAGTTGTGCGCATGCTGGCGGACGCGCGCGCGAACGTTTGCGCGTGCCCTACGACGGAACGAAATCTTGGCGATGGAATTGTTCCCATCGATGGATATTTCAAAGAAGGCGTGCGTGTCAGTTTGGGAACTGACAGTCAGGTGCAGATCGATTTGTTGGAGGATGCGCGCGAGCTTGAGTATCACTTGAGACTGCAAAAGATGCAGCGCGCAGTCTTGGCTGAAGGCGTTGATGCGAAGTCCGCGTTGGCTGCACGGCTGTTTGAATGCGCGACAGTTAATGGTGGCAAAAGTATTAATGGGGCCGCCGCTACGGATGAAACGGATGAACCAGCAGACTTCTTTACAGTTGACCTGAACGATCCTTCGCTGGCCGGTGCGGGTGAAGACGATCTGCTTGCGCACATTGTTTTTTCACTTTCGAAAACGGCGGTAAAGGACGTGGTGGTGGGCGGCAAACGCATTGTTGAAGACGGCCATCATGCGCAGCAGGAAGAAATTGTTGAGCGCTTCAAAGCCTTGCAGAAAAAGTTGTGGGGCTAGCCCGGGACCTCAAAACGAAAAGCGGGGGTATGCCCCCTTCCCAACCTGAGAGATGTTCTGAGAAGTTCGCTTAAGCTACCCTTGAAAGCCTCCAATCCGACATTAATGAAGCAACTGTGGTCAGCTCGTGGTTGGGAAGGCGGGCTTGCCCCCGCTCTTTCTTTACCTATAAAACTGAATTAAGCATGAAACTTAAAGAGACACTCGCCGATCTCGTCGCAATTGATTCTGTCTCAGCGCGCGCAAACGGTCCGGTGATTGACTATCTCGAGACTCATTGCGCATCACTCGGTTTCAGCGTGCAGCGCTTTCCTTACACCGACGACAACGGCATCGAAAAAATAAACTTAATGGCCGCCGCTGGTCCGGACTCTACTAACTCGAAAGTTGAACTCGCATTGGTCGGGCACACCGACACCGTTCCTTACGATCCCAACTGGACCGAAGCGCTGAAGCTCACCGAGCGAGATGGAAAACTTTTCGGACGCGGCGCCTGCGACACGAAGGCATTCATTGCGGCCGCGCTGACATCAGTTGAAAGTCTGGATTTGAAAAACTTGCGCCGCCCGTTGGCGCTCCTTTTTACGGCTGACGAAGAGATTGGACTGATAGGCGCAAAGCGTTTCGCTGACGAACGTCGAATGCAGGCACGTTTCGCAATTGTAGGCGAGCCGACTTCGCTGCGGCCGATGCGCGCCGGTAAGGGTTACTGCCTCGCCGAAATAACTGTCAAAGGCCGCGAGGCGCACAGCGCTTATCCGTCGCTTGGCACTTCAGCCGTGTTTGCCGCCGCGCGTTTACTCGCGCGCATCGAAAACATCGCGAAGAAACTGGAAAGCGAAACGCATCCGGATTTCGATCCGCCGTACACCACGCTCAATGTTGGTGTGGTCCATGGAGGAACCGCGAAGAACGTTGTGCCTGGTTTATGTAAGTTCACTTTGGAGTGGCGACCGATCCCTGGGCAAAAGCCGGAACGCTTACTTGACCTGCTGCATGCCGCCATTGCCGAAGAAACCGCGCGCGATGCCAATTTGGTTTTTGCACTCGATGCGGCCCGCGCGGATCAGGGTTTCGAGACATCCGCGAATTCAGAATTAGTGAAGCTACTTGAAGGGCTAACTGGCAACAGCGCAGGCACGGTCGCATTTGGCACCGAAGCCGCGCAGCTGGCTGAACTAGGGGCCGAAGCTGTCGTCCTTGGCCCGGGAAACATTCGCGAAGCGCATCGTACCGGCGAGTTTGTGCCGATTTCCGAACTTGAGGCTTGCGTAACGGTTTTGCGCCAAGCTATTGAGAAATTCTGCTACTAAACCACCCCCAATCAGGACTATCGCGGGCAACTTATATTCCCGGCCCACATCGAAACCTTGTTCGCTATTTCTTGTTTTGCGATTCTCTCCATGAAAACTTCGTTTGACCTCAATAATCTGAGCGTCGCCACTCCTTGCCCTAAGGCGTGGGCGGATATGGTCGGGGACGACCGCGTCAGATTCTGCGACCAATGCAGCCTCAATGTTTATAACCTGGCCGAACTTACCGAGAAGGAAACGCAAAGTCTGATCTTGTCTGCGGGAGGAAGAGTTTGCGGCCGCCTTTTTCGGCGCGCGGACGGAACAGTTTTAACCAAGGACTGTCCGGTCGGCCTGCAGGCGTTGCGAAAACGGATTTCGAGAAAGACGGCAGCCGTCTTTGCCACGCTGTTGGGGCTGTCGTCCACGATTTTCGCCCAGCACCAGTCCGACAAAGATCGTTGCCAGCAACAGGTTCGAATCAGCAAAGCGCAAAATGTCGCTCCGGAGAAGGCGCGATTGTGGGGGACGGTTTACGATCCCGCCGGCGCAGTGATTCCAGGAGCCACCGTGTTAGCCAGGGACAAGAAGACCGGCGTTTCCACTGCCGTCCTGACGAACGACGATGGTCAGTTCACATTCGCGTCTTTGACTGAGGGAAACTATTCACTGACAATCACACTTAGTCCTTTTACGAGCTTGACGGTTAAAGATTTAGTGCTTGAAAAGAAAGCAGCTCTGAATATTGACATCACGCTGGAACTTTCAGGCGCCGAGGTGGTTGGTTTACTGATTCCGGAGCCATCGATGATCGACCTGCCGCCTAGCCCTTTTACGATTAGCAGAGATTTACTTACCCGCTTGCCGCATTAACTAATCAAAAGTAATTAATCATATGAGACGACAGTTTTCTCTTCTTTCATTATTGTTCATCCTTCTCAGCCCACTGCTGATCGTGGCCCAGACGTCTGCGCCGCTAACCAGCAAGGACCTGGTTACGCTTGTTTACCAACTGCCAAAGCATCCTGAGCTGCGCGACGAACTTGTCGCCGACATTCGCAAGCGCGGTATTTCTTTTCCGCTTACCGATGGCATGCGTTCCCTGGTAGCGACCAAGAGCGGCAACGATTCGTTGCTGCGCCGGACGCTGGAGGAAGCCGAACGCCGGCGAGTGAACCCGGCCGTTTCAACGCTGCCGCCGGAACGCGAAGGAAACGAATTGTTGGAGCGCGCGCGCTCGGCCACGCTGGCTGCGGCCGATGCGATGCCTGACTTTATCGTTAAGCAACTGATCAAACGTTCACGTGCCTACGGCAACACGAACAACTGGCTGCCGCAGGACAACCTGACCATCGCCGTGGCCTACCGCGCCAATGCGGGCGAACAATACAAAGTGTTGGCAGTGAATGGAGTGCCGCGCGCGCAGGAAACGACGCAGAAACGGGACTACAGCAAGGACGTCGACCCGGGTACCACCTCCAGCGGAGTTGAATATATTTCCGCCGTCGCCGATGTCTTCAAGCCTGAATCGGACGCGAAGTTTAAGCTCGTCGACACAGACCTAATCCAGGGCCGCCACACGCTGGTTTACGAGTACGAGGTTTCCCGCGACCTTTCGCAGTTGACGTTGCGTGCCGGCGAAGTTGAGCCGGCCGTAGTCGGCTCGCGCGGCAGGATCTGGATCGATCGCGAACTGAGTCGCGTCTTGCGCTTTGAGCAGATCGCCACGCAAGTACCTCCGGACTACCCGATTCGCGCGGCCTCAACTTTGATCGACTACGAATGGGTCGCTATCGGCGAAAATAAGTTCCTGCTGCCCACTCATTCCGAGATTCTGCTAACCAACGTCGGGCGCGGCGTAACGGTTCAGAGCCGTAACGACATTCGCTTTCGCGGTTATCAGAAATTCGGCGCCGAGCTTAAGGTGATCGATGAGATTGACGAGAAAGACTTTCCACCCGACAAACCAGAGAAGCCATAACGGAATTGAAAATGAAGCCACGGATGCCTGGTTGACTCCTCTCGGCCTTGAAAAGCCGGGCTAACCTCGTCTTGACGCTACGCGTCTGAAATCAAGTAACTACTCATCTTTTTGTCCACGCCTGTAGACACGCCGTATCCGATTGTCTCCAAAGCAGCACAGGAAAGACTTATTGCTAGTGCGGCATCCGGATTATGAGTCATCACATAGTTCCCGCGTTGCGGCTGGTACGGCCATTGCGCTGACCTCCTTCAATCGAAGCTGTTGTCGGTCGAAGGAGTTCGCCCATGAAGCCCAGAGTCCTTATCGTCGATGACGATGAAGCCATTACGCAACAAATGTTCTGGACGCTGAACGATGACTATGACGTCATCACCGCAAACGATTTGCCCTCCGCCGTGCGCCGGGCTACCGTCTACGAACCCGCCATTTCTATTCTCGATCTGCATCTTCCTCCCGAATCCAGCTCGCCCGAAGTCGGATTGCGTATACTGGAATACATCAAAGGTCACCTGCCGAGAACCAAGGTGCTGGTGATGACCAGCGCCAACTCCGACAACGTTCGCGAGGAATGTTTTGCGCAGGGCGCGGACGAGTTTCTCAACAAACCTTTCGATACCGAATTGCTGATCGCCATCATGCGCCGCCTGGCGCCGCATTCACTCGATCTCGCTTAAGGAAGAATCCCGTTTAAGCTGATATTGTTCTGCTGTTGTCCTCTGTGCGTCCTTTGTGTTCTCTGTGTCTCCGTGGTGAATCTGACTGATCATTAGTCCACCACCAGGACACAGAGGTCACAAAGGACGCACGGAGAAAAATTTAGATCCACACTTAGCCTCTCGGCTTCCCTGCTGACTTCCGTCTAATCGTCTGCGATAATGAACACCTCGCGATAATTGTTCTTCAAACTTGATGGCACAACTCTACAGTTCGTGATTACTCGGCTAACAATTAATGAGTGAAGCGTTTGACAAAGTAACAGGCGTGAGCGAGCTGCCGATTTTCCCTCTGGCGCTAGTGTTGTTTCCCGGTGTGCCGCTGCCGCTGCATATTTTTGAGCCGCGCTACCGGCAAATGCTGAATGACGTGCGCGCGGGCAATGGTCTATTCGGCGTTGCCTATTACGATGCTTCGACTGCGGAGCAGGACATGCCGGCGCCCGGCCATGTTGGTTGTGTGGCCGAAGTCACTGAGACACAGACGATGCCGGACGGCCGATCAAATATTCTTACCGTTGGCATCATTCGTTATCGGCTCGAGGAATACGTCGAGCGCAACGATTCTTATCTGCTGGCCCGCGTCAGTTATTTTGAGGACGACGAAGAAGATGCGACTTTGCTGAGCGAGAGCGCTCGCGACGTGGCCGAAACTTTCACGCGCATCGCCCGCGCCGTGCGCGCTATCAACGATGAGCGCGCGCACTTGCCGGACATTTCTGATACCGAGCCGCAACGGCTTTCGTTTCTGGTAGCTGCCGCGATGGAAGTGGATACCGACGTCAAGCAGGACCTGCTGGAGCTGCGTTCAACTTCTGAGCGACTGGAGCGTTTGCGCAACATGCTCAGCCACGCCGTGTCCAGCTATGAAGAACGCGCGCGCGTGCATCAGTTGGCAAAAGGGAATGGTCACAGTGGTAAGAAACTTGATCTTGAGTAGGACAGACATTCTTGTCTGTCAGGTTCGGAATAAATGCTTTGGATTGAAATCAAAAAGCAGATTTTCCATTTGCGATTTACCATTTTTCATTTGTCATCGGTACGAATTTTTGGCTACTTCGGGCCCCTTGTTGATCGAAAATCGCCGGTGATAGAGACGGAGTCTTCCTCCTCACTGGCAAATGAGAAATGATAAATGGCAAATGGTAAATCTATGTAACTCGTGGCTGACTACCTGTGAACAGGAACGCAAGTGTCTGAGCAAGATAATAACAACCGCAGAGTGACGGTCCTTTTCTTCGGCGCCACGCGCGATATCGTGGGCCAGCCGGAGATGCAACTTGTCTTGCCTGTTAAGACCGCAGCAGCAGCGTTCGAGAACCTGTTGGAGAAGTTTCCCGAACTGCGCCGCTTTGGACGTTCGCTGTTGTTTGCGGTGAATCAGGAATATGCGCAGCCGGATCGTGAAATCAACGACGGCGATGAGCTGGCTCTGTTCCCTCCAGTAAGCGGGGGCTGTGCAGCTCCAAAACACAACGCCGAAGAAACTGAAGCCCGCGTCACTGAGACCGTCTCAACCTCGCTCAACGACTTCTTTGAACTAACGACCGAGCCGATCGACGTCGGCGTTGTCGCTCGCAGAGTTGTGTTGCCGGAATGTGGCGCAACAGTGACGCTGGATGGTTACGCACGCGAATGGACGCGCGGGCGGCGGACTTTATATCTAGTCTACGAAGCCTACGCGCCGATGGCGCTCAAAGAGCTGGAGCGACTCGAACGCGAAGCTCATCAGCGCTTTGAGATTGCGCACATTGGCATCGTGCATCGCACCGGCCGTTTGGAGATTGGCGAAACGAGTGTCGTCATCGCCGTCAGCGCGCCGCATCGACAAGCAGCGTTTGCAGCGGGCGAATGGGCGATACGCGAACTAAAACGCACCGTGCCCATTTGGAAGAAAGAGATTTTTGAAGACGGTGAAGTTTGGGTTGAGGGGGAAGCAAGGAATCCTGTAACAAAACCGTAATCTTGTTTGAAAAACCGGCTTGCAATACTCCAACCGAAAGGGCTAGTCTGGAAAAACCATGAGTACTAGTTCTCCACTAAGTGAAATTCTTCAACTAAGTATCGACGAACGTATTCGACTGGCCCAGGATATTTGGGACAGCATTGCCGCGGTTCCTGAAGCAATATCTCTCACTGAAGCTCAACGCGAGGAGTTGGATCGTCGTTTGGCAGCTTACGAAGAAAATCCGGATGAGGGCATTCCCTGGGAGGAATTCAGAAAACAGTTCGGCCTCACATGATTCGCAGACTGATTGTCCGAGCTGCAGCTCGCGCAGATATCGCTGAAGCGCATCGATGGTATGAGGAACGCAGCGAGGGACTTGGGCTCGAGTTTGCACGATCGGTCGATGCATGTTTCGACCTGGTCAGACGCAACCCTAACGCTTATCCCAAGCTTCAAAAAGAGGCCCGTCGGGCTCTACTAAATGGCTTTCCGTTCGCAGTGTTCTTCCGGGTACGACACGACACGATATCTATTGTTTCCTGCATTCACGTTCGTCGCAATCCAGAACATTGGAAGAATCGACTCTAGATGTAGTCTCATTCGGAAACCTCTTCAGTCTCTTCTTCCGCAGCGGCCTCAACCAACGAAGCGCTTGTCACTCGATCGCCTTCTTCGGTTTTGATTAGCCTAACGCCCTGGGCGCTGCGTCCCGTTTTGCGAATGCTGTCGGCCTCGATGCGGATCAGTTTGCCTTGCTGCGTGATGATCATTATTTCCGACTCGGCATCAACTGGAAATACCGCAACGACTTTTCCGGTCTTGTCGGTCGTCTTCATGTTGATGACTCCCTTGCCGCCACGCGACTGCAAACGATAGGTCGTGATTGGAGTTTGCTTGCCATATCCCTGTTCCGAAACGGAAAGCATCTTCTCAGAATCGTCGGCAGAGACAGGACAGACCGAAACCACGTAATCGTCCGCGCGCAAATTTATTCCGCGCACGCCGCGAGTGGCCCGGCCCATTGGCCGCACGTTCTTCTCGTCAAAACGAATTGCCAAACCATTGTGGGTAGCGATGAAGATGCGTTTCGTGCCGTCGGTCAACACGACGTCGAGCAACTGATCGCCGTCGTCAATGTTGATTGCGATAATGCCGTTGGTACGAATGTTCTGAAAGTCAGCCAGCGACGTCTTCTTGATGACGCCTTTGCGCGTGACCATCAGGACGTAACGGCCTTCGGCGAATTCTCGCACCGGCACCACGCCGGCGAGTTTTCGCTCAGAAGGAATATTGATGAGATTGACGACTGCTTTACCGCGCGCCGAGGCGGCAGCGTCCGGCACTTCATGGACTTTCAATTTATAGACCATGCCGTCGTCGGTAAAAATCATGATGTAAGCGTGCGTCGAAGCGATGAAAAGATGTTCGACGTAATCGCTGCCCTTGGCAGCCGCGCCGAATCTTCCCTTGCCGCCCCGTCCTTGCCGTTGATAGGTAGTGATCGGCGTCCGCTTGATGTAGCCGCTGTTGGTCACGGTGATGGCGACATCTTCGTCGGCGATCAGATCCTCGATCGAGAATTCAACGCCTTCGTCGACGATCTCGGTACGACGCCCGTCGCCAAAGTCTTTCTTGACCTCTTCAAGCTCGTTTCCGATCACACGACGCAGCGAACTCTCGTTGCCCAAAATTTCTTCCAGCTCGGCGATCAGCTTGATGATGCCTTCGTATTCGTCTGTGATCTTTTGTCGTTCGAGCGCGGCCAGGCGGCGCAACTGCAGATCGAGAATCGCCTGGGCTTGCAGTTCGGAAAAGCCCAGTCGCTCCATTGCTTTTTGCAGTTTGGGAACATAAGCCTTGACCGTCGTGTCCGAAGGAATTCCCTTCCAGGTCTTCACTTCGCTCATTGTCTTCGTCTGGCCCGTCAACCACAGCCGTGCCTGATCGACCGAGTTCGAGTTGCGAATCAAGGTGACGATGAAATCCAGCGCATCGATTGCTTTCGTCAATCCTTCGAGGATGTGCGCGCGCGCGCGTGCCTTGCGCAGTTCGTATTCGGTGCGCCGCCGTACGACTTCGCGACGAAAGTCCACGAAGCACTCGAGCATCTGTTTCAGATTGAGCACGCGCGGCTGGCCGTTGACGATGGCCAGGTTGATAACGCCAAACGACGACTGCATCGGCGTCAGCTTGTAAAGTTTGTTGAGAACAATCTGGGGCACAGCATCGCGCTTTAACTCAACGACGATACGCATGCCGGTGCGGTCCGACTCGTCGCGCAGGTCCGAAACGCCATCGAGCTTTTTCTCGTTGATGAGTTCGGCGATGCGTTCAATCAAGCGCGCCTTGTTAACCTGGAAAGGAATTTCCGTAATTACCACTGCATCGCGTTCGCCCGTGCCGCGACCAATGCGGTCAATTCCCGCGCGCGCACGCATCTGAATGATCCCGCGCCCGGTCAGATACGACTTCCTAAGCTCCTCGCCGCCATAAATAAAACCGCCGGTTGGGAAGTCCGGCCCGGTTACGATTTTCAACAAAGCTTCGATAGCGATATCCGGCTTGCGCAGCAGAGCCAACGTGGCATCGATAATCTCGGTAAGGTTGTGCGGCGGAATCTTCGTCGCCATTCCTACCGCAATTCCATCCGAACCATTAATCAGCAGGTTGGGAATTCGCGTCGGCAGTACCTTGGGCTCGCTCAACGACTCGTCGTAGTTTGGCTGAAAATCGACTGTCTCTTTTTCAAGATCCGTCAGCACCACGTTCGTCACGCGGGCCATGCGAATTTCCGTGTAACGCATTGCCGCCGCAGCGTCGCCATCGACCGAGCCAAAGTTTCCCTGGCCGTCAACCAGCGGATAGCGCATGGAAAAATCCTGCGCTAAACGCACGATCGTGTCGTACACCGCCGTGTCGCCGTGCGGATGATATTTACCAATCACGTCGCCGACGATGCGCGCGCTTTTCTTGTATGGCTTGTTGTAGGTGTTGCCGAGTTCGTGCATCGCCCAAAGCACACGCCGGTGCACGGGCTTCAATCCATCACGCACGTCCGGCAGAGCGCGCCCAATGATTACGGACATTGCATAATCGAGATACGATCGCCGCATCTCGTCTTCTATGTTTATATGATCGCGTTCAGAAGTGGTTTCCATCCGTTGACCTTTCCAGTACAATCCGCCCGCCGTGGGACTTCATTTTGCTAAACTTAAACGTCCGCTTCGCGACATAACCAGCCCCGGCCAGGCAGTATGTTTTTCGCGTCTTAAAGTGGTTGTGGTTCGCGCAGAATCTAGTTCAAAATGGGCGCTCTGAAGTAAGGATTATTGTAGTCGATCAAGCACCTTTGTGGCAAACTGAAAAGGGACAAAAACCTAATAAAATCAAGGGCTTCGGTTAAGATTTAGCTTTTAAGATTTGCGCTTATGCCCCGGCGCCAACAGTTTTCTGTCCGCCCCCTGAATTCTGGACGATCAAGTCGAATCTTCACCATGCCTGAAGAGCGAAAATGGAAGCGAATACGCGAGCGCTTGGAGCTGAAATTGCCCGTGCGCGTACATTGCCGCGAGACTACGGATTTGGAGTGGACTGAGATTACGCGGTTGATTGACGTTACTCCGTTTGGCGCCGGCTTTACCTTGAAACGTCCGGTAGAAAAAGGGCGGCTGCTGCACATGACCATACCAATGCCGCGCCAGTTGCGCGTATTCGATCATGTGGAAGATCAATATCGAGTGTGGGCTTTGGTGCGTTACATAAAACGAGCTGCTTCCGCGGGTGCCACGCCGCAGTTTGAAGTTGGCGTCGCGTTCATCGGCAAGCGGGCGCCTCGCAGTTATGAGGAAAATCCTGCCAAGCGATATGAGATTGGGGCACTGTCAGCCGAGAGCTTGAGTTCGCTGCAGGAGTGGCAAGAGGAATCAGCATCTTCCGACAAACGCAGACTGACACGCCACAACATTCCCGTCGATATGTTGATTGAAACGCTTGACGATAAGGGCGCCGTAGAAACGAGCGAGCATACGGTGTCTGAAAACATCAGCTTGCGTGGGGCGGCGATTTACACGACGCTTGATTTGCCGGTTGGCCGTTTCATCCGCCTGTCGAGCGAGCAGTACAAAGTCACAGTCTACGCAGCAGTGCGCGCCAGCAGCATGGGGCCATCGGGCGTCCCGCGTGTTCATGTCGAGTTTGTCGATCGCGAGTGGCCTTTATAGACAGCTGCTGACATCCGATGGCGCGTGGCCTCCTCATCCACGCGCAGCATGAGTGATACCGAAAACATTGGTAAGACAAAACTCCGACGACCGATCGAAACGACGCGACCCAACACTGCCCCCGGGTTTGATTGGCCTGCTGCGTCCGGTAGTAGGTGTGTTTAGTCGCGCGATCTGGCGGCTGGAATTCAAGAACACAGAAAATATACCCAACGACACCGGATTGATCGTCGCTGCAAATCACCAAAGCTATGGGGATCCGTTTTGGCTGGGGCTTCCGATAAAGCGGCCAATCCGATTTCTGGCTTGGAGTGAAGCGTTTTCCTGGCCCGTCGTTGGTAAGGCTATCGGGCTGCTGGGAGCGTGGCCGCTGCAAGTCGAGGGTAGCGACCCGGCAGCCATTCGGCGTTCGTTGAATTGGCTTCGCGAAGGCGGTGTGGTGGTAATTTTTCCTGAAGGCGGCCGTGGATTGCCGGACGGCTCGATGATTCGCATGAAAGGCGGCGCCGTGCGCATGGCGCTGGAAGCGGACGTTCCCATTCTTCCGGTGACCATTCGCGGAGGTAACAAAGTCTGGCCCGCGGACCAAACACTACCGCGACCGGGAAAAGTTGAAATCATCTATCACCCGGTCATGCACGTCGAGCAACTGCCTGGAGAAGAGACGCGCGCCTGCGCTCGGCGCGAAACGGATCGGCTGGCTGAGATTATTCGTTCGGCTCTTTAATCGTTCAGCTATTCAGCAGGCGCATCATCGCATCGTGAACACGCCCGTTCGTAGCCAGCACTTTGGGCGTGTAAATATCCAGCGGCGCTCCGCGATAATCGGTGACGCGCCCGCCCGCTTCCTCAATCAACAAAATTCCCGCAGCCACGTCCCAGGGATTCAGTCCGTCTTCCCAAAAGCCATCAAAGCGGCCACAAGCAAGATAAGCAAGATCGAGCGCCGCCGAGCCGTCGCGTCTGACCGCTTGTGCATTCATGGTGAAGTTTACAAAGTCCCGCGCAAAGTTTGGCCGCTCGCGCACGTTGTAAGGAAACCCAGTGCAGAGCATCGCAGCATTCAAATCCTCGACGTTCGAGACACGCATTGGCCGTTCGTTCAACGTCGCGCCTTGTCCCCGTTCAGCGGCAAACATTTCATCGCGTGTCGGATCGTAGACGACGCCGATTTCGATTGCGCCGGCGTGCTCAACCGCGATCGAAACGCAGAAACAGGGATAGCCATGCGCGTAGTTTGTGGTGCCGTCGAGCGGATCGATGATCCACTTCCAGTCGCTCTTTCCCGCGACTTCCTCGCTGGCGCCCGACTCTTCAGCAAGAATCGCATGGCGCGGGTAATGAGACTTAATGCGCTCGATGATCAGTTTTTCCGCCGCCAGGTCGGCTTCGGTTACCAGATCGATGTCGCCTTTGTTTGATACCTGGGCGCGCCCAAGGCGGTCGATAAGAACGCCACCGGCATCGCGCGCGGTTTGAATGACGAAGTTAAGCAAGTCAGGTCTCTCTGGGTGTGGAATTCGACTTCAATAACAAGCATATAGTAAACGATAACCGCCCGCGAAGATGGAGTCACTTTTCTGTGCAACCTTTGTCATTGACTCGATGGTGATTTGTTAAATCTGCTTATGACAGTCTGGACCAGAATCGTCACTCTACTGCGTTGTGTTGGCTTTCGCTCCAGCGGAGCGAAACATGAGTCAGTCTGCCGGCCAACGCGGAAACATTGCGCTCCGCTGGAGCGCGGATATTGGATTTAGAGGCTTATCTATAAACATCTCGCCCCGCTGGGGCGAAGCCGCAGTCAATCTTCTGTTGCAGTTCGAAGCTGTATCCCGTTACGCACCCCCTGCGACCGATGCACCGCCTAACATTGACATCCCGTTTGCGCGAGTTATCCTTACTTGCAATTCTTACTGAGTGCCGATTGCTTTCACGATAGGAGAGTGTTTCATGACAAGATCAGTTTCATTTCTACTCTGCTTAATTATCCTGGTCGCCGGCGCGAACGCAGCTTTTGCCTGGGGCGACGATGGCCACCAGACTGTCGGCAAGATAGCTTCGTTGCGCATCAAACCGCGCACTACTCAAAAGATCGCCGAGATCCTTAAGCCGGGGGAAACCCTCGCGAGTATCGCCACCTGGGCCGACACCGTTAAAGAGCGCGTCGGCAAAACTGATCCTGATCCGGATACGAACGCATTCCTCCAGGACGTGGTCCATAACGAGAAGAATCGCGAGTGGCACTACGACGATCTGCCGCTTAATTGCAAGGACTATCAAACCTGCACCGGGTTCACTCCGGACAATGACATCGTGCACATGCTCAACGTTTGTATTCGCACTTTGCAGGGAAATCCGGATCCGAATCACCCATTGACGAAACGCAACGCCTTGCGATTACTGGTCCACTTTCTCGGCGACATCCATCAGCCATTGCACGTCGGCTGTGGCTTCATCGACGTCAACGGACCTAATCACACGATACTTATCGTTCGCGATCCCGCGCTAATCAAACAAAAGAACCTGCCGAGCGATAAGGGTGCGAACGATCTGGTAATTGATGGTGACCGGAAAAATCTGCATTCGTTTTGGGACTTCACTTTAGTTACATCGCTAATGAACGTGGTCGGGCAGGAGATTACCTCTGACACGTTGGGCACTTTCCTGGAACAGAATGTGAAGCCAAAGGGGAGTTGGAATCCGCATGGGCCAGTCGGTGGTTGGGCCGCGGAATGGGCCACCGATACGCTGCGCCAATCGCGAGATCATACTTACCTTTCAGTGAAAATCACCGGTCAACGCAGGATTCCTATGCTGAGCCGCGGTCAGCCGGTAGTGAAAGACGGGCAACCCGTGATGCAGACAGTTTTCGATATCACGCGTGCCGCCAATTACGAAGCAGTGAACCGCGAGTTGGTGCGACAACAGTTGGCTAAGGCCGGTTATCGTTTAGCGAAACTGCTCGACGCAATTTACAAGCAGTAAACAGAATTCAGAATACAGAAGTCAGTAGGAAAACTCTGCAGGGGCTATCTTTTGGACTTCTGAATTCTGACTTCTGAATTCTGTTTTCTAGGACTCTCATGAATAAAATCAATCTCGCGCAAAAGTTTTCGCTTATCGACGACCACTGGAATCCGCGCGTCGTTGGCGAACTCAATGGCCAGCATTTGAAACTGGTAAAGTTTCAGGGACCATTTACCTGGCATCATCACGACAACGAAGACGAGATGTTTCTGGTGGTCCAGGGCCGGTTTCGCATGGACTTTCGCGAGCCGGAGAACGAGTCCTCCACGCCAGCCGAAACCAAAGAAATATGGTTGGAGCAAGGCGAATTCTGTATAGTGCCTCGTGGCGTGGAGCACCGGCCCCTTGCTGAGCAGGAATGCCACGTTCTCCTATTCGAGCCGGCTACCACGCTGAACACCGGCAATGTTCACAATGAATTTACTGTTCCAGTCCTCGATACGGTCTGAACAAAGCGCCATAAATTTCGTATCCAGTAATCGAACCAAACTGAAGACTCGGAGGCTTACAACGTGAGCAAATTTTTCAACTTCCTCGCCGCATTTTTGCTGGTTACTTTGCTGACTGGTCAAACCGTGCTGGCACAAAATCCTGTCGCGATAAACGCGGCGGCCACTACGCCTTTGAACACCGGGAGCACCGCGTCGCCGTCAACTCCGGCATCACAAATCGCCGGTTCGCTTGCCAATCTGCCGGACGCCGACACCATCATCTACATCAATCCGCAGCGCATACTCAACGAAGCGGTCCCAAAGTTTATGCCGGCAAAAGATGTCGAGGACATGCGCAAGGGATTCGAGATGGTGAAAGCACAAGCGGGTGTCGATCCAACCAAGATCGATTACATCGTGATTGCAGTTCGCTTTAAGAAACCAACAGGGGATCTCAACTTTCAACCGCCTGAATTCCTGGCGGTTGCGAGCGGCGACTTCAATGCCGACTCGCTGCTGGGGCTGGCGCGCATGGCTTCGCAGGGTAAGTTGCGCGACGAGAAATACGGAACGAAAACGCTGGGCCTGATGACCATCGACCCGTTAGTGAAGATGGCCGAGCAGAACCCGTTACTAAAGTCATTTACGGAAGTCGGCATCGTTTCACTTAACGCCAATACGATCGCCGTCGGCACTCCTGGTTATCTGCGAGCTGCAGTCGATGCCGGCGATGGCAAGGACCGCATCAGTGCGGATACTTTAAATTCGTTGGTCCGCAATCCTAACGCACTGCTCAGCATTGCGGGCGCCCCCTGGCACTCGTTTGCGAAGACGTTTGGCATGCTGGGCACCGAGACTACCGCTCGCACGCCGCGTTGCGATTCCAAGCTTGGGGATTTCTACATAGCCCTGACCATGGACGCGACAAATTTCATGCTGCGCGGCGTCTCGAACGCCGATAATCCTGACACGGCAAAGATCATTAGCAGATTGTATTCCAGCTTACTGGCGTATGCGTTGCAGTCCATACCTGACGCCAACGCCAAGTTGCTGCTCAAGAACATCGCCATCACCTCCGAAGGCGATGAAGTGTTATTGAGCGCTGACGTCCCTCAGCAAATGGTGGTCGACTTGATCCAACAACAGGCGACGAAGAAAGCGGCAACTAATACCGATACCGACTCGGAAAAACCACCGGTCAAGAAGCGACGCATAAGACGCAGAACGCACAAATGAGATCCAGCCGCGGATGAACGCGGATTAGAATCTGAAAAGTGGCATAGACTTTAGTCTGTGTCTGGCACGAGAGCACAGACTGAAGTCTATGCCACTTCGCGAAAATCCGCGGCTAAATTATTTTGCGCCAAAACTCAACGGCCACGCATCTCGCGTGGCCTTTTTTATTGCGGTTTGATTGTAACTGGATGAATTAACGTTTCCGCCCTGCTTCTCAAGTTCTGCTCAAGAATTCCTCAACCCAGCCGACTATCGTTACAACAGAAAAAAGTATTTCGCTGTTTCTACTATTGATTGCCGTTGTAACCGATCAAATCTTCCGGCGCTGCCGGGAGTTCCGTCCGACAGGAGGCCGCCATGTTTCGTCATCTCAAAACCGTCCAATCCGGTTTTTCTACTCTCACTTCAAGCTGGCTAAGAATTTCACTGGCTATGGCGTTTTGTTCGCTGGCACTTGCTTTACCGATGAGCGTGACATCGGTATCAAGTGCCGCGCGCTCGGCGTTCGGCCTTCCCGGCTCGATGGCGATGCTGGCGATAACGCCAGGGACGGGCAACACGCTTACGGACAGCAGCGGACAACTCACCTTTACAGGTGGTCCATACCTCGTCCCGAATCCGTCGTCGCAAGTCGACGGTAATCCGACATGCAACGCCGCGCTGCCATGTGAGGAGTACGCTTTTAATATCGCTGTTAGCGATACCACGTCGCGGACGAAATATGCGCGCATTCAAGTGGACTGGCCGGTGGTGGGCGAGGCACAGTTTGACCTTTATGTTTTCGATGGCACTACGGCATCCGGCAAGCTGATCGCGAAGTCATTGGGAGATCAAACGTATGTTGCGCCCGACGTCGCTCTTATTCCGGCAGTGCCCGCCGCGAACGGCGTTTACACGCTTCGTCTCGTTCCCTTCCTTCCTTTTGGGCAAAGTATTAGCGGCACGATTAGCCTGGTTGATATCCCAACGGCGGCGCCGGCGGATCCCGGGACTGCGCCAAGCTTCTCAAATCACGTGTCTCCCGGCGGTCTGGGCGATAACGCGGGTGAGCCGTCGATCGGCATCGACTGGACTCCCAAGGTAGCAAGTCTCAGAAACGACGCTAACAAAACCAATACCGGCGGCGTGGCATTCTTTCAATCGGGTGCAAACACCTTACGTGTAAGCTTTGATGACCGCACCGCGCCATCAACCGCGCTTTGGGAGGATAAGTCCGCCGCGACGGTGCAACAGTTTGTATTGTCCGATCCGATTGGCTTCGTTGATCGGCAAACAGGCCGCGTGTTTTCGCTTGACCTGCTCGGCGGCCAGGGAAACAGCCTGGCTGCGTTCTCGGATGACGACCGCAACTCCTGGACACCAATGCAGGGTGGTGGCGCTCCCGCCGGACCGGATCACGAAACGCTCGGCGGCGGTCCTTTCAATAATGCATCAGTTCCCGCTCCGCCTCCGCACCCGTTGTATGCAAACGCGATTTACTATTGCTCTCAGAACATCGTGGGTGGCGCGCAGTGCTCACGCAGCGACGACGGCGGTCTAACCTTTGGCCCAGGCGTCGACATCTTTACGCCCACGCAGTGCTACGGCGGAATTCATGGCCACGTCAAAGTTGCTCCCGACGGCACTGTCTACGTACCAAACTCTTCTTGCACCTCAGGAAATGGCGGCAGCCAGGGCATGGCGGTTTCACGCGACAACGGTTTGACCTGGCACGATTCAACTGTGCCGGTGAGTACCGGCAGCGGCGACCCTTCAGTCGGAATCGACGCGGACAACAATGTATTCATCGGTTACGTGAACGCAGACGGACGGCCGCACATCGCCGTCACTTCCAATCATGGCGATAGCTGGTCCAAAGATTATGACGTCGGCGTGCCGGTTGGTTGCAATCCTGCCGCCGATGCTAATCCCGCGTATGCACCGTGCCGCATCAAAGGCGCGGTCTTTCCGGTTGTTGTAGCCGGCGATAAAGGTCGCGCAGCATTTGGGTTTGTCGGCACTACCACGGCGGGAAACTATCAGGATGAAGCGTCCTTTCAGGGTACCTGGTATTTCTATGTGGCAACGACTTATGACGGGGGAAACACGTGGTCAACCGTTAATGCCACTCCGGGCGATCCGGTTCAAAAGGGATCGATCTGCCTTGGTGGCTTGACCTGCGGGAACGATCGAAATCTGCTCGACTTCAACGATATGTCCATCGACCGCGAAGGTCGTGTCGTGGCCGCGTATGCAGATGGCTGCGTCGCCTCCGCTGGATGTGTGGCGCCAAACTATACCGGTCGATTGAATAAGGCAGCGATCGTGCGCCAGGCAGACGGCCGGCGCATGTTTGCCGCTTTCGATTCGAGTGGCACACCGACTCCGACGCCCACACCAAGTGTGACGCCAACACCGATACCATCTGGTGGCGTGTTCTACCTGCACGGCACTGCTGCCGATGAAGTAAACAAGAAGCAGGAGCTTACCGATCCCAGTTATCGAGGGACAGCAACTTTTGATCAAACCGCAACGACTGGCTCGACTCCAATTGCGCAGACCACACAGCCGGTTGCGAATCATGACTTCGCGGGAAATTCTCTTGCGGCCTACTGGCGAGGTTCGTATACGGGAACTGTTAATGGCAATTTGGAATTGAACCTGTACTGGGCCACGCCGAACGCCGATGCCACCGTGCAAGGCGTGGACATGGAAGTGAGTGTCTTCGCCGATCCCGATTACGTTGCGACTCGCGTGCAGCCACAACACTTGATCGGGCGGTCAACGATCACACTTGGTTCAGTCACGCCGGTGCCCACGCTTATCCAGAGCCTCGTTCCGGTCAGCGGAACCATAAACGGCGAATTGTTAATTCAGATCACGCCGGGGTTTGTGAACACCGGGTCAGGGTTGTTGATTCTGTATGATTCAACTACCACTGCGTCGAATTTCAAATTGAACAGTACGAATGGTACGCCGACGCCTACGGCAACACCGACGCCGACGGTTACTCCGTCAGCCACACCAACGCCAGTTCCCGGTGGTCCGAGTTATATCAATTACTATCCACCGTCCGGCGTCGCCGAAGATTTTGGCGAACCATCGATCGGCGCGAACTGGAACTCAGGAAAGATCATGTTCTTCGGTGGCTTCTCGCCTTACGCCTTGCGCGTAGGCTTTAACGACGCCACCACGCCGGCAACGGTCACCTGGGACCAGACTAATCTGGTGGTGGCAGCAACGCCGCGATACTACGGCGATCCCATTTTGTTTACAGACCGCGATACCGGTCGTACGTTCGTTTCGCAACTGTTTGGTCTTACGCCTTTCAACGGCATGGACTATACCGATGACGACGGCGCCACCTATCTGCCAAGCCAGGGTTCCGGCATCGGCAGCGGCGTTGACCACCAGACGATTGGCGGTGGTCCATTCCACGCGCCCATTCCAACCGGTGCAACTTATCCGCACTCGGTTTACTACTGCGCTCAGGAAGGCTTGAACAGCAGTAACACGGGCATCGCAAATTGTGCGCTGAGCATTGACGGCGGCGTGACTTTTGGACCGGCGGTGCCAGTCTATGCGCTTTCGGTTAACGGATGTTTCCCGTTGCACGGTCATATGAAGGTTGGACCAGACGGGACTACTTATTTACCGAATCGCAAGTGCGGCGCCGGCGCCGGACTGGTGATGACTGAAGACAATGGTCTGACCTGGTCAGCGCGAACAGTGCCGAATTCTACGGTCGGTGACAGCGACGCGTCGCTAGGCATCGCCACCGACGGCACCTTGTTCCTCGGCTATGAAGGATCGGACGGCCACGCCTACATTTCCGTTTCGCGAAACAAGGGCACGACCTGGACCAATCCCGTAGACGTTGGCGCGCAACTTGGTTTGCAGAATGCAATCTTCCCGGCAGTAGTCGCTGGCGATGGCGGTGCGAATGCGCGCGCAGCGTTTGCCTTCTACGGCAGCACCAGCCCGGGCGATCAGGACGATCCTGCATACCGCGGCGATTGGTACCTATTTATTTCTTCCACCTATGACGGCGGGCAAACATGGACCACCGTGAATGCCACGCCCGGCGATCCAATTCAACGCGACGGCATCTGTACGCGCGGGTTCCAGGGCTGCACAGTGCCACGCAACCTGCTCGATTTCTTCGACGCCACTGTCGACAAGGAAGGCCGCGTCGTCGTTGGTTACCAGGATGGGTGCATGGGCGCTTGCGTTCAGGCCGGTCCAAACTCAAACAGTAAGAAGGGCGTGATAGCGCGGCAAAGTGGCGGCAAGCGCATGCTGGCCGCATTCGACACCGGCAATCCCACGCCGACGCCTACTCCAACACCAACCGCAACGCCGACCCCGACGCCTGGTCCAATTACGCCGGTCTATCAAAAGGGCGGCATAACATTCAGTCCAAACGTCGCTCTGCGCGCGTCCGTTACCGGGCGCGACGGTGAGCCCAGCTTGCGCGTCGACAAATTTGGCAACGCGTATGTTGCTGGAATCCGCGGCGTGCCGGCGGGCGTTGATCTTTGGTACGTTGATCTCAATCCCGGCAGTCCAACTTACGATCCGCTTATGCGCAATCCGATTTATCGCGGACAACCGGATCAATTCTCGCCCGACGAATCAATAGAGCTGGGCGCAGACGGTGGTGGTGATGTGGATCTGGCAGTCGGCTTCGACGAAGCAACCGCCGGCAATCCGCCTTACCTCGCATTCAGTAGTCTGGCGGCGGCAAACGTCTCTACCGCGCGTTCGACCGACCGCGGCGTCACATTCACCAAGAACCCGGCCGGCAATGCGACCGGCGGCGTGCCCGCGGACGACCGGCAGTGGATGGAATTCTATGGAAAGAATTCGGTCTACCTGCTCTATCGCACGCTCGAGCCCGTCACTGCTTATGTGCAGCGGTCTGATGATGGTGGGCTGACGTACGGAGCTGCGACCCAGGTCGGCAGCGTCGGACAGGTTGGCGGCATCAGCGTCGACCAGAACGATGGAACTGTTTACGCAAGCGGCAGCAACGGCGTTGTCGCGGTGGGAACTCCGGCGGCTCCGGGCCAGGCTCCATCGTCTTACACAATCCGCCCAGTCGGCGGTGGCGCTCACATCTTCTTTACGGTCAAGGCCGCGAAGGACGGTACCGTCTACGTTTGCTACTCCGACGGCCGCACTGTCTACATCAAGTACTCCAGAGACAAAGGCCTGACGTGGAGCTCAGCCGTTCGCGTTAGCGATGGGCCAGAGACGGCAACCAGCATTCTGCCGTGGATGGAAACCGGACCAACGCCCGGCTCAATCGGCGTTGTCTGGTATGGCAGCACGTCGAGTTCGAACAACGACAATGCAGACTGGAAAGTGTTCTTCGCGCAAAGTCTGAACGCGACCGACGCTAGTCCCCTGTTCCGTCAAGTTGAACTCAGCGATCACTTCATTCATGGCAGTAACATTTCCGAATCGGGCTTGCCGGTCATCCCGGGCGCCGCGCCTAACCGCAATCTGCTCGACTACTTCCAGATTGCATTTGACCCCACTGGAGCAGCGGTGGTCGCCTACACAGACGATCACAACGATTACGACGGCCATACCTATGTGGCGCGCCAAACCAGCGGACCGGGCGTTAACGGAACAGTCGTTCCGTCTCCAGTCGAAGGCAGCGCCTTGCCGCCACGCGTTACCAGACCAGCCGATAGTCCACAGGTAATTGATTTCGCGCAGGATGCGAAGACCGGTTTGCTGACGGTCCTGCCGGTCAACGATCCGCTGGATATCCTTTCAGTCAAGTACTCGACTGAATCATCGAAGAATGGACCAATCCTGGTCGCGACGATGAAGGTTTCCAATCTTGCAGTCGTGCCACCGCTTTCAAATTGGCGCATGAGCTTTACCGCTAATGCTCCGGATTCTCGTATGAGTCCAACCGGAGACTACAGCTTCGGGCTTTCTGATCGCGGCGATCAGTTCTTTGTGCGCGCGACAACGGATGCCCTTGGCACTCGCACCTACACTTACGGTACTGCAGTTAGAGAGCATCAACACCGCGGCTTGATGGCTTATACCGATCGCGGCGCCGCCGACGTTGGCTCTTTTGATTCAACCACAAACAGCATCACGATTAAGATTGCGCTCAGCAAACTCAACACAACGCTGGCCGCCGGACACGCTCAAATCGGTTCCGGCTCAATCCTGGTGGGGTTGCGCGGAAATGCCTACACAACCGGCGACGACAATCCGGCGGATAGAAACGATCGCGCGAAATCCGACGTGACAAGAGGCGGCACGCAGTATGTTATCAACACGCCGCCAGTCGCAGTCTTGACTGCAACTCCAACCACGGGAACGGCGCCGCTCGTCGTCACTTTCGATGGTTCGCATTCAAGCGATGCCGATCCCGGCGATACGCTTACCTACAAGTTCGATTTCGGCGACGGTTCGACGCTGACCACATTGGATCCGCGCAATGTCTCACATACGTATACCTATGCGGGAAGATTCTTTGCCAGTCTGACCGTAAAAGACTCCAGCGGTTTGTCGAGTGTGGCGACAGTTCAAATCAATGTGAATGCGGCGCTGCTGGGAGCGTTCAGGGTCGCGCCTGAGCGCGGTTATGCGATGCTGGCCGTGAGCGGGGGCCCTTCGCCGCCTGATCAGTCCGCACGCGCAAACTCATTGCCCCGGTATGCATTTATTCTGGCCGGACCAACGAGGCGGGCACGTGCGTATTATTCATGATGCCGTGAACTTCAGCCGAGGTTAACAACCAAACTCGCGTCACGAAAAGTGGCGCGAGTTTTTGTTAAGTAGCACGGGGCTTTAGCCGCTATGCGTTTGGTAAGGCACAGAGCTTTGCAAAAAAAGGTCGCCACAGCACGAACCGGCGGGTGACGGCAATAGCGCAAGACACATCACGCAAAGCGCTCTCATTAGCACCGCGGCTTTAGCCCGGTGATAAAGGAGTCATTGAACTCCCTTAACCCTTTTTAACGGTTTACATGGGCGTGAGAAACCGTTGAAACGGTTGGACCGTTCATCATCAGCTTTGGTCACCGGGCTAAAGCCACGGTGCTAATGAGATCGCTCCGCATTGACCATGATTAGACTTTTTGTGCAAAGCTAAGACACAGACTAAAGTCTATGCCACCCCTGGATTTGCGCTTGCACACGTCACGCTCTATAAAGGTGGCGATGGACCCAATGACTTCAGCGGTGGCCGTTCTGACGGCAATGATTACGCCGGCGGTGTTGATCTCCGCCTGCGGCAGCATGATTCTTTCCACCTCGTCGCGGCTGGGCCGGGTGGTCGACCGAGTGCGCGGGCTTTCAGACAAGCTGGACGAACTTTTCGGCAAGGACGCGGACGAAACCAAAGATCGCCAGGCAATTATTTTCGCGCAACTCGACAAGCTCACCAGCCGCGCTCGCATCCTGCAACGTGCGATGGTTACTTTTTACCTGGCGACGGGAATGTTTGTGGCGACCAGCGTTGCCATTGGCGTTGTCGCCTTCGTCCCAAATAGGTCCAATTACAATATGGTGCCGGTTGTCGTGGGTCTGCTCGGCGCGTGCTTTCTTTTCTACGGCAGCATGCTATTGATTTTCGAAGCGCGGCTGGCGCTAAGCACGATTCATGCGGAGATGGATTTTATTTGGCGGCAGACGACACGCGCCGCGCCTGCGGAAGTGGTTGAGCAATACAAGCCGCACTTTGTGCATTTTCGAGCGCGGAAATAAGTGGCATAGACTTTAGTCTGTGCTCCTAAGTGGCATAGACTTCAGTCTGTGCCTGGCTAAGCAGACACAGACTATAAAGTCTATGTCACTCAATCTATGAAACCTTCCTATCTCAATTTGCTTCGGACTGGCGAACTGGCAACGCGTGTCGCCGCGCTCGAAGCGCTGCTTGAGCGCTGCACTGTTTGCCCGAAAGATTGTCTTAACAACCGTTTGAATAATGAAATCGCGGCCTGCTACTCCGGCCGGCTGCCCATCGTTTCTTCTTACACTGCTCACTTCGGCGAAGAACCGGCGCTGGTCGGGACGCGCGGCGCGGGCAACATCTTTTTCGGAAATTGCAATCTGCGTTGCGCCTATTGCCAGAACTATCAAATCTCGCAAACGCACAAAGAACAATTGAAGAATGAAATCACGCACGAGCGTTTGGCGGAAATAATGCTCGAGCTTCAGGCGAAGAGTTGCCACAACATCAACTTCGTTTCGCCGACTCACTTCGCCCCGCAGATGGCGCGCGCCATTCTCATCGCCGCCGAAAATGGTTTACATCTTCCGATTGTTTACAACACCAACGCATATGACTCAGTTGAAGTACTGCGGCTGCTCGATGACGTCGTTGATATTTACCTTCCCGACTTGAAGTATGCCGAGAACGAAGCAGGCTATCTTTATTCCAAAGTGAGCGGTTACAAGGACCACGCCCGCCGCGCAATCGCGGAAATGTATCGGCAGACTGGTCCCGAGCTGGCGTTTGACGAACAGGGCGTTTTGCAGCGCGGTCTGATTATTCGCCTGCTGGTCTTGCCAAACGAAATTGGCGGCATACGCGAATCGCTGGAGTGGATCAAAGACGAGCTCAGTCCAAGCGTGGCGATTTCATTGATGGCCCAGTACTACCCAACGCATCAAGCGGCGACGAACAATCGTTACGTCTTGTTGTCTCGCCGCGTTTCGGAAACGGAATGGCTGCGCGCCACGAATCTGCTCGATGAATTTGGAATGGAAGAAGGCTGGCTGCAGGAGTTTGACGGTTCAGCTTTTTACTACCGGCCGAATTTTGAAGATGCCGAGACTCCCTTCAAGGACATTCGCGATTTTACGGCGTAGAGTTACCGTTCATCGAGTATAATGTGCGCAATGAAAGCCTATGAAGAAATCGTAGAGTTTATTGCCTCCGGCACAACTCCAACCAACGTTGCGTCCTTCCGGCCATCGGAAAAAACGAAAGCGCGTATTGCTGATCTGATTCGACGCGAAAAGCTTTCTGAAATCTCACCAGATGAAACATCCGAATTGAGTCATTATCTGCAACTGGAGCATCTCATGAGGTTGGCAAAGGCGCGCGCCCACCAACATATCGTCAATGGCTGATGGCATTAACGCAGAAATCCGTTTAGCCGTCGCCATCCGTGCAGACTATCTTTGCGAATATTGCCTGATTGCTGAAGAAGATACGTTCTTCGGATGCCAAGTCGATCATATCATTAGCATTAAGCACCGAGGCGAAACCAAAGTTGAAAATTTGGCTTACGCTTGCGCCTTCTGCAATCGATTCAAAGGAAGCGATATCGCTTCTCTTTCCGAAAGTGGGGTGCTAGTGCGCTTTTTTAATCCCCGAATAGATCGATGGTTGGATCACTTCCAATTAGAGCGATTATCAATCCAACCGCTCACCGAAATAGGAGAAGCCACAACTCGAATACTGCGGGTCAATAACATTGAGCGGATCTTGGAGCGACAAGAGCTGAATAAGGTTGGGCGATATCCAAATAACGCGGCGCTGACCAGGGCTAAAGGTTAAAGCCACTGATAGCCCGCGAATTTTAGCCCTCACTAGACCTATGGGTTTTCAGTTGATGTGTCGTGTGTTCGGTGACTGAAGGTCGAGCACTCATCAGGTCGTTGGTTGTTTGCCCTTGCCCTCCCAGGGCGGCGGAAGTCGGATTCGCGTAAGCGCCGTTCCGCATCTCCAGTTCCTTTTGCGCTTTCGCTTCTGCTGTCCGATCGAGCATTCCTTTTTTTGGAATCGTGAAAGCAAGGCCGTTGATAATCATTCCGAGGCCAATAAGAAAAGCAATCAAGCCCAGCGGAATAAACTGAAAGAAATCATGCGCCTGCATACTCATCAAAAGGATTAATAAAGCCGCGCCAACGCCGCTCGCCGCCACAATTACGCCGGCACGTACCCGGCGCAAACGCTTCTCCTCCGGGGATTCCAGAAACTTTTCAATCTGCGGCAGCACATCTTCCGCCACTCGTTTCAGATCATCAGGCTCCATTTGCCGGATCTTCTCAGCCATTGCCTGGCTGATCTGTTCGCGCGCGGAAACTGCCGAAGCCGTTATCGCATCGGGCCGCTCCAAACTGACCCGCACAACACGAAGGTCTGTCCCGCAGGCGCGGCAATACTGGCTGAGTTGGCGTTCTTCTGAGCCGCAGGTGGGACAATACATAGTGTTGGATTATACGGGCGCGACAGCGGCGAAGTTCCCGGGTTGTAAAGCGAACTGTTAGTTTGCGGTCGCTAGTTAGAATTCAGCTTCGAGCTGGCAACCAACGCAAACTAACAGTTTGCTTTACAACTTACGATTGACGATTTACGACACCGTGACGCCGTGCCAGAAGGCGATGAGATTTTTGATCTCGGCAGCGGCCGGTTTCGGATCGGGATAGTACCAGGCGGCGTCACCGTTGATCTCGCCATTCACTACGACATCGTAGTAACTCGCCTCACCTTTCCAGGGACAAATCGTATGGCTGCTGCTCGGTTGAAGATATTCGCTGTTGACCGAATCGCGAGGAAAATAATGATTGCCTTCAACGACAACCGTCTCGTTGCTTTCCGCGATTACTGCATCGTTCCAGGTAGCTTTCATGATCGTAAATCGTGATTCGTAAAGCAAACTGTTAGTTTGCGGTGGTTAGGCACACGCAACTTGGATGGCTACAACGACCGCAAACTAACAGTTTGCTTTACGAGCTACAAACCGCCGCTGACCGCCGGCAAGATCGTTATCTCACAAGTATCTGGCAATTGCGTATCCAGCATCTGCTTGTGCCTGACATTTTCGTCATTAATAAAAATGTTGACGTGCGGCCGAAGCTGGCCGCGTTCGTTTACCACTCGGTCGCGCAAGCCGACATGCTGTTGCCATAAACTGTTCAGAGCATCGCCGACAGTTGCCGGTGTCGAATCCAAAACGATACGGTTTTGCCCCTTCGTAAAATCAGTTAAGAAGCCGGCGACATTTACAGTAATCATGTTTAAGTTAATCAGTCGTAAAGCAAACTGTTAGTTTGCAGGGGCTAGTTACACTCAACCTGGATTGCTGGCAACCAACGCAAACTAACAGTTTGCTTTACGCATTGAAGGAATCCGTTAAGGCAGGATGCCTTCAGGAACCACCCACGGATGTATGTCGACTTTTAAGCGGCCTGCTTGTACCGCCGGATCGGTTGCGGCCAGCTCGCGCGCTTCATTGATGGATGCGACACGGAAAACAAACATGCCGCGCAACGGAGTGTCATCGCCAAAAGGACCGGCAACCACGAGTTTCTTCATCTCTGCCAGACGATAAATGTTTGCGAGATGCGCTTTTTGTAATTCTTCGGTTGCCGCACTTTTCTCGGGCGTCCACTTATCTCCGCGAGAGAGAAAACCAAGATAGACGCGCGTCATTTTCTCGGGAGTGCTGGTTTTCTTCATCACATCTTCCGACCACCACGGATGCATTTCAGCGGTCAAATGACCCGATTTAACAACGGGACTATTCTCGGCCCAAGCTTTCGCTTCATCCGGTGATGTAGTGCGAAGTATGTAGACGCCGCGTATCTCGCCGTCGTCGTCGAAGCGTCCCGCGATTACGGCTTTGCCTGAATCAAGCAGTGAATTCGCATAAGCGCGCTGTGCGGTTTCGAGCTCCTTCGTTTGCGCATTGCTCTCGCCCGTCCATTTAGGCCCGCGCTTAAGCAGCGCCATTTGAAACTGGATGAGTTTGGACTGCGGCTGCTTTTTCTCCTGCGCCTGAGCGAAGGACAGTGTGAAAAGCAATAACGTGATTGTTGTAATGGTTAGGAGGTTTTTCATATTTTGAAGAACAGGAATCCTTGTGTCGAGAGTCCTAAATATCAGTTCAACCGCGATACTAATATCTATTGGACCACCGCCGTCTTTACGCAGACGATTGGAGGCAAGCTTTCCTGAATCGCGCCCCACGAGTCGCCGCCATCACTCGAGCCAAACAACTTGCCGTTGCGCGTGCCGAAATAAATGCCCGTCGGTTTCAACGTGTCCGCCGACATGCCGTCGCGCAAGACAGTTTCCAGCGCATTCTCCTGCGGCAGGCCCTTTGTCAGCGCTTCCCACGACTGTCCATCGTTCCGAGTGCGATAAACTCGCATCTTCCCTTCCGGCGTGCAACGAAATTCGTCTGACTCCATTGGAATGATAAAAACGTTGTTCGCATCGTTTGGATCTATTTCCATGGCAAACCCAAAATCGGAAGGTACGCCATTAGCCACGTCATTCCAGGAATCCCCGGCGTCATCGCTGCGATAGAGTCCCCAATGATTCTGCAAAAACAAGCGATCGGGACTCGAAGGGTGGCTGACGATCTTGTGCACGCATTGGCCCCATTCCGGAAAGCGTTGATCGGGAGGCAGAAACTGCGCGCGCACGCCTTTATTCCGCGGCTGCCAGCTTTCTCCGCCATCATCGGTGCGATAAACGCCGGCCGTTGAGATGGCTATAAACAAACGTTTTGGATCAGATGGGTCGAGCAGAATTGTATGCAGGCACAGGCCGCCGCCGCCCGGCATCCACTGCGGACGGTGCGGATGATCGTAGAGTCCTTTGACCAGTGCCCAGGAAGCGCCGGCGTCGGTTGACTTGAACAAAGCCGCGGGTTCGACGCCGCAATAAAGCGTGTCGTCCTCTCCCGGATGACCTTTTGCAATCTGCCAGATTTGTTTCAGTGAAGAGTCCGTGTCCTCAGGAAACTTAACGCCATAGGTCTCGGGCTCAGTCCACGTCTTGCCATAGTCATCGGACGAACTTAAGTACGAACCCCAGAACGAACTATTGACGGCCGCCCACAGACGCTTGCGTCCGTTGCGGTCGTCATAAGCCATTGCGTAAATCGCGCGGCCGGGAAAATACGGGCCGCCAACGTCCCAGGTTTCGCGCGCGTTGTCCGAACGAAGAATAAATGCGCCTTTCATGGTGCCAACGAGTAACAACACATCACCCGAGGCAGCGTCGACATGTTTTGTTTCAGGCATAAGGGAACCCCCGACTAAATAAGCAGGATGAATAGAGTCGGCGCATTATAAGTCACGAAATAGTCCCGGCGAAGCGCGCCGGGAAACAAACTCAAGAATTCCGATCCGATTAACTGTATATAAAGACATTCGGAAAACTGTGAAGCACTAATGGGTTGCCCGGCAGGTGCCGGAATGTCCCGGACATTTCTGTTTCTTCATGTCCATTGAAGTAACATCTATCGCCCCCGACCGGAGACGCTTTTCACTCCGCAAATTTGCGGCGACTGTTCGCATTTACCTTCCCGATTCCCCGCTTACCAACAAACAACTTGTCGTCCGGTGCGCCTTTGGTTTGCTCGCGATCGCTGCGATAGCAGGCGCGGATACGTTATTGCGTTCTTATAAGTACTACTCGCGAATCATTGACGCGCGCCTGGCGAGCGGCTATCTCACCAGTCGTCCCGGTCTTTACGCAGCTCCTCGCACCATCGAACGCGGGCAGAAACTAAGCAAACAGGATTTGATTCAAGCCTTACGACGCGTGGGTTACGTAGATTCGTCTAACAGTAATATTTGGAACGGCAGCTTTCGCGAAACGAATTCGACCATAGAGATTACTCCGGCCGCGATAAACGGAAACAAGCCGGCCGCTGTTACAGTTCTCTTCAAGAACAATCGTGAGATAGAAGCGTTGCTGGCCGGCAACCTTACGCTGGATACATTCGCGTTGGCGCCGGAAGTGCTCACCAACGATCTTTCGTCCAAAACTGGTGAGCCCGACAACCTAAGCTACGCTGAGATTCCACTGGTACTCAATCACGCCATCCTCTCGATCGAGGACCAACGGTTCTTTCAACATCCGGGCGTCGACGTTTGGGGCATTGCACGCGCGCTGGTGCGCAACGCCGGCGATGACCGGGTTGGCCAGGGCGGTTCGACCATCACTCAACAACTCGTAAAAAATACTTATCTCACTTCGGAAAAAACTTTCGCGCGCAAGTACGCCGAGGCCATGCTCGCGTTTGCGCTGGAACGGCGACTGTCCAAGCAGGACATATTTGCGCTCTATTGCAACGAGGTTTATCTGGGCCAGCGTGGCGCTGTCGGGGTGCGCGGCGTAAGACAAGCTGCGCGCATGTACTTTGGAAAAGAATTGAAAGACATTTCGCTTGCGGAAGCAGCGACGATCGCGGGGCTGGTCCAGGGACCCGCGCGCTATTCGCCGGTGCATCACGCCGAAGCAGCCCAAGCGCGCAGGACGCTCGTCCTTGCAGCGATGCTTCGTGACGGTTGGATTACAAAACAGCAGGCCGACAACGCCGCGACGGACTCGGTCGCGTTATTTCCACTAAAAGACGTTGCGTCCGTTGCTCCATATTTCGTCGATTACGTCGACCGCTTGTCAGATCAATACGATGCGCAACCGGCACGCGAAAGAATCTACACCACCATCGATTTGGATTTACAACGGCTTGCAGAAAATGCTTTGCGGCAACAGTTGGACCGTCTTGCAGTTGCCAGCAAGAATGGTGCGGCAAAACCGCAAGGCGCGCTGGTCGCGCTCGATCCGAAGACTGGCAACGTACTGGCGATGGTTGGCGGCCGCGACTATGCCGAGTCACAGTTGAACCGAGTTACTGACGCGCGAAGACAACCGGGCTCGACGTTCAAGCCATTCGTTTATGCGGCAGCGCTGGAAGATGGCATGTCGCCGGTGCAAACCTTCAGCGACGCGCCGCGTGAGTTTGTCTATGACCACACCCGGATTTATCGCCCGGCCAATTTCGGTAACGGCTATTCAGGGTCCGATGTAACGATGCGGACCGCACTCGTAAAATCTCTTAACGTGGTTACGGTAGATGTTGCTTTGCAAACGGGTTTGGCTCGCATTGCGAATCTTGCTTCTGATTTTGGATTGCCGCGTCCGGAGCGCTATCCGTCGATGGCCCTGGGAACTGAAGAAGTGACGCCGCTCCAGTTGGCAGCCGCCTATGCCGTCTTTGCAAATGGTGGCCGTCGCGTTGTGCCAAAAGTCATTGCCAGCGTCGGTGAACCGCCGGCGTCCCACGGTAACAACGGCAACAACAGCGCACCGGTAATTAGTCCAACGACTGCATACATGATCACAAACATGTTGGAAGCCGTGGTCGATCATGGCACGGCGCATGACGCCCGCGGCGCGTTAAAGGGAACGTCTTTCGCAGCAAAGACCGGCACGTCGCGCGATGGTTGGTTCGTCGGCTACACGCCAAATTTAGTTTGCGTTGTTTGGATTGGATTTGATGACAACCGTCAACTTGGGCTGACGGGCGCGGCGTCGGCGTTGCCGGCCTGGGTAAATTTTATGCAGGGCGCTGTCGCCGCCAGGCCCGAGCTGGGCGGTGGGAATTTTGAATGCCCGGAAGGAATCGAGTTTGTTGAGATCGATGCCGACAATGGACTGCGTTCGACCCTTACTTGTCCGCACCGAGAATTGATCGCTGTCACAGAAAAGCTCGCGCCGAATTTGGAATGCTACCGGCATGGGAATCTGACCGTCCCAGTCACGAACGATGTAGATGACTTGATGGAGTTGAAACCATCACTGGTCACCCAGCATCCGACGATGCCAAACTCGTCAACAGGCACTAGGTTTTCGCTTTTAGCTACGCGCGTGGAGGTTGATAGGCATGGGCAAAGAAGTCTGGTCAATGAGATGCGATAGTCGATCCATTATTCTTCGCGAACGTAAACAAATTCGCCCTTTTTGATCCGTCCCAACGTCTTCCTCACCTCAGGTATTAATGGCGCCAAAGCTTTCAGGCTGTTATTCCGCGCGACCATCAGGATGATCCCAAGCTTGTTTGATGTGAGGTTCTGTTGAAATTCCAGATTCTGATCAGCGGTCAGGAATACATCAAACTCCCGTCCTGCAAGCGCCAGCAGTTCGCCGTTTTCTATGCCTGACCAACCCCGCTCAGTAACTGTTAGAACCTCATGCGGGGTCAAGTCTCGCCTTAGCTTTCGAGGTACGCATTCATCAAGCAACACTCTCATATTCTTGTGTCAGGAGAGCCTCTTTCATTCTCTCAAGTACCTGAACAGCGCGTTCCTTGCTGACGGCCGGAAAATCATCGAGAAACTCGTCGAGAGTCTCCCCCTCTTCAAGGTAATCAAATAAAGTCTTCACCGGCACACGTGTGCCGAAAAAAACGGGTGTCCCGCCAAGAATATTTTCAGAGCGTTGTATCAAACGTGTCTCTGTCATGCTTTCCTCCTCGAATGAATGATATCAGAGGATTAAGAAACTGCTGAAGCTTAAGTCTTTTCCAGCACTACCTGCGCGATCGCATGCTGAGTGGTATGTGATATTGAAAGATGGGCAACGGTTGCGCCCGAAGCTTCAAATAGTTTTCGCGACTCGCCGTGGAAAGTCAGAAACGGCGCACCGCTTTCCAGTGAACCAATCTCCACGTCCTGCCAACTGATTCCGCCGCGCCAGCCAGTCTTCAGCGCTTTCAACGCCGCTTCTTTCGCCGCGAAGCGCGCGGCATAATGCTGCGCAGCCACCACGCCCCGACTGTCGCAATAGGCGCGTTCGGCTGTGGTAAAAACGCGTTGAGTAAAACGCGGCGTGCGCTCGAGCACTTCGCGAACGCGCGCAACTTCGATAATGTCTATGCCAATGGAAACGATCATAACCGACCCGGAATTAGAACACGCCGGCTTCTACTGGCGCGAGCACGAAGGCGTCCGCGCGCTGGTTTGCGCGCCCCTGGAAGACGCGGGCTTCGCGAATGGATTCTCAACCAGAGGCGGCGGCGTCAGCCCGATGCTTGAGAATTCGCTTAACCTCGCCGGCTTTAACGAAGACGCAGCGGAAAACATTCTGGAGAATCGGCGGCGCTTTCTCAAGCTCTATCCCGGCCGGTGGGCGCTGGCAGGTTGCTGGCAAGTGCATGGCTCAGATGTGCGCGTAGTGAAAAATATGATCGACGCCAAGCCTGCTCAAGACGAACACGGCGACACAGTTTACTGTGATGCGATTGTCAGCGACGCGGCTGGAGTTTTGGCTGGAGTTAAAACTGCCGACTGCGTTCCCATTCTGATCGGTGATGCGAAAACCGGAGCCTTCGCCGCCGTCCATGCAGGTTGGCGCGGCACCGTCGCGGAAGTTGCCACCAAAGCACTGGCGCGCATGGTCAGCGATTACCAAACCAAGCCAGGCGATGTCGTCGTTGCGATTGGACCAGCCGCGGGCGCGTGCTGTTATGAAGTTGGAAGCGACGTCATCGATGCGTTCGACGAACGTTTTGCGCCCGCGGCTGACCTGTTCAAGCCGACGCGCACGGATCATGCGTGCGTTGATTTGATAAAAGCGAATCGCGCCCAACTGATGGCGGTTGGTGTGAGTGAAGAAAAGATTTACAGCGCGCCACTATGCACTATGTGCCGGACGGATCTGTTTTTCTCGTACCGGCGCGAGAAAAGTGTTTATGGAAAGGTCGGACGCTTGATGAGCGTCATCGGCAGGAAGCAAGCAGTTTAGAGTACAAACTTTAGTTTGCGTTCGTCCCCAGCAGCGAGCTGCAAGCTTGGACTCTGAACTGCTTGAGCGGTAACGAGTCACTGGACGTTCAACCACAAACTGACGTCGCGGGACTGCGGCGGAAAGCAAACCTCATCATTGCAACTTTGGTAGCGCAGGTGCGCCTTTAATTCTGTAGTCCCCGACGGAAAACTTGCCGGCACGGTAACGTTGAACCTCATGGTCGCCCGACCCTCATAAACTGATACGCGGTTTTTGGAAAATTTGAAGTTGCGCAGGACTGCGCGCGGGTAACTGACGGGACTTACGCGCACTCCTTTTGGCGTGTCGATCTTAAGTTGAGTTGGAATCAGAAACTTCTCCAACGGCCGGTTGGAGTTGACATGAAAGCCCGAAGGAATATCCATCACTACGGTTGCCTGCACGCTCCGTCCGCGTTGCACTTTCTGCGCAGACAGCGCAGCCGTCACCGAAATGTTGGGCGCCGATTGCGGCAATGGGTTGGCCCGGAAATTCGCGGGGGCGACAATCAGGATCATTAAGAGTAGCGGTTGAATTGATATTCGCATTTGTTTTACTCAGGCTAGTTCAACGGGAGACCGGCAAGATTATTTTCTGTTCGCGCCGCCAACTGACCGCAAGCCGCAAAAATATCTCTGCCGCGCGGGCGTCGCACGTAAGTATGAATCCCCTTAGACTCGAGAATCGCTTTAAACATTTCTACGCGTTCCGGCGGCGATGGCAGGTATGGCAGCGGCTCTGCCGGATTGTGCGGAATCAAATTTACTTTCGCGCGCAGACTGTGGCGATTCAGCAGGTTCGCCAGTTGCCTTGCCTGCTCATCAGAATCATTAACCCCGGCCAGCATCACATATTCAAAGGTCATTCGTTCGCCGGGTTTTAAGCTCTTCTCAAATTCCTTGCAGGCACTTATCAAATCATCGAGCGGCCATTTCTTATTTATCGGCATCAACTCATCGCGCAAGTCATCCGTAGCGGCAGCTAAAGAGATCGCCAGATGTGGCCGGCCAGCGATCGTTGCCAGCTCGCGAATCCGCGGCACCACGCCGGCAGTCGAAATCGTGATGCGATTGGGAACGATGAACAATCCTTTCGGGTCGGCCATGATGCTGAGCGCCTTCATCAGCTCTTCGAAATTCAGGAATGGTTCGCCTGCACCCATGCCCACCAGATTTATGCCGCGCGGCGGTTTCACTCCAACGCCGTAGGCATCGTTGAGCACAGTGATTATTTGTTCGACAATCTCGCCCGCGGTTAATGAGCGCAACAAACCGAGCTGAGCTGTAAGGCAAAACGTACATTGCAAGGGACACCCCGATTGCGATGAGAAACAGATCGTGTCGCGATGTTCCTCAGGAATGAAAACTGTTTCAACAGGCCGGTTGTCATGCGTCTTCATCAGGAAACGCCGCGTTCCGTCTTCGGAAACGTAGCGCGATTCAATGGTGAGCGTCGAAGCTGTGGCAATTGAAGCCAGATGCGCGCGTAAAGCCTTTGGCAAGTCGGTCATCGCCGCGAAGCTTTGCAGCCGCCGTTGCTGAAGTCCTGCAAAAACCTGACGCGCGCGATACCCAGGTTCGCCGCTGCGCGCAAAGAACTCTACAAGTTCATCCTGCGTGAACGTCAATAAGTTTACAGGTCGTTCCATCGATACTTTGTATTCTATCATCCGCACACGCGACGCCGAATCGGCGTTTCTGCATAGCAAACAGAAGCTTTGGGCCGCGGTTCAAGCTATAATCAGCCTTACCTTTAGTCTGCTGTGGTATAGGCTTCAGTCTGTTGTGGCATAGACTTTAGTCTGTGTTTCGCACGCAGCCACAGACTAAAGTCTATGCCACTAACAGGCGACCAAAATGTCCTCGATTGCCAATGTTGAGCGAAAGATTAAACGCATTGAAGGTTTTCGTGTGCGCATCCTTCACCTGACTGGCGCCGATGTGCGCGGCGACCGCGAGGGACTGCCGCAATACCCTTATCACCGCGCCGCCGAAAACGACATTACTGTGGAAACCTGGAAGGCACTGCGCTTTCGTCCTTCCTTTCCCGGCTTCGAAGTTGACGTGATCGATGGGCGGAGAAACTCGGTCCAGGGAAATACGAAACTGGGAACTGTCAGGGAAACTTATCAGCGCAAATGACAAATGGTGATAATGGTTGCTGTGGCAACCGCCATCACCATTCATCGTCGCGGTAAATCCTGCTTACTGCACAATCGTGAACTTCGCAGCCGGCATCAGCGCCTGACCGGAAACTCGGTCACGAATGCGAATAGTCAATTCATAATCGCCCGGCGTCAGTCGTTGGGAATCGATCAAGCGTGCCAGCGTCAGCCGTTGGCCGGAATCGCTCATGCCCTGCCAATTCTCTGGTTGCTTGCCGACCTCTTTGCCATCCTTCATCAAAACATATTCGACGTCGACGGCGGGGCGCAATGTAGTTTGGTCAATGCCCGCGTTATAAATCTGCAGGTACACACCCAGCGGCTGCCCGCGATGGTAGATTCCCGAAACGTTTGGAATTACTTTTGTCTGGCCGATTACAAACTGGCCGACTGCCGGCTGATCATTACCAAGGCTCTCAAGTTTTGAAGCGAGCACCAGGGTCGATGTGGAAAGCTTTTGCGGATCATATTTGGGAACCGGAATCGCGATGTGACGGACGCCCGTTGCTCCTGAGGAAACATCGCGAACAATGACATCAAGCTTGTAGGTTCCCGGCGCCAAGGCCACGGCCTTTTGGTATGCCGACTTGCGCTCCTTTGTTTCGCTCAATTCTTGCGCGGTGGCGGTGGTGACCACTGGATCCTCAAATATTCCGGCGCGACGACCAGCTACGGACGTGATCTTTCCGAAGATATTTATTCGCGCTTGCAACAGACCGCCGCTATCCTGAAAAACCAGGTCCCGGTTTTCGGTCTGGATCGTAATTGCCGTAATCACGCGCTCGTCTGACTGCCGGAAGAAATCCACACGAATGTCAAAATTGAGCGGGTTCTCTTCAATGACGCCGGTGTTAACCGCACTGGCCAGATCGTTAAACTTGATTTGCGGCGCGCGTTGTAAATCTGTCAGCAACAGCAAGCGAGAAAACGGACTGTCCTGTTCGCGTTGATAATTTGACAAGCCATACATGCTCGCTCCGCCGACACGATCGGCCTTGCTGGATAGCCCCAGCTCTTCGGAAAGTGTCAGGCCGGCGCCGGGAACGTTTTGCATCGCATCCTTCTCATTCGGATTGCGCGCGATTCGATATTCCCCGGTGCCTGTCGGATCGACAAACTCGATTTCAACTCCCGAACCAACCCCCGGAAGATAGCGATAAAACCAGGTTTCAAACGGATAGGTTGTCGTCGAGCCGCCCCCCTCGGTTGAGGGACGATCGTATTGGCCACCCGAGGGATGCGTCTCGCGCTCATCAGGCTTGCCGTACATGATCCAGATACGGCCGCGGTCGCTTTTCCAGCCCGGGATTCCCGATGCGAAGTGTTCGTTCGCGTAGGCGATGCGCTCGTAATACTCTTCCTTGAATTCGTTTTCATCGGTATCCGGATCCGGATCGCGCCGGCGCCAGAATTCCTCGATAAACTTCTCACGCTCGTCGTCGGTTGCAAGTTTTTTGAAAGCTCTGCGCTCTTCGTCTGTGATGACGTAAGTGACGTCCTTTTCCAGCCAATCCTTGTATGCCTTCTTCAGTTCCGTTTTGACGTTACGCGGTTTCTCCATGGGATCCTGACTTTGGCGAGGATCCTGCGCAAAACCAGAGATGCTGGCGCCTGCCAGTAGGAGGGGAAAAAGAACCAGGCGGATACTGGCTTTTGGAAAAGACATAACTAAACTCCTATTAATTTCTGGAACTTAAACAGTTACGCGACGATTCGGGGTCGAGCGAGAGTTGGATTTTAAAGTCTCGCTGAGAACACAGTCAAGATGCCGAAAATAGCTCATTTAGTTGCCTTTTTCCGCAAAGGTTGGGCGCCCGTTAGCGGGCCGTTTAACTGACCCGGCGGGGGCGGCTGAATATCCAGGCAACAAATATCGAAACCACGTACAACACAAGCATTGGCGCGGCGAACAAGAGCATGTTTGGAATATCGTTGGTCGGGGAAAGCACGGCCGCCGCAATCAGAATGACGATTAGCGCTGTTTTCCAAATGCGAATGAGAAATTTCGCAGTTACCAGACCAATTCGCGCCAGCACATAGGTGATGGCGGGCATTTGAAATACGACTCCCATGCCCAACATCACAATGATTATGAAATCAAAGTAGTCGTCCGCTTTCAGCAGCAGCCTGAAATCCGATCCCAGGCCGAGCAGATATTTTGCGGCGGGCGGAAAAATGATCTTGTAAGCAAACGCTGCTCCCAGCACAAAAGAGATCGACGACAGGGCTATGAAAGGTGTGACGTACGCGCGCTCGTGCGGATAAAGTCCAGGCGAAACAAACGCCCAGATTTGCCAGAGCAAAAACGGCACGGATAAACAGAGCGCGGCATACAACGATACTTTCACGTACAGCGCGAACGGTTCCATCGCGCTGGTGACGATCAACTTGTCGCTGATTCCTGAATCCGCTTCCGGCAGCGCCTTAAAATCCACGGGCAAACGCAGGCCCTTGGGAATAATCGTGTTCCCCACGTACAAAGGCTCGTCGGTAAATAGACTTAGTTGTCCCTGGGAATCTTTTAACGCTCGCGCCATCACTGAAGCGCCGGGGGGAATTACACTCGCGCCCAGCTTTGCCTCCGCGGGAAATATGTAACGGCCTGCATCATTTTCCTGAACCGAAGTAAGCGGAAGTATTCTCTCGGTCCCGGTCAAACCAGTGATCGGCACTTGGCGTCTTTGCGCTTCCGCCAGCGCTCGTTCAACTGGTTTCGCAAGAAATGCGTAGATGCGATCCGAAAAAAACCAGCAGAGCGTGGTCGCAAGAAAAACGAATATGAGCGAACGCATCAGACGGCTGCGCAGTTCGTCCAGATGCTCGAGGAAAGACATCTGGCCGCCGAGTTCGTCTTCCTTTGATCGGCCCGACGCAAGCGCTTTGAGAAATGTTGACATTAATGATCGCTATCGAGGCGTGACAACTCTATAACCAGTCGCGCTTGCGCGAGGGTTCTGACTGATTGGAAGTGGGCTCAGCATGATCGATGGCAGAAGAGTTGGAACCATTGGTCTGGATCGTTTGGCGAGCTACTACGCGGTCCGGCGAAACGGCCTCGATCATTGGCGGTTGCAAAGGCTGATTCGCGGAGGCGGGTGCGAGTATCGAATTCTCTGAAAGGCCAGCGGCTGGTTGATCGATTGTAACCATGCCCTGCACTTCTTCGTTTACCTCGCGGTCCCAGGTGCGTTTGAAGTCTTCGGAAGCCCGGCGAAACTCAGCCATGCTTTTCCCGAGCGAACGGCTTAATTGGGGCAGTTTGCGCGGGCCAAAGAAAACCAGCGCCATCGCCAAAATGAACAACAGTTCCGTGCTGCCCAGCGATTCGAGAATCAACAAAACCACTTTTCGGAATTCCTTTCGGTTACTTCTCCAAACGGTGCACTCTGCATGGGATTGTAACCCGCAGGCTTACAAAGCAGAAACATGCGGCCCCGGGCTGTCTCGCGTCGCTGGCAGGCTGGGTGTTGTCATTCAGGAAAATCGCCGCTTGACACTTTCTTGCACGCTCGCGCAACCTTTAGTTTTTGGTATTAACTAACAATCAACCGCAGCTTTTCTGAACAAGTTTTAAGGGATCGTAATTGGATGTCTGCTGAGGCGAACAACGAACAACCTGCCGATCAGAGAACTGACTCGCGCGCTTCACTCCGCGGCCTGGCTGAAGTTGCTGAGCAAGTTGCGGCGACTACCAAGAAGCTCGCGAAGGTTGCGTTGGTAGGCGATTACTTGAAGCAGCTTGATGACAACGATCTCTCGCGCGCGGCGCGCTACTTCGCCGGGCATCAATTCCCACTTAATGACGCTCGAACTACAAACGTCGGCGGCAGCATCATCAGCGTTGCGCTCAGCGAAGCAACGGGTTTCAGTCTTCAGGAGCTTCAACCGATTTATGTCCGGCTCGGCGACGCCGGCGAAGCTGCTTACGAGGCCATCAAAGCGGCGAGGCATTCAGGTCAGAAAGAGGAGTTAACGCTCGCTGAAACTGAATCCTTTATCAGCCGCCTGAGTGACACAAGAGGAAGCAAAAATAAGACTGCTCAATTGGTTGTTGTCTTGCGCCGCGCGGGTCCGCTGGAAGCAAAGTATCTGATCAAATTACTCGCTGGTGACTTACGCATCGGCCTCAGAGAAAGTCTGGTGGAGGACGCGATCGCGCGCGCCTTTGCACAACCGCTCGTGCGCGTGTCGCAGGTCAACATGCTGCTGGGCGACATTGGCGAGACAGCCGTACGCTCGCGTGCAGACGATTTATCTGACGTGACCATGCGTCTGTTTCACCCCATCAAGTTTATGCTGGCCACCCCGGCGGCTGATCTTGCAGACATCGCGCGCACCATGCCGAGCGAGTTTTTTGTTGAAGACAAATTCGACGGTATTCGCGCGCAAGTGCACACCCGCGACGGACGTGTCGCGATTTACTCTCGAACGATGGACGAGATCACGCATCGCTTTCCGGAGTTGGAGGCGCCGCTGCGAGAGATCAAAACCGATGCCGTCATCGATGGCGAGATCGTGCCTGCTACAGGCGAGCAAATCCTGGCCTTTAGCGAGCTGCAAAAACGGCTGGGACGAAAAACCATCGGCGAAAAGCTCCTCAAAGAGGTGCCTGTGATATTCGTCGCTTACGATCTCTTGTATGCGGGCGGCCGGGTGTTAACGGACGAACCGCTCAATGAGCGCCGGCGAATTCTGGAAAACATCATCTCGCCAAATGCAGTGATCCGCGTCTCCACCGCAAAATTATTCAGCGAAGTTGCCGCTCTCGATGAGGAATTTGATCAGGCGCGAGCGCGCGGCAACGAGGGCTTGATGATTAAGAGCCCGGCATCACTTTATAAACCCGGCCGGCGCGGCCGCGATTGGCTAAAGGTTAAACGTGCGATTGCTGCGCTTGATGTCGTGGTTACGGCAGTTGAAGTGGGCCACGGCAAGAGAAAGCATTTACTCTCGGACTACACCTTCGCCGTGCGGCGCTCGGAGGATGACGGTGAATTGCTCAATATCGGTAAGGCCTATTCAGGACTGACTGATGCGGAGCTAACGGAAATGACCGTGTGGTTTACCGACCACACAATTCAACAGTTCGGACACGGTCGCGTTCGCCTCGTTGAACCTGCGGTTGTCATTGAAGTCACCTTTGATCGGGTGCAACCGTCGAAAAGACACAAAAGCGGATATGCGCTCCGTTTCCCGCGAATTCTGCGCCTACGTCCGGATAAGAAGCCGTCGGAGATAGATACGCTGGAAACGGTCCGCAAACTTGTCGCAGCCAATACGAACTGATCTTGCGCTTACCGGCGGCCGAACCAAAACAGGTCGGGCTGCCAGTTCGCTCAACTAACTCTTGCTTTCCCGTCGGCTATGAAGGTAGCATTCGCCTGGTCACAGTTCGCTTGCCGGGTATGCAAGATACCCGGCAAGTCTCGATGGGGCTAAAGCAAGACTCTAACCAGTTTGAAAAGCGCTCTTTATCCAGTTTTCAGTACATCGACAAGAGCGTCAGTAAGACGTCGCTAAGCATGCTGGCCTCCAAATCACCAAGCTCTATATTGTTGTTGGCTGGTGGGGCAGGAGGATTGGTTAAGATTGTGACAGTCGGATCGGCGGTGCGCGCCGCACCTGGGGCGGCGATGTCGCCCGCAAATGCTGAAATGCTAAGGATTAGACTCAGAACAATTGCCGTGCAGAACGCTTTCATCGTTTTCATGGTTTTCTCTCCCATTCGGTTTTTTCGGGTTAAAAGGTCGATAAAGGCAGTTGAGCGCGAAGGTGGGAGGCCAACTGCGGAACCGCTAAACGCCGCGCATCATATCGATATGACAACTTTCTTGCAAGGATTCTTGCATCTCAGACAAAGAGGTACCCTCACATGAAAATAGACACTATGGTTTCAGCGAAAAACGAGGGCGTCAGGACAGGCGCAACCTCTCAAGTAGCGGTAATTTGCGGGCGTGCCAAAGAGATGGAAGAGGCGGGCGAATATGAGGCTGCGCGCGCAGTCATGAGTCCGCTTTGGCAGCGGATTGGTGAGCGTCCCGAGGTCGCTGGTGGCAGCGAATTGGATCGGGCAGAGGTGTTTCTGCGCGCGGGCACTCTCTCCGGCTGGCTGGGCAGCGCCAGGCAAATTCCCGGCGCACAGGAGTTTGCCAAGGACTTGATTTCCGAGTCCGCCCGGCTTTTCGAAGCATCTGAACTATCGGAGCGTGCGGCCGAAGCTCGGGTGGATCTCGCAATCTGTTATTGGCGCGAAGGTGCTTTTGATGAAGCACGCGTCACTTTGGACGATGCAATCCGGAAGCTCGGCAATCCTCAGAGCGAGCAACACCTGCGTGCGTTACTGAACAAAGCCGTCGTGGATAGGACTTCAAATCGTTATGAAGATGCGTTGCGTACTCATCGCGAAGCAACCGCGCTCTTTGTGTATAGCAGCAACGATAGTTTGAAGGCTAAGTTCCACAGCGAACACGCAACCATACTGAAGAATATTGGTCTCGCAAATAATCGCGAGGATTATGTGGACCAGGCGTTGGTTGAATATTCAGCCGCAAGTTTTCACGCCGAGAAAGCAGGCAACAAGCGCTCTCAGGGCTTAATCGAAAACAACGTCGGCTATCTTTTTGTGCGCCTTGGCCGCTTTGCGGACGCGACCGAGCATCTTGATCGCGCGCGCTTACTTTTCGGGGCCGTCAAGGACAAGGGCATGGTGGCGCAGGTCGATGATACGCGCGCGCGTGCTCTGATTGCTCGGGGCAGTTTCACGACTGCTGAGGCAGTGGCGCGCGGCGCCGTTCAGGCATTTAACGAAGGCGATGAGCCCTCGCTGCTCGCGGAAGCACTGACCACGCACGGTACAGCGCTAGCGCGCTTGGGCAACTTCTCGAAAGCGCGCGCGTCGCTGGAGAGGGCCATCCGCGTGGCCCACGACGCCGGTGATGCAGAAAGCGCGGGAATCGCATCATTGGCTATGGTTGAAGAGTTAGCCGCCCAACTTCCCTTTGCGGACTTGACTGCATACTACCGAATGGCGGAGTCGGAGTTAGGTAATTCCCAACACCCCGAAATACAAAATCGTCTTGGCAAGTCTGCCCGGCATTTTCTAGTGACGCGCGTTACTTCTGGCTCTCAGCAAAACAACAACGATCATAGTTTGCGCGAAGACATGGCGCTTACCCTGCAATCAGCGACCGCAGTTTCAGCCTCGCCGGGTTTTTCCACCGATGTTTCGCTTGAAGAACACGTACTGCGTTATGAGGCCGACTTGATCAGCCGAGCGCTGGCCGCGTCCGACGGTAGCGTTACGCGGGCTGCTCGAATGTTGGGCGTTACGCATCAGGGCCTGGCTTTTATTCTTAATGGCCGGCACAAAGATTTGCTTTCGGCGCGCAAGCCAGTTAAGCGTCGCCGGCGCAGCATTATTCGATATCGTTAGCGGACGAAGGCGTTCCTGAGACCATTTCCCTTCACTTCTGCAGCCAATTGAAGTTCTAAAGTGGGCAACTTCGTCTGTTGTTTTGCGCTCTAAAGTTACTGCAAGTATCATCCGTTAATCCGACCATCGGCCGACACCCTAAATGAATAGACCTAAAAGTGTTTTGCTAATCGCTCTCATGCTGTTCGCACTTGGGAGCGTCTCTGCACAGACTGCGCGACGACAGCGTCCGGCGCGACGCAACAACGTTGCAAAGACTGAAGTTGCGATTCCGGTGGCCCAACCCTCCCCAACAGCGCCGACGGTACGGCCGCCTGCCGCGCCTGTCCTGCTCGCCGTGGTGAATGGGCAAAATGTGACGTCAGCCGAAATTGATCCACGCGCGCGCGACGAGGCTGAAACTTTAAATGACAAGATTGCGGAAGCGCGCCGGCAGATACTGGAACTCCAGGTCAATACGTTGTTGCTCGAAGCTGAAGCCTCTCGTCGGAAAATGACGTCGCAGCAGTTGTACGACATTGAAGTAAAGCGAAAGCTCACCGAACCCACCGCCGCTGAAATCAATAAGTTCATCGAAGAAAATCGCGACGCGATCAACCAGGGCGACCCTGAAACGATGAAGAAAGACGTGGCTGCGTATTTGCTCGGCGAAAAGGAAACACGTCTGTCGGGCGACTTGGTAAATCGACTACGAACGACTTTGCCGGTGACCAAGGGCGCTGATGTCAACGCGGCAACGCTTGCACCGGCAACAGTGCTGGCAACCGTCGCCGGTAAAACCATAACGGCGGCGATGGTTGATGAGCGCTTGCGGCCTCTTGCTTACAAACTTCGTTTGAGCACTTACCTGCAGGAAAAAGAGGCGCTGGACCAGGCCATCTACAACCTGTTATTGCTGGCGGAAGCGAGCCATCGCAACGTCGCGCCGGAAGAGCTGGTGCGGACTGAGATCAGCGAAAAGACACATCAACCGACTGAAGCTGAGATCTCAAAGTTCTACACTGAAAACCAAAGCAGTATTCAGGGTAGCCTCGATGCGGTTCGTAGTCAGATTGTCAGCTACTTACAGAACCAGGAGCAGCAAAGACTGGAAACCGCGTTGGCAGACAAGCTGAGGAAGCAAGCCAACATTCGCATGCTGATTTCTGAGCCCGAAGCGCTGGTGCAATCGGTTAGTGTCGACGACGATCCCGCGCGCGGCGAGGCAAGCGCCCCGGTCACGATCGTTGAGTTTACAGACTTCCAATGTCCTTCATGCGCGGCTATGCAACCGATCCTTGATGAGGTGTTGAAGAGCTACGGGAACAAAGTCAGATTCGTGGTGCGCGATTTTCCTTTGCCGGTCCATGCGAATGCGCGCAAGGCTGCTGAGGCCGCCAATGCCGCCAATGCGCAGGGAAAGTTTTGGGAATACGCCTTGATACTCTTCAAACATCAGAATGCGCTGGACGTCCCGTCCCTCAAGAAATACGCGAGCGACTTGGGTTTGAACCGCGCGGTGTTTGATGCGGCCCTGGACAGCGGCAAGTACGCTGCTGAAATCCGTCACGATATCGACGACGGAGAAAAGTATGGCATCGACAGCACCCCTACCATTTTCATCAACGGCAAAGCGCTGACAGTGCTGAGTACTGAAGGGTTGCGAGCAGCAATCGATAAAGCTCTTCAGGCGATTGCGCCGAAGGCACCAGGCAACTAAGACTTCAGATCCTCATCTTCGTAATGCAAACTGTTAGTTTGCGGTGGCTAGCTAGCACTCAACTTGGGTGGCAGGGCAACCACCGCAAACTAACAGTTTGCTTTACAGTTCCTGCGCGCCGTGCGGTCGTTACGGCCAGCCAGAATAGTTGGCCCACAAATTGCTGGATGCCCACCTTTAGAGCCCGAAAGCACATTTTTTAGTACAATCACCCGCAAAGGACCGCACACGAATGGTTTCGCTTAAACCCGAACGCCTGAAACGATACAAAGACGTCGCGCTGTTGTTCGTCAAATATGGGCGCTCAGATCTGGTCAAACAGGCAGGTCTGGAAGACAGCATCGAGTTGGATGAAATGCAACTGGCCGAAACGCGGCCGGAGGCCGAGGAACTCGCGACGGACCTGGAGAAACTTGGTCCGACGTTTATCAAGTTGGGCCAACTGCTATCGACGCGCGCCGATCTTTTGCCGACGCCTTACCTGGAGGCACTATCGCGTTTACAGGATCGCATTGAGCCTTTTCCCTACGAGCAAGTGGACGAGATCGTTTCCGGCGAACTAGGCGTCCGCATTTCCAAAGCCTTCGCCGATTTCGATCCCGAACCGCTGGCTGCGGCGTCGTTGGCCCAGGTGCATCTCGCGCACATGCGCGACGGCCGCGCCGTGGTCGTGAAAGTACAGCGTCCAAACATTCGCGAGCAGATTATTGAGGACCTCGAGGCTCTCGGCCAGATGGCGCAGTTCCTTGATACGCATACCGAGATTGGCAAGCGTTACGAGTTTGAAAACATGCTACTCGGTTTGCGTAGAAGTTTGCTGCGCGAATTGGACTTCAAAGTTGAAGCGAACAACTTGATCACTTTTGCTGAGAACCTTCGAGAGTTTGAACGAATTGTCATTCCCGATCCCATTGAAAACTTTTCAACCGCCCGCATCCTCACCATGGAATACATTCCGGGCAAAAAGATTACCGACCTCAGCCCGTTACGCTTGATGGAAATTGACGGCCCCGGGTTGGCGCGCGAATTATTTCGCGCCTATCTCAAGCAGATTCTGCTCGATGGGTTGGTCCATGCCGATCCCCATCCCGGCAATGTCATGCTTACCGAAGACGATTTCATTGCGCTGCTGGATTTGGGAATGGTGACGCGTCTGCTGCCGGGCTTTCGCGATAACCTGCTGCGCTTGTTGCTGGCGATCAGTGAAGGACGCGGCGAGGAAGCGGCCGAGATAGCGATCAGAATGGGCGAAGGAAAATCCGGTTTTAATAGGGCGGAGTTTAAGAGTCGAGTTGCGGAGCTTGTCGCGGAACATGCCGATTCGAATTTGAGCCGGCTGAATTCAGGTCAAGTCGCGCTGGAGATTACAAAAATTTCAGCCGACTGCTGGTTCCGGCTGCCGTCAGAATTCACGATGGTCGCGAAAGCGTTGCTCAATCTCGACCGGGTAGTCTTTACCCTGGATCCGTCTTTCGAACCGGCAGCAGTAATCCGTCAGCGGGCGACAGAGATTCTGCAACGCAATTTGATGCAGAGCATCGCGCCGGGAAACATCATTGGCAGTGTCGTCGAACTCAAGGAGTTTGTGGAAAAGCTTCCCGGCCGCGTCAATAAGATTCTGGACACGATCGGCAATAACGAGTTGAAGATCGATGTTGATACGATCGACGAGAAGATTGTGGTAGAGGGACTTCAGAAAGTAGCGAACCGGATCAGCCTGGGCCTAGTCCTCGCTGCCCTGATCGTGGGAGCTTCAATGCTGATGCGCGTCGAGACGTCGTTTCGTATCCTCGGCTATCCCGGCTTCGCGATGATCTTCTTTTTGCTGGCAGCCCTCGCCGGCATAGGTCTAATCATTAGCATCCTCGCCAGCGACGTGAAGGCCCGTAAGAAACCCGAATGAGTCGTACGCCATTCAACCAATCAGAAGTCCCGACCGCGCTCCACAGTCAGAGTTCAGTTCTGAATAAGTTCTAAAGTCCAAAAGGGCTATCGCCGGCGGAGACCAAAGCTCGGATGGCGACGGTGATGACGGGTAATAAGCACCCGTAGAGTTTCTTCGCTTATGACACGAAACAGGATTGCGTAAGGGAAGCGGTGCGCAAGACAGCGGCGAATACCTTTCGAGACTGAACTGAGTGGAACTCGCCAAAACTCGCTCAATCGAAGCATAAGTCTCAGTGCGAAGTTCATCTCCGAGTCCTGCTTGTTGACGGTTGTAGAACGCGACCGCGTTGTTGAGATCGGAGGTGGTGAGCGGGTGATACTCAACTCTCATTCATCGCTACCACCCGTGCATCTCGTGAACTCGGCGTGTCCAATGGCTTGAACCGTTCCCGAATCGAGTTCAGCGTCTCGTTGCAACGCAATCTCGATCCCCCCGGGTCAATATCAGGGTCACTAAGCGCGCCGGGATCGCCGACCAAACTTTCCCAGGCGGCGGTAGCCAGTTGCTCACGCTCGGCAGCAGGAAGCGCCAATACTTCTTTCTCAAGGTCACTGATTGAGCTCATAGGTGTCAGTATAGCTCGCTCTGTCAAGGCCTGGTAACGCCAAGCCATCACACCAGCATTGAATTTGATCGACTACTCTTCAGGGAAGCCGTTAAAACAGAAATCGGAGCAATGAAGTTGAGGAGCCGTCTCCGGCTCAGTCGGGTTGGGTGCGCTTGCGGGTAGGAAGCGATCCGTCGTTCGTCTTTGCAAAGTAGCCCGGCCGGTAGTTGAGTTTCAAATTCTGCTTGCGGACTTCCGGATCAATTACTTCAATCTGAATCCGCCGGTAAGCGCCATCGCGCGTCTTATTTGTAGGTGAGTAAGCGACCAGATATTGTTCGCGCAGATCGGTCTGAATCTGGGCAAAGGCGCCGCGAAGTTCTCGTTCGTTGCGCGGGAAGTAAGCGCGGCCGCCGGTTTGCTCGGCAATCTTCTTCAACGAGCCCGTATCCACTCCGCCCTGATACATATCCCCAATCCCGATGGCATAAATGAGCGCATCGGCTTTTTGCGCGCGCTCAATCGCCTGGCTCATCTTCATCTGGCTAATCGTGTCGTAACCATCGGTCAGCAGAATGATAGTGCGGCGCGTGTTTTCGGCCGCTGAGTCTGACAGCAGCTCGTTAGAGGTGGCCCAAACCGCATCCCAGATCGCTGTCGAGCCGGCCAGCATTTGATTCGTGCCGGAGATGGGAGGAGTACCGCCGACGACCACTCCGCCGCCGACGTAACCGGATGGCGGTATGAACTCCACGCGATCGATCGCCTTGCGCAAGCGATCGACGTTGCCCGTGAAGCCCTGTTCAAGCGTCACGTCGCCAGTGAAAGAAACAACTGCCGCTTCGTCTTTATCGGGACGCATGACTGCTTCCAGAAATGAGCGGGCGGCCGCTTTTTCATCCGGCAGCGTACGTTCTTCCGAACTGCTCGTGTCGATCAGGATGCCGATCGAGAGGGGCAAATCCACATTTGTTAGAAAAGTAAAAATTTCCTGCGGCTGGCCATCTTCGGTGATGCGGATGTTTTCCTTTTTCAGCGTGTTCACAAAACGCTTATTGCTGTCCGCGGCCGTAAAAAAGATGTTCGTCAGGTTCGTCTCGACGCGCACAACGTCGTCCGTTTCCCCCGGCAGGTCTTCCTTTGGATTTGCCGGCGGCGTCGGCGATGCCACCTCAGACGCGCGCCTGCTTCTCGATTTCTGTGCGTCGGCGCCGTTGGGTGTCTGGGCGAAAGATCGATTGGCGATCATCGCAGCCGCCGACACGGCGACTAGACACGCGAACGCCAAACTTATTTTTCCCAATCCTTGATTAAACATCTTCATGCCTTCTTATGGCCTGACGCTATCCGCGATAGCCTTGTAACCCTGTTTAGTTCTCACTTTCAAATCACCGCGCCCGGCGGTAAGTTTGACTTGGATCTTTCGGAAGCTGCCGTCGTAACGATCATTCTGCGGTTTGTAAGTCAGCAGGTATTGTGCCCGCAACTCTTTAGATATTTTCGTGAACGAGCGTTCGAGCGAAAGCATGTCCCCAGTAAAAAAAGCAACGCCGCCGGTTTCTTCGGCCAAGGTGGCCAGGTCACGATCCTTGCGATCTTTAACTGAGCCGGCCGCTACTCCCGGCACAGTTCCAAGAAAACCAGACTTGGTTGAGATTGCGTAAATCGTGGTCTCGGTGCGCTGCGCTATATCTATGGCATCGCGTATGTTGGCCCTGCTGTAAGTGTCTTCACCATCGGTGACGATCACCATCACCCGCCGTCCCGCAACGGACCTCAGTTTCTCATCACAGAATTGCCAGACTGCATCAAACAGAGCTGTTTGATTTCCCAGGTTCTTCACGCCGCCGACAGCCTTGTCCAACAGATCCAGTTTGTCGGTAAAGTCCTGTCGCAAATTAATCTGATCGTCAAACGTAGCGAACAACACCCGGTCGCGCCGCGGTCGCACCACAGTGTGGATAAAGTTCATCGCCGATTCCTGCTCAAACTTTAACTTCCCGGCAGTGGACGGCGATGTGTCCATCAATACAACGACGTAGAGCGGAAGCGCTTCGCCAAGATCATCCGAGAATGTCTCAACTTGTTGCGGCACCTTGTCCTCTAAGATCAAGAAGTCGTTTTTCGTAAGTCCGGGAACAAATTGACCCTTCTTGTCCATAACTGTAATCGGCAAACGCACGCGCCGAATGAATGTGGTGATTGCCTCCTGGTCCTCATCGCGCGGTGGCGTCGGTGTTGGCTTGGGCTTTTGCGCCTGTGCCACACCGGCAATCATCGAGATTGAAACGAGCAGCGCGAGCCGCCAAAGAAAAGAAAAACGAAACAATGTCATGTTGTGTGCTTTGGGGATAATCAATGTGACGTTCGACCGGTTGGAGACGGCGCTTTGATGCCCTGCCTGTCGGCGATAGTTGCCCTTAAAAGCCGTTACGCGCCCAAGTAGTAGCTAAGCAAAACCCGTCGCAGCAAACTAAATATCGACTCGCCTCGCCAATCAGGCTTTCCATCCTAATTCGTACCGGCGGCGGCGTCCAATTCAGCCAGTAATTTCGTCAGCTCTGCCGGCAAGGGCGCAGCAAACTGTAGCGACTCGCCGCTAGCAGGGTGGCGAAACCCGAGCCGTTCAGCATGCAGAAACTGACGGTGCATTTTGCGGATCGCCGCTCGCAGCCTGACGTCCTGAACAGTTTTGTCGCGGCCGCCGCCATAAACTTCGTCGCCAACAACCGGGTGCTTTAGCCAGGAGAGATGCACACGAATCTGATGCGTGCGGCCAGTCTTCAATTCGACATCGAGCAACGTAAACGATTTGAAGCTGCGGCGAACTTTGTAGAGCGATAAGGCGCCGCGGCCGGCGCGCACCACTGCCATGCGAATTCGGGTTCGCGGATCGCGCGCAATCGGCTGTTCAATCCGTCCTGATTGCTGCTTGACGACGCCATGGACCAGCGCCATGTAACTTTTGAATACCTCGCGCGCGCGAAATTGATTCGCCAGATGCTCGTGCGTCGCTTCGTTTTTGGCAACAACCATTAGGCCGGAAGTATCTTTGTCCAGCCGATGCACGATGCCGGGACGAATGTCGCCGGCGCGCGTCGAGAGTTTTTGAAAGTGAAAGGCGAGTGCGTTGGCCAGCGTTCCTGAATGAATTCCCGCAGCCGGATGGACCACCAGTCCAGCCGGTTTGTTAACCACGATCAGCGAGTCGTCCTCAAAAACGATTTCCAGCGGAATGTCTTCAGGAGTGAAAGTGGCCGCCGGCGCCGCCGTCAGTTCAACTTCAATTTCGTCCCCGGCGCGCAAATTGTACGAAGCTTTTGCCGGCTTCCCATTGACGAGTACGTCTTCGTCCTCGATGAGCCGTTGCAGTCGCGCACGACTCCAACCGTCGATTCGGGCCGCAAGGAAAGCATCCACGCGCGTGTCCGCGTCGCTTTCAGTTGTTAGAAAACTTAGATTATTGGTATCGGAGGAGTATCCGGTTTCCGACGCGGGTTTTCTATCACTCGTAGTCATTAATAGGCGGGCCGAACACGTAGGATTTCTTCAGGGCTGAAATGGGCGCGCGACTCGTGATAGATGTCACAGTCAGCCATGCCCTCGATCTATGATAACTCTACTTACGCCGAGAGACTCGCTTAGAGGTTGGGGGCATTACTGTGATCAATGCACGAAGCACGGTATTCACCGATTCAGGGGTAGTAAAGACCTCCGACACCTCGGGATCCAAAAGCACGACAAGGCGTTCTTTGCTTATCCGCCCAGCAAATCGATTCGGCTTGGCTTTGCTATAGTCAAACTTAGACTCGGGCAACATATCTTCGGACTTATTGAGGCGCGTCTTTGTCGATGGTTTCTTCATAATCTTGATGTCCCACTCGAAGCCATAGGTCATTTTGGGTCATCCGTTATTCTTTTCAAACTCTTTCATGAAAGCAACCAGCGCCTTGACGCCGGCCAGCGGAAACGCGTTGTAGATTGACGCGCGAATGCCGCCAACTGAACGATGCCCTTTCAAGCCATCCAAACCCTGCGCAGTCGCTTCGGCACTAAACTTCTTTTCCAGCTCTTCGTTGGGCAAGCGAAACGTCACATTCATAATTGAGCGCGAATCGTGATCAGCATGGCCCCGATAAAACTCGGTGGCATCGATAGCGTCATAGATCAGTTGGGCCTTCGCTTCGTTCTCGCGATGCATGCCGGCGAGGCCGCCTTTTTCTTTTAGCCAGTCACAGATCAGGCTGATGATGTAAATGCCCCAGGTATTCGGCGTGTTGTAAAGCGATTTATTCTCGACGTGCGTGCGATAGTCGAGCATCGTGTGCAGACCATCCGGAATTTTCTTAAGCAGATCATCGCGCAGAATGACGAGCGTGACTCCGCTTGGCCCCATATTTTTTTGCGCGCCGGCGTAGATGATCCCGTATTTTTCAATTGGAATCGGGTGCGACAAAATGTCGGACGACGCGTCGGCCACCAGCGGCACATCACCAACCTCGGGTTCCTGTTTCCATTCCACACCTTCGATCGTTTCGTTAGTGGTTATGTGGACGTACGCAGCTTGCGGACTCAACTTCAACTCTTCATTTTCCGGCACGCGCGTAAAGCCGCCGTCCGCCATGGTTGCGGCAACGTTCACATTGCCGGAACGTTTCGCTTCTTTCAGCGCCTTCTTGCCCCAACTGCCGGTGATTACGTAATCGGCACTGGCATCGCCTGGCAGAAAATTCATCGGCACCATAGAAAACTGCAGGCTTGCTCCGCCCTGTAAAAAGAGGACGCGATAGTTCGGCGGTATGCCGAGCAACTCGCGCAAGCCGGACTCCGCCTTAGCGAAAATCTCGTCGAAAGTTTTTGAGCGATGGCTGATCTCCATCACCGACATGCCAACGCCGGGAAGCGCTAACAGATCGCGCTGGGCTATTTCTAAAACAGGAACAGGCAACACTGCTGGTCCAGCACTGAAGTTAAAAATTCTTTCGTCCATTCAATTATCTCCGAAATTAAAGCTCACTTGTCGTCGCTTCAAGTAGTTTGGAGTTCAACGTTTACGTGCCGATTGGAAGAGCAACCTAAAGGTTGGACTCTAAACTACTTGAATCATCCCTACTCATCGTAACGACCGCGCATCATGCGACCGGCCATGCGCGTTACCAGCGAGCGCGGCGCGAGCCGTTCAGATTCCGTCATTACCCGATTGATCCATCCGGAAATGACGTGACTCTTGCCGCGCGCAAGTGCTCGCAACGCAGTGTCGACCACTTCTTCCGGAGTTTGCGAAGCGCGTGCGGGCGGCTTTTCGCCGCGCGCAGCTTCGAAAAAATTCGTGTCAGTAACGCCTGGGCACAGCGCCATGACCTTTACTCCAAACGCGCGATTCTCTTCCCACAATGCTTCAGAAAAAGAGAGCACGAACGCTTTGGTCGCGGCGTAGGTTGCCATGAAGGGCACGGCCTGAAAGGCGGCGGTTGACGCGACGTTGATGATCGCGCCTTGTTTACGTGCACGCATCGGTTGCAAAAACCGATAAGTCAGTTCGACCAACGCTTTGATGTTGAGATCGATCATGTTCAACTCGCGCGCTAAATCCGCTTTGGCAAAATCGCCAAAGGATCCAAAGCCGGCATTGTTAACCAACAGGTCGATCGTCAAACCTCGCTTCTCGGCTTCTTCGAACAACCGCGCCGGAGATTCCGGCTTGCTAAGATCGAGCGCCACGTACTGCGCGCGAATGCTGTTTGAGCGGCCCAGCTCGTTGCAAAGCGTTATCAGTTTGTCTTCCGAACGCGCCACCAATAAAACATTGCGCCCACGCGCGGCCAGCCGGCGGGCAAAGACTTCGCCAATGCCGCTCGAGGCGCCGGTTATGAGGGTCGCATTCATTTCTCGTTCAACTGAAGCAAATCAAGTTCGATGATGTCGACGTTTTCCTTTTGTAGTCTATCCAGCGTTTCCCGTGACGGCGCATTGTCCAGATTGATGCGCGCAACGGCGGCTTCCGCGCCATCGAAGACGATGTTCTCCATCTCCTGAACGTTGATGTGTTCGCCTTTAATGACGTCGAGAACGACAGCCAGCACGCCGGGACGATCAAGATGGCGCACAACCAATCGATGTGTCGCCGGGGTTTGGCGCGCCAGATTGACGACGTTGGGCACCCGTCCTGTTTCCTTGAACTCGCGAACAGTGCGCACTGTCTCCGCGGCAATCGCTTCCTGCGCCTGATCGGTTGAAGCGCCAATGTGATGAGTGCCGTAAAGATTCGGCTCCTGCGCGATGGCGTCGGTGAATTCTGCGGTCGCCGAGGTTGGCTCACCGGCATAAACATCCAGCCCGGCACGAATACCCCGCGAATGCATTGCTTCTACCAGCGCTGAGTGATCGACAACTTCGCCGCGCGCAGTGTTAATGAAGTATGCGCCCGGCCGCATCGCTGCAAAAAACTCCGCGTCAAGCATTCCTTTAGTTTCTGAGTTGAGCGCGAGATGGGCGCTGACAACGTCGGCTTCACGCGCGACGTCGAGCGGCGTGGCTTTGAATTCGACGCCAAGCTCGGCGGCGCGTTCAGGCGTCAAACTTCTGCTCCAGGCAATAACATTCATGCCGAAAGCTTGAGCGCGTGGAATCATTTCCTGGCCGATTTTGCCGACGCCAACCAGCCCGAGCGTGCGGCCGAACAAACCACGCGCTTTGGAAAACTCTTTCTTATTCCATTCGCCGCGACGCAGGGCGATAACGTTATCGGCAATGCGGCGATCAAGCGCGAGTATCAACGCGAAGGCCAGTTCGGCAACGGCGATTGAGTTTTTACCGGGACAGTTCGAAACATAAATACCGCGCCGCGATGCAGCCGCAACATCGATGGTGTTAAAGCCGGCGCCAGCCCTGACTACCAATTTGATTGGACCAGCGGCCAGCATTTTCTCGTTGACCTTTGTGCCGCGAACTACGAGCACGTCAGGCGAGTATTTTTCGATGGCGGCGACGAGCGCTTCGTCTTTTAGGTCCGGCTCGAACGTGATCTCGCAGCCGAGCGCTTTCAGCCCATCGCGGCCCGATTGTTCGAATTTGTCAGCAATGAGAACATGCATGGTTCTTGGTCCAATGTCCAACGTCCAAAGTCCAATGTCAACTTAAACACCCGCAGACTTTGGACATTGGACATTGGACTTTGGACGGTTGTTCAGATCGTATGAATCAACAAACCGTCGCGCAGCTTCGGCTCAAACCAGGTTGACTTGGGCGGCATGATCTCGCTGGCGTCCGACACGCGCAGCAATTCTTCAATTGTCGTCGGATGCAACGAAAAAGCCACCGCCGCTTTGCCTTCATCGACCAGCTTTTCCAATTCCTTCGTACCGCGGCTGCCGCCAATAAAGTCGATGCGCTTATCAGTCCGCACGTCCTTGATTCCGAGGATCGGATCCAACAATCGGTCTTGAAGAATACTCACGTCGAGCGCTGCAACAGTTCCCTGCGGCTCGGGCGAACCCACGGCAGCAGTTAGCGTATACCATTGCCCGCCCAGATACATGCTCCATTTGCCGCGGCTATCGGGCGTTGCACTGCCAGCTTCGGTAACGTCGAAACTCTTGCGCACTGCCTCGAGAAATTGTTCCGCCGACAGCCCGTTCAGATCGCGCACCACCCGGTTGTAGGGCAGTATTTGCAACTGATCATCCGGAAACATCACTGCCAGAAAAAAGTTGTACTCTTCGTCGCCGGTATGTCCAAAACTTTGTTCTTTAAGTTCAGCTCGCGCGCGCGCGGCGCCGGCTGCGCGGTGGTGGCCATCGGCAATGTACAGAAAAGGAATCTCGCGGAAGGCATGAACAAAGCGAACCGGATCGGGCACGCGCCAAACCGTGTGTTCGACGCCATCATCGGCGGTGAAATCGAAAATGGCATTTGCCATCGTCGTTTCCATTACCATCGTGTCGATATCGCGGCTGGCCCGGTAAGTTAGAAACACTGGTCCAGTTTGCGCGCGCAACACAAGCATGTGCCGCGTCCGATCGTCCTCTTTATCGCGCCGGGTTCGCTCGTGCTTGCGAATTATTTCCTTGTCGTAATCGTCAATCGAACAGCAAGCAACCACTCCAATCTGTTCGTGCTCGCCCATAATCTGGCGGTAAAGGTAGATGCTCGGCACATCTTCAGTTTCCAGCGGACATTCTTTTTTTAGCCGTTCGTAATTCTCAAGAGCCCTGCGATACACCTGGTCTGAATAAGGATCTGTGCCGTCGGGCAAATCAATTTCCGGCCGCGAGACGTGCAGAAAACTCAATGGATTGTCAGCAGCGAGCGCGCGCGCCTCGGCGGTGCTAACGACGTCGTACGGCACGCTCGCTACTTGCTTCACTCGCTCAGCCAACGGACGCAAAGCTCGGAAAGAACGGATGATTGCCACGAACCCTCCCCGCGCAGCAAATTTGCGAATGGGCAAAATCGCTGCTCGCAAACGAAAAGTTTTTGTTAATTGCTGAAGGCGTACCTTAAGACTATCTGTTGCCCGCGGGTATTAGCAAGTCGTGAAATTGGCTCGGCGCGTTAGCGTCAGCACCAGACCGTTCAGGCGCTGCCGCCCAGCCGATGCGGCGTGTAGAATGGTTATCAAATTGAATTCAGGAGAAAAACAAATGAGCGACCTGGCAAGTCGGGATTGCGTTCCCTGCCGCGGCGGTGTCCCGCCCCTGAAAGGCGACGAGCTTACTAAACTGCAAAGCGAAATCACGGGCTGGGAAGTTGTGAACGAGCACCACTTGCTCAAGGAATACAAGTTTGGTGATTTTGCAAAGACGCTTGAGTTCGTAAACCGCGTGGGCCAATTGGCAGAGGCGCAGTGGCATCATCCGGACGTCTGCTTCGGTTGGGGCCGCGCAGAGATAACCATCTGGACACATAAAATCGATGGCCTGACAGAAAGCGACTTCATCCTCGCAGCCAAAATCGATGCGCTTTGAACTTACTCAAGGCTCGCTCGATAGATCTTTTCAGTTTCATCAACCATTCGCTCTACGCTGAACCGCTCGGCTACATCTTTTTGGGCTGCTGCCGCCATACGCAGTCGCGTTGCCTCGTCAGTCAGCAAAGATCGAATTGCAGCTGACATTGCGTCGGGATTGCTTATTGGAGTCAGTAGTCCAGTTTCTCCATGTCGAACAATCTCGCGCGCGCCCTCGGTTTCCGTTACGACTACCGCCGTGCCGCTGGCCATGGCTTCAACTATTGCGAGGCCAAACGATTCCGTATGGGATGCGGAAACGAAAACATCCAATCCACAATACAGTTGGGCCAGGTCGTCAATCCATTTTACGAGGCGCACCTGCTCTGGCAGATCTAGTTCGTCAATTAGCTGTTCGATCTCCGCTTCATTTTTTCCGTCCGGCGAGTGATCGATGCCGGCGATGATGAACTTGCAGCCCGGAATCTGCCTTGAAATCTGCGTCGCAGCGCGCAAAAAATCCTGATGGCCTTTCAACGGCGTCAACTCGCCGACCGTTCCCACCAGCAGGCCTGCTTCAGGCAGTTTCCATCTCTCCAGAAATTGCTGGCGATTAAACTGTTCTCGCGCCTGTGCAAATCGTCGCACGTCGATTCCGTTCAGCACCACGGCGATCTTTTCTGGCGGAGCCAAATTGTCGGCGCGAAGTTGCGAAGCCACTGCCTGCGAAACAGCAATTATCCGCGATGCTCCGGAAAACGTAAGACGATGAAGGCGGTTCAACGGAAAAAGAACGTGCCGCGTCAGTATCAATTGGGCGGCTGAATTCCGGCGCGTGGCGTAAGCAGCCAGCGGATAGTCACGCGCCATGTGCGCATGAATTATTTGGATATTATTTTCGCGCACAAGCTTCGAGAGTGCGCGGGCGCTGTTTACATCCAGCGAATTCCGCAGCGGCAGCGTCGTAATATTTTCTCTTGCAACTTTGGCGAGTTCATCGTTCAACGCGGAATGCTGCCGCAACGCGACAAAAACTTCGTGTCCGCGACCGGCGAGACCGTTGGCAAGGTCGGCCAGATGGCGCTCGCCGCCGCCGAGTGATTGAGCTGAACTTATCTGAAGAATTCTCAAAAGCAGTTTGTGGGCAGTCAGGCTTTAATGCGAAACCGATTTGGAATTTACACAAGAAACGGCGCGGCAGCCATAGCAAAACCTGGTTTGCAACTCAATAAGTTCAGGCTATTGCGTTGTCAGACGCGTACCGAAGCGAAACAGGAAACGTCCCGCGCTGTTTGCTTACCGCTGGACGGCGGCCGCTTTTTCAATCAAACCCAGCATAAATCGTAGCGCTGAATCCGGCACACGCGTTGCCCTTTAGAAACTTTTCTCCCAGGTAGGAAATCTATTTTGGCGACGGAAACTGAAGGAGGACGGTATGGCAAAATCCAAATTGGTAACAGGACTCTTCAAGAACAGGTTGGCCGCAGAAACGGCCGTTGACGCAATCATGAAACGCGGATACACGCGCGACGACATTAGCGTGATGATGTCCGACGCAACGCAAAGCAAAGAGTTTGCGCTGCAAACAAGGACCCATGCAGCTGATGGAGCCGGCATCGGCGGTGCTGTCGGTGGCGTTGTTGGCGCCGTGCTCGCTGCCATCGTTGCCGTAGGAAGCACCATCTTGCTTCCCGGCATTAACCTCGTGATTGCTGGTCCAATCGCCGCGGCCTTGGCCGGAGCGGGTGCGGGCGGTGCCACGGGCGGTGTCATTGGCGCACTAATCGGCGCAGGCATTCCGGAGTATCGCGCTAAGGTTTACGAAGCTGGACTTCGCGGCGGCGGTATTCTTTTAGGAGTCGAAGCGAAGACGGACGAAGAGGTTGATAAACTCGAGGAACTGCTCGAAGCGATTGGCGGTGAACACGTGCGCACCGAATAGTTCTCATTTTTGGTTTCAAAAAAAAGAGGCTCACGACACTCCCAGTCGTGAGCCTCTGTGCTGAGGTGAAACTTATTTGCGGACTGACTCGCCGAGATCTTCGATTGCTTCTCCAACCTTACGTCGAGCCGTTCCGAATCCTTCGCGTAGCTCGCCACCGGCCTGATCGCCACGGCCCTCGTTTTCCAGTTCTCGATCATCCAGCGCGCGGCCTACAGTTTCTTTCGCTTGACCCTTCGCCTGATCAAACTTTCCCTTTACTTCATCGCGATTTGGCAAACCCATATTGCACTCTCCTTCTTGAAAGCGTGGTTGTTCCAGCGCTGTCCTATGTGCAACGAGTGTTCCCAGGAGGGTTAACTGCGCATTTTGTTGGCTTTTCCGGGGAGTTTTTCGTAGGGGGCCGAGAAGCCTAAAGAAAAAGCCTGCGAAATCTGTATGTTTTCGCAGGGCGGATGCGTGATCTTAGGACAACTTTTTTTTGGCGGGCTGATTATTTGGTTTTGCTTTTACGCAGGCTCAAGTGCTTCGTCGATCGCGTCGCTCTTCTTTATGAACCGCTCGTTTTTTTCGCAGATTGGCAGCCTCACTTCGAATCGCGTCCCTTCACCTGGCTCGCTGACCACAAAAATCTCGCCTCGGTGTCGAGTAACGATTCCGTGCGACGCTGAAAGTCCGAGACCGCTGCCGAGTTTTCCTTTGGTGGTGAAGAAGGGTTCAAAAATTCGCGAGGCCGTCTCGGGCGACATGCCGCAACCATTATCGGCTACCCAGAAACAGCCGCACTCGATCTCGGCGCGTGCGCCGATTTCCATGGTTCCGCCTTCAGGCATCGCGTCTACAGCGTTGAAAAGCAGATTGAGCACTACTTCACGCAACTCCGCTTGTTCGCCCATGACATAAACCGGCGAATTGCTTTCGATCTTCAAAGCGATCGTGCCCTTGCGAGACTTGCTTTGCCATTTAGGACGCGCGATATCGACACTGGAACTGAGCAGGTAACCCAATTCAACCGGAGCAAATTCGCTGGCAGAGTCACGACGCGCAAATTCAAGAATCCTGCGTAGTGTTTTGGTGCCGTCTTCAACGGCGTTTGTAATCACTTGCAGACTCTTGGCGGACGCCTCGTCACTGGCGTTGCGCAGAAGCAGTTGGGCGCGGCCCTGGATTACAGTTAACGAATTATTCAGATTATGAGCGACGCCAGCCGCCAGTTCACCAACCGCGCGCAACTTATCGGACTGGGCCATCAACTCGTGCTCGCGCTTGCGCTCAGTTACATCGCGAAGAAACACCAACGCTCCGTCGATTTCGCCGTCTTTCCAAAGCGGCGACGCATGGGCTTCGGCGTAACGAACCAGGCCTTCCGCGTGTAGCACGCGCACTTCGCATTCCGTGTCCTCGCCGATCAGCGTGCGCCGCAGATTTTGTTCGGCCGCGGCTCTCGACTCAGGAGAGATGATGTCAACGAAACGACCGCCGGCAATTGTCACCGGCTTAAGGGCTTCTGCGCGCTCGTTCATCCAGGTGATACAACCCTCGGCGTCCAGCGCAAAAATTTCATCAGGCGTGCGATCGGCGACGCTTGCGATAAACGACTTGTGAGCGATGGCTTCCGCCTCGGCGCGGCGCAGGTCGGAAATATCACGAGCGATAACCAGAGCGCCTGGTCCACCATCGTCATCGGCCAGCGGCTCAACGATGATCGAGATTGAAAGATTTTGTTCCGCTCCGGATTGGATTTCTACTTCCACTCTTTCGCCGCTTTCAATTGCCCGATCAACCACGCAGCCGTCCGCACCCTCAACCCGCCAAAACATTTCGCAGCAAGGCCGGCCAGGATAAAGATCGCCGTTTTGCAGTTGTGCTGCATTAGCGTTTCCCTTAATCAAGCAGCGGTCACTTCCAAAAAGAAAAGCGCCGTCGGGCAAAGCATTGAAGGCATGGTCCAGCATTTGATCGTTCGTCCGCTGACTCACCGACGGAGAATCTTCGGGCAAAGCTTCAAGCAAACGAATGGCGTGTCGATGTGGCATTTATTTCTTACGGGAGGAGTTGAAAACTCAAGGGAGGCCTGAACAGGCACTCGCATATTAGCAAAAACCTTTGTAAATGGGCCAGAAAAATAGTTTCCGGCACGGAAGTTGGGGGAGCCAGAATGCCAAATCGGGCTGTTTCCCGGCTATTTGGTCAAGTTTGCGCGGAAAGGACGGCAATTGGCTGGCATGTTGATGCCGGTCGATTCACCCAGTATCATCTTGATTAATTCCACAACCATGGTTATTGAACCCCAGCTTATTCCAGACGTGTCCCCGGAAATCGAGGCTTGCATTCATCGAGCACTCGCCGAAGATCTGGGCGCGGGCGATGCGACCACAGCTGCCATAGTTTCACCGAGCCTGAGCATTCGCGGAGACATAATTGCAAAACAGGCAGGAATCATCGCCGGTCTCGACGTCGCTGCAAAAGTGTTCTTCACATTAGATGAAACGGTCGTCGTCGAAACGAATGTAAGCGAAGGCGAGCGTGTGGCCGATGGAACCGTCATTGCGAAGCTCTATGGACCAGCGCGCGCATTGTTAACCGCCGAGCGCACCGCACTCAATTTTCTTGGACGAATGTCAGGAATAGCCACTCTTACGAGACAGTTTGTGGATAAGGTCGCAGGCACGTCGGCGAAGATACTCGATACTCGTAAAACTGCGCCTGGTCTGCGCGTTATTGATAAGCTGGCAGTATTACGTGGCGGCGGTTGCAACCATCGACAGGGTTTGTTCGACATGATTCTAATTAAGGACAATCATATCGCCGCCGCCGGGTCGCTGGCCCAGGCCGTGGCTCGGGTCAGGGATTCCGGCACAAATCTCGAGATTGAGATCGAGGCCGCCAACCTTCAGGACGTGGAGTCGGCTATCGCATTAGGCGTTCAGCGCATCTTGCTCGACAATATGTCTCTTGCAATGATGAAGGAAGCCGTAAAATTAACAGCCAAGCGCGCGCAACTGGAGGCGTCAGGAAATGTAACGCTCGAGACTGTCGCCAGGATCGCGGAGACCGGAGTTGACTACATCTCAGTTGGTGCGCTGACGCATTCGGCGAAAGTTTTTGATGTCAGTTTGAAATTTGATCAGATCAAAGCAGCGCCAAACCGGGTGAACAACTAAATGATTTCTGAGACCAACCCCGAAAAGATGTATCAGGCAATGCAGGCGAAGCTCGCCAACGTCGTGCCGGACTTTGAACTAAAGATCAAGGCGGAACTGGCGGCGGAAATCAATCGCCTGAAGGCCGAGAAAAATGCAGTTATTCTCGGGCACAATTATATGGAGGCGGCGCTGTTCAATTCCGTGCCGGATTTCGTTGGCGACTCGCTTGAACTCGCGCGCAAGGCCGCGCAAACCGACAAGGACATCATTGTGTTTTGTGGCGTCAAATTTATGGCTGAGACAGCGAAGATCCTCAATCCGAGCAAGACCGTCTTATTGCCTTCCGAAAAGGCCGGCTGTTCGCTGGCTGCCAGCATCACCGCGGCCGACGTGCGCGAACTGAAGCGAAAGTTCCCCGGCGTGCCGGTTGTCACTTACGTCAACACCTATGCTGACGTGAAGGCCGAATCAGATATCTGTTGCACGTCCGGCAACGCGCGCGCGGTTGTAGAATCGCTAAATACGGAAACTGTCATCTTCATTCCGGACGAGTACCTGGCGAAAAATGTCGCAAAGGAAACCGGCAAACACATTATTTTCCCAACTATGGATCCGCGGAAGAAGTTTGACGGAGATTTGGACTACCAGATGATCGGCTGGCTGGGCAGGTGTGAAGTGCACGACAAGTTTACTGTCGAAGATATCGATAATGTCCGGAAGCAGTTTCCGGACGTCACGATTCTCGCGCATCCTGAGTGTAGTCCTGAAGTAGTCGCCGCATCAGATTTCTCAGGAAGCACCGGCGCGATGATCAGGTTCGTCGAAAATAGCTCTGCGCCTCATTATCTGCTGCTGACTGAATGCGCCATGGGCGACAACATCGCCGCCGCTAACCCTGACAAAGACATGCTGCGTCTTTGCAGTGTCAGATGCCCTCACATGAATCAGATCACGCTTGAAGACACGCTCGAGTCGCTGAGAAAAACCCAGTATGTGATCGATCTGCCTGAAGAGATTTTGCAAAAGGCCGCCCGGTCCGTTGAAAGAATGATAGCCATCGGCTGAGCCATGATGAAGGAAGAATCCTTTTGAACAGGACCGATGTCTTAATCATCGGTTGCGGCATCGCCGGCGCTACCGCCGCGCTGCGGCTGGCGCGTAATCCCAATCGGCTGGTCACCATTGTTACGCGTGCGCGCGATGCTCACGAATCAAATACGCTTTACGCACAGGGTGGCATAGTTGGTCGTGGCGCCGGGGACACTCCGGAGCTGCTGCTTGGCGATATCTTGCAAGCTGGCGCCGGCGTTAGCTCTCCCAAAGCCGCTCGTATTCTTTCCGAGGAAGGCCCAACACTGCTCCATGAGGTGCTGGAAGAGCTGGCGCAGGTTGCGTTTGATCAAGACGCTAATGGCCAGCCGCTTTTTACTCAGGAAGCTGCGCATTCACGACGCCGAATCCTTCATGTTGGCGATGGCACCGGCAGAGCCATCATGAACGGCCTGATTACAGCGTTGAGCCACTGTCCAAATGTAACGATCGAATCGCAGATGACCGCGGTTGATCTGATCACTTTCCCGCATCATTCGCGCAACCCGCTGGACAATTACGAAGGCATCACCTGCCACGGCGCTTACATGTTCGACCGCCAGGAACGAACTGTGCACCGCTGCCTGGCAACCACAACGGTACTGGCTACCGGTGGCTTGGGACGCATTTATCGCAACACCACCAATCCGCTGGGCGCGCGCGGCGATGGCCTGGCGATGGCTAACCGCGCCGGCGCGCGTATCACCAATGCGGAATACGTTCAGTTTCATCCGACGGCGCTGGCTTTACCCGGCGCTGAAGGTTTCCTGATCAGCGAAGCAGTTCGCGGCGAAGGCGGTGTCTTGATTACGCCCGAGGGCCAACCGTTCATGATGAGTTACGCGCCCGAATGGGGCGACCTCGCGCCGCGCGATGTCGTCGCGCGCGCTATTCATCATGAGATGGAACGTAATGGCTACTCGTATGTGCTGCTCGATATTGCCTCGAGAATGCCGGCGGACAGTATTCGCGAGCGGTTTCCAAATATTTACAGCCGCTGTCTAAAAGCCGGCCTCGACATCACGCGCGAGCCGATTCCAGTCGTTCCCGCCGCCCACTACTTTTGCGGTGGCGTGTTGGTAGACGAGTGGGGCCGTTCCAGCGTTGATCGCCTGTACGGAGTTGGCGAAGTGAGTTGCACCGGCGTCCACGGCGCCAACCGTTTAGCTTCGACTTCGCTGTTGGAAGGCTTGGTCTGGGGAAATCGCGCGGCAGAACATATCGAACAGTTGTTGGACCAGCAGAACCTCGTGCGGGCTGAGTTTGACAACGTGCCGCCTTGGGATGAAAGCGGGCTGGTTGCGGATGCTGACCCGGCGCTGATACAGGGCGACATGCAGACCATTCAAAACATTATGTGGCACTACGTAGGATTGGTGCGCAGTGCGGAACGAATCTCACGAGCCATCCGCGAGCTGCGCCACCTATGGAATGAGATTGAAACCTTTTATCGAACTACCAAACTTGACGACGGTTTAATTGGACTACGCAACGCCGTGGAAGTCGCGTTGATTGTGGCGCAGGCAGCGCTGCACAACCGGCAAAGCCGCGGTTGCCATTACCGGCAGGATTCAGTTGCAGTCGAAGGCGATCGCTTGATTTAGACGATTAGCGAATAGGCAAAGAAAAACCGGGTGACCCTTAATTTAAGGTCACCCGGTTTCTTCTTGTTTTCTAGTGAAGAACTAGAAGTGGAAACGCACCGCGAATTGAATCTGTCGTTCGCGATACTTGTTGCTGTCCGTGCTCGAGACGGCGCCAAAGGATGGCGAATAACACAATCCGTTGGCATCGTTTGTAACTATTCCGTTAGTGACTGCGCAACTGTTTGCCGACGGCGATGCAAAATAAGTACCGGTTTGGCCAAACACCTGCGTGCGATTGAATAGGTTAAACGCCTCTCCGAGAACTTCAAGATTGTATCTTTCAGAGAAATTGATCCTCTTTGAAAGGCGCAAATCCATATTCTTGATTGCCGGTAGTCGAAAAGCGTTACGCGGTAAAATGAAAACACGATTGCTGCCATTTTGCCCGTTTAGGTTCGCCGGACCAGTCGCATTGTATGGCTGGCCGCTGTAGATGACATAGATGGGAGAAATCGACCATCCGTTCAGCACATAATCTCCAAACGAATTCTCCGCTCCTTTGTAGACATGCGGGGCATACACAGCACTGAATACGAATTTATGGCGCGTGTCGAAGTTGCTTGGCCCGAAGTCGTAAGCTTTACGCTGGAAGATGTCCACCGGCTGATTAAAGATGCTCGTGGTAATCAGCGAGTTTTGTCCAGTATCTGTCGCTTTCGACCAGGTATAACTCGACTGGAACTGCAGTCCGCGGGTAAAGCGACGGTTAACTTGCAGAACCAGCGCGCTGTATTCCGACTTTACGGAACTCTCTTCTCGAAGCATCGAAGGCAGATTTGGATTCGCCTTGGCATATAACGGTATCGTAAACGATCGTCCGTTTAAGGGCCCGCCATAAACGTTGAACGTCCTGGTTGCGCCCGTTGGCGCAAAGTTGACGTCGACAAAGGTCGGCAAGTCATAACCTCTCGCCCCCACGAACGAGGCTGATGCGACTGTGTTCTTGGCAATTTCCCGCTCCAGAATCAAATCGTATTGAACGATCTTCGGTGTCTGGAAATTTCTCTGGAAAAAGAAAATGGTACCAGCCGAAGGCGAAGTCGTGGTCGGCAAGACGTTCGGGAAAACTGGCGCACACGGCGTGGTAGCAGTGGCGACGACCGGGAAGCAATTGGTGATTGCTGTCGCCGCAAGACTAACAGTTCCCTGTCCGCCGGGATTACCAGTCTGCAGAAGGTTATTCCAAATATGTCCTCCGAGTATGCGACCGTAGTAAACACCAAAGCCGCCGCGGACAGACGTTTTACCATCGCCGTTAATGTCGTATGCAAAACCTACTCGCGGCCCAAAGTTGTTTTTGTCACTCGGCATGGTTGAGGTTGCTTGGGTCAGCGTTCTTCCATCACCCGGTATAGCGGTGCTGCCCGGGGAAGAGACGTTGTTAAAGGTCAGGCCGGTATTGGGGAGAATGGCTGCAGGCAGTTTTTGATATTCGTAACGCATGCCGGAATTCAAGGTGAACCGCGGCGTGACGCGAGTGTCAAGCTGAGCAAAGAAGCTGTATTCATCTTCGCTGAACTTTATGCCCTGAATGCCGAGACCTTGAACATAGTTGCTCGTATAGCAACGGCCTCGCAGGCGGGTGGTGGTAGAGCATGTCGTCGTCGCGGCCAGCGGCGTTACCCAATTGACGTAATCAATTACGAAGTCACTGATGTTGTTGTACGAGTAAGAGCCGGCTTCGGAACCCCGGTTGAGAATTTCGTCGGTGACATGATTGAAGTCGGCGCCAAACTTCAAGGTGTGAATGCCCTTTGTCCAGGTTACCGTGTCGGCGATCTGAATACGACGCTCATCTGGATACTTGATGCGCTCGAAGTTAGTCGTAGTGCCGAACGTTAAACCATTAGTCAAAAATACTTGGGGTGAACGTGCACCCAGTGCCGTTGTTGCGGTTTGGGGCTCGCCTGGAAGGGTGTCCTGGCTCGTAGCAAATTCAAGATCCTTAGAGTATTGAAACCGCGCCTCGTTCAGCAGGTTCGGAGTTAGTGTCGACTGAAAGCGTGAATTAATAGTGTCGACTTGGACAAAATCATCGCCGAAGCTATGTCGCGCGTTCGTGTTGGTGGCTTGCGTTTGCAGTCCAGCCGGAGAGGCCCAGCGCAAACGATTGTAAGAAAGCGTGAACAGATTATTGCTGTTAACCTGCCAGTCAAACTTCGGAAAGATTATTTTTTGGTCACCGCGGCGCGGGGTCTCGCCGGTCAATGAGGTAAGAAACGCCAGGGTGCTATCCAGTTGAGTGGCACTTACTTTGGTTAAGATAGCCGTGCGCGCCGTGCCCGCCACCGCCAGGGTGTTCAGGTAACCCGGTGCGAAGAAAACAGCCAGACCGGGGAAGTTTCGTTTTTGTTGGTCGTAGCTGAAGAAGAAAAACGCTTTGTTCTTAACGATTGGCCCGCCGATGTTGCCCCCGAATTGATGGCGAATGTCCAACGGCTTGATTCCCACGGGTGTAGAGACGCCATCGATTAAGACGCTCTTAACAGCGCGAGGATTTCGCGCGCCAAATTTGTTGTTGCGATAGTACTCAAAGAGATCACCATGAAACTCGTTCGTGCCGCTCTTGGTAACTGAGTTGACCACGGCACCGGCCGAGCGTCCGTATTCAGCCGAGTAGTTAGAAGAGTTCACCTGAAACTCGCGAACTGCAGACTGGCTGACGACGTAGGGGATGCGCGTGCGGCCACGTTCTTCCGATTGGAACGATTGATTGTTGTCGCCGCCATCCACTGTGCTGTTATTCAGCAAACCTGAAACGCCACGAAAACTAATCAGTCCGAATGGACCATCGGGAACCGACGCCGGCGTTAAGAGCACGAAGTCGGTAACGCGGCGACCGTTGACGGGCAGCTCGTTAATGGATGTCTGGTTGACGTTGGTGGAAAACTCCTGCGAGTTGGTATTGATTACCGGCGCTTCTGCCGTAATCTCAACACTCGCCGTGGTTCCAGCGACACCCAGCGGAACATTCAGCGAGGTAACCTGTCCAACCTCAACGACAACTTTTTCCTGAACAAAATCGGCGAAGCCGGCAACCGCAACCTTGATGGAGTATGTTCCCGGATCAAGGTTGGCAACACGAAAGCCGCCATCGGAGTCGCTCGTCGCTGTTGCTTCTTTGTTGGTTCCCACATTGGTTACCGTCACAGCGGCATTGGGAATCGATGCTCCTTGCGGGTCGGTGACCTTGCCGCTGATACCGCCAGTCAACGTTGACTGTGCGAACGCGATCGCGCTGAACGCGAGTATCGAGAAAATAACTAGGGGTAGTCGTACAAATTTCGACATGGGGAACTCCTTAAGCATGAGTTGACGTTGAAGAATGTGCGCAGCCGATTTGGGCGCAGGTTGATGTCTTGAAAATAGAGAGCAAATTGAAGTTATGCAAAACTAGAAGGAAACGATCAGTAGACCCGACTAGAGGCAAGCTTTTAACATGCCTCAAGCAACTTTCGCAAGCTTAATACGCGTTAAAGTCGCGTTAAAATACATAATCGAAATTTCGTATTCAGAGAAGACCCGCCTGGGCATGTCTTGATCGCATTCCTGTTCGCAAAATGCATGCCGAATTGAGGCGCAAGGCAGCTTCCACAGAACTCGTCACTTTTCAAGGCTTATCTGAAAACCTGGTTACACGACTGTCTTATACTTGGCCGAGAATTTGGATCAATATTGGAAAATCAGGAAATTGCCGTTTGGGCGGAACGCCTAACCAGCGAAGCGCTCAACGATCATGGCAATACCCTGGCCGCCACCGATGCACGCGGTCGCAAGACCATATCGACCGGAGCGGCGCTGCAATTCATGAAGCAGCGTGAGCACCAGACGCGTGCCGGTTGCGCCTAACGGGTGACCCAGCGCGATTGCTCCGCCGTTGACGTTCGTGCGCGAACGATCCAAACCTAATTCCTTTTCCACGGCAAGATACTGACCGGCGAAAGCCTCATTCACTTCAATCAGATCGATGTCGGACAGTTCGAGCCCGGCTTTCTTCAAAGCCTGGCGTGTAGCAGGCACTGGGCCAATGCCCATTATTTCAGGCTCGACGCCGGCATAAGCCCAACTCACGATGCGACCCATTGGCTTTTTGTCCGTCTGCTGCAAATACTCTTCGCCGCAGATGACCAGCGCCGCCGCACCATCAACAATTCCTGAAGCGTTACCAGCAGTTACAAAACCGTCTTTCGCGAACGCTGGGCGTAACTTGGCCAGCACGTCCATTGTGGTCTCCGGTCGCAGGTGATCGTCGTGGTCAAAAATAAAACTCGACTTGCGCGATTTAACTTCGACCGGAACGATCTCGTCGGCAAAGTATCCAGCGTCGCTGGCCCGCTTCGCTTCCTGTTGCGAACGCAAGGCGTACTGGTCCTGCTCTTCGCGTGAAATGGAAAACTTGCGCGCCAAGTTCTCGGCGGTGCCGGCCATCGGCGTGTTGCAGTACGTATCGAGCAGGGCCACCATTAGACTGTCTTCCAGTTTGCCTTCGCCCAACGCAAAGCCCGAGCGCGCACCACGAATGACATGCGGCGCCTGCGACATCGATTCCATACCGCCGACCAACGCCGTCTGCGCTTCACCAAGCTGAATCATGTGGGCGCCTGAAATAATTGATTGAATGCCGCTGCCGCATAAGCGATTGACAGTAAGCGCCGGACGATCGAAAGGCACGCCTGCTTTGAGCGCCACATGACGGGCTCCATAGATTGCGTCGCCCGAAGTTTGCAACGCATTTCCAAAAACCGTGTGATCGATCTCTTCCGGTGTAACGCCGGTCGTTTCCAAAGCAGCTTTTGCCGCCGTCGCACCAAGATCGATTGCCGAAATATCTTTCAGCGCGCCCACATATTCGCCCATCGGCGTTCGCTTGCCGCCCAATATGAAAACATTTGTGCCCATCTCAATAAACCAACCCTTCCATAGTTTCGAATTTCGCGCAGATTAGAAACGGAAAGGTTAGCAAAGAATTGATTCCGGAATCAATTTGGCAAGCATCGTGCGACGAGAAGCAGTTTCATTCTGAAAATCTGTGGTGGGCGCGATAGCGATGTAATAGTTCTTCGAGAAAGCCTTCGTAGGTAAAGGTAGCGAGATCGTAAGTGGGGCGAATCTTGTACATCAGCGGCAATGAAACGCGCCAGGCCATCCACTGTCGCGGTACTTCCGACAAATCCCAACGGCGGCGCAGGAAAGTTTCCACAACTTCGATTTCACGCTCGGTGAGGCTGTTGAGGTCGCCGGAAAAATCAACCGGTTGGAAAGATCTGCGCAAAGCGACGTCACTGACCGAGGATTCAAACACTTGAGTGAATGCAGGCGCTTCAGCTTCGCGCTCGCGCACCACAACTGTGCCCGCAATCATGTCGCCAACGCGCTGGTCCGAAGAACTAACAAAAACTGAGATGAGTCCAATCGAATAAAAAGGCGCGGGCATCATGTCGAAAGTGCGCAGCAAATTTCTGACTGCCGCTTCCCAAAAAGTTATCGGCCGGCCGTCCTCGCGAATCACGCGAAGCTTGAGCCAGCGCTTGCCGGGCGTTTGCCCATTCCAGATCCACTCGAAGAAAGCGAAGTAGCCGGACAGAATCAAAAAGAGGACCACCAGCAGCGCGGCCAGCACCCATTTTGGCGCGTTCGAAAGGTGCTCGCCGAGGCTTGAGTAGTTTGCAACCAACGTGAACGCGATGATCATTAGGACGAGAGCGAGCATCTGCAACGCATGATCAATCGCACAAGCCAGAAAACGGTTGCCGATCGAAGCAAGCGCAAAGTGAAGCGGCACGCGCTCCGGCGTTTCGATTACGAGGACGTCTTCAGTGGCGAGTGCAGCGGACATTAAAACCTAAAGCTCGAACGATTCACGCGAGGGTCAATCCAAGACTTTGAAAGTGCGTAAAGTCTGACATGTTGCTTGTCGCAAGACTCGCGTCGCAACGCAATGCTACTGCCGCAATTTGGCAATCGGCGAGACTGCGTGATCGACGGCCGGTCGCATTAAATAGTTCGGCCGCTTGGTATGCATCTAGAGCGAGGAATGGTTCGGGTGCTGGAAAAAATACCTGGGCCAACTCCTTGTCCGCGGAAGCCAACGGCCCACAGAGAAATTCGCTCCAACTGATGGAGCTGATGCCCACGTCTTCCCCGCTGGTGAGCCATTTCTGTAATCGTGATGCTTCCGCAGAATTCGGCACGAGAGCTTGGATAAGAAAGTTGGTATCGAGATGAATCATCCGCTTTTAGCGGCGCGCTTCACGGACTGCGTTTTGCCACTCGGCAGCTTTTGCAGAAGTTAGGTTAAGCCTGCTTTGCAACTCTTTGAAAGCTTCCCACCTGACTTCTTTGTTCGCTGAGCCATTCGCGGCGTTCGCTTGATCTACTGCTCGGCGAACAGCCTCTTCTTTTGAAACGCCCCAATTTTCGGCGAGCTGAGTCAGAAGATTCGCTGTGTTCGCGTCCAGTTCAAGTGATGTTTTGTTCCCATGGCTATTCATAGCGGAATGCTAGCATCGTATTCGGTGAGAAACAACGGCCCTTGCGCAACGCGTGACTTGATGCAGGAACATGCATTCACGGACTAGTGCTGGTGATATCAAACCCCAAAACTTCGGGCGTCTTTCCGGTCAATTGCATGTATAGAGCATCAGGACAGAGCTCTAATTCAGCGTTCCACTGAATCGCTCGATGCTCTGCGACATGGACCTGCTCGAAGAAACTGTAGTCATTCCAAACTTCGAAAACTCCTTTACCAGCAAGACCCGATAAATCCACTTCTCCCTTTGCGCCATCTGAAAACTCCAGATAGAGCCGATAGTTTGGAAGGGCACGAACTTGTATCGGTCGAATTAGCATCAACTAGTTAGTCATCGCTGCCGTCTATTGGCATATTTTTGTCATATGCGCTCGGTCCAATAGCAGGCATTACTTGTACGAAGCGTTTCTTGCCAACTTGAAGAAGTACATGTTTGCCGACCTCTGTTAACTCAATTACGGCGTTTACATTCGTATGGCGTTCGCCATTTATGCGGATGGCGCCTTGTTGAATTAATCGCCGTGCTTCTGCCATAGATGACGCTATGAAAGGCATTTCGACCAGCAACCGGGGCAATTTGTAGCGGCCATACGGCACAGCGCAAACTTCAAGTTCCGAAGGTGTCTCTTTGCGCTTGAAAACGCGATCAAATTCTTCTTCGGCTCTTTGCGCATCATCGGTCGAATGAAAATCAGCAATGATTAACTTCGCAAGCTCCGCCTTTATATCCCGGGGATTCCGTTCGCCCTTCTCGGTCTGATTTTTGAGGGCAGCTATTTGTTCCGTGGTTAGATCAGTCAGCAGTTCGTAATACCGCCACATCAGCTCATCGGAGATCGACATCACTTTGCCGAAGATTTCCGCCGGTGGTTCGTTGATGCCGATGTAGTTTCCCAAACTCTTCGACATCTTCTGCACGCCGTCGGTGCCTTCCAGCAAGGGCATGATCACGCAGACTTGCGCCTCCTGCTTGTACTCGCGTTGCAGGTTGCGACCCATCAGCAGATTAAATTTTTGGTCCGTGCCGCCCAGCTCGACATCGGCTTCGAGCGCGACTGAATCGTATGCCTGCGTCAACGGATACAGCAGCTCGTGCAACGCAATTGGTTTTTCCTCGGCGAGGCGCTTGGCGAAATCATCGCGTTCCAGAATCTGTTTGACTGTCACGTGCGCAGCCAGCCGAATGAAGCCATCGGAACCAAGCTTGTCCATCCATTCAGAATTGAACCGTATCTCGGTCTTTTCGCGATCGAGCAACTTGAATATTTGTTGTTTGTAAGTTTCCGCGTTGGCGTTGATTTCCTCACGCGTGAGTTGCGGCCGCGTCGCAGAATTGCCGGAAGGGTCGCCGATCAGCCCGGTGAAATCGCCGATTAAAAAAATAACCGTGTGGCCCAATTCCTGAAATGCACGCAGCTCGCGAATGACAACTGTGTGCCCCAAATGAATATCAGGAGCCGTTGGATCGACACCGAGTTTCACGCGCAACGGCTTGCCTGTCTTCGCAGAGTTCTCAAGCTTGGCGCGCAACTCTTCCTTGCGAATGATCTCCGTGGTCCCTTTGCGCAGGTAGTCGAGCTGTTCATCAATCGTCATTGGTTCCATCGTAAATCGGTCAGTCGCGAATCGTAAACAGAATAAGATGCACGCGCGTTGTGCCAGCGACTTTACTTCAGCACCACTCGTCTGCCAACAATCTCGTAAGCACCCCTGGCGACAACAGCAAGTGCCTCGGCGTACAGCTTGTGCTCTTCTTTCAGTATGCGCGCGGAAAGCGTCTCTTCGGTATCGTCTTCGAGGACGGGCACAATTTGTTGCGCAATGATTGGCCCGCCATCGAGCGTCTGGTCAACGAAATGTACGGTACACCCGGTGAACTTTGCGCCATGCTCGAGCGCTTGCCGCTGTGCGTCGAGTCCGGGAAAAGCCGGCAAGAGACTGGGGTGAATGTTCAAAATGCGATTGTGATAGACCGAAAGGAAATGAGTTGACAAGAGGCGCATGTAGCCGGCAAGACAAACGAAATCAACCTGGTGTTCCTGCAGCACAGTTACAAGTTCGCGATCGTGTTCGTCGCGCGAGCGGCCTCTTCTTTCAACAACTGCTGCCGTCAAATTTTGTGACTCGGCATGCGCGAGACCGGCGGCGTCTGCTTGGTCGCTGATAACCACCGCAATCTCTGCTTCCGGAACACGTCCGTCGCGAACCGCAGCGGCAAGCGCCAGCATGTTTGAGCCGCGCCCGGAAATTAGGATAGCAATCTTGATTTTCACTTCGGGTGGCGTTACTTGGATTCATTCTCATTTCTCTCTGTGCGTCCTTTGTGTTCTCTGTGCCTCGGTGGTGAGTCTTACGTACGGGATTACTCACCACGGAGACACAGAGAACACAGAGAACGCACAGAGGCAATTCAAAACAGGCCACAGGCCGGACTAGATTAACTTGACGCAGCGTTCCCCTTCGATTACGCGGCCAATTTCGTAAAACTGTTCGCTCCGGTCCTGGAAATGCGATTTGATAACGCCAGCATCCGATTGCGAGATGACGATAACCATGCCTACGCCCATGTTGAAAGTTCGATACATCTCGTTCTCAGCGACATTACCGATCTTCTGCATAAGTTCGAAAATAGGAAGTACGGGCCAACTGCTTTTTTCAATCTCTACCGCCGTCCCCGACGGCAGGATGCGCGGAACATTGTCTGTCAATCCGCCACCCGTAATGTGCGCGAGACCTTTTATCATTCCTGAATCAAGCAAACCATCGAGCGGCTTCAGATAACTAACGTGCGGCTGCAACAGCGCCTCAGCAACCGTCATCTTCAATTCATCAAGCCGCGTGTTCACATCGTGGCCCGCTACTTCGAAAAACAATTTGCGCGCGAGCGAGTAACCATTCGTGTGTAATCCAACTGACGGCAATGCCAGCAAGATATCGCCCGCTACAATCTGTTTGCCGTCGATAATTTTGCTTTTGTCGACAACTCCAACGATGAAGCCGGCAACATCGTATTCACCGTCAGCATAAAAGTCGGGCATCTCGGCCGTTTCGCCGCCGAGCAGGACACAACCATTTTCTTTTGCGCCCTGCGCTACACCTTCGACGATCGCCGCAACAACATCCGGCAGAAGCTTTCCGGTGGCGATGTAGTCGAGAAAAAAGAGTGGGCGCGCGCCCTGGACCAGAATGTCGTTGACGCAGTGGTTAACCAGATCGCGGCCGACGGTATTGTGGACTCCGGCCAGAAATGCAATCTTCAGTTTCGTGCCGACGCCATCGGCCGAAGCAACCAGAACCGGTTGCTTCAGCTTGGGAAAGGCGCCGTCAAACATTCCCCCAAAGCTGCCAATCTCGGAAAGCGTTTGCGCGTTGAAGGTCTGTTTCGCGAGTTGCTTGATTCTGTCGGTGGCGCGAGTGGCGGCATCAATATCAACGCCGGCATCCGCATATGAAATTGGCTTTGTCATTTGGTTAGTAAATGGTAGATCAGCGTAAAGCAAACTGTTAGTTTGCGGTGGATAGTTAGCACTCACTTGGCAACCAACGCAAACTAACAGTTTGCTTTACCATTTACGATTTACTATTTACGATTTACCGCTTTGGGAGGTGGTCCAAAGTCGCCATAGGCGATGAATCCGGAACGCGTGGAATCATCCTTCTGCCCGGCTCGCCCGGCCCACACGTCAACCGCGCCTTCTTTCGCTGTCTTGATTACATAATCCTTCTCTTTGCCGCGTGTCGTAATCGTTATCTCGCCTTGCAGGTCAGTCCGGAACAACTTCGCGTTCGCCGCTTTCAATCTATCCAGCACCGCCTGCGAAGGGTGGCCATATCGATTCCACTCGCCGCAGGAGACGACAGCCACTTCCGGCTTCACGCGCTCGACGAAGTCCTGCGACGTTGCGTACTTTGAACCGTGATGACTGACTTTTAAGATCGTCGAGCGCAGGTTCATGTCCTTCGTCAGCATGCGGTGCTCGGTTTGCTCTTCAGCGTCGCCGGTCAAGAGCATGGAGAAGTCGCCATAGTCCAGCCTGATGACAATCGAATTCGCATTTGGCAAGTTACCGCCAGTTTTCATCTGGTCTTTCGTAAACAATGGTTCGGTCGGCGCGAGCACCATCAGCCGAGCGCCGCCACCAATATCATATTTCGTGCCGGCTTGAGTTTTCTCATAGCTCGCACCGCTTTGCGTCACCGCATCCTTGTAGTCATCGTAAAATTTTGTGATTGAACTCGACTTGGCAGCCGGCTTTTTATCTTGGGCGGATTTCTTGTCTTGAGCAGGTTTCTTTTGAGCAACTTTCGGACCCTGTTTCACGGCCAGTGATTCGGGAACGTCGGGTTCAGTGCCGTTATCGATTACGCGCAAGACCTTGGTGCCTTTAATTACTTCGTCCGCGCCGCCAATGTGATCGGGATGCGGATGCGTGGCAATAAAGAAGTCGAGCTGCTGCACGTTGTAACGCTTCAACGCTTCGAGGACGACTTTGCCTTTGTTGGTGTCGCCGGCGTCAATCAGCACAGACGTCCCGGTAGGCGAGATAATCAGAATTGAATCGCCTTCAACTGGTCCAACATCGAGAATGTGTACCTGAAGTTCTTTGCCGGATGGCGTAGGCGGTTTCGTTTTCCACCAGGGCAGGACATATTTCCAGCCGACGTAACCGGCCGGAATCAGCAGCAGAACCAAAACCGCGCTCGCGCATCCACAGCCTTTTGTTGCTCGACTCACTGATCGTTCCTCGCAGAAACCTAATTTATTTTTACCAGTACTTCTTCAGTTTCCAAAAACTCCATTGCTCTGGGAAGTGACTTCGCCAACACGCTTCGGAGGGTGGCGTTCGAAGTATTGCCGCAAGTAAGTAAAATTATCTTGGGAGGGGGACCCAGACTTTCAACTAAATGAACAAAGTCACGGTCTTTTGTGATGATCGTTGCTTGTCGTTCTCTTGCAACCAGGAAGATTTCACGGTCGCCAGCATCGCGGAGTCCCAAATCGCGAACCGCCAAGGCTGAAACTCCGAAGGTCAGCTGAAGCCACGGCGCCAACTTGGGTGACAGTTGTGCGTCAACCCAGAGAATCATGCGGCCAGCACGGGATGATCTATTCTGCGCGCGGCATACTGCAAAGCGGCTTTGAGATCGTCTCGTTCCAGATCGGGCATTTCTTCGAGTATCTGCTCAGCACTGAGACCCGCTGCATACAAGTCCAGGATGTCAACGACTCTGATTCGCATTCCGCGAATGCAGGGGCGTCCACCGCATTGGTCTGGGTTGATTGTTATGCGATCCAGTAGTTCAATCATGACACTATCTTAGCACCTAGTTCTCAGCGATTGCAGCTTCATGATCGCGCTCCCACATTGTCTCCGCCTCGCTGGTAATGCGCGTCGGATACTGTTCGTTCCAACAGGCGACGCACGATGAATCGCGGCTAACTCCAATTGCCTTGACCATCCCTTCGAGCGAAAGATAACCAAGCGAGTCAGCTTCGATAAACTTGCGAATTTCTTCGATCGACATTTGCGCGGCGATCAAATCGGCCTTATTCGGCGTGTCGATGCCGTAGTAACACGGACTAATCGTCGGCGGACAACTGATGCGCATATGCACTTCGCCGGCGCCGGCCTCGCGCACCATCCTGACGATTTTTTTGGAGGTCGTGCCGCGCACAATCGAATCGTCTATTAGCACTACCCGTTTGCCGGCGATCAACTCGCGCACCGGGTTCAATTTGATGCGCACGCCAAACGATCGGATCGATTGACGCGGTTCGATAAAGGTGCGGCCAACATAATGATTCCTCACCAGGCCAAAGCGAAAGCTAACGCCGCTTTGCGCGGAATAACCAATCGCGGCAACTGTCCCTGAATCCGGCACTGGCACTACCACATCCGCGTCCGCGGGTTGTTCGATGGCGAGTTGCGCGCCCATGCGGTGACGCGATTCGTTCACAGATTGGCCATAGATCAACGAATCCGGTCGCGCAAAATAGACGTGCTCAAACAAACACATCGAGGCCTTCTGCACCGGCAACGGATGCGAAGATCGCAAGCCATCCTGATCGATGACCAACATCTCTCCAGGTTCGACGTCGCGAACATACTGCGCGTCGATTAAATCAAAAGCACACGTTTCGGAAGCAACCACCCAGGCGTCGCCCAAACGGCCCAGCGCCAGCGGACGAAAGCCGCGCGGGTCGCGAACCGCGATCAGTTCATTCGGTGTTAGAAACAACATCGAGAATGCGCCTTCAGTGTTGCGCAAGACTTCCGGAATCGCTTCGCGCACTGACGACGCCTTCGAGCGCGCTACGCCATGCAGAATTACTTCAGTGTCTGAAGTCGCAGAAAAGATCGCGCCTTCCTTTTCCAGTTTGCGTCGCTCTTCACGCGCGAACGGCAAATTGCCGTTGTGACAGATGGCGATCTGACCGTGCTGGCATGTAACTAAAAATGGTTGCGCTTCGCGAATTGAAACTTCCCCGGCGGTCGAATAGCGCACATGACCAATAGCGCTGGCCCCCGGCAAGCGATCGAGCGTTGACTGATCAAACGCATCGGCCACATGGCCCATCGCGCGCTCAAGTCGCAGTTCCGTACCATTCGACGCCGTGATGCCGCACGACTCCTGCCCGCGATGTTGCAGCGCGTACAATCCCAGATACGTCAGTCGCGCAGCATCGGCGTGCCCGTAGATGCCAAACACGCCACACTCGTCTCTGAATTTGTCCTGCGTCAGTTCGAACTGCACTGGTTTTTACCTTTGGTCGAGAAAACTATTCATTTCCGAAAAACGAGCTTACTTTGCATTACCGCGCGATTCAACTCGCATACGCGATCCCCGGATACACAAAACATTCTCAGTTGGGTATCATGAGTTTAGAACCTAAGGCACGCGCCGAACTTTGTGCAGCAATAGTAAGCGGAAACCAGGGGGACTTAACTTCATGAAACATGTTTTTTTCATTGTTTTGCTGGCAACGTTCGCAACAACTTATCCAAGTCTCCTCGCACCAACATCCCCGACGGCAAATGCCGGCGCTTTTCCTGCCGTAAATGCCGCGCAACTATACGCAAAACAATGCGCCTCGTGTCATGGCAAGGACGGCCAGGCAAAAACAATCAAGGGCAAACTAAAGCACGCGCGAAACCTGACGGACGCCGCGTGGCAGGAGAAAGTCAGCGACGAGCGCATCTTTAATTCCATAATGAACGGCAAGGAAAAGATGCCGGCTTATGGAAAGAAACTTTCGCAGGAACAAATCGAGGCACTGGCCACTTACGTTCGCGCGCTTAAGAAATAGCGTGTACGTTGCGCAAATCTTTGATCGTTTCTGAGGGTGTTCGATTTCAAAAGTGAAACCTCCAAATACACTTCGCCGCCTAACTGTTTCGCTTCTGCGAGTGATGCTGGTTGCGGCACTGCTGTTTTCGGGTTGGCTGATCTACTCAAAACTTCCGCACCGTTCAAACACCGACGCTCGCTCGTCGCACAATGAAACCTCGCTGCAGATCATGTTGCGGCCCGTCGGCATTAATGCCGCGGCTCTGGACATTCCGGTGGAACTATATCCGGTGGACATCGTCGCCGTGCGGCACGAATACTTTACCGAACGGCGCGCCGGTAAACGTTTCGATGATTTCCTGAACGAGCGCATGCAGGGGCGCCGTCCCGTCAACGCCAAACTTGATAAGGACGGTCAGGCAACAATAGTTGTCACCGCCGGCAGCTGGTGGCTCAATGCTGTATTGCCGGGCGAAGAAGATTTAGAGTGGCGTCTACCGATTAATGTTGCGGGCAGTAAACAGATTGTGGAACTCACCTCACAGAACGTCTACACGCGCACAAAAAGCTTTTGAAATTCGTTCGTTGTCAGTGGTCAGTTGGCAGTTGTATCCGCAGGCCAAACTTGAATGATATTGACAATCCTTGCTTTAGCTGACAACTAAACACCGATCAACAAACAACGAAAAACTAACAACGGACAACTGACGACGGACAACCGACCTACTGATGAAAGCGCTTCGCGTAGAAAAGAAAAAGTTGGCCGTGCGCGAGGTTGAAAAGCCTGCGCGCGAAGACGAAGCACTCGTGCGCGTGCTGCTTTCAGGAATCTGCAATACAGACCTGGAAATCGCGCGCGGTTATGCCGGCTTCAAAGGAACGATCGGACACGAGTTTGTCGGCGTCGTTGAAGAAGCCGCTGACACAACGCTTATCGGCCGGCGCGTCGTCGGGGAAATCAACGCCGGTTGCGGAGAATGCGCGCTTTGCAGCGCCGGTGACCCACGCCATTGCGCCACCCGAACCGTGCTGGGCATCGTTGGACGTGACGGCGCTCACGCCGAATTTCTCAAGCTGCCACAAACAAATCTTTTCAAGGTTCCGGATATCGTGCTTGATGAGCACGCGGTTTTCACTGAACCACTGGCTGCTGCTTGCGGCGTTTTGGAATGCGTCGAAACCAAACCAACCGATCGCGTGGCGGTGATCGGTGACGGCAAACTCGGCCTGCTTTGCGCGCAAGTGCTCGCGCTAACAGGCGCCCAGGTTGTCTTGATTGGCAAGCATGCAGACAAGTTACGAATCGCCGAACGTCGCGGCATTGAAACCGTTACCGCGAAGAGCGCAGCAAAGCGCAAACGCGAGTTTGACGTAGTGGTCGAAGCCTCCGGCTCGCCATCCGGATTTGCCGGCGCACTTCAGTTGTTGCGGCCGCGCGGTGTGCTGGTTTTGAAATCAACGTTTGAAGGCAAGGCCGAGTTCGTTCAGGCGCCGCTGGTCGTCGACGAGATAAGCATCGTGGGCTCGCGCTGCGGCCGTTTTCAACCCGCGCTCGATCTGCTCAAAAAGGGCGCTATCGATATCGACAGTTTGATAAGTGAAGAGTATCCGCTCACGCGCGGCGTGTATGCCATGGAACGCGCTGGGAAGAAAGGCGCCCTGAAAGTGTTTTTGCGGCCCTGAGTTTTAAAACGGAAGAGGCGCAGAAAGAGATTTGCCATTTTCCATTTGCCATTTTCCATTTGCCATTTTGCTATTGTCCATTTTCCATTTGCTATTTTCCATTAGACTCACGCCGCTGAGTTGGAACGCGCGCGGTTTGAGAAGAGGCACTGGTTTCAATGAAAAATGGTAAATGAGAAATGGCAAATGGAAAATCTTGGTTCGCTGCCTTCTGCCTCCTGCCTTCTGCCCTCTTCCGACTCGCTTCGCTCGTTTCTTTGCTCCCTGATTCCCGTTTAGCTATACTTCACGCCTTCCCTTCTGCGGCCTGACGATTACCGGGTTTCTGGCGTTCCAAGAGGTCGCGACATGCAGTTTTTCTTGAAGGCGGTGCTTTATGCTCGAATCTAATAACGATCAAACAACCGTGAACGAACGGACCATCCTGCGAAAGCTTCGGGTCTGGATTGTGGCGCTCGGGACTGCCTGCCTGTTGGCCGGCATGGGAATTGGCGCGATGCTTTCCGGCAAACCGACCGTGGCGCAGAACGAAATGCAGATCGCGCGCGCGCCCGAGGCCTTGTCCGCCTCGTTTGCTGAAATTGCCCGGCGGGTCGAGCCTGCTGTGGTGAACATCGACACTATCGCTGCTGCTCCTGAGGTTAGCGAAAAAGAGAACGAGGACCCGGCAGACCTGCCTTCGAATAATCCTTTGTTTGATATGTTTCGACGACCATCGCGGCGACCATCGCATGGCGTCGGCAGCGGTTTCATCGTTAGTCCCAAGGGTTACATCCTCACGAATGAACACGTGGTCGAGGGTTCGTCGCGAATAATCGTGGGATTGCAAAACGGCCAAACCTATCCGGCCAAGGTCGTTGGAATTGATGAAGAAACCGACGTAGCCGTAATAAAGATCGATGCGCCGCAGGATCTCCCGACAGTGACGCTGGGCGATTCAAATGCGGCACAAGTAGGCGACTGGGTGCTGGCAGTTGGCTCGCCTTTTGGGCTGGACCAAACGGTTACCGCCGGCATCATCTCTAAGAAGGAACGAGAAACTCCATCCCCAGCGTCAAATTTTCAACGTTTCATCCAGACTGACGCGGCCATCAATCGCGGCAACAGCGGTGGTCCGTTGGTAAACATGCGCGGCGAAGTGATCGGAATTAATTCCCAGATCGCCACATCCACCGGAGACTATAACGGCATCGGCTTTGCGCTGCCCGCGTCCGAAGCAAACTTCGTCTATCGGCAGATTGTGGACCAGGGCAAAGTGCGCCGCGGTTTCCTGGGCGTAACGCTTGATTCAGTCAAGGACGAATTCGCGCGCGTCTATAGTTTGCCCGAAGCAAAGGGCGCCATCATTCTCGACGTGCAACAAACAAAAGATGGCCAACCAACGCCGGCGGCGAAGGCAGGCTTGCAGTCAAACGACATCATCGTCGAGTTCAATGGCCAACCGATCGCAAACGCCCAGGACTTGATTCAAAAAGTCGCGGGCAGCCCGATCGGTCAATCTGTGGCCTTAACCTATCTTCGCGAACGTGACAACAAGTTTGAGAAGCACAGCGCCGACATTGTTCTGGGCGAGCGTCCCGGCCTGCAACAACTGCGCGACCCGGCGGATTCAACACCGCCCAAGCGCAAGGAGTCGGATCCGAAGGGCAATGGCTTGCATCTCGGCATTACACTCGCCGAACTAACGCAAACGCTGAGCGCTGACAAGCATCTCGCCGGCGTGCGCGGTCTCTACGTTAAAGAGGTGGACCCCAGCGGACTGGCGGCGGAAGTAAGAGGTGTCAATGGACAGTCGACACTGATCGAAGGCGACGTGATCACGCGCATCAATCGTGTTCCGGTAACGGCACTGGCCGATTTCCAAAGGGTCATTAACTCTTTGAAACCGGGCGATCCGGTGGTAATGCAGGTGTCGCGCTACTCGCGAGACCTCGATCTCAGAACAACCAAAATCGTGCAGTTTACTTACCAATAAGAACGTCTCAAGTTTCAAGTTTCAGGTTCCAAGTTTTCCAACCTGAAACTTGGAACTTGGAACTTGAAACTGATTATGGCCCAGGCAAAAAAAGCTCTCGCAAAAAATAATTCCCGGCAAGCATCACCGCGCCTGGTCCGCTCGTCCGTTAAGACCTACGACAATTACATCGGCGGCAAGTGGGTACCGAGCGAATCAGGCGAGCACTTCGAAAACATCAACCCCGCGGATACCAACGACCTCATCGGGCGTTTCGCTTTGTCGACCAGTAAAGATGTGAACACCGCGGTGAATGCCGCGCGTGAAGCTTTCGATGGTTGGCGCAATACGCCCGCTCCGCGGCGCGCGGAAATTCTTTTTCGGCTCGGTGAAATTCTGCTGGGAAACAAACCGCGCTTCACTGCCGACATGACGCGCGAGATGGGCAAGGTTTTGAAAGAAGCGGGCGGCGACGTGCAGGAAGCAATCGACTGCACTTATTACACGGCCGGTGAAGGCCGGCGTCTGCACGGCTTTACTACGCCTGCGGAGATGCCCGACAAGTTTGCGATGTGCGTACGGCAGCCGGTGGGACTCTGCGGGCTAATCACGCCGTGGAATTTTCCGATGGCGATTCCTTCATGGAAACTGATTCCAGCGCTGGTCTGTGGCAACACAGTGGTGCTCAAACCAGCCGAAGATACGCCGCTCTCAACTTACAACCTGGTCGAGGCTTGCGAACAGGCAGGCATTCCGCCGGGAGTCGTGAACCTCGTTACCGGCTATGGTGAAAACGCGGGAGCGGCCATTACGAATCACTCGGCGTTGCGGCTTATTTCGTTTACTGGTTCAACTGAAACCGGGCGAACGGTTGCGTCCGCCTGTGCCGAACGCAATGCAATCTGTTCGCTTGAGATGGGCGGCAAGAACGTCATCATCGTCATGGAAGATGCCGACATCGACCTCGCGATCGAAGGCGCGGTCTGGGGCGCGTTTGGCACTTCCGGACAACGCTGCACCGCGTCGTCGCGGCTCGTGGTCCATAAAAAGATCTACAAGCAGTTCTGCAAAAAACTAGTCGAGCATGCCAGGCGTTTGCGGATCGGCAACGGCGCAGATGCGAAAACTGACATGGGGCCGGTAATCAACGCCGACGCAGTCAAGAAAATCATGGGTTACATCGATATCGGTCAAAAGGAAGACGGCGCCAAGCTGGCGTGCGGCGGCAAACGGCTCACGCGCGGCGAGTATGCGCGCGGGTTCTTCATCGAACCGACAGTCTTTACCGATGTCGCACCTGACATGCGGATTGCACAAGAGGAAATCTTCGGCCCGGTTACCACAGTCATTCCAACCAAATCGCTTGACGAGGCTGTGGAGATTGCCAACGGTGTTCGTTATGGCCTGTCCGCCGCGATTTATACTACCGACGTCAATCGCGCCTTTCGCGCCATGAACGACATGTACACCGGAATATTTTATGTAAACGCTTCGACGATTGGCGCTGAAGTGCACCTGCCGTTCGGCGGCACCAAGGCCACCGGTAACGGCCACCGCGAAGCGGGCACGCAGGTGCTGGACATTTTTTCCGAATGGAAATCCATCTATGTCGACTACAGCGGCAAACTGCAACGCGCGCAAATCGACATGATTGACGGCATGGGATAAGAAGTCAGAGGTCGGAGATCAGAAGTCAGAGGTCAGAAAATCCGGCTCCGAATTCCTGACTTCTGATCTCTGACCTCCGATCTCTGATCTCTGATCCCTGACTTCTGACTTCTGACTTCTGATCTCTGACCCTGGAGGACTCTGCACGTGATTGTCGGCCTGCCGAAAGAAATTAAAGATAACGAATATCGAGTTGGTTTGACGCCAGCGGGCGTGCGCGCGCTAAGCGACGGCAATCATCGGGTCATCGTCGAACGTAACGCCGGTGAAGGCTCGGGATTTGATGATGCCCTTTATCAGCGGGCCGGTGCGGAAATCATTGATTCAGCCGACGACGTCTGGGCCAAAGCGGACATGATCGTCAAGGTAAAAGAACCGATCGCGCCCGAATACCCGCGCATGCGCGAAGGCCAGTTGCTGTTTACTTACCTGCATCTTGCTCCCGATCGAAAACTTACCGAACAACTTATCCAGCGCAAGGTCACCGGCATTGCTTACGAGACGATCACCGATCGTCGTGGCGGGTTGCCGCTGCTGACGCCCATGTCTGAAGTCGCGGGCCGCATGGCCATTCAGGTTGGGGCGCATTATCTGGAAAAGATGGCCGGCGGTCGCGGCATCCTGTTGGGTGGCGTTCCCGGCGTGCCTGCTGCCCGAGTCGTAATTATCGGCGGCGGCGTAGTGGGAACAAACGCCGCGAAGATAGCGGTCGGCATGGGCGCGCACGTGACGATGATCGATAACAATCTCGAGCGGCTGCGCGAGTTGGACGATATTTTTCTGTCCAAGATTTCCACGCTCGCCTCCAGCGCGTACATGATCCACGATGCTATTTCAAATGCCGATTTGATCGTTGGCGCGGTATTAGTTCCAGGCGCGGCCGCACCAATGTTGGTAACGCGAAATATGCTCAAAGATGTGCCAAACGGCGCGGTGATAGTTGACGTGGCGGTGGACCAGGGCGGCTGCATCGAGACGACGCATCCGACCACGCACTCGAATCCTACTTATTACGTTGAAGGCGTGCTGCACTACTGCGTCGCCAACATGCCGGGCGCCGTGCCGCGCACCTCAACGTTCGCGCTGACGAATGCGACGCTGCCTTATGCTCTTAAGCTCGCGAATCTTGGTTTCCTCAACGCGATACGCAGCGACGCCGGATTAAAGGCGGGCGTGAACACTTACGCCGGTCATTGCACTTACGAAGCGGTGGCGCAGGCACAGCAGATACCGTATACCGGCCTGGACGCGCTGATCGAAGTTACCAGCGCCACCAGTGCTTGATAGAAAATTACTTTTCAAAGTCGTGGCACAGACTTTAGTCTGTGGCTCCGGTACAGGCACAGACTGAAGTCTATGCTACTAGAGGCGACCCGAGCGTGGGGTCGCCTCTTCTTATTACCGTCGCTGACTTACGGCTATGCCGTCTCCCGTGCGGTAAGGCTATGCCTTACCGATAGTCTCCACCCCAAATAAATTTCGCGAGGCTGAGCCTCGCGAAGGTTTCAATAAGTGGCGACGGAAAGGCAGAGCCTTTCCGCACGGAACGCGGCAAAGCCGCAAATCAATTTCATTGTGAAAAGGGATTAATTGGCTCGCGCGCGCGCCAACAACTTCTCGATACAGCTAACCAGGTCTTCACCGGCGACAGGTTTCGACAGAAACGCGTCAACCTGTTCTCCTTCGTTTGGCTCTTTCTGTTCCAAAGCGCTCAACAAAATCACCGGCAAGTGCGCCAGCGTCTGGCTGTTGCGAATAAAGCGGCAAAGCTCGTGGCCGCTGAGGTTCGGCATCATCGCGTCAGTGACCACGACATCGACCGGGGACGAGAGCGCGATCTTCATGGCTTCCAAGCCATCAGCGGCCGGCACGACGGTGTACCCGGCACGCTCAAGTATGACTTGCAGAAAGCGTCGCAGTGCGCGGTCATCTTCGGCGAGCAACACGCGCGCGCCGGGTGTTTGCACCTGTTGCCGGACGCTAGTTGATTCTGTTACTGAAATCTTCTTCTGGGCCATTTGACTAACTTGGAACTTTGCCGGGGAGGTAAGGATTTAAGAAAGCCGCGCGCTAAGCGTTCAGCCAAATTCAGAATAAGACCGCCTTGAGCGGGTTGTCAACGGTTTCAATTTTCGGTAGTGCTGTAAATCTGTGGTGCTGGTTTGGAGAGAAAAAAGGCAGGCGGTTCCCCTGCCTTTTTCATTTTGGCTGAGACTTAGACTATCTCTCGTATAGCCGGAGCCGTTCGAGCCATTGTGTAGGAACGCCGAAGCACAAACCATTAGGTTCAATCCTCGTGATTTGATGCGTGATGCCAAGACGCTCGATGTGAGCGCTCCAATCACTCGGTTTTCTGTTGGTTCCCAAGAATATCTCTCCCATGTATCGAACTGTTTGAATAGTAGTTCTGGAATAATTACTCATGATAATTTGAAATTTCCTCTCTCGTATTAGTAGGTCTCGTGACCCTGTTCTGCCGATGCACCAAAGTACCACACAGATAGGTCAGAAGATATAATGCGCTCTCAAGTTTCGGCTCGCCTCGACCCTACTTCTACCCGGCCAGGTAGAACTGGGGACAAGTTGCGAATCCTGAAGCGGCAGGCGAGCCGAATTAACTATTCAGGACCCCAACGAGCGTACATGCGGTACAGGGAGAGAGATATGACTCAAGACAACAACAAGGTTGATGAAGGAGTATCGGTAATCCGTAGGCGCAAAGAAAGGAGGGAGCAGAAGAGTACCACTAACCGGTCAAACCGGATATTAGAGAGCCTCCGAGTGTGGCTAACGGCAGGAGGACTTATCGTATCTGCTGTGGCTCTGGTGTGCGCTGCATATGGAATTAACGAACAGCACACGTGGAACCGCCGTCATTTTGCAGTAGAGATGATACGAGAGTGGAACAACCAATCCAGCAGCCACAAAGCAGCAATCGAGAATGCCTATCCCCAATTGTTTCGCGACGAGGGGCCACAGCAATCTCGGCCACGTATCAGCAACGACGAGGCGCGGCGCATATATTTTTCGACGAAAGATGAGGAGATTAAAAAGAAGGATGAAGACTCGCTGAAGAACACTAGTGGAGATCCGACGAAGACTGTAGACCCCACGCGGTGGGAGACTAGAAACCATTGCATAGCTCTGCTCAATTATTTCGAGTTCGTGGCATCGGCGTGGGAGAATCAGGTTGCTGACCGCAAGATGGTGGAGGATTCGTTTAAGAAAACGATTCTTCGTTGGCATCATGATCTGGAAGAATTCATGAATGTGATGAAGACCACCAGAGGATATGAACCGTGGCCACCCCTTCAGCGTGTAGTGACAAAGTGGAAGGCTGACGACGAACAACTCAAGGAGGCTCCACCGACAGGAGCATTTGGGGGCAAATAGGCAGCACGATCATTCGTAGAGTTAATCCAGCAACAAATTAACGGAGCACTGAACGTCATGGCGGCCTATTTTGTTAGATACAACTGTCCGCACTGCGAGGAGCTACACGAAGTCCACAGCTATATCTTTAGTGACGATCCAGACCTTGCGGGTTACCCGATATGTGAAGCGTATTTTGAGGAGCAGTTCCTCAAGTACCGTGAAGGAATCCGATGCCCAACTACGAAAGCGCCAATCAAGTTAGGCAGCGATCAGTTTGTCCTCGAACATGTTCCGAGCTAATCGTAACTGACTCTGTTTCCTATGTTCTGCAAGACCCGTTCCGCTAAGAGATGTTCAGCACAACAGATTTACAGCACTACCAAAATTTCCTGTGTTGCCCAATCTGGATTGTCATGTCCACTCCTTCTCGGAACTCTGAGACCGAGTAACGCGAAGCGATCTCATTAGCACCGTGGCTTAAGCCCGGTGGTTAAGCTTTACAAAATGATCCCTTAAACCGTTTCCAACGGTTTCTCTTGATCCTTCTTGCCAACAAAACCGTTAGAAACGGTTCCTCGTCAATTCTAATTTGCTATCACCGGGCTGAAGCCGCGGTGCTAATGAGATCGCTTCGCGTACCCGGCCGGTCGGTTAATCCATAAACTCTCGCTGCCAAAGCTCGAGCGTCAATAACTGAAACACCTGAAGATTGTAATCCTCACGACCGGAAAGGTTCGCATCAATGATGCGGCGCACTTCGGCTGGTCTAAATAACCCGCGGCGGTTGATTGTTTCTTCTGACAAAAGATCGTCAACCATTGGACGCAGCGGACCGCGCAACCAGGAACGAATCGGCGCCCCAAAGCCTGCTTTCTTTCGCCACACAACATCGTGCGGCAAGAATTTTTCCAGCGCGCGCTTGAGAATATATTTCCGTTTGAACCCGCGCAGTTTGAGTTCCGGCGGCATGCGCGCAGTAAGCTCAATCATCTTGCGGTTGAGGAACGGCACGCGCACCTCCAGATTTGCCGCCATCGAAGTTTTGTCGGTAGTTATTAAATTCAGGCAAGGCAGAAAAGTTTTTAGATCGACGTAAAGCAAACGGTTCAGCGGCGCGGTGTTTTTCACGCGCGCAAAGTAACGACGATGCGCGGCATAAGCATCGAATTCGCGCGTCGAGGCACACATATCGTCCGAATAAAGCCGCTGCTTCATGTCATCAGTAAAGTAAGTTCCGTATCCCAGGTATCGTTCTTCAAAATCCAGACCCGCACTGCGCGCAAACTTTTTAGCGTTACGCAATGGCGCCGTCAAACGACCCGGCAGTCCACCCGGCAACGTGCGTTCAATCGTCTTCATCAGCGGCCGGCGCAACATGCCGGGCACCGGATCAAATGCGCCGGCAATCTTCATGGCGAGCTGGCGTGGATAGCCCGCAAAAACTTCATCACCGCCCATCCCCGACAGCATCACGCGCAAGGTTTCGCGCGCCGCCTGCGAAACCAGGTAGCTCGGGATGGCCATGTCTATCGCCGGCTCGTCCATGTGATAGACCAGTTTCGGCAGCAACTCGGCGACCGCCGGGTGCAGCATGATCTCGTGATAACCGGTGTCCAGATGCTTGTTAACGCGGCGCGCCCATTCGACGTCGTCCGGGATGATGTCGTAGCGCAGGTCTTCGGATTCGATGCCGACCGTATAGGTGGAAACTCTACGCCCGTTGCTGTGACGCTTCATCATCGCGACGATTCCTGACGAATCGATCCCACCTGAAAGAAACGATCCGAGCGGCACGTCGGCAACCATCTCCATGTTGACTACCTCGTCCAGCGTTTCAAGCACGCGGTCCTGCCACCACGCTTCGCTGCGTCCTTCGTCAACTTCGTCAAACGAGACGTCCCACCATTCGTCGATCTTGATTTGGTCCTGCTGAAATGTAAGCGCGTGGGCCGGCGGTAATGTCTTGACTCCGCGAAACAAGGTGTTCGGATCGGGCGCCCACAGGAAGGTCAGAAACTGGTGCAGCGCTTCGGGGTCAAGCGCGCGCTCCACCAAACCGGTCGCCAATATCGCTTTAACTTCCGACGCGAAAATTAACAAACCCGGTTTCGCACCGGCTGCAGGTTCATAGAAATAATAAAGCGGCTTGATGCCGACGTGATCGCGCGCGACTGTCAGCTTGCGTTCGTGATTGTCCCAAACCGCGAAGTGGAACATGCCGTTAAGACGCGGCAGACATTGCTTGCCCCACTCGGCAAATGCAGTCAGGAGAACTTCGGTGTCGGTCTCAGTTTGAAAGACATGGCCCTTGCCTTTGAGTTCGTTACGCAACTCGCGATAGTTATAGATCTCCCCGCCATAGGTGAGCACGTAACGGCCATCAGCAGAAAGCATTGGCTGGTGGCCGGCTGAGCTGGTATCGATGATTGCGAGACGGCGATGACCGAGACACGCGCGCCGGCCCGTGCTATCGATTGCTTCCGAAGTCCAAACGCCTTCATCGTCGCGACCGCGATGCTCAATCGTTCTGAGCATCGCCGCAACGCGTTGTTCCGGCTCGAGACTGATTAATCCGGCAATGCCGCACATAAGAAAAGTCCAAAGTCCAATGTCCAATGTCCAATGTCCAAAACGCGATTTCCGGGGGCGGTAGTCCAGTAACTAGCTGGACTCTGAACTTTGGACTTTGGACTTTGGACTTTGGACTTTTTCGGGTTGTCCCGTTCGAAGCGAATCCCGGATGCGAAACGTCGCTCGCGTCGTGGCTTCGAGCTCCGCAAGTGTAATCGGAGCAGGCTTGCCCTCAGCGATAACGGCGCAGGCGACGCGTATTTCCTCTGCCTGGCCCTTGTCTTGCTGGCGCAGCGTTTCCTTTTTCTCGCGACCACCGGCATAAAGTCTTGCGCTGCGAAAATCTTCAATGACGAAAGTTTTTCCTTCGCCGAAAATTTCGATGTGCTCTTTCTGGAGTGTTGCGTCACCTTCAGCGAGATAGGCAACCACGCCGTTTGAGCCATCAGCGAATTGCAACGTAATAAAGATCGAGTCCTCGCTAATGATGTTGCCCTGATCGCCGCCAACAGCCTGCGCGAATACGGTCGTGGGAGCCGCGCCGGTAAGAAACTGCATCAGGTCGATGAAATGACAAACCTCGCCAATGATCCGTCCGCCACCTTCGTTCGGATCCTGTGTCCAGTGGTCGCGCGGAATTCGCCCGGCATTCACGCGGTATAGAATCGAAAGCGGCGACTGGCGATTCTGAAAAACTTCCTTCGCACTGACGGCGAGCGCTGAAAAGCGCCGGTTGAAACCAACCAACAACTGCCCTGCAGAACGCTCGGCCGCATCGACGACGCTATCAAGTTCCGCATCGTTAAGAGCCAATGGTTTCTCTACAAACACGTGCTTCCCGCGCTCGAGTGCCTGCGTCGCCAACGCAGCATGCGATCCGTGGCGCGTCGCGATAACGATCAGGTTCGCCGCTTCGTCATCAATCACAGTCTGAGCATCGGAAACAAACCTCGCGAAGCCGTATTTCGTTCCCACGTCGCGCGCCGAAACGCCCGACGCGGACGCAATTGAACAAAACTCAGCGCCTGCTGCCTTGAAGTTTGGCAACAGAACTTTTTGCGCATAGCCGCCGGCGCCAATCAAACCAATGCCAACGCGCCCTACCGCGGTGGCCGCTTTTTTAGTTAGAACTGCATTTTCAATGTGGCGGCCCACTTCTCTTTCAATGTCGTAGGTGAGCAGCACCGCCAGATATTTTTCAATTGAATTGCCGGAGATCAGTTGGTAAGCGCCGCGCGCATCGTCGATGCGAAAGCGATGCGTGATCAATTGCTTGACATCAATTCGATGCGAGGCCATCAAGTCGAGGAACGCTTCGATGTTTCGCCCTTCGGTCCAACGCACGTAAGCCAGCGGATAGTCATGGCCATGCTCTTCGTATTCGGGATCGTGCCTGCCCGGACCGTAAGACAGGGACACTTTCAGAGTAAGTTCGCGCTGGTAGTAAACATTGCGCGGGACGTTCATCCCGACCAAACCAACCGCCACGACGCGGCCTTTCAAGCGCGAAATTTCACCAGCCAGTTCAATTGGTTCGTTAGCCGTGGTCGCGGCGGCAACGATGCAGGCGTCGGCGCCGCGTCCTTTGGACCAGGCTAGCACCTGCTCTTTCGCAGACGTTGGAACACAGCCACCCTCGGCTCCTGAATCGCGCGCGAGTTTGACGCGTGCCTCATCGACGTCGACTCCAAAAACGCGACAGCCGTTCGCTTTTAGGAGTTGCACGGTAAGCTGGCCCACAAGACCAAGGCCAATCACTACCACAGATTCGCCGAGCGTTGGCTCGGCAAGCCGCACCCCTTGCAAGGCAATCGCGCCAACGGTCCCGAACGCCGCTTCTTCAAAACTCAATTCGTCAGGCAAACGAACGCATAAGTTTCGCGGCACTGAAATAACTTCCGCGTGCGACGCATAGTCAGTGCCGGCACAAGCGACCCGATCGCCGGCGCGAAACTCCGTGACGTCCGGGGCCGCTTCAATCACGATGCCGGCAGCGCTATAACCGACGGCGTGCGACTGATCCAGTTTGTCACGCACACCTTCAAGCGCCTGCGAGATGCCTTCCGTCTTGACCTTCTCCCAAACTCTTCCGATCAGCTCTGGCCGCTCTCGCGCTTTACCTAACAGATTTTTTTTGCCCAACTCGGTCAGCGCGCGCTCGGTTCCTGCGCTGATCAAGGACGCTGCAGTGCGAACCAGTACACGGCCCGGTTGCAATATCGGCACAGGCACGTCGGCAACAGTGGCTTCGCCGGTTCGTAAGTTTTGCAAGAGCTGCTTCATCTGTTTTCCTGCGAAAACGTTTACTAATCGCCAAATTTAGCCGTGGATTTTCGCGGAAGAACGCGGATCAGATCCGAGCAGAAAGACAATTCAAGTAGATATTCGGTGCTCGCAGTCCGTGGATCTTGATTTGATTTTTCAGATCCGCGTTCATCTGCGTGAATCCGCGGCTAACGTTTGTTCTATCAAATTCGAAACCCACTCAGCGCGCGCGTCCCAGGTTCCATTCGAAACTGCCGACTGCCTTGCTCGCGCCGCGGTGGGATCGTTTTCCCCTAATGCTTCTCCAACTAAACGAAACCAATCATCATGGCTGCGCGCAATGCGCAACACGTCGCTCATCGATTCGTATTCGGGCAACGGCGAAATAACTACCGGCAGTCCCGTCGCCAAATACTCGCGCACCTTGATTGCCGAACCGTAACTAGTAAACGAATGCGCAGTGTCCCACGGCAACACGCAGACATCAAAACCGGCGGCATAGTGTGGCAACTGCTGATAAGGCACGGGCGGCAGAAAATGCGTGTTTGGCAAAGCTTCAATCTCGACACCGCGTGACTTGTTGCCGATGAAGATCCACTGCCAGTCGGGCCGCAATCGTGCTGCGCGCTTGATCAATTCCTGATCGATCAGCCAGGGCTCGATCGCGCCAAAGTAACCCAGGCGCGGACGCGAAATGCGCGCTACTGCCTCCGCGATTTCGAGCTTGCCCGCGCCGACAGGTGACCAGTGTTCAAAATCAACCGCTTGTTCGAGGAGGAAGGATCGTTCACGACCACGCTCGGCTTCCGCCAACAGTTTTTGTCCGGAATAGAGCACGATGTCTGCCTTATCGATGGCGCGTTCGTGCAGTTTCCTGATCGTCGCCACGTCAGTCGCATGGTCCATCAGGTTCGCATCATACTTGTCTGACACCTGATAGATCACTAGTTGCTCATCAAACTCACCAATCATGTCCGCCGCCGTAGGAATTGCTATCCAAAGAATTGGTCGCGTGAGACCGCCGCGACGCGCGAGCCGTCCGATCTGCATAGCCAGTAATTTCCGATTGACAGCGCGTGCTGCGCTAGTGCCAAAGAACGGAATGACCGCCGGCGAAACAACGGTGACACCTTCCGGAGTAGACCGCGCAAGACGAGCATAGGAACGCAACTTGCGCGCAATGCGCGGCAGCAAGTCTTTGTTCGCAAGACCCGGCAGGCCCATTGAAATCGAGTTTACAAAAAGCACTCGATTGCCGGCTTTGGCAAACCGCCGCATCAAGTGGTACTTCGAGTGTGGATGGTGATACCACCAGTCCTCACCACCAAAACAAATAATCGAATGTCCTTGAATCACTTTGGGTCTGTATAATCCGCGGCGTAATGAAGCACGACAATCGCGACGCCGCAAAACTGAAAATCAGTGATACTTCGCAACGTTCCGTGGCACGTCGTAATCTTCTAATTCTTATCCTGATCTTTTGCACGGCGCTGGGTGTCAGGCTGCTAAATTGGCAGGCCGCGCGCCATGAAGCCTTTGCGGTCCAAACCAAAGTTGCGCTGAATTACAAACATTTGGCCGCTTTGATTCGCGCGAATGGCGTCGGTTCGCTTTACGATGCCTCGTCTTCAACCAGCGATCCTGATTTGCTGGGACACCCGCCCGGTTATCCAATTCTGCTCTCGTTCATCTATCGCGTCGCTCCCGATTCAGATACAGCGACACAGCTTTTGCAAATGGTGCTCGACTCGCTGTCGGTGATCGTCATTGTGCTGATCGCTTTTGAACTGTTTCCTGTTGCGGTCGGCGTTATTGCCGGGTTCCTGTCCGCGCTGGCGCCGCAGTTTAGTTGGAATTCCATCCTGCTTTTGCCGGACTCGCTTGCCGCACTGCCGATACTGCTGGCGATATTGCTGATAACTAAAACTCTTCGGCGAACAAGTCCTGCAAGCGAGCGATCTTCTATGGTTTCAATCTTCGCAGCGGGCGCGCTGATCGGCGTTTCCGTTTGGTTGCGTGCTAACTCGCTCTTGCTCGGACCTTTTTTGGCGTTGCTGTTTCTCGTTGTCCGCAAACGCGGCGCCCGATTGCGTCCCGCTGTCGTGCTGCTCTGCGGCGCTTTACTAATCATTGCGCCGATCACGATTCGCAATGCGATCGTGTATGGCAAGTTTATTCCCGTATCGCTGGGAGCCGGTCAAACGCTCATCGAAGGCATTGCAGATTACAACAGCGATGGCAGTCTTGGCATGCCGCAAACGGATATGGAACTGATTCGCGCTGAAGCCGAAACTGCGCACCGCCCCGAATATGCCAATTCTCTCTTCACGCCGGATGGAATCGAACGCGATCGCGCTCGGCTGGCGCGCGGCTTTGCAGTTATTCGAGCGCATCCCATCTGGTTCGCCGGAGTCATGATACGAAGAGCAGCGTCGATGCTGCGCCTCGAGCGAACGCCGCTACGATTGTCAACAACCAACTCGGGAACTTGGCAGCCGCTCGTTCAATGGCCGTTGCGCGCCGTGCAAAAGATCTTTATCACCGCGATCTTCCTGCCGCTGTTTTTGATCGGCGCCGGCGTTTTGGTCTACCGGCGCCAATTTCAAAGCCTGGCGCTCTTGTTGATAGTTCCCTGTTATTACTTTTGTACGCAGTCAGCCCTGCACACTGAATATCGCTACGTCCTGGTTATTCATTACTTTCTTTTTGTACTGGCAGCAGTTGCGATCTATTCGATCGCCCAGTTCGTCGTAAAGCAAACCGTTAGTTTGCGATGATTCGCTAGCACTCAAACTAAAAGCTCACCTACCAACGCAAACTAACAGTTTGCTTTACCCCTCCTCTATGGAACATGGGTCATAGTCCGCGAAGCGGACGCCTGATAGTAGCCCACCAGTTCACTGCTGGGATCAGCAACAGGCCGATGGAGCAGTCCGTGAAACGGACGGCTGAAGGCGACGTAAACTCTTAATCGATAGTCGTCCGTTTCACGGACTCACGATTCTGAACATTTGAGCCCAGCGATAAATCGCTGGGCTACTCTCATCCATCCGCTACGCGGACTGATCAATGCCCAATACCCTCGCCACCGCTTGTAAATTCTCTTCCGCCTCGCGCCGGTATTGCGCCGCCCACGGATTCGGATCTTCCCAAATTGGGTACAACAACACCGCCTGCAACTGATTGACTAACTGGTCCACATCACCAAAATCATAAAGCAGCATGCCGCGCGTCTCGCCGGCGCGCGTTGCAATCACCGGCAAGCCGGCCCACAACGCCTCAACGCGCGAGATGCCATAACTTTCATCGGCGAAGCCACGCACAAATACTTCGCTGCGTTTCAGGATTTCATTTATTTCAGGGTTCGGAACTTCTTTAAGCACGGTTATCCAGTCGCGCTGCCATAACACTTCATCGCGATATGCCTCGTCGCAAACGAAGCCGCCATCCAACAACAGCAAGCCAATATCTTTATGAGTCCGCTCGCGCAGCTCTTCAACCGCCGCGGCCACATCCTTGAAACCATAGCTCGGAAAGAAGACGCCGATTGAACAAACTCGATTCTCATGGGCGAGGTACGCGTTGATATTTTTTTCGGTCGTGCTTGATGGCTTCACGCGGTCGTCGGCTGGTGCCGACGGCAGCAAACAAGGAATAACTGTGATTGGCTGGCGCACCTTGATCTCCTGCTGCAGCCAGCGCCGCAGTTCTTCACTAACGACGACAAAATGATCGACCGCCTTGACGGCGCGATGAAAGCGCCGGCGTTTGAGCGATCCAAACTCGGGATAACGTTTCGGCAGCGAACCATCGAGAATGTTTTTGAACCACTCGAAACCGAGAAGGCGTTTGAGCATGAGCCACACTGGAACTAACAGTGGATTCGGGTATTCAAGATGAAAATGAGACGCATCAAGAATGCGCGCGTTTCGTCCTTCGGAAAGCAAAGCCCAAAACGTCCCCAGTCTCCGGTGAGCGATGAAGCGAATACTTTTGTCATCCGGCTTCGCGCCGCCGTAAGTCCACACCCGCACGTTCGGACCGCGCAGGCCCGCCACCAATGCCTTCATGTAAATAGCGACGCCACCATAAGGCGGCGGCAGTGGTCCAAAGAGTATAATTCGCCTGCTCATTATCGCTTGAAGGCAATGACTGTAAGATAACTAAAAAATGATAGCAACCGAGATTCAGGAAGAGACTGAACAGACCTTTAACGGCGAGCATGCGTCAGTTTCAGTGGTCGTGCCTTCCTACAATCATGCGGCGTTTGTTGAAGCGACCCTGCGCTCGATCATGACGCAGACACTGCAGCCGGCAAAGTTGCTGGTGATCGATGATGGTTCGGGCGACAACTCGCCGCAAGTAATCGAACGCGTCCTTAATGATTGTTCTTTCCCTTCTGAACTTATCGCAAGGGGTAATCGTGGTTTGTCCGCAACTTTGAACGAAGGCTTTCGGCGAACTCACGGCGATTACTTCGCGTATCTCGGTTCCGACGATTTATGGCTGCCTGACTTTCTCAAGGCGCGGGTCGGTCTGCTTGCAGAACGGCCTGCTGCCGTGCTCGCTTACGGCCATGCCTATTTTGTCGATGAACAGAACGCGATCATCGATTCCACTGCCGACTGGGCCCACTACGTCGATGGCGATGTGCGCGAGATGCTGTTGCAGACAACGGCGCCGATGAGTCCGACGGTCCTGTATCGCCGCGACACCCTCGAGCACGAGCGTTGGAATGAAGAGTCGAAACTGGAAGACTACGAGCTGTATTTGCGGTTGAGCGCGACGGGCGAGTTCGCTTTCGACCGCCGGATCTTGTCGGCATGGCGGCGGCATGGTGGAAATGTCAGTTGGGATCAGGGCCTGATGCTTGAAGAGCAGTTGCGGGCGCAGCGCGATGCGGCACTGCGATTTGGTTTCTCAAAAGAACAGGTTGAAGAACTGCAAAGGACGACGCGGTTTACACGCGCGGAAGATTTTCTGCGAGTGGGCCAGAAGTCAAAGGCGCTGAGTTTGATAATGAATAACCTGCGTGGCGCTAATTCTCCCCGCGCCACCGCGCGAATGTTCCTGCGATTACTTTTGCCGCATAGTATTCTGCGCCGGCGTGCACGCAACCGGCAGCGCGCCGCGCACAAGCGGTACGGAAACTTGTAAAGCAAACTGTTAGTTTGCGGTGGTGGGTATGGCTTGACTCAAATGTCAGAGGCCACGTCAGGTTCGGCTTTGCCGCCTGATGTGCGGCGGTGGCTATGCCCCGCCGACAGCGGACAGATAACTCTGGGGCTATGCCCCCGGTTGGCTTAACGTTGCGGATTTTGTTGGGCCGACGGCCGCACCAAGGGCGTAGCCCAAAATGAAAAAGGCATCTGTACGGCGGGGCATAGCCGCCGCCGCACATCAGGCGGCAAAGCCGAAGCTAACGGGCTCCTGATACTTGAATCAGCTGATTATCCACCAACGCAAACTAACAGTTTGCTTTACTCAAGCACGAAACCAAAAACGTCTTGATGATTGTCCCAGCCTCTCTCTTTAAAGTAGACCTCGCGCAAGCTGCCCAATTCTCGCACGAGTAATCGAATCCATTCGGGAGAAGTCAGCGATACTCCCCAGTTTCGCTCTCCCGCGTAATCGGCGAACCCATAACCGTCTTGCGCGTAGTCGCGCACGAGGCGCTCGATCTGCTCTTCAGGAATCGAGTAGTCAAACTCCCGCCGTGATACCCGCTGCGCTGCAAAGTCTCCATGGGTCGTAAAGACAACCAATCCAGCTGGCGCCAGGTGACGAACGAATAAGCGCAACAGGGCAACGATGTCGCGTTCGTTCAGGTGTGTCGCGAGCGAGCCACACCAAATCAAGTCAAACTTTTTCGCGAGGTCTACTTCGTCGAGATTAACTGAAGAAAACGCGGGCTGCGCGCCGAACGTACGTACGCAGAACTGCACCGGTCCGGTTTGAATTTCACAAGCCGTAATTTCCGCCTCGGGAAACCGCTGGGCCAGGAATCGCAGGACCCTACCACTGCCGCAGGGCAAATCAAGAATCGTCCGCACGTTTGTCAACTTTGATTGCGCCAACCCGGAATCAATGCAACTAATCGCAGACAGGCCAACCTTAAAGTAATGCGCGCCGTCGCCGTCATACATCGTGTCGTTGAAATAAATCTTGCCGCTGACTTTACTAAGGAGAGCGCGTTCAGTTTCGGTAAGTGCAGGATCGGAAAGGAGGCGCTGCTTTTGCAGCCGCGGACGAGGTGGCATCGATCTTACCCAACGACGCACCGCGCCAAGGTAAGGACGCAAGGAATGAGGAACGACACGCTTGATTTGGTTAATGTTCATCCGCAAGTTATGCAGTTCGGAATGCAAGCTTCAGCTTGCGTTTTCGGTTGAGACCCAAAAACCTGCAGCCTAAAGGCTGGACTCTGAACCACTAGCCTCAATCTGCCTCAGCCAATTTCCGGTAGTGCCCCGTTTTGTATTGGTCACGACTCATTAGCGTGGAAGGTCGTTATGATCCGGTACATGTACCAAACAAACAGCAACAATAGGATTAGCAGTTGTGCCGCTACCACAAGCGCGATGGTGGTCTTCCGTTGCATTACAGCTACTTAATATCCGTGTTCCTTGACGGCAGTGTTTCCGGGTCTTTAGACTGCGCGGCCTTTATTCGAAGCAACATAAGCCGCCTATGCTGTCCGATGCAAATGGAGACCGCGCGCGCGACTGGCCCAGCGTGAGTTAAGATAGGGCTTGATGGATTTACAGACTAGCAAAGCCCCGAGTCCCAAGCTGCCGCACACAGCACTCGACCGAGTGGTCCCACATTCTGAATCAGATTGGAATGACGCCGCAGCCCCTGCTGCGGAAAGGCACGCGCTCATAAAGTCGGAAGCGGCAGGCGTCCAACTCAATCTCGGCGAGCTGTGGCACTATCGCGAACTGCTCTACTTCCTCACGCTTCGAGACATCAAGGTCCGTTACAAGCAAACATTGATGGGTGTGGCCTGGGTGATCATTCAACCGTTGCTGACGGTCCTAATCTTTACCCTTGTCTTCAACCGCTTTGTTCGTCTTGAGACCGGCTCGCTCCCTTATCCGCTCTTCGCTCTTTCCGGTTTGCTGCTGTGGCTGTTTTTCGCGAATGCCGTTACCAACAGCACCCACAGCCTGGTAAGCAACGCTAATCTAATCACCAAAGTATATTTTCCGCGCATGTTTATTCCGGCAGCTTCAGTGGGCGCCGGTCTGGTTGATCTGAGCGTGGCTTTCCTGCTGCTGGTTGCCTTGTGTTTTTACTACGGCGTCGCCTTAACTTTGCAAATCCTGCTGCTCCCGATTTTCGTCTTGATGATGGCCTTGCTGGCGCTGGGTGTTGGCTTGTTCGCCGCGGCAGTTACGGTCAAGTATCGCGATCTGCGTCATGCGCTGCCGTTCATCATTCAGCTTTGGATGTTTGCCTCGCCTGTCATCTATCCAACCAGCGTCGTGCCGCAAAAATGGAAATGGCTGGTCACCATTAATCCGGTCGCTGGAATCATTGAAGGCTTCCGCGCTGCAATCACGGGACAGCACTTCGATTGGATACATATTTTTATTTCACTCGTCATTACCCTGGCGGTGCTGGCAAGCGCAATTTACGTTTTTCGGCGCTTTGAAGACACGTTCGCTGACGTTGTTTAAATTCGCAAACATGAACACCGCAATCAAAATCAATCAGGTCAGCAAGCGTTACCGGATTGGGGGACTGCATCCGGGATACATGACTTTCCGTGAAATGCTCGGCGGCCTGGTAACGGCGCCGTTCAGAAAACTCAAAAGCGGTAACGGTTCGCAAACGTTATGGGCGTTGAGTGACATCAACCTCGAGATTGGACAGGGTGAACTGGTAGGGATCATTGGGCACAACGGCGCGGGCAAATCGACATTGCTGAAGATACTTTCGCGCGTGACAAAACCAACGACCGGCGAGGTCGAACTATTCGGGCGCATCGGCAGTCTGCTGGAAGTTGGCACGGGTTTTCATCCTGATCTCACTGGTCGCGAAAATATTTTTCTGAGCGGTGCAATCCTGGGAATGCGACGCAAGGAAATTGAGCGCAAGTTTGACGAGATCGTGGCGTTTTCGGAATTGGAAAAGTTCATTGAAACTTCGGTCAAGTGGTACTCCTCGGGCATGTACGTGCGTTTGGCGTTTTCGGTGGCGGCGCATCTCGAGCCGGAGATCCTGATGATGGACGAAGTTTTGGCGGTGGGAGACGCGGCTTTCCAACACAAGTGTCTCGATAAGATGAACGCCATACGTCAACAGGGCCGCACGATTCTGTTCGTCTCGCATGACATGGCGGCGATAACGCGATTGTGCCGGCGGGTAGTGTTACTCGAAAATGGCGTGGTTAGCTTTGACGGCGAGGCGCGTGAGGTGGTCAAACGTTACCTCAGTTCCAGTTTGAAAACGGGCGCACTCAAGGAATGGACCAACCAACATGATGCTCCCGGTGATCAGGTGGCACGGTTGAGGAGAGTGCGCGTTCGCACGAGCGATGGCGTCACAACCGCGGTTGTAGATATCCGGCAACCATTCGGCATTGAAATCGCTTACGATGTTTTGGCTGAGGGCCATGCGCTCGTGCCGGTCGTCGAATTTTATAACGAAGAAGGCACCGAACTTTTCAGCACCCATGACACGTCGTCGAACTGGCGCCGCCAGCCACGGCCCCCCGGAACCTACACCAGCACCGTTCAAATTCCCGGCAACCTGCTCGCTGAAGGAAGTTTGGTGGGCCATGTCTCAATCATGTCGCACTTTCCCGCGACCGTGCTTCACGCTCAGGAGCGCAACGCTGTTGCGTTTCAAGTTGTTGACGGCCCGGCGGGAGATTCCGCGCGCGGTGATTACATTGGCCCAATGCCCGGCGTCATTCGGCCGCTGCTGCAATGGACCACTGAAACGAACGAACTAAGTCCAAAGTCCAATGTCCAAAGTCCAACGTCCGCGGGCAACTCTTGAGTTTTGAACTTTGCAGTTGGACCTTGGACTTGAATAAACAACCGTTGCGCTCGCTAAAGCAGATTCTTCAAGAAAATTTATCGCTCTCCTCCAAACTATTTTTGCGAGGACTCCTTGCCGCGCCTCGTCTGGCCAGAAAATCCAAGCCTGTAACGGACACCGGCAGTCGCAAGCGAGACTGGCCGCGCATCATTGTCTTCGATGAACGCGTTCCCAGCCCCGATCGCGATGCCGGCAGCCTGCGAATGTTCCTGATACTCAAGACGCTCGCCGAATGGTGCCAGGTCGTCTTCGTCCCGTTTAACCGGCCGCAAAGCGCCGACTATGAAAGCGCGCTATGGAAGGAAGGCATCGAAACCGCCGATGCGGTCGACTATCGAAAGCTGCTCAAAAATAAAAATGTTAAAGCAGCGATTGTCAGCCGGCCCAGCATGGGAGCGGCCCTGATTCATCGCATTCGTCGCGTCAACCCGCGCGTGTCAATCATTTTTGACATGGTCGATACTCACTTTCTCAGGTACCAACGTGAGTACGAGATCTCAGGAGAGGCGGCAGTGCTCGCGGAAGCAGAGCGCTACCGAAAGCTCGAGAGAAAACTGGCGCAGCAAAGCGATCTTGTTTGGTCCGCTTCGTCGGAAGACAAGGGAGTCATGGAGCGCGAGGTTCCCGGTAAACGAATTGAAGTAGTGCCTACGATCCACGAGCTCCGCGATCACGGCGAAGCGTTTACCGCGCGTGCGGATTTGCTGTTCATCGGCAACCTGGCCCATCGACCAAACGAGGATGCGGTACTCTTTTTCATGAACGAGGTTTATCCGCAGATTCGAGAGCTTCTTCCGAATGTTCGCCTGGATATCATCGGCGACAACCCTTCGCGCGCTATCACTGCATATGATTCAGACGACGTGCGCGTAAGAGGATACGTACCCGACGTCGAGCCTTACCTGGAGAAGCGGCGGGTGTTCGTTGCCCCATTGCGATTCGGCGCCGGTATAAAAGGCAAAGTAGGGGAGGCGATGGCGCATGGCATTCCTGTAGTTACGACTTCGATCGGCGCGGAGGGCTTTGGGCTGACACACCGACTGGACGTGATGATTGCGGACGATCCGCAGTCTTTCGCGAAGGCGGTGGCGGAACTTTACTCGCAACGGGAGTTGTGGGAAACGATCGCGCGCAAAGCGCGGCAGCGTATCGAAAAACACTTCACTCCCGAGGTGATTGCGAAAACAATCAACAACTCGCTCCGCGATCTGATGTAAAGCAAACTGTTAGTTTGCGGCGGTGGGTTGACACTGACTTGAGCGGTAACCACACACCGCAAACTAACAGTTTGCTTTACGCTTCGATCCAACGCTCGTACCAGAGGCTGACATTTAAGAGCGCCCAGAGATGAAAACTCCAGTCGTGTTTTCCCTGCCGGTGTTCGTCAATCAAGCGCGCGACAAACGTGTAGTCAAACAAATTTCGACTGCGCATTGAAGAGTTCATGATCATCGCGCCCAGCGCTTCACCGCCATCACCGCGAAACCATTCGCGTATTGGCGCGCCAAAGCCACGCTTGGGCCGGTACAACAAATCGGCCGGTAAAACTTTTTCCAATGCGCGCTTCAGAATATATTTCCCGTTCGCACCCCTGATTTTTAAATCCACCGGCAGACCCATCGCGTATTCAACCAGATGATGATCGAGAAACGGCACGCGCGCCTCAACCGACGTTGCCATCGTCATTTTGTCTACTCGCATCAGCAGTAACTCAGGCAAACGCACCTTGAGCTCAAGGTACGACATGCGCGCGGCAAAATCCGCCTCGGGCCGCGCTTTGGCAATATGCTGGAGGTGATTCTCGACTGCTTGGTATGACGAAAGGCCGTCCACGCGCTGGCTTAATTCGCTCGATAGAACCCGGCGCTTAAACTCTTCATCAAACACGATTGCGCCGCCCCAAAACAACGCTTCATCGGCGCCTAACCGCCGCACCAACTCTATCGCCGTGCGTTTATTGAATGAGGTTTCCAACAGCGGCTTTGCCAGCGTCGTTAACGAATGACGGAGCGAAACGGGAAGCTGTTCCGCACGGCGCCAAAACTGTTCGTAAATTCGTACGTACTTTCTAAACCAGTCGTAACCGGCAAATATTTCGTCGGCGCCTTCGCCCACCTGCACAACGATTGTTCCACTTTCGCGCGCGAGTTTTGAGACATAATAAAGCGGCACGCAAACCGGATCTGCCAGCGGCTCGTCCTGATGAAAAATGAGTTCCGGAAGAAATTGCTGCATGTCGCGCTGGCCTATGATTACTTCGTGATGATCCGTTGCGAAGCGTTCCGCGACAGCTCGCGCACTGTCGAGCTCGTTGAGTTCGTCGTTGTCTTCGAAGCCTACGGTGTAAGTGCGCACGGGTTGAGACATCAGTTCCGACATCAACGCCACGTTCGCTGAAGAATCCACGCCGCCGGAAAGAAACACGCCAAAGGGCACATCCGACATCATGCGTTTGCTAATCGAGTCTCGCAGCAGGCGCAGGATTTCTTCGCTGTGTTCCGCTTCGCTGCGACCGGCGGAGTTTTCCGCAGCCTGTTCGGGAGGCAGCGCGTCCCAATACTGTTTTAGTTCGACGGATCCATCGCGCTTAATGATCAGGAGATGTCCGGCGGGCAATTTTTGAATGTCGCGAAAGAGCGTTTGCGGCGCCGGCGTGGTCAGGAAAGTCAGATAATGATAGAGCGATTCTTCATCAATCTCGGGTGTTACCGCCGGGTGGCGCAGGATGGACTTGATTTCCGACGCGAAGATAAAACGCCCGCCCCGAGTGTGGAAGTAAAGCGGCTTGACACCGACGCGATCGCGCGCCAATACAAGCTGCTCGCGCCGGGCATCCCACAAGGCAATGGCGTAGTCGCCTTCAAGTTCATTTACGAAATCCAGGCCACGCTCTTCGTAAAGATGCAGGATGGTTTCCGAGTCAGTGTGAGAAGAATAATGATGGCCACGTTGCTCGAGGCCCTCGCGCAGACGCGCGTGGTTGTAAATTTCGCCGTTGAAAACCAGCCAGACATCTTTCGTACAGCCATGCATTGGCTGGTTGCCGGCCCGCGAAAGATCGATGATTGAGAGGCGGCGAAAACCAAGGCCGCCGCGCCCTTCGTCAAAAATCAGCGAGCCCTTATCATCCGGCCCGCGATGCGTCAGCTCGTCGCGCATACGCTCGACGAGCGGCAGTTCAACCCGCCCTTCGCTGGCGCCGTATTCCCAGATGCCGCAGATGCCACACATAAAATAGAGGTCAGAGGTCAGAAGTCAGACGTCAGGAGTCAGGAGTCAGAATACAAGTAGTTCAGAGTCCAACCTTCAGGTTGCTCTTGCGTTGTTAAGAAGCAAGCTAAAGCTTGTACTCTCAACTTCTTGAGCTTTACCCAAGCCTAAGAAAATTAATTCGCCCGTTCGGATCGTCACCGGAGCAAACCGGTACGATGGCCCAGCGAAGTTTTAAAGGCACCTTGCTTCTGGTTTTCCAACAGGCCGAAAAAGATTCGAGCCTGGAACCATAATGCTGCGAAGTGAACTGCGTTTCCAATTCCGACGGCTGATCTAGATCGAGCGAGCCGACAAGCAAGGCTGAGCCGGTCAGCTCGTCGCGAGCCAGCACAAATCTTCTGTCAAGATGCTTGACGTCAAGTCCGGGAGCGAAATGAAAACGCGCGGCGACTTCGTGTTCACCTGCGCCCGAGATTTCATCTTCAATTAACCACCAACGTTCACTCTTATTAAACGTAACAGTGCGTCGATGTGTTGCCGGCTCGATCAAACGCTCGTAGCCGGAGTGCTCCGCGACGATGCGATCCTGCTCCGCCGTGCATTCCCAGTCCAGGACCTTAACGCGCGCTTCAGCTCCAATAACAAACGGCGCATCTTCGCGAATCGTATTGTGCTCGACGCCGTCGAGCTGCACCGTTGAATGATAGGCCGTCGAGCGAAAGCGATGCCGCTCGTGCAAGTCGGCCGTGTAAACGTAGGTGCCTGGATCGACAATGAAGGCGCGGCCGCAGGCAGACACTTCAATACTTAACGCATCGTTGTGACGGTGCGAAGCGGGTCTGTTTTTATTCGGACCGTTTGCATTGAATAACAAGTAGAGATCATCGTGGCGCAAGACGTACGTGCCCGCATCGGGGAATCCAGCTGAGGAAACCTCTGTAGATGCCGTCGCAAGCTGTTCGTAGTTTTGCAGACCTTCCCTTCCCAAAAACCAAAGCAACTCGGGCGGCGTCTCGAGTTGCGCTGACTTGAATTGCGAATTCTGAAAGACCGCCGCGCCGAGCGCCAACAGATACGCGTGATCGTTTGCGCTGTGCGAAACCAACGGTAATACCTGACCGCCGTCGGTGTCACCAATCAGCGGCGCGGCCCCGTCAGGTCGCAAGAATGCCCGAAGGTAGACCAGCATCGAACGCAGCTTGTCCCAATACTTGTCCGCAATCGGAATCCCGTTCGCGCGACACAGGATGAACGAGTAAAGAAACAGTTCGAGGAGGAACCGGTGATAGCCGGTTGAGCCTTCATAATGCGCGCCGTCGGGTAAGACTTGTTTGTCCATCTCGCGCAACATTTCAGTCAAGGCCCATTCACGCCACTCCTTCGCGGCGCTCAGTTCCGGCAGCATGACGCCCAGCCACAACAGGCCCGTAACGTCGGACAAATAGTGGTTGCTGGTTGCCACGTAAGAAAACTCGAGGTTGCGTTTGATGTGCGCCCCGTGCTGGTCAAACATTTTGAGCAACAACGCCAGTCGCGCTTCATTGAGACTGGGCGAAGTGCGAAATAATGAAAGCACCGCCAGCAAATTCATGGCGCGCAGCGCAACTTCCATTGCACATGACCAGTTTGCGCCGCGGCCGACTGGATTTTGTTCGTGCCAACTCTCGACTTGCTTAAAAAACTCGGCAGCGAATTCCTCTTCTTTGGTCATTGCGAAGGCGCGACCCAGAGTGACCAGGTGGCCGAGACGATTGAGTTCCCACAACACCCGTATGTCCGAGCCGTCGTTGTGCCACAAGGAAATGTCCGCGTGATATTCGAGTGGCCAGATTCTGCCGGAGAGTGGATCGCGCTGCCAGTCGATCGGATTTCCGAAATCCTTCAAGCCAAGACCCAACAAGGACCAGCGTTGCTCTTTCGTAATTCGCCACGCCGCTTCGATCACCTGGCGTGAATCGTCAGGAAAAATGTCGCGCGTCTCAGTCGCAGCGGCACGTGCGATTTCAAAACCGGGCAGGAAACTGGGCGTGTCCCGAGTTCGAAAATGCTCGAGCAGATCGGATGAAGAGAGTTTTTGGGACTCCGGCAGCAAGCGCGCGGGTTGAGACGCGAGTTCCGGAAGCGCCGCTCGCTCGCGACGGCGTGCAGCGGTTGCGCGCCCGCGGCGAAAGCCTTCGCGCACCGCCTGCGCAAAACTTATGTTGCCGCCCAACACGCCGCGAACGCCTTTCGCGATAGTTGAACGAGACGACTTGTTAGGGTCTTCGGAAGAGTTTGGCAATTGCGTTAGTGTCGTCCACGCATCTACGCGACCGGAATAGCATCACATTTGCGGCGTCAAGCCGCCGTGCTGCAAAGCGGCGTCAAGCCGCCGCAGTCCAAAAGTTTCCGCGGGCTCAAAGCGAACACGTCACAGCGCCGCGAGTATGCGCTCCGCAGTGTGCCCATCCCAGAGCGGAATGCTAACAGGTGCGCGTGGCGTTTCCGCAAGCGCGGCTGACGCGGCCGCAATAATCCGCGCCGTATCAGTGCCCACGATTTTGTTTGTTCCCATCGTCACCGTAATCGGGCGCTCGGTGTTTTCGCGCAACGTCAAACACGGGATGCCGAGCACGGTAGTCTCTTCCTGAATGCCGCCCGAATCGGTCAACACCAAACGCGCGCCGCTGTAGAGATTAAGAAAGTCGAGATACCCGAGCGGTTCGATCAAGCGCAAGCCTTTCATTTTCTCAATTCGTTCGTAAAGACCCAGGCCGGCAATTGTTGTTCGCGTTCGGGGATGAACTGGAAAAACAATCGGTAGCGTTTCGGTGATGGGTTCAAGCGCCGCGAGAATTCTGCTGAACACGATCGGGTCATCAACGTTTGCCGGTCTATGTAAGGTCAGCACGCCGTAACTTTTTTCGGTCAACCCCAATTGGTCCCTGATTGCCGACTCGCGCGAACGTTCAAGGTTCTGGTAGAGCGAATCAATCATGACGTTGCCCACCAGACGGATTCGCTCCGGCAAGATGCCTTCCGCGCGCAGGTTGTCATCGGCATCGGCGGATGGGGTTAACAAAAGATCTGCGATTCGATCTGTTTCCACGCGATTAGTTTCTTCCGGCATGGACCAGTCATAGCTGCGCAAACCGGCTTCGACGTGCGCGACTTTTGCATCTAATTTCTTTGCCGCGCGCGCGCAGGCTAGCGTGGAATTTACATCGCCGACGACGATTACCCAATCGGGCTTTTCCTTCGCAACTACCGGAGCGAAGCGCTCTTCGACCGCTGTTATTTGCTGGTCGCGTGGCGCCGAACCAACTCCCAGATGAATATCCGGCGGCGGCAGATCGAGGTCGCGAAAAAACGTCTCAGACATGTCGGCGTCGTAATGCTGGCCGGTATGAATGAGAAGCGGCGCAAACTCGCGTTCGCGCCGCTTCATTGCCGCGACAATCGGCGCCACCTTCATAAAGTTAGGCCGCGCGCCGACAACGTTGATTATCTTAAGCACTAATCATAAGCCTTGCTACGATGTCTGGCTGCAACAATTTCGACTTGCCGATCCGCATCATTAATGGAGTAAATGACTCGATATTCGCCGATCCGTATTCGCCAGCGGTTGACGGCTCCTACAAGCTTTCTGCAACCGGCGGGTCGCGGATCTGCAGCAAGTAAGCGGATTGACTGCACAACGCGGACTCGTATGGTTTCGTCAAGAGCGCGAATTTATTTTTGTGCCGAACGGTTTACACCAACGGTGTAGGCCGCATCACTCATTCAAGAGCCCTTCCGCTTGCAATTCGGCTTCAAACTCCTCGAGAGGTTTTGTCGGTTCTCCATTGCGGCTGTCCGCGAGAATATTGTCGTAAATGTCTTCCCAGAGTTCTCCCCACTCTTTTAGATCCAATTGCACCGCCACCCTTGTACCTTGGGCGTCAGTAACGAATTGAATTCCCGGTATTGCCATCGCGCGGCCTCCTTCCATCGAGGTAAGGTCAATTACTCGAACAACAGAAACGAATGACATTCGGATCCTGCCCGTGGTCAAAGTGGCAACGAACGGCCTCTATAAGCTGCTCTCGAAGCCCTGCCAAGTCTTCGGCCTCGGTGAAGATCGACTCTACAAGGGCGCGTGCCGTATACCGCCCTCAGGTGCGCTGTCCCCAACAAAAATCAAGTCGTCCCTCAAGACAATTCTATCCTACAAGCGGATAATTCGCGCGCTGCTTGCGCGTCTGACATCTCCATTCAAAGCATTGCGCGTATCAACTATTAACGAGGTCAACTGCGTCACGCGGCTGTAATCAATGTCGCTGTGATCGGTAACAATGATGACGCAATCCGAGTCACGTAGTTCGGCGTCATTCAGCTCCACCGAAGCAAGTGGTTCGCCGCCGCCTTCGGTGTGCGCGTCGTCAAAGTGGACTTCTTTTACAAACGGATCGTGGTAACTCACAACGGCGCCCTTGGCCCGCAGGCGATCGATGATCGAAAGCGCCGGACTCTCGCGCACGTCGTCGATGTCTTTTTTGTAAGCCACGCCCAGCAGTAAAACACGCGAACCCTTCATCGACTTGCTTTCGTCGTTTAGTCCGTCGGCAACCAGTTGGACCACGTGCTCCGGCATGCGCGAATTAACTTCTTCCGCCAGTCCAATAAAGCGTGAATCGAATCCATGTTGCCTTGCTTTCCACGAAAGGTAATGGGGATCGAGCGGAATGCAATGGCCGCCAATTCCCGGCCCCGGATAAAACGCCATGAAGCCAAATGGTTTGGTGGCCGCTGCGCGAATCACTTCCCAGGTGTCGATGTTGAGCGCATAGCAAAGCCGCGCCATTTCGTTTGCCATGCCGATGTTTACTGCACGAAAAGTGTTTTCCAGCAGTTTGGCAGTCTCGGCAACGCGCGCCGAACTGACAGCATGCACTTCACGAACGATTTGCGAATAAAGAAACGCGGCCACGTCGGTTGAGTCAGGAGTGACTCCGCCAACCACTTTCGGAATGTTGTGCGTTTGGAATTGTGGATTGCCCGGATCGACTCGTTCCGGCGAGAAGGCCAGCAGAAAATCTTCGTCAAGTTTCAGTCCGGTCTCTTCAAACATCGGCAACAACACTTCATCGGTAGTGCCGGGGTAGGTAGTCGATTCGAGAATAATGAGCTGGCCATGATGCAGACGCTGTTTGATCTCATTGGCGGCGGCAAGAATGTAAGAGACGTCGGGCTCCTTGGTCTTGCGCAAAGGCGTCGGCACGCAAATGATGACAGCATCGCAATCCTGAAGTTGATCAAAGTCGGTGGTCGCACTGAGACGCTTGCCGTCAACAAGTTCCTTGATGACTGACCCGGGCACATCACCAATGTATGAATCGCCGGCATTGATCTGCGCGGCTTTATGCGAATCAACTTCGAAACCAATAGCTTGAAATCCAGCGCGTGCGAACTCTGTAAGCAAAGGCAGGCCGACATACCCCAGGCCAACCACGCCAACGTGGACACGTTTTTCTTTTATCGAGGCAGTTATTTGTTCCTTAACCATCTAATCAGTTTTTCCTCGGAAGCAAGCGAGCAGATGCGCCATTCGTTTTCGCAGCGGCACCCACAGAGCTCGCCTCTTTACTGTTTACTTTTGAGACTATTGCCCAGCCAATTGAACGGCTTATCGATGTTGAAGTAGTAGCTGACTTCCTGCTCAGTCTTGGGGTCCGTAACCGTCATTTTATCGTAATGATGAGTCTTCTCCTCAATCAACGCCTGAGCGATCGGCCGCACTCCCATAAAGTTGAATAAAGCGTATTCCTCATCCGTCGAGATAACGACGAACGCTGTTTCCATCGTCTTCCCGTCACCCGAGTCGCTGATGGACTTTAGCAATTTCTGAAAAATATTTTTGTGATAGTCGGCTTTGTCCGCATGCCCAAGTTCTCGATTCGCCACATAGGCGCCAAAGTGCGCGTTGATTTCAAGGTAGTTGGTAGCGAGAAGTTTTTCGCTGGAGATCAGGGCTTGGTCATATTGCTTGTTATTCAAAGCAGCGAACATTGCTTTTCGCGTTTCGCGGTCGCTGCCGTACGGGCTGTATTGCTTTGTTTCGGTGTAAGCCAAACGCAGCTCCTGAAAGTTTACGGCCGCATCCTGTTTCTTCACTCGTTCAAGCAGAACCTCGTACGGAACTTTGTTGACAGGCTGCTGGGCCAAACCAGCGGCTTGCAGCAAAAGCAGGGAGAAAATTATGAAGACGATTTTTCTAAACATATCGGCGGACGACGCACTCAACTCAGGAGACAATAGTAAAACTTAATCGCGATTCAATCTCAGCAAGACTATTGAGCGTTGCGAGGAGTGTCAAGGAGGGGTTTTCCGCCAAGCTTGACGAGGAAGGTGGTAAGATTAGCAAACAGCTTGTGAGGAACAGCGACTCTGGCTATCATCGATCTCATTAGAGAGAAAGTTCGGGAGGGCGAATACGAGTTTGTAATCCCACATTTCTTTGAAGAGATGGCGAATGACGACTTACTGTTTGCCGACATTGAGAGAGCAATTGCCACTGGCCGTATCCGGAGAAGGTTCAAGCGCGATCCACGTGGCACTCGCTACGAGATAGTAGGGATAGCTATTGACGATCGACAGCTGGCGATAATCTGTCGCCTCAAAGAGACTGGGAAACTTCTCTTCATAACCACCTACGCGTTGGATTAAATCCATGAACAACAAAAAACCACCTTACGACTACGGCAAATGCCAGGTATGCGGAGAGCAGATGGAAGAGAAAAAGATTAACCAGGACTTCTGGCTAAAGGGAAAGTTGATTGTGATTGAGTCCGTGCCCGCGGGCGTCTGTGCTCAATGCGGCGAGAAGATTGTTAAGGCAGAAGTTGGCCGGCAACTGGCAACGCTAATCGCCAATCTTAGACGCCTGCCAAAGAAACGAACTATCAGCGTTCCTGTACTGAAATATGCGAAGGAAGTGGCGTGATTCAGCTATTAATTTCCCGCCTTCGCGACTCCACCCGTTTTCTTTATATCAACTCCTGACACCCAGACATACGATCCATGAGCCAAGTGGCTGACACTTCTTCCCCGAAACTAATCCGCGGCCTGGGCCTGCTCGACGCCAGCATGATCGTCGTCGGGTCGATGATTGGTTCGGGGATTTTTATCACCTCGGCTGAGTCGGCGCGGCTGGTAGCATCGCCCGGCTGGTTGCTCGTTGCCTGGGCGCTGGCCGGCCTGCTCACCATTACCGGCGCACTCTGCTGCGCCGAGCTGGCGGCGATGATGCCGCACGCAGGCGGCCAGTACGTATTCCTGCGCGAAGCGTATGGACCACCCGCCGGCTTTCTTTTTGGCTGGTCGCTGTTACTGGTCATACAAACCGGAACTATCGCGGCGGTTGCCGTTGCATTTGCGCGCTTCATGGGCGTGCTCGCACCGCAAATCTCGGAATCAAATTACATCGTCGCGCCGGTACATCTGTTCGGCAGTTACGCCCTTAGTCTGTCGACTGCACAACTGGTCGCGATCGTTCTGATCCTCTTGTTGAGTGCGACCAACACGCGCGGGTTAAAAACCGGCAAGCTCATTCAGAATACTTTTACCTTGACGAAAACTGCCGCACTCGCTGGTCTCATTCTGGTTGGCTTGTTGTTGGGTTGGAACAGCAACAGCGCTGCTTATACTTCCAGTTGGTGGCATCCCGCCGCAAACGGCTGGAATCCGCAGGTGGTCCAACCCGGCCTGACGGCGACCGGCACGAGCGCGGTGCTAATGGTATTGGGCTTGGCGATGGTTGGGCCACTGTTTGCGCAATCGGCATGGAACAATGTGACGTTCACCGGGAGCGAAATCCGCGAGCCGGGCCGAAACTTGCCGCGGGCCCTGCTCATCGGCTGTCTGGCGGTGGTAGCTCTTTATCTTCTCGCCAACGTCGCATATATCGTGACGCTGCCGCTCGCGACAATTCAGAAACCGCCGAACAGCGTTGCGACTGCGACGATGCAGGCTGTCTTTAATCGGGCGGGCACGATCGTGATGGCCGTGGCGATCATGATCTCAACGTTCGGCTGTAACAACGGCTTGATTCTCGCCGGCGCGCGCGTCTATTACGCGATGGCACGCGACAATCTTTTCTTCAAACGGGTGGGCCGGTTGAATCGACTGCACGTACCTGCAGTCGCGCTGGTCGTGCAGGGAGTTTGGGCGGCGTTTTTGACTCTGCCGCGAACGATGACAAACGATCCGCATACGGGCGCAGTCACTTATGGCAACGTATACACACAGTTGCTCGAATACATAGTCTCCGCTGATCTGGTTTTTTACGCGCTGATGGTGGGAGCGGTGATCATCATGCGGCGCAAGTCTCCGGCGCTCGATCGCCCTTACCGCACTTTGGGTTACCCGGTCGTACCACTTATTTATATTTCGCTCGCGCTGTTGCTGGTGATCGATCTCGCGTTGTTGAAGGCGCAAACATCCGGCATCGGTTATCTGTTGGTACTAACGGGAATTCCGGTTTACTTCATCTGGCGCAAGCGCGCGGTAAAGAAAGAGCGGGGGTAAACCCGCCTTCCCAACCACGAACTGATCAAAGTTGCCTCAAATTTGTAATCTGAAAGCCACTCAAGGCGAGACCGTGAGCGACGGGTAAGCTCGTGGTTGGGAAGGTGGGTTTACCCCCGCTCTTAGCCGCGCTACTTGCAGTCTTGGTAGCTGAGAACTTACTTAACCCACTCGTCCGCGATCTCGGTTTCCACTTTGACCGGCACAGTCTTCACATACTCTTCACCCGCGACGCGCATCGTGCGCTCTACTTTTTCCGCAATCTCTTCCGCCTGATCAGCGTCGGCTTCGACTACGATCTCGTCGTGAATAATGTTAACGATCTGCGCGTTTGTGCTGCGCAACTCATCGTTCAGTAGCCGCAGCGCGCGCTTGAGAATGTCAGCACTGGTTCCCTGGATTGGCGTGTTCTTGCCGTTGCGTTTGGTCATGGAAATCTGTTGGCGGTCCTGTTCGTCATAACGGAAACGAACCAAACGACCGGATGCAGTTCGCGCCTGACGCTCGCGTACGGCGCGATTCGCGGCTTCGTGAAGATAGGTGTCGAGCTGACGATAAGTGCCGAAATATTTGCGCAAAACGTTCTCAGCTTCCCCCACGCTCAAGCCAGTCATAATGGAAAAACGTTGCGCGCCGATCCCATAGACCACCCCGAAATTGAGCCGCTTGGCAAAATCGCGCTGTTCTTTTGTGACCTGGTCCAACGGCGTATTGAAAACTTCGGCAGCCGTCACGCGATGCAGATCAGCGCCGGAATTAAACGCCTTGATAAAGCCCTGGTCGCCGGAAAACTCGGCCAGGATGCGCAGCTCGATCTGCGAATAGTCGGCAATGATCAGTTTTCTGCCCTCGGGATAACCGGAAAAGCAGCGCCGATATTCAACCGCGTGCGGCACCTGCTGAATATTGGGATTGGTGCATGAGAATCTTCCCGTCGGCGCGCCGATCTGTCGAAAGTCCGCGTGCAGCCGTCCGGTTGTCGGGTTGATCAAGTCGATCATGTTCTGACCGTAACTCGTCAACGCCTTCTGCACCGTTCGATATTCCAGCAACGTCGCAACCACCGGATACTCGGCGGCCAATGGTTGCAGTTTCCAGTTGCGCGTTGAATCCGGCACAGGGATGCCAAGGCGATTCAGTGCGGCGGTTAGCTGCTGATGCGAATCCAGATTGATATCGTCGCGCTGCGGTCCACCAAACAGCGAGCCCTGCGAAGATTCCTCCGCCAGAATGTCCTGCAACTCGTCCGCTAGCTGTTCTCTTCTCTTCTCAATTAGCGACAACTGTTCGAGCCAACGATCCTTATGCATGTAAAACCCTGCCAGCTCGATGTCTGCAACGGTAGTCACACATTCAAACTCGAGCTGCGCACAGGCGACCAGCGAATCGCTGCGCAGTCGTTCAATCAACTTTTCGCGCAACGGCAAAAGAATCGCGGCGTCGCGCGCTGCATATTCGAGTTGAGCCTCGGACAACTCAAAATTCCAGTTGCTAAGTCGTTCGGTTTTATCGACCGCTTCGTTCAAGTAACGCGAGGCAACCGTTTCCAGTCCGTGACGTTCCTCAATGTCCCCGGCACTGACAATTTGGCTGGCAAGCAATGTGTCAAACAATCCGCCCAGATCAACACCGAGTGTGTGCTTAATAAACTTCGCGTCAAATTTTGCGTTGTGCGCGATCTTGATGGGACGAGCGGCTTCCAACAGCCGTTTCAGCGGATCGAGCGCTTCATTTTTCTTGAGATCGCCGTTTGCGAAAGCATCGAGGTCAACCACCTCTACACCCGCCGGCGTTGCGAGCTGAATCAGCCGCAAGCGGCCAACGTAGGGGTCGAGCTCGGTGGTTTCCGTGTCGAGCCCAATCACCTGATGCGCAGACAAAGCGTTAACCGCCCGGCGCAGTTCTTCCGCATTCTTGATGACTCGATAACGCGTACTCATGGTTGTGTTAGCACAGACTTAAGTCTGTGCTTTCGTTAGTGGCATAGACTTCAGTCTGTGGTTTCGTTAGGTGCCACAGACTAAAGTCTATGCCACTACCTCTGTGCCACTTCACTCTCTTCTAATCTGCTTTGTGAGTTTACTGTTGCGGAGTGGTTTCCGCGAAACGCAGGATGCGTTCGACGTATTTGGCGATCATGTCGGCTTCGAGATTCACTTCATCACCTGGTTTGAGTTGAGAAAAGTTTGTCACTTCCCAGGTTTTCGGGATGATGGCTACTTCAAAATAATTATCAGTCAACGCCGAAACGGTGAGGCTGATGCCTTCCACCGCGACCGAGCCTTTGAAGACGAGATAACGTGCCATGTCCTTTGGATATTCAATACGAACCGTCCATGAACCTTCGTGATCGACAACACTCACAAACTTTCCGCGCGCATCGACGTGACCCTGAACGATGTGACCGCCGAGCCGGGTTACGGGTGTAACCGCGCGCTCGAGATTTACAGCGCTGCCCGGTTGCAAACGACCAAGCGTGGATCGCTCAAGCGTTTCGCGCGAAACATCAGCAGCAAACGAATCCGGACGAATGTCGAGCGCGGTCAGACATACACCATTCACAGCAATTGAATCGCCGTGATTTGTATTCTCAATAACGATACGCGCCTCGATCGTAATGTAGGCGTTTTCGCCACGCGCCTCGACGCTGCGCACGCTGCCAAGTTCTTCAATGATTCCAGTAAACACTTCTTTGAATTTCGGATTGCGAATTGCGAATTTCGGATTTCTCAGATTATCCGTCTTACCATCAAGACGATTAGTAAAATGAAAAGTCCCACCAATGCGGGTGCAAATGAGAACAGCATCATCCACAGCGGTTCGCGCTTAAATGAAAACTCGATAAACATGAATCATGAGCGGGGGCATGCCCGCCTTCCTAACCTCGAGACGATGTAACTTGCAACTTGCTTCTTATATTACGCTCTTCGCAGATTCTGAAAAAATTCATTCGAAAAGCTCATGGTCAGGAAGGGGGCATGCCCCCGCTCTTTTCTTGAACCGCCGCCATCATCTTTGCAAACACTTCATCAATTGATAAGCCCGTGGAATCAACGACGATCGCGTCATCGGCAACTTTCAGCGGCGAATCGGCACGCGTCTCGTCGCGGCGATCTCTTTCCGCCATCTCCGCAAAAGTCGACTCGAAGTTTGCGTGTCGATCTGCCGCACGTTCTTCGTTGAAGCGCCTTTCGGCACGCTCCTGCGGCACAGCAGTCAGAAAAAACTTGATGTCCGCGTCAGGAAAAACCACGGTGCCGATGTCGCGCCCGTTCATCACCGCGCCGCGACGGCCCAACTCACGCTGTCGCTGAACCATGGCGCGCCGGACCTGCGGAATCGCTGAAACAATCGACGACATTTCAGTTACTTCGTCGCTGCGAATCTCGTCTGTCACGTCGCGGCCTTCGAGTATCACCTTCAGCGCATCGGGGTCGCCGGCCAAGTCAATATCAATTCGCGCCGCCAAAGAACCAACCGCCAAATCATCGTTTGCATTAACCTTGGACTCCATTACTGCCAGCGCCACCGCGCGATACATCGAGCCGGTATCGATGTAGAGCAGGTTTAAGGCGCGCGCCAGCATGCGACCAAGCGTCGATTTCCCGGCGCCCGATGGTCCATCGATGGCGATGATTAGATTGCTGTTCATTTTGGATTGCGGCGCTTGGCGCCGCTTTGTAGCACGGCGGCTTGACGCCGCCTCAACGTTCCTAAGAAGTAGCGTGTTTTCTATTACGAACGACTTTGCTAACCAAAAACCGGCGTCAAGCCGCCGTGCTGCAAAGCGGCGTCAACCCGCCGCACTCCAAATTCAGACAAACGCTGCAAACACTTCGTTAGACAGCAAGGCGCCGGCGCGCGTCAGCTTCAACAGATCGCCGTCAAACTCGATCAACCCCGCGTGCTGGAAATTCTCCAGGTCGTCCGCATGTGCAACGCTCAGATCAACTCCAAACAATTCTTTGAACTCGCCAGTTCTAACTCCAGCCATCATGCGCATGCCGAGAAAGACAGCTTCAGCGCGCCGGTCGTCTTCGGTCAGCCTGCGATCTTCGACTAGCGGTGAAGCATTACGTTCCACCGTTGCCACATACTTTGCCAGATCGCGTTCATTGGCCCAGCGCCGCGACTCGCCGTCAAAAGAATGCGCGGAACAACCAAAGCCATAATACGGCGCGCCGGTCCAGTACTTGCTGTTGTGCCGCGACTCGAATCCCGGCAAACACAAATTCGATATCTCGTAATGTTCGTAACCAGCCGCGGCCGCGCGCTCGAGCATCACGCGATACATTTCGGCCGCCACATCTTCATCCGGCGTAGGTTGCAGGCCGTTTTTGATGTGTGTAGCGAGCGGGGTCCCTTCATGCACTTCAAGCAGGTAAAACGATAAGTGCTCCGGCCGCAGCGCGAACGCTTCACCAAGGTTTCGTTCCCACTGCTCTAAAGTTTGCCCCGGCAGACCGGCAATCAAATCAAAACTTACATTTTCGAATCCCGCCTCACGCAAAAGCGAAAACGTGCGACGCGTGTCGGCAACTGTATGTGAACGGCCCAGCCGGGCAAGCTCGCGATCATCAAACGTTTGCGCGCCAAAACTCGCGCGATTAATTCCGAGTTCCCTGAACGCGGCCAGGGAATCCGGTGTAACCGTTCCCGGGTTGAGCTCCATGGTCACTTCGGCGTTTGGTGAAACGTCAAACCGCGTGCGCACCGAATTCATGAGCAATTGCAATTGCTGCGGCGAGAGCAGCGAAGGCGTGCCGCCGCCAAAGTAGATCGTGTCGACAACTTCCAGCTGAATGACTTCGCGCCATGTTGCAATCTCGGTGACGACGCTCGCAACGTAACGCTCCGCAACCGCAGACTCATACAAGCCCGTTGCAAAGTCGCAATACGAACAGCGGGAACGGCAGAACGGAATGTGAATGTAAATACCGGCTGGCTTCAATGTGAGAAAATTATAACACGCATGCTTGACGCGACCTGACAGTGGTCCCTACGGAAAATGGCGCCCGCTAACTTCCCAACGTGAGAATGAAACTCGAATGCGGTGGCGAATTATTAGTCCGCATTTTTCAGATTCTAGCTGCGCAACCTCTCAGGTCGGGAAGGGTGGCTTGCCCCCGCGCACGTTGAATGCCTGTCGATCTCGGCGGGGGCAAGCCACCCTTCCCGACCTGAGAGAGTTTGTATCTTGAAGGATTCAGACAGTGAGTGTTCTTATGATTCTGACCGTTTTGCTTTCCGAACCAACGCAAACTAACAGTTTGCTTTACTTAAGACGTTTCAAGCTGCCGTCGCCGCTAATGTTCTTGCTCATACTGTGCGCCACGCGTTCGGCTTCCGCGAACACACGCAGAAAGTTTTCGCCGAGTATCTTGCGAATATCTTTTTCGCTGTAACCCCGCTGCAAAAGTTCGTAAGTGATGTTCGGCAACATAGAAACGTCCTGCGCGCCTTCGGGAAAATCCATTGCCCCGTCAAAATCAGCGCCAAGACCAACGTGATCGATGCCCGCGACCTTAACAACGTAATCGATGTGATCGATCAGTTTGGAGATTGGCAAAGGCGGCAATGGGTTTGCCGCTTCGAGTTTGTCGCCTTCTTCAGCCAGCCTTTCCGGATCGTTCTTGTATTTTTCATTTAGCAAGTCCTGCTGAACTTTCAGACGTTTGTCGCGCGCCTCGCCTTGTGGGCCAACCGTGGCGGCGTCAAGGAAATAACTATAGAAATTCACCTGAATGACGCCGCCGCTTTTCGCTATTCGTCGCAACAGATCGTCGGGAATATTGCGCGGCACGTTGCTGAGGGCGCGCGCCGAAGAATGCGTGGCGATGATCGGCGCTTTGGAAACATCAAGCGCATCACTCATCGTTTCATCGGAAACGTGCGAAACATCCACCAACATTCCCAAACGGTTCATCTCGCGCACGACGTCTTTACCAAATTCAGTAAGGCCGTGATGAGTGTTCTCGCCGCGCGCGGCATCGGCCCAATCGTTGGTGTTATTCCAGGTCAACGTCATGTAGCGGACGCCCAGCCGGTGAAATTCACGCAGCGTCGCCAGCGAGTTCTCGATTGCATGTCCGCCTTCAATGCCCATCAACGCTGCGATCTTCTGCTGTTTCTTGGCGCGGCGAATGTCTGCGGCAGAAGTCGCCAACATCAGATCGTTTGGATGGCGTTCGACGGCGCGATAGACCGAATCGATCATGTCCAGCGTGCGTCGGGCAGCGCCGCCATGCTCGACATACCAGGGTCGCACATACAGCGAAAAGAACTCCGCCGTCATGCCGCCCTGCTTCATCGACGCAATGCTGGTGCGATAAGGCACCGGCGGCGTGCCGCCGAGATCGTAATCATCATTCGTCATCGGCGTCGTCACATCGTTGTGCGTGTCGATGACGATTGCGCGGCGATGAATTGCCAACGCCTTCTGCCACAGCTTCTCGTCGCGAGGTTGTTGGGCGGAAACCGGCAAGATGCTGATTAAGCTGAGAAGTAATAGGCCAGCGGAAAAATAAATGTTCATAAGGTTATTCTCAACGACTTTGGCTCGTTGGAACGGGATGTTTATAGCACGCCTTGCCTTCGCGAGCGCTGTTCGCGCCAGAGATGATCATTGGGGGCGAGACGCCTGCGCTCCCAGCAAATAACTTGAGCGTCTACGCCGCATGCGCAACTCAACAACTCCCGGCATAAGTCTCAAGAACGCGGTGAACATCTTTTTTGCGGATTTCTAGAATGACATAACTCTCATCCTCATAGCTGTCTTCCTCGGCGATGGCGAACGTCTTACCGTCCAGTTGCAGAATCCCAAAAGGCCGAGTGAGACCACCTTCCTTCATGTCACAGTCCGTCGGCGAGAATTGTGATGCCAGCAAAGTCAGATTTTTCTTGCCGTCTCGTAGGACCCAGGCGCCGAGCAGCGAGATATTGTCGCAGCCGGCATCGTTCGCTTCAGAGGGCCTTGGATATTCCTTGCTGACCTCAAAGTACAAAATCGATCGATCTTTACCCGCCAGTCGAGTTCGATAGAGATTCAAGATCGAGAGAGGTATTTTCGCTCTCCTTTTCGGCGGAGGTGTTTGCAACAAGTAGTGCCGAGCTGCGGGTCCTTTAAGCCCGGCCTTCTCGGCCCGCTCGAATTCTGGTCCGATAAACTTCACCAGTTGCTTCCAGTCAGCAGAGGCACTGGTGGGCTGCGTCATCGCGCGTGCTTCTTTTTTGTCGTTGAAGGCGATTCCGAGATTGCGTGGGCATTCGTTTTTCTCAGATTGCTGCGGATTTGGATAATCGCTGAGCAAGCCCCAGACCTGCTGGCAATGCGAGCACACCTGAATGCTTTTGGAAATTTTTACAGTTTGTAGACCCTCCGCTGTCGTTAAGAGATGCCATTCACCGAGAGGCCTTACGGCGGATTCATACCAGGGGTGCGAGAGATCGGCGATTGTGTCTGGCTCATCGGGTTGCTGATCCGGTTGTTGACGATGCCAGGGATTGGTCCATTTTCGATTGGCATATTGAGCGAAGGGAACGATAACGCCATCGGGTCTAAAGATTCCAACGATGAATTTATCGTTTGTGCGAGTTTGCGCCGGGGCGCGCGCGGAATTGCTCCAACCGACGCTTGAAAGTGTAAGCGCCAATGAAGCCAGGGCCATAAGTTTTCTTGGCATAACGACTCCTCAGGTGGAACGTGCTTGAACGAGGCAAAGATATAATGAGTCTCAGCATCTGCCCAGATGAAGATTACCGTCGTAGTCGGGAGCAACCACTTGGTCCTAATAGGCTCTACTACTCAATGCAACTGTGGCGAGCCACCTTGAGGGACAAGCACTATGCCTCGCCAGCGGCTTCGCCGCCTTCCGTGCGGAAAGGCTCTGCCTTTCCGTACGTTGCTTTTATTCAAGAGGCTACGCCTCGGTCGGAGGCATAGCCTCAAAACAATTGGAAAGCCACGGAAAGGCACAGCCTTTCCGCACGGAGGGCGGCGAAGCCGCGGAGGTAGATGTGGCATGCCACATTCACGTCAACAAGGTTTCACGTTATGATCCAACGCGATGTCCATCCTAATCGCCGAAGACAACGTGGCCCAGCGCCATTACCTGAAAGAAATTCTCGAAAAAGAATTTCCGACACACGCACCCGTTGTCGAGGCTGCGGACGGTGAAGAGACGGTTAAATTCGCACTCGAAGGCAAACCGGAACTCTGCATACTCGACATTCAAATGCCGAAACTTTCCGGCGTGAAGGCCGCGCGCGCGATCTGGCGCGACTTTCCCACGGCGCGCATAATTTTCTGGACGCAGTTTCCACACGAGATCTACATCAACGAAATTCGCAAGATTGTGAAGTCAGTCGATCCGCCTCCCGCTTACGGCTTCATTCATAAGAACAATCCTGAGTCGCGTTTCCTGCGCTTCGTTGCAGCGGTGCTCGAAGACGGCGCGGACATGATCGATCCGGCGTTTAAAGATTCTTTCAAGCGGCCGCTGCTTACGGAGTTTGAATCCGAAGCGCTTTACTACCTGGCGCTCGGTCTTTCTAACTGGGCCATCGCGCGCAAGTGCGCGCTCAGCCTGCGCGGCGTCGAAAGCCGCCTGGCCACTCTCTATGAAAAACTTTTCATGTCGCTTGCCGAAGGCACTGAACACGAAGCTTACGAAAAGCTTGCCTACAACGTACGCACGCGTGCTTTCTTTGAAGCTTTGCGACGCGGCCTGCTGAATAACGATGAACTGGAAAAAGCCGCGCAAGAATTGGAAGCCTGGATCGACCGCGATCAAAAGAAATTTACTGAAGAGCAAAAGCGCGAAGAGGCGAAAACGCGAAAACGTTAATGGTTTCTCAACGCTCATTGTTCCTTATCTTGCTGCTCTCTGCCTTTTGCCTGCTGCCTTCTGCCTTCTCTCAAAACGAAGTACCAGAACCCGCTGGTCAGCCGTCGCCATCTCCGTCACCTTCTCCATCGCCGCTGCCCTCGCCTTCACCGACACCACTAACCGGTCTGCATCAATGGGGCGCGGTAACGCTGTTTCACGGCTTGCCATCGGATCGAGTGCGCGCGATCGCGCAAGGCCTGGACGGCATGATGTGGTTCGGAACCGAAGCGGGTCTCGCCAGGTTCGATGGCCGCCGCATGCAAACGATCACCGACCCGCAAATGCCGCAAGGGCGAGTGCTATCGCTCCTGACGGATGCGAGCGGCGCGCTTTGGGTGGGAACTGACAGCGGCGCGGCGCGCATCTTGAACGGCAGAGTCGATGCAGTGAAAGAGGTTCAGGGCCAGACCATCAACGCGATCATCGAACCGGAAGCCGGACGCCTGTTAATGGCCAGCGAACAAGGCATGGTCTATGAATGTCGCACGAACAGCGGGACATTCCAGGCCGGGGTCCCCGGCGGGGCAGCCCCGCTGGGGTGGAAAATAAAACAACTTCTGGAGAAGCCGCTTGAAAGTGCGGACAGAGATAAGCCCGGCGCCTTGCCGTTGACGAGTCTCACCGTTGCGCACGAAAAGTTGTTTGCTGGTTCAATGAGCCGTGGTTTGCTGGCGATCGAAAACAACTCGGCGACAGAGATGCAGGCGCGGCGGCCGGCTTTTTTTGTGCGGGCGCTAGCCACCGACGCGCGTGGCCAGTTGTGGGTCGGAACCAAAAGCCGGAAAGATCAGCAGGCATTGCATGCGGCGGATGGCTTTTCAGAAATCACCAGCGCCGACGCGGTTACTGGAACGGTGGTGGCATTGCGTCCAGGCCGCGCGGACGACATGTGGGTTGGAACCGATGGTCGCGGCGTATTCTATTTTCCCGCTTCAAGGAAAAGTGTGAACCTCACTTTTGATGGCACTGAAGGCGGGCTGCGTTCGGATCACATTTTTTCGATCTTTGTCGACCGTGAAGATGTCGTTTGGTTTGGCACCGATCGCGGCGTTAGCCGTTACGATCCCAACTCGCCGCGAGTTGAAAATATCGGCGACAGTGCGGAAAGCAATTTCGTGCGCACGCTGTATCAAGCGTCGAGCGGTCACGTTTTAGCCGGCACAAACCGCGGCTTGTTTGTTTACGATCCGAAAGCCGCGCGCTGGGATTCAATCAGCGACCTCTCGCGCAACATCATTTACTGCATCGCCGAAGACGATGCGGGCAGATTGCTAATTGGCTCGGCGGCGGGATTCTTCGTCGGCCCAAAACTTACCCGCGACCTGCAACTAGAAACGCAAACTTTCGCGCGCCTCGAAACAAGTTCCGGCGCGGCTGATGCGACGGGCAGCATTCGCGCGATAGCGCGCTTTCGCGGCACTACTTACCTCGCCAGTTATGGCCGCGGTCTCGAACGCTTTGCAGACAATCGCGTGACGAGCGTCTGGCCCAACGACAGCAACAATAGTCGTGAAATCATCAGTCTCTTTGCCGACGGCGACCTAAGACTATTGCTTGGAACCAGCAAAGACGGCGTACTGAGTTTCGACGGCACACAGGCCAGCAGCGCGCCCGAGTTTGCAAAACTCAACAACAGCACCGTGCGCTCGATAACTGAAACCGCCGCGCAGACACTTTGGTTTGCTACCAGTCGCGGCGTTTTTCTTTGTCGCGCCGGCAACGATTGTGTGGCCGCGGCGGCTGGCTATGAAGCGCGTTTCCTGCAGCGCGCGCCAACCGAAAAAGACAGCGCCGTGTGGTGCGCGACGACGGCAAGCGGCCTTCTGAAAATCGCGCTTGACGACAAGCTCAATGCGCCGCTTGTTTCGCAACTCGATGCCGAACAGGGCTTGCCTTCGCAGAATGCATTCGCTGTGCTGCCGCTGACGGGAGCGGATGGACGCGCAACGTTATTGGTCGGCACCAGCCGCGGAATTGCGCGTTTCGCGCCGGATACGTTCGCGCCGACGGTGTATGCCGCGCGCGTCATCAGCAAACGGGTCCACTCGCCGGCCGAGTTGCAGTCGGGCATTTATCTCGAATATCCGCAGAACGGTTTGTTGCTTGATGTTGCAGCAATCAGCAGCCGCACCTTTCCAGAACAGTTTCAATATGCGTTCACATTGACGAATGCAAAAGGCGAACTGGTCAAACAAAAAGTTTCGCACGAATCGCAATTCGCGATGGAGAGTCTGGCACCCGGCAAATATCGCGTGACCGGGCGCGCTTTCAGCCGCGACCTTGTCTCATCCGAACCGCTGTCGTTTGAGTTGACGATTGCGAAGGCGCCGTTCCCCTGGACTTCAACGGCGCTCGCGATCCTTTTGACGCTGGCGTTGTTGGCCTTGTTCTGGGCCATCCAGGAGCGCCGCCGCATTGCCAGAACAAGCGCGGCATTGGTCAACGCGAATCGCGAGCTGGCCGATGCGCGTTTGAATCTCGCCAACGAAGCGGAGCGCGAACGACGCCGAATTGCTCGTGACCTTCACGATCAAACGCTGGCTGACTTGCGACATTTGATGTTGATGAGCGATCAGTTAATCGCCGATGGGCGGCCAACTCCAGGCGCCGATACGTTGCGCAGCGAGATAGAATCCATCTCGCAGGAAGTGCGCCGCATTTGCGAAGACCTTAGTCCGTCGGTGCTACAAAATGTTGGTTTTGCGGCGGCGCTTGAGTTTGCTTTATCACATGCGGTGCAGGACGCGCCGGCGGATCGAAAGTTTGAATATGAATTTGTCTGCGACGATGAGCTTGAAGAGCGGGTGCGACTGGCGCCGAATGTGCAGATGCAAATTTATCGAATCGTGCAGGAGGCCTTGAACAACATTTGTCGTCACTCACGCGCAACCCATGTAAAGATGCAAGTCGGCGTTACGGCAAACAACGATTTTGAGTTGACGATTATGGACAACGGTCGCGAGTTTGACCCCGCGCAGGAAACGCGCAAGGAAGGTCGTGGCCTGGCGAACATGCGCGCGCGCGCGAGCTTGATCGATGCTGAGATTAATTGGGAAAAGCAGGCCGGAGCCGGAACTGTTTTTAGTTTGCAACTAAAGAAGAGCGGGGGCATGCCCCCTTCCCGACCTTGAGATCATGCTACTTGTACGGAAATCATATTGTACGGAAATCATATTTTTTAATGGCCTCAGGAAAAGAAAACGACCAACTCAAAAGGCTTGCGGTGAGGAAGGGGGCATGCCCCCGCTGATCTTTGGGTCAGACTAACCAAAAATGGATAACACCCTCCTTATTTTGAGTCCTGAAATTGACTCGGCGATTTCATCAAACAAGCCAATCGTTGCGCTGGAGTCAACGGTCATCGCGCATGGTTTGCCGCGACCGCAGAATCTCGAACTGGCGCGAAAGCTCGAGGAAATTATTCGCGCAGCAGGCGTTGTTCCGGCGACGATTGCTATCCTCGAGGGCAAACTGCAGGTTGGTCTATCAGAAGATCAAGTTCGCTTCATCGCTGAAAATGACGACATTAAGAAAATCAGTATTCGCGATCTGCCAATCGCGGTTGCACAAAAATGGAATGGCGCGACCACGGTGGCAACTACCAGTTGGATTGCCCAGCGCGCCGGCATAAAGGTCTTTGCCACCGGTGGTATCGGTGGGGTACATCGCGGTCCGCTGCCGGATATTTCCGCCGACCTTCCGGCGCTCGCAACGACGCCAATTATTGTGGTTTGCTCGGGCGCCAAGATTGTTCTGGACCTGCCCGCGACGCGCGAATGGCTTGAGACCAACGGCATTACCGTCGTCGGCTATGGCTGCGATGAAATGCCTGCGTTTTATTCGCCGGCTAGTGGTTTGCCGGTTGACGTTTCGGTCAGTGGTCCATCCGAAGTCGCGCAGCTCTTTCGTGCTCAGCAAGATTTAAAGTTAGACCGCGCATTGTTGGTGACGGTTCCTGTGCCCGCAGAATTTGCGGTGCCGGCTGATGAGTTAAAGCGAACGCTTGATGCCGCGTTGCAGCAATCAGAAGAACAAGGCATCTCCGGAAGACAGCTAACACCGTTTCTGTTATCGCGGATGGCCGAAGGCAGTAAGGGCGCCACTCTCAGCGCCAACATCGCATTGCTCGAAAACAACGCGCGCGTGGCTGCCGGGATTGCGCAGCGGATCTCAGTAACCCTATATTAAAAATGACGGCGGCTATTGTGGGATCGAATCTTGTCTTATTGTTTAGCGCACACAATCATCGGGTTGTGTCGCATGCACTAACAAGATCAAACCAAGATTTAGACCAACAACACAAGATTGAAGCAACCTGTCCGACCTCACAGACATCTATCCCTCTCGCACTATCTGGACCGTAAAGAGTTAATCTAAACCTGTAGCCTTACTAAAACTACCGACGTAGTACAAATGATTCGATGAAGCACCTGCTTCTGTTGCGATAGCGTCTGCCGGAAAGCGCTAATATTGCTTTTCATTGAGGGCTGTCGAGAGCATATGAGGATCGCATTTGAGGAACCCAAAACTGGAGGGAAGTAATGAGAAAACCAAAACGCAAAGCGATAGCAGGTCTGGTTTTGGTCGGCGTCGCCATGACAGGCATGGTCTTGGCTCGCGTGATCAAAGCTCGATCGGTAACGAACTTAGAAAGAACCATGACACAGAACCAGGAAAAGAAAGCTCTGAATGTAGAGCCAGCCGCAGTTGATGTTGTTGACAAAGCCACAGGTCCCACCGATTCACGCGAGCGCGCGAAAAGGGATGCCAAAAATCGGCGTTACGACAAGAAAGATAAGCGAGCTAAACGCCTAACTGGCTTGCCCTCTGGTGGAGGTGTAGTTCGAGGTGGTGAAGCGCCACCCCCCTTACCCTTGCCGGCCGCTCAAAGCGATGCGGTCATCATTGCCACAGTCATCAGGGCCCAACCGTATCTGACGGCGAGCGAGACCAGCATGTACACGGAATTCACTTTCAGTGTGGAAGAGGTACTCAAAAATGATGGTCTTGCCTCGGTCGCTGTCGGCAACACAGTGGATGCAGACCGTGAGGCCGGAGCAATGCGCCTGCCTGATGGACGAGTTATTCGTTACGAGACAGGCGGGGTAGGCCGATTACCGCGTGTCGGTCGCCAGTATGTCTTGTTCCTGACGCGCTGTAACGACGGTCAAGATCTCTCGGTCCTCACAGGTTACGAACTGCATCAAGGCCGGGTCTTCTCATTGGACGGTGAAAAACGCGTCTTCTCGCCAGAGACGGGCCTAATCACCAGAAAAGCTCCTTTTGAGGGCGTGGAAAAGGCCACCTTTCTAGAGCTTGTTCGTACAGCCATAGCAAATCCGAACCGAGTTCTCATGCCCGAAGGGAGGAATAGCCAGTGAAAATAATACCCTCACGTCCCTTGATCTTTATTGTTTTCCTGGCCGCCTTCTTTATCGGGTTAAGCTTAACTGACTTTGCACCCAAAGCAGCGTTAGTACCCGCCTGCGCCCAACAGGATCCTTGTCCGCAGATGAACGTGGGAGGAAACACGTCGCTTACTTGGCCTCAAGGCGCTGAGGTTCAGGTTATTTTTGATAACAGCGTTTCCCCTGAACGAAGAGCAATTTACCAGCAGGTGTTGGACAATTGGAGTGCAGGAAACGGCCAAGGTGTTACGTTTAATTATGGAGCATTCACGACTCAACAAGATCCGCACAGCATGCTTATATCTGATGCTGTTCCCTCTACGGGTGCAAGTTATAGAGGGCAAGTGGAATGGCAACAATGGGATGCTAACGGAGCACTCAAATACTCCCAAATTGCGATAAATCCAGACGTCACAGATCCAAGTGCTCTGGCAAACGCCATGTCCCATGAAATCGGTCACAACTTTGGCTTGAACCATACTGCAGATGGCAGTGTTAGCAACCGAACCGCCAGCTCTCTTTACGATTCGAATATTGGTCTTAACGACACGACAACGGGCGCACCTGGCCCGACGCCGTGCGACAACCAGGTCATCAACTCCATCTATGCCTCTGGAGGAGTCAGAAACATTACGCCTCCATCAGATGGAGGAGGCGGAGGCGGTGGCGGTGATTTGGGAGGTGGGTACTATGAGCCCTGCACTCCATATTACTGGTGCTATTTTGAGTCCTGGGACGGGGGAGAAACGTGGGAGCTGGTTGATATCAGCTACGCTGGATGCTGGTAAGCAACCAACCTCACGCACCCATTCGCCAACACTTAGCAAACACCGCCGTGCTTTCTTGCGCGGCGGTTTTTTTTGTTGCCCCGGCTTGGAAACGTTCGCTTAGCAAGTGAAAGTCTCCTCTCAACCCAGCTGGGGAATAGCCGGACTCCAGGATTACCATCGCGAAGTGGAATCTTAAGAAAGCCCACTGCCCTCACCAACAGAAATCACAGATCGGCACGACCGGTGGTCACAGCGCACGGAATTGAGTCTGGCGTGTGCTAATCTGTAGCCTCAAATAACAAACGGATCTTAAGGAGGAATTATGGCGGACGAAAAAGAGAAACAATGTAAGAACCCCGTGTGCACCTGCCCACCCCAGCAAGGTGGCAAGTATTGCAGCGCCTCATGCGAAGGCGCCGGCAAAACCCTTGAACTTGATTGCGATTGCGGCCATCCGGACTGCCAGGGAAACTTCTAATTATTTTCCGGATTCAGCGCCAACTTTACTTCCGATTTTTCGCGATGAGAATCGCCAGGCGGTTCGCTGCAAGTGGATCAAGCTGGAGCAGTTTTTCTTTCTGCTCCAGCGCCTTCTCAGTGTTGCCCAAAATTAAATAACTGACACCGAGGTTGTAGTAGAAAAAGGGACTGTCAGGGCCCAGACTGATGGCCTTTTCGTGAAGCGGAATCGCGTCGCGCGCTCGGCCCGACTTTGCCAGCGTCACGGCCATACCATCGTAACCAAGTGCGTAGTCCGGATGATCGCGAATCAAAATCTTGTAAACAAACTCGGCGTATTGCGATTGGCCCATCCGATTATAAGTAAGGCCCATGTTGAATTGCGCAATGAGTAAGTTGCTGTCGAGCTCAACCGCCCGCTGAAAAGCTGCAACTGCCGCAGCATACTGTTTCAAAGTTCCCAGCGCCTCACCCAGATTGTTATTAGCTTCAGCGGAATTTGGATCGAGCAGGATGGACTGCCGAAAGGCATTCACTGCATCTTCATACTTTTTGAATCGCAGATAAAGAACGCCGGCGTTGAAGTAGGCTTGAGCGGCATTCTTTGGCGACTCCTTGCTTAAGGCCACGACTTGGCGATAGGCGCGGATTGCATCGTCGTACTGGCCCTGTTCCTGAGCTGCCCTGGCGACGCTCAGCAAACGCTCAGCTTCGTTAGATGAGGTTTGCTCCTGCGCGCATACGCCAACAACCATCGTCGCGATAATGATCAGCGCCGGCAGCCGGGCCAGGCCCACTTTTAGATAACCATTGGAATTCATCGAACGTACAACCATTTGCTGAACCATCCCAAATTGAGTCGTGCTTATTCGAATAAATAACCAATCCCGCGAAATGTTTTGCTTCTCGTTCTAACGGATTTCATTCAGTCGCGGGCAAGTTGCAAAAACTGCGCAGCCAAACGCGGACCCGTTCCTTCATCCTCATGTTTGAAAAACACAAACGTCTCGTTCCAATTCTGCTCCCGAACGCGCGCCAACCAATCCTTCAAATGTTCTTCTGAATACAGCACGCGCCGCAGCCGCAGGTAACCCCAATCCGCTGTCTTGTCGATATGCGTCACCGGCATGTCGTCGGTATCGGAAATGCAAAGCGCGCAATTCCTCGCGTGTAAGACGGCCAGCACGTCGTCGTCGAACCAGGTGGGATGACGAAACTCAAAAGCCGCACGCGGCTCACTGGGTAACTCGCTTAAAAAAGTCTCCAGCCGCGGCAAATCTTTTTTCATATTTGGCGGGAGTTGGAAAAGAACTACCCCAAGTTGATCTTCGAGCGTGGCAGCAATCTCCAGGAAATATTTTGTATCTTCGCCAACTTCATTCAGTCGTTTGAAATGGGTGATGCGTTGCGGCGCCTTCAGCGAGAAGCGAAAACTTTTCGGCACCTGTTCTTTCCAGTTTTCCAGCGTGCTTTTTTGCGGCAGACGATAGAAAGTGGCATTTATTTCGACGGTGCTTAAACGCTCGGAATAAAACCGCAGCATCTCTTTCGCCGGAATCTTTTCGGGATAGAAACTTCCCTTCCATTCTTTGTAGCTGTAACCGCTGGTGCCGACGTGGAGGTTCATTAAGCTTGAATAGAGAAACACTGAAGGGTCAAACCGGGTAGTTAAGCCACTCTCGATTTTGAATAGGTCCCTCCCGGGATTATCGGAGCATCACCGGGTTGTTTGTTATAGACGTACATCCATGCGTCAACATTTTCTCCATTAACTAATCGGGCGTTCACTTTTCTCCGCACAAACAAGCTTTGTTTGGGGTTGTCAGGATCAAACTCTTCGTATTTATCCAGCGAATCGAGAACAGTTTCATCCTCGGGCAATTCCACTAACTCTCCGTGGATCGAGGTATTTGCTGAGGCGTCCACCACCGCGCCGGGATAATCACCCAAATCATATAGCCTACCGGGAATAGAAGCTGTGCCTATGCGAGGCAAGCGTTTTACAAGAGGCGTTATCTCCTCAGGGGGTTCGGGCTCAATTAATGTTCCGTAAAGAAAAAGATATTTAATCATTTTCGCTTCCCAATCAGTTCCGCGAGCCCTTCATAACCATTGTTACGATCAAGAATGTAGTTCCTCACGGCCGTGTGACGTTCCAAACAGTCTAGATAATAACCAAATAGATGTTTTACTTCCGAGTCTTTCAATTGTTTCTGATTCTTTAGAAAAACTATGTATTCAAAGAAATTTAGATAGTCGGTAAAATCCGGGGACTGTTCATCTACAAGCTGTTTTACTTCATCTGAATCAGCAGAGCAATCCAGCTTCGCGAATCAGCTTTAGCGTACTTTCGGCATAAAAACTTTTGTAGAGTTCAGAAGCCCATCGCGCACGTTCCAGTTTGGAATTTTTCCGATAAACGAAAAGTGCCCAAACAGCCACGAAGATTGTTGTGGCCGCCGACAGCGTCGGTGCCCAATAACGGATTGTTTCGAGTAGGGATGTCAAAGTTATTTAATACTGAGGATAAGCAAGTGGCGCGTCAAGCTATTCTATGGTACACAAGGCTCACACACGTTGCACCAAATCTTGCAGGACGACAAGAATGGCATCTCTCACGAAGAACATCGAATCTTTGCAGCACGAAGATCGCGTCTTTCCACCGCCGCCGGACTTCTCAGAAAAAGCATACGTCACATCGATGGCGGAGCTGGAAAAGTTGCGCGCACAAGCTGATGCTGATCCGGAAGTCTTCTGGGCGCGCATGGCGGAAGAGCTGCATTGGTTCAAGAAGTGGGACACAGTACTGAAATGGCAGCCGCCACATGCCGAATGGTTCGGCGGCGGGCGCATCAATGTTTCCTACAACTGCCTCGATCGTCATCTGCAAACGTGGCGACGAAACAAAGCGGCGTTGATCTGGGAAGGCGAGCCGGGCGACACGCGGACTTTGACCTACCAGCAGCTTCATACCGAAGTCTGCAAATTCGCAAACGTTTTGAAAGGCGCCGGAGTTGAGCAGGGCGATCGGGTCGCGCTTTACATGCCCTTGATTCCCGAGTTGGCAATTTCGATGCTGGCCTGCGCGCGCATCGGCGCCACGCATTCGGTTATCTTCGGTGGCTTTTCAAGCGCAGCCTTGATCGACCGCATCAATGACGCGAGTTGCAAACTAGTAGTAACCGCAGACGGGGGCTGGCGACGCGGAAAGGAAGTGAAACTGAAACCCGCGGTTGATGAGGCGCTGAAACAAACTCCTTCCGTCAAGAGCTGCATTGTGGTCCGTCGCACTGGCGAGCATATCAACATGCAGCCTGGCCGCGATCATTGGTGGCATGACCAAATGGGCAACGCAAACTTGGCTTGCCCGGCTGCCGAGTTGGACAGCGAGCATCCGCTTTTCATTCTTTACACTTCCGGAACGACAGGAAAGCCGAAAGGCATTCTGCACACGACTGCCGGTTATTTGTTGCAAGCACATTTGACGACCAAGTGGGTCTTCGATCTCAAGGACGAAGACGTCTACTGGTGCACTGCCGATATTGGTTGGGTGACCGGTCACAGTTATGTGGTCTATGGGCCACTGTCAAACGGCGCCACTGTGCTGATGTATGAAGGCGCGCCAAATCATCCCCAGCCCGATCGCTTTTGGGATATCGTCGAACGTCACCGCGTCAACATTCTCTATACAGCTCCGACTGCAATTCGCGCCTTCATAAAATGGGGCGAGCAATGGCCGCTGAAACATGATCTGTCGAGCCTGCGCCTGTTGGGCACGGTGGGCGAGCCCATAAATCCGGAAGCGTGGATGTGGTATCACCAGATCATCGGGAAAGGTGCTTGTCCGATCGTCGACACCTGGTGGCAAACAGAAACAGGCGCGATCATGATCACGCCCTTGCCTGGCGCGACGCCTACAAAGCCCGGGTCCGCAACTAAATCTTTTCCTGGAATCGATGTGGCGGTGATGACGCGCGAGGGGCAAGAGGTAGGTCCAAACGAGGGCGGCTATCTGGTGATCAAACGCCCCTGGCCCTCGATGCTGCGGACTATCTGGGGCGACGACGAGCGTTATCGCGAGCAGTACTGGTCGCAGATTGAAAACATCTACTTTGCCGGCGATGGCGCCCGGCGCGATGAAGACGGCTACTTTTGGATCATGGGACGCATCGACGATGTGATCAATGTCAGCGGCCATCGGTTGGGAACTGCCGAAGTGGAAAGCGCTTTGGTTTCGCACGCAGCAGTCGCGGAAGCTGCAGTAGTTGCCCGCCCTGACGAATTGAAGGGCTCGGCCATCGTCGCTTTTGTCACCTTGGAAGGTTCACATACGGCCTCGGATCAACTGAACGCAGAATTGCGCGCGCACGTCGTCAAAGAGATTGGCGCGCTGGCACGACCGGACGACCTGCGGTTTACAGACGCGCTACCGAAAACACGATCCGGAAAAATCATGCGCCGCTTGCTGCGCGAGATTGCAACCAGCGGCTTGGTTGCCGGGGACGTCACCACGCTTGAGGATTTTTCTGTGCTCGAGAAACTAAGGACTGGTGAAGAATAGTTTTTCGACAGTTGTACTTAGTTCTCTGTGCTGACTTCTGACTTCTGACTTCCAAACGTTCTACCGCTTTCGTGACCAAGGAGTAGCAAATAATGTCTCGTCATATCGAAACAGAAACTCGTTCGGGACCACGTTATCTAGTATCATTCGAAGTGCGCGCGGAGTGGGACGACGCGGACGGATCGCATGTCGTCGTCCAGGGAACTACCGAGAACGTCGGCCCCGAAGGCACGTTGGTCCATCTGCCGCGTCAGCTACCGAATGTGGGCAGCACGGTGCGCCTGGAAGTGGCAGGCGAAGACGGCCAGAAGTTACAGGTAATTGCTGAAGTGTTGCGCATCGAACGCAACCCCGGGCATCCGCTGGCGGCATTGCAAGTGCTCGGCGAGACGAACGAATGGAAGGGACTCATTTGGGAACCGGCCGCGCCACGGATTTCTGCCCCGCCAGTTCCAGTTGAAGATGAAGACGACGACGAAGAGGACGACGACTTCGCCAACTGAAGGGAGTTTCCCGATGAACACACCCGGCGCTGTTTTACCTGACCATGAACGACGTAAGTATCCGCGCTATTACGTCAACGCGCGGCTGACGTTGGCAATCGAAGATGAAAGTTTGCATGAATCGATTGGACTGGGTGAACCGTCAGACATCAGCCTGGGCGGCCTGCGCGTTTGTAATCTGCCCGCTTGTCCGAACGTGCGGGTAGGCGATCAATTGGGACTATTGCTCATCGATCAGGAAGAGGCGCTTTCATTGCGCGGCGAGGTGGTCCATCACGCCACGCCGGACACGTTTGGCGTGGAATTTCGCAGCGCGACACCGAACGATCAACGCGCCGTGGGCAGTATCATCGCCAGGCTCTACAGCTAACCAATTCAAAGAGTGCACGAACAAGACAATAAAGAGATTGCCGGAGTGGTCGCGAAAGTTGCTGCGGACGCGTCCTGGCCGCAGACGCGAGTTGTGTTGCGCGTCATCTTTATTATTTTAATCGTGGCGTTGCTGCTCTGGATAATCGTAAAACTGACCGGCGTTATTCTGCTTCTGGTCCTGTCCATCTTCTTTGCCTATTTCGTATCACCATTAGTCGAGTTTCTGCGCCGTCCGGTACGCATCGCCGGGCGCGAACGCACCATGCCGCGGCCGCTGGCGATCGCGCTTTCCTACATCATCATTGTGGCGGTCATTGTCGTTGGCATTTATCTGCTGGCGCCGCGCCTGGGAAATCAGTTCCCCGAGTTTACCGAACAGGCGCGCGCTTACTGGACCGCCGTTGGCACCAGAACGCAGGGCTTTGTCGAGTACTTTCGCTCGCATCGGATGCCCGGACCCCTGCTTGACGCAATCAATGGCGCGATTCCGAGCGTGATCGAAAAAGTTAGTTTGACGGTGAGTGCGGTGCTGACAAGTGTGGCCGGCTGGGTAATCTATATTCCCTGGCTCGTCCTAATTCCGATTTTGAGTTTCTTCTTTTTGAAAGACGTGGAAACATTTCGCCGGTCCGCGTTGCAGATGCTGCCGAAGGGACGTTGGCGCTGGCGCGGTGACGAATTTTTTCAGGACATCAACAGTACTTTGGCCGCCTACATCCGCGCGCAACTCACTGCCTGCATTTTTATTGGCGTCATTTGCGCGCTTGGCTTCACCTTGTTCGGTTTGCCGAGCCCGCTCGTGTTGGGCGTTATCGCCGGTATCTGTGAATTCATTCCGCTCGTTGGTCCGTTGCTGGTAGCAATAATCGCGGCGCTGGCAGCCTTGATTCACGGTGGTCTGTTCCTGGCTTTCCTGGTGCTGATGTTTCTGGCGGTGCTACGCATTGTTCAGGATTATGTGGTCTATCCGCGCTTGATTGGCCAGGGCATTCACCTGCATCCATTGGCGGTAATTATAGCGATACTTTCCGGAGCGGACCTCGCGGGCATTGCCGGAATTTTTCTCGCCATTCCAGTGGTAGCGATTCTCACTGTAAGTTACCGGCACTGGCTGGAACATCGCGGCAGTGAAGGGTTAGCGGATCTGCTCGAAGCGGCGCCGGCCACAGCCGCAACAGCCTCGCCGCCCGTGACCGCAGGCGCTATTCGGGAACATCCACATCCTGATACGACGCCGGAAGAGATGGCGCGCACTCGTCCAGACCTAACGACCGGTGAACTGAAAATGCCGGTTGAAGAATGATCAGAACTTAGGAAAGCGCCAGCGTGTGGCGGAGAGATGTTTCAACTTCTTTCATATCGCTAAGAATTCCCAAACGACGATCAATTTCCATTTCCCGAACGGTGGCAAGATTGTCGGCCATAACTACTGAGTCCATCAGAATGCCTGCCTCTCGACCCTCTGTAGTATCAAAGAAAAGTTCTATTCGGCTAGGATGATTTGCCCGCGCCATGTTGCTCGAAATCATGGCAACGATGGTTTGATTGAGGCCTGTATTGAGGTTGTCTGCTTGAACTATGAGGGCCGGTCGGCGCTTTGCGGTGCGAAGGTTGGAATCGGGAAAAAGCAAAAGCACTACGTCGCCGCGTTCATAGCGCATCGTAAGCTTCCATTTCAGGAGATTCCCAGTCTTCAACGAAAGGCATTAGTCGTGCTCGCAAATTAGCTGCCTCTGCTTCGTCAATTCCCCGGTCTGAAAGGTTGACGGTTCCTTCATCCAAAAAGGTGACGATTACTCGCGCTTCGGCCACATTCTCGGGGCTCTCGAGCAATTCAACCTTGCCGTCGCGGTAAATTCCTTCCACTGTCTTGGGGTTCATAGACATGATTTCTTATACCACTTCACAAATGACGTAACAAGAAACGGGAGAGCACTCAAACCCTTTCAGTCTGCAAGAACTCTTTCAAGTACGAGCAGGTTGACTTTCCATCAGATCGATAAACCGTTGAAAGTGATGGGCGGCGTCGTGTGGTCCGGGTGCGGCTTCAGGATGATACTGCACCGAGATTATTGGCAGCGTCTTGTGGCGCATGCCTTCAACGCAGCGATCGTTGAGATTGATGTGAGTGACTTCAACATCCGCAGGCAGCGAATCGGCCTCGACCGCGAAGCCGTGATTGTGAGAAGTGATTTCCACCTTGCCGTCAGTTGTGTCCTGCACCGGCTGATTGCCGCCGCGATGTCCGAAGGCGAGCTTAAACGTCTTGCCGCCAAACGCGCGGCCCAGCAATTGGTGGCCGAAGCAAATGCCAAACGTCGGCACCGAAGTCCGGACCAAATTTCGAATCTGTTCCACTTCTCGATCCATCGACGCCGGATCGCCTGGTCCATTCGAAAGAAATATTCCGTCCGGCTTGAGCGCCAGCACTTCAGCCGAGGATGTCGCGGCGGGCATGACGGTTACGCGACAACCGCGAGCCGCCAACTCGCGCAATGAATTCCGCTTCACCCCAAAGTCATAACAGACGACGTGAAATAATTCGTCACCTTCCGCTTTAACCTCATAAGGCTTTTCCGTCGTAACCACGCTTGCCAATTCCCGATTCTCCATCGACGGCGATTGCCGCGCTTTTTCTACCAGACTTTCTGCGTTGAGATCCGTAGTCGAAAGACAGGCGCGCATCGCCCCTTTGTCGCGAATGTGCCTGACGAGCGCGCGCGTGTCGATGCCTTCGATCGCGACAATCTTCCAGCGTTTCAAATAGGCATCCAGTGTTTCGCGCGCGCGCCAACTCGAAGCCATGCGGGCTGCTTCGCGCACTACAAAGCCTTCGACCCACGGGCGCGCAGATTCTTCGTCTTCGCTGTTCACGCCGTAGTTGCCGATCAGCGGATAAGTCATGCATACGATCTGGCCGGCGTACGACGGATCGGTCAAAACTTCCTGATAACCAGTCATTGAAGTGTTAAAGACCATCTCGCCGGCGCTCTCGCCCTCAGCCGCCCACGAGCGGCCGCGAAAGGTGACGCCATCTTCGAGCGCTAATAATGCAGGTTGATGTTTTTTCGACATTCGAACCTCTAGTTGTCCAAAGTCCAAGGTCCAAAGTCCAAAGTCTGTTTAGCTGGCGAGCATCTTGTCATGGACATCGGCTTCTGGTTTGCGTTTTGACTTTGGACCTTGGACTTTGGGCTTTGGGCTTTGGGCTTTGGACTTTCTTGCTGCCTTCTGCCTACTGCCTACTGCCTACTGCTTCCTGCCTGTTACCCTTGAGGAACTGTTGCGCTTCGTTCAGCCAGCGCTTGTCCGCGCGATACTTATAAGCCGGTGCAGTCTTCACCGCGTCGATGCAGGCCTGCATTGAACTCGCGGCTTCACGACGATGACCAAGGCCGGCATGCGCGCGGCCCATTAAATAGAGCCCTTCCGGATCGGACGGGCGGTGCTCGAGAAATTGTTCGAGCGCATAGCGCGCGTCTTCAAATTGTTCGGCGGCAATATAGGTCGCGCCGACCTCGCGCCAAATTTCGTGCTGACTGTGCGACTGGTCGCGCGCCACTATCTGTTCGAAGTTTTTGATGGCATCGGCAAATCGTTTCTGGGCACGCGCGATGCGACCAAGTTGGTAATGCGCGTCGATCTCTTCGTCGTCAATCTGAATGGAGCGCTCGAATCGTTCGCGCGCCGCTTCCAGCTCGCCACGCTGCTGGTGAATCAGACCGAGGTTGTAATGCGCCGAAGCGTCAGCCGGATTTAGGGTCGCCGCCTCAAGATTTTGTTTGAACGATTCGCGCGCGCGTTGCGAGCGCGTTACATTGCTTACGTAGCCGCGGATTAGCAGGAAGAGAATTATCAGCAGGAACGGCGATGCCAAAATTGGGCTCAACAGCAAAACCCACAAGGGCGAGATGAATACGACCAGGACCATCGCGATTACGGAAATCGCAATCGCCCGCAGCACGGTAATACGGAAAACTTCGCGCACGGCACAAACAGCCGCAACAAAGAAGAGGGTCAGTTTTACCGTGCGAAACAGACCGGCGGCGACAGCTTGCGGATCGCGCAGCGCCAACTGCAATTCAGCGCGCAAGTCATCCGGCAAGCGAAACAGATTTCCAACTTGCGCTGCCGACTGAAAAGACTGCGCGACATAAGAGGCCTGGATACCGCTGAAGTGGAAGAAAAGCGAGATCGGTATCGCGATCAAATTGGCGAGCGCCAGGGCATAAAGAAATGTCGAGGCCAGCGACGCGAATTCCTGTTGCAGCAGCAGCCCAAATCGCCCGCGGCGTTCAAAAACATTTGCCACAAACGCTATCAAGGGAACGAGTATCCCGCCGATCAATAAAAGCGAAAGCGTCGCCTGAAAAAGAAGACGCAGCACTGCGCCTGGTCCACCGAAGAGAAAGCTCCGGTTACCTGACAGCAACTGCGTCACTGTGTGGTAAGCCAATTGACTGAGGAAGGCCAGTAACCCGACGGCGGCGAGTGGCGCTCGATCGCGAACTTCACGCAGTCCGCGAAGAGGTGCGTAGAAAATCATCAGGGCCAGCCGTAACCAGTCAAGTGCACTCACTTCAATTTCTCAGTTCCAGCATCGCGGTTAGCGCTCGGCGTTTGTCGGTTCAATAGATGGCTGATACGCCGTGGGAGGCGGCGACGAGATATCCTCGTGATGAATGACGCTGATCGCGGATATCGGCCAATAGCGAAACAATGCTTTGCCGTAAATGTATTTCTTCGGCACTAGCCCCCAACTGCGCGAATCGTAAGAATTGTCGCGATTGTCGCCCATCACAAAATAATAATTGGGTCGAACGTAAACAGGCGCCTGGCTTTTTGGAGACAGATTGTATTTATGGTCAAGATACGATTCGTCAAGATCGCTGCCGTTGATGCGCACTACTCCCTCGCGCATTTCCACAGTGTCGCCGGGCAGACCGACGACTCGCTTGATGTAGCTCTTGGAGGGATCGTCGGGATACCAAAAAACTACGATGTCACCGCGCTCGACTTTCGGCGCCCAGCGATACTCATCGTAATAGATCAGCTTGTTAACAAAAATGCGTTCGCCGTCGTGCAATCGCGGCAGCATCGACGTGCCTTCTACTTTGACGGGCTGAACGATAAAAACGACTACCAGCGCTGCAATCATCAATGCGAATATCAGATCCCGCAGCAGCAAACGGCCTTCGGCCCACAGACTTTGCCGCGAGGCCTCTTCAGGTCGATGCACCTGAATGTCTTTATCATCGTTCTGGTGGACGCCACCAAAGGGCGGCGGACGGCGAGTTCTAATTCCTAACATTGACGCTGCCTTTGCGGCTTTTCCTCCGACTTAACGCATTCATTGCAACCCGCTTGAGGTTAGCTTTCGGTAGTTTGCTTGTCAAACAACACCGCGCAAGCGATTGCCGATGCTTTGCCATTCTATTCATGCTTATGCGACAAAAAGCGTCGTCGTCAAAAGTCCACTGACCGGGTGGTGTCTTAATTTCAGTTTCTTCGTGCATCCTTTGTGTCGTCTGTGCCTCTGTGGTGAGCAATCCGCTGATAACAATTCACCACGGAGGCACAGAGGACACAAAGGATGCACAAAGAAGATTTCAAACCAAGATACCGCCATTGACTGCAAACGGTTGACAGTCTTCGCTACGGCTCTCTATCATCGCTGCCTGCAAGTTCGACTCGAGAATTCTCCCATTGAGATGCGAACGGAGGCTTAAGGCCGTGATCAAACTGGACATCATCAACCGCGTGGCGGAAAAGACCGGCGTTCCCAAGATGAAAGCGGAGCAAGCGGTGGATGCGCTCTTTCATTCCATGAAGGAAGCACTTACTCGCGGCGAGCGAATCGAGCTGCGCGGATTTGGTGTCTTCGTTGTCAAACCGCGAAAGCGCGGCGTCGGCCGTAATCCCCGGACCGGTGAAGAAGTTGCGATTCCTTCAGGCAAAACAATTCGTTTCAAACCGGGAAAAGATTTGCAGGTAAGCGATGATGGCGAGCTTGCAGTGGATGCAGATTCGGAAATTTTGGATTTCTAATAGAGTTGGAACTTTTTCAGATTTCTTCTTAGGCTAGAGATTGCGGCGCCGGTCGTGACTCTAGCCTTAAATATTCCGGGACGTGCAAACTAACCGTTTTCTTTAGAACCAATGTCAGAATCGGTACAAACAGCTCCACCCTTTTTTCCGCAACCGCAATTCATATCGCGGCCGCGCGCACAACGGCCTACAACTCGCGAATGGATTCGCCACTCCGCTCTGTTCCTGATCACTTTTTTAACGACAACATTCGCCGGAATTGTAATCGCTGCGCCGGAACTGGATGTTCCTGAGCCGGCGCTTTCCGGTGCGCTAAGTTATGTCCTGTACATTCCGGAATATTACCTGCGTACCGTTAGTTCGCTACTTGCCTTTGCACTTTTTCATCCGCACATTTTGGCGGCCGGGGTTAGTTTTTCGATCACGTTACTCGCAATACTCACAGCGCACGAGATGGGACACTATCTTGCTTGTCGCTATTACGGCGTAGATGCGACTCTGCCCTTCTTTATTCCTGCGCCGCCGTTGTTCCTGGCCGGAACATTCGGCGCGTTCATAAAAATGAAGTCGCCGATTCCCTCCCGGCGCGCGTTGTTCGACATCGGATTAGCCGGCCCGCTCGCGGGATTCTTAATGCTGCTTCCGGTCGCGGTGGCCGGAATCTTCATGTTGCAACCGGCGCCTCCGGCGGTTGCCGGTTCCGCAATTGTTTTTAATGATCCACTTCTCTTTCGGATTCTTGCGAAAGCGACCGGCGCAAATCTAGCGAATGCGATCCCAAATCCATTTTACATGGCCGCGTGGATTGGGTTGTTGGTGACGAGTTTGAATTTGATGCCGGTGGGCCAACTCGATGGCGGGCACGGAACGTTTTCGCTTTTCGGCCAACGCGCTCACAAACTCATCGGCTGGGCTGCATTTGTCGCGGTTGCGTCAATGGCAATTTTGGGGTTCGTCTGGCATCACAGCCCCAGCGGCTTTCTTTACACCGTACTGCTGGCCGTAATGTTGCGAGTGCGCCATCCCGCGCCGCAGCAGATGGAACCGTTGGGTTCAGCACGTATTGCGGTAGCAGTCATCACCTTGATTGTTTTCGCGCTCTCGTTCGTTCCTTTTCCGATTACGCTTACCTAATAATCCATTGACGGCTTAAGCGGTTGCCGTTGCGGGCAGCAGGCCCTTAATCTCACGCACCATACGATTCACTTCATCCTGATCGGCAAGGGCGATCATGAAAAACTTGTAGCCTTCGTGGAAACAGATCACGCCGTTTGCGAATAACCAAACGCCGCCGAGAAATGGATTCCCGCCCACCAACCAACTGACCGGCGCGCCAGCCAAGCCGCCCGGCGAAACAATCTGCGCAAACATTACCGCGCCCGCGGCACAACTAAAGGCACCCAACAACGGCGCACCCACATATTTGGTGATGTTGCGCTCAAACTCAACGCGATTGCGCTCGGCCTCGGTAAGTTGTCCCTGCGCTATCAAGTCTTCCTTCTTCTTCAAATACTCATCAAAAGTCTCGCTCAGTTTCCGCATCCCGAAGATCGGCAACGCAGAATGCGTCAGCCAATGCGGATGCGCTCCGAGCAGCACTGCGTCCAGCCCGGGCAGCGCTGCACCCATACGAATGCCGAGCACAAGCGAGAATGAAACAGCGGCAGCCTTGCCGGGGTTTTCTTTGATCCAATCACGCGCCTTCGCGACACCCACGGTCGCCGCTGCCGAGGCGCGCGTTAGCTTCGCGCCGGTATCGTAAACTTTCGCCGCGCGATCGTAATAGTTCTTCGCGTCGCCCAACGCATCGCCGGCTTTTTTCCCGGCATCGCCGGCCGCGTCGCGAATTACTTCACCTGCTTTGCGGGCGCCGCGCATGGCATCATCTGCGGCCCGGCGTGCTGTCTCGCTAAGGTTCCCCTCGTCGGCGAAACGTTCCGCCTCGGCACGTACCTTATCCGCTCCTGAACTCAAGCTTTCCGCGCCCCGTTTTGCCGCATCGCCGGCGGCTTTGGTGCCTTCGTCCACGAAGTCGGAAATAGCATATTTCTCGTCGAGCTCACGGGCTTTGCGCCGGACAGTTTTTTGCCATTCGTCAATTTTGTCTTTGTAATCAGCCATTTTTTGCATTCTCGACTTTCAGTGCCCGGCCGCGCTTCTGGTAACTGTACGAGTGCGCCAGGGCTCTGGTTTCAAAGGATCAAGTGCCTTGGCCCAGTGTCCTAATAATCTTGCGCCCTTCGGGGCTTCATGTTAGAGTGCGGTTATTCAGTAGTTGTCCGCATGAAAGCAACTCGCCTAATTTGAAAGCCGTACAATAGCTGAAGAATTTCTAGCCTCGGGCGCACCAGCAGGGTTTCCTTACTATAACCAGAAAGCGTTCAATCCAAGCAACGCTATTACCGCCGCCCCAACTAAAATCTTGGTTTCAGTCAAATTACCATGAGTGACAAAGACGATAAGGCGAAACTTCCCAGAAGCCCTCGCGAGCTGCCGATTTCAGATCGATTGGCCATTATTCGCCACTTGGAATTCGGCCCAGCTATGGCGGATCCTGTAATTACCAAACTTGCCGAACACTCGCGCGTCGTGGAAATTCGGCGGCGCCGGTTTATCTATCGCGCTGCTGAAGAGGCGGACGCGCTTTTTGCGATCGTCAAGGGCCGTATCAAGCTCTGCCGTATCGAGCCGCATACCGAACGCGAAGCCATCATCGATATTCTCTCGGACGGGTCACTCTTTGGCGAGTCGGCGCTTTACTCAAGTGCCGGTCGCCGTGAAAACTCAGCGATTGCTTACGAGAGTTGCTCGTTGCTGAAAATACCCGTTGATCATTTCAAGATAGCAATGGCCGAAGACCAGGGATTGCACGATTACACCTTCCGCTTGATTGGCCAACGTCTCGAGCACGCGGAACGACGGCTTGCTGATTTTGCGCTTAACGCGATTCCAGCGCGCGTTGATCGTTTGCTGGCCGACTTCTCAGACCGTTATGGGGTGCTGGAATCGAACGGCGTGTTAATCGATATTCCACTTCCTCACCGGGAAATTGCTTCCATCGTTGGGTCCACCCGCGAAAGCGTCACCGTGCGCTTGAACGCCATGCGCCGCGAAGGTACGATCGAATTCGTTAACCGACGAATTCTGATCAAACGACCCGAGTGGCTGTTGCGCGAAGCAAGACTCGTGAACTAAAACTCCATTCAGAACAATTAGCGAATGAAATGCCCTACGTGCAATAAGCGTGTCGAATGGGAGGACAATCCTTTTCGTCCGTTCTGTTCAGAACGTTGTAAGTTGATCGATCTGGGCCGGTGGGTCGACGAAGAATATCGCGTGCCTGGCAAGCCTGTTATTTCTGAACCGGCCGTTGATGATGAAGATCAGCGGGGGTCAGAAAGCAAATAGTTCAGAGTCCAGGCTTTAGCTTGCGCTTTGGCCGCGCAAGAGCAACCTGAAGGTTGGACTCTGAACTGCTTGAATGGTGAACTGAAAATCACACTGCGACGATCGCGATCTTGTTTTTGTCCGCCAGCGCCAGCATTTCCTCTCGATCAAACAGAAGAGTCTTGCCTGCATTTAGACAGAGACAAGTTGCGGCGGCTTGGACCATCGCTTGAATTGTCGGAATACCCACCACCGGAACGTCAAACCTCATATCCTGATCGGGCTTCGCCAGTTTCAAAACGGTCATCGGGCCGCTGCTAAGATTCGCCCGGCCGCGCGAGCCTCGATGCCCGCTTATTAATGCCCCAGCGCGCAAGATTGTGGCGTCGGTTCCTTCCATGGCTTCGATTGCGACACATGCTTTGCCGCGTACCACGATTGTTTGGCCGAGATCGAGTTGGGCGATCTGCCCGGCGACTTCCAGACCATAATCGATATCAGCGCGCTCAGCCGAGCTTGGTTTGCGGCGCGTCAACGTGCCCAGTGCCGGTAAAGAATCCTGAAGAAAATAGGTCGAGTCGATTAAGTCGATGCCTTCGCTTGCGAGTTCGGCGGCAATACCCCCGATAAGCGAAGTTGTGTTTCGCCGCGGCAGTTTCAGCAGCATCTTCAACATGCGCGCATCAGGCACAGCGCGACTGAATATCTGCACATGCTTGACCTGGCCGGCCATGATCGCTTTTTCCACGCCTTCGCTTTTGAAGAAGCGAATCATTTTTCCCAGTTGGCCAATGCCTACCCAAATCAGGCGGTCGACTTCCTGCTCAATTTTCGGATCCGTCTCTTCACGAATTGCCGCGACTGAAAGAGACACGCCCGCACGCCGCGCGCCGGCGACGACCATAAAAGGAAATCGGCCATTGCCGGCTATTAATCCGTAACGCATATTGAAAGGATGAAGGATGAAGAGCCAAGGATGAAGAATGAAGGATGAAGGATGAAAACAAGGGTATTAGATACCGGTATAACTGCGAAATAACTTGGTTGAGGAAATACTGCGTCAATCGAAGGTTCGGTACTTGGATTCATCCTTCATCCTTCCGCCTTCATCCTTAGCTATCTTCCGCTCAGCCTTCATCCTCACTTAATCACTCCGCGTTTCGAACTCTCGATGAACTGAACAAGGTATTGCACTTCTTCAGAGTGCGTAAGCTCTTGTTGAATTCTTTCGAGCGCCTGCGAAGTGTTCAGTTTTGCGGCAAGCAGCAAATGAAAGGCGTGGCGCAGCGCGTCGATCGCTTCACGCGAATAGCCCCGGCGTTTGATTCCGGTGGTGTTCAGTCCATAACAACGCGCATGATTTCCAACCGTGAGCGCAAACGGCAGTGCATCCTTAACCACCACCGAATAGCCGCCAACATACGCCTCGCGCCCTATGCGGCAAAACTGATGCACGCCGGAATAGGCGCCAATGTTGGCATTGTTTTCAATTATCACGTGACCGGCCAGCGTGGCCGCGTTTGCCATTATCACCCCGTCACCAATGATGCAGTCATGAGCGACATGCGCCTGGGCCATTAGCAAACAATCGTCTCCAATTTGCGTCAGCATGCCGCCGCCGGCCGTACCACGGTGGATGGTCACGAATTCTCGAATGTGATTGCGACGGCCCACGCGTGTTTCTGATGGCTCGCCTTTGTATTTCAAATCCTGCGGCGCCATGCCGATGGAAACAAACGGAAAAACGCGCGTGCCGGCGCCGATAAAGGTGCGGCCTTCAATAACGCAATGCGACTCTAACCTGACGTCATCTTCCAACTCGACTTCGTCGCTGAGGATGGAATACGGACCAATGTAGCAACCGTCGCCGATGCGCGCGCGCGGGCTGACAACAGCGCTTGGGTGGACGTTACTGGACTTGGTGGCAACTGCCATAGTTGCTGGAATCGTGGAAAGCGGAATCAAACTTCGCTACCGGATCTAAACTGCGGAAGCGCGATCGGCAATCACGCTCATGATGTCCGCGTCGGCTACCAACTGGCCGTCGACTTTCGCTTCGCCGCGCATGCGCTGTATGCGCGAGCCGATGCGCAGGGCTGTAACTTCAAGCGTCAAGGTATCGCCGGGGACGACCGGCTTGCGAAAGCGAGCCTCGCGAATCCCGGTAAACAAAACCAGCTTGGAATCGCGATCTTCGATCTCGCGCAACGCCAACACTGCTCCCACCTGCGCCAGCGCTTCGACCACCAGCACGCCCGGCATCACCGGCGCGCCGGGAAAGTGGCCCTGAAAAAACGGCTCGTTAATGCTTACTTGTTTTATGCCGACGATGCGCTCGCGCGGCACTAATTCGATTATCCGATCGACTAACAAAAACGGATAACGATGCGGCAGTAATTCCTGTATGGCTTGGGAATCGAGAATGGTTGCCATGATGTAAAGAGACGCGGGACGCGGAGCCTAATGCCGCATCACCGCGTCTTAACTCACACGGGTCTTCACCGAAGAACTAGGGCTTTGGGGTGACCGCTGCGGTTGCCGGATTCTTGCTATTAAACTCGTTAATGAAAGCCCGGGTAATGTCGATGCTGTCGGCAGCGTAAACCAGGGGCACAGCGCTGCCATCGATGATGACGTTGATGTTGCGTTGCTTCGCGTAAACCTCGAGCGCCTTGCCGATATCGTCCTGAAGTGGTTGAAAGATCTCCTGCTTGCGCTTGTTGTAAGCCGTCTGAGCATCCTCGCCCTTGCGCTGATAATCCTTTTTCAATTGTTCAAGCGTATCAATCTTTGCCTGAATTGACTTCGGATCGACGACCGAGCTTGCGGCTTGGGCTTGGTTCACTTCATTGGTCAACGTTGTGATGCGCTGTTGCATCGTCTGCAGCTCAGTCTGGCGCGGCTGAAACTCCCGGTTCAGCGTCGTCACCAGCGTACTGAAGCGAGCAATCCCTGTCTTTGCGTCCAGAAAAGCGTCCGAGTAAATCAACGCTATTTTGCTTTCGGGGACGGTTGCCGCAGATTGCGCAGGGGACTGCGCCGGAGCCGCAGGTTTTGCTTGCGCGAATACGGCGGAAAAACTAAGTGCCAGCAGAAATGCGAAAGCGGCTATTAAACGATCTATCTTCATAACTTTTTGTAATGCTCCTTAAAATCAAAGCGGTAAGTCGACTGACTTAGTTGTTCAGACTACCGCGCAGGTTGGCTTTAAATGATCAAAAGGTGCGCCCAACGCTGAAGCGGATAACTTTCTTTTTCTCATTAAAGGTGAATGGAAATCCATCGATGATCTGATCCTGCCGCGCATTTGGATTATACGCAAAGATCAGACGAAAAGGCACGTTGATGACGGGCACCTGGACACGAACCTCCATGCCCAGGCTGGAGCGAAAATCACTGATTTTCGCGAACAAGCTTTGCGACAGCCGCACCGCTGTGTTGGTTTGTGCCTGGCCGCGAAGGAAGACTGGCAGAAAACCAAAGGGCAGGCCGGTCAGAGGATCAACTTGTCGAAGGTCGGCACGCGCGTTATCCAGCTCCAGGTTCGTAACCAGGCGACTGTCACGCATCACCAGGGCGGCCCCCTGAAGCAGGGCCAGGCCAGTATTGGCGTTGCACGCCGCCAGCGATGACAGACTCACGGGGGCGATACCGCCGAGTGAGCCGGGTCTGTCGCATCTGATCAAGCCAACCGAAGTCAGGAAAGGCTGGTCGTCCAGGAAATTGCTGGAAAACACTTGATCTTTTTTCGAGCGCAGATTGAAGGCGGAGCCGATATCGGCAAATGCCGCCAAACCAACGGTGCGACCGATAACCGGAATGCGGTATTCAAAGTTTCCCAGCAGTTGCGTGTCAGCTCCCACCGGCGTGAATGAGCGCGGCAACTGCACGACGTTATTGCCCGTCGGTCCGGTAAAGGTGCCGACGTTCGCCAATGACGCGGGCAATCCGGGAATTGGAACCGGCGTGCCTGACCCGTTGGAAGCGACCACTACGTTGCGCGAAGTGACGTAGGTATCCAACGGAGCCAGCGGCGTAATCGAACGAACGTTATAACCGCGGATACTAAACTCATCGCCGAGGAAGAAGCGTTCAAAAATCGGGATGCCATCGACAAACGCCAGCGAGTTTGAGCCTCTCACTTTCGCACTGGTTGCAAAACTGCCGACCGTAGAAGCGATCAGGCGAAAACCGAATACGTGCGGGTGGTCCGAACGCTTGTTATGCATTGGGAAGAACTGCGTGTACGACAGCGTCGGTTGATAAGTACGAACGTCGCCGCCCAGGCCCGCCACGGCCGCCGACAGCGAAAGTTCTCGGCCCTGCGTCGGATCGATGCTGGCATTACGCGTGTCGTAGACAAAACTAAGCGTCCCGCGGCTGGTAATGATGCTCGGCTGAGTGTAAACAACCGGAATGAACTGCGTTGGATTCGTCGGATCGGAATTTACTTTCGGGTCGGTCACGCTTGACGTCGAGAATTGATAGGACGCACCGACGCGTGAAAACTGGGTGAAGCGTCGCTTGCGATAGAACTCGGACAAAGGAGCGCTGAGAAAAAGCGATCCGCCGTAGGAAGTGCGCGTAAAAAGGTTCTCTTCGCTGGTGTTGAAAAAGTCCAGAGTCGATCCCGAGGCACCCTGCTGCGCGTCCAGATTCTGGGAAAGAAAAGTCCCTTCCCCGAAAAACTTTTGCGTGGTGGCAAATAGCGAAAAGCCCGCTGTTATTGGCCGGTTCTTGATGTACGGCTCGGTAAACGAGAACTGCAGATATTTTTGCCGGTTGCCTGCCGATAAGTTAACCGAAAGAATCTCGCCACGACCCAGCAGGTTATTGGTCGAATACTCCAGTCCGAAAAACGAACCGCCAATACCCGACAAGCCGCCGTTGAACGAAATTTGTTGCCGGCCGCGCTCAGTGACCTTGAGGTTGATATCGACCGTAGCCTCTTCTTCGTTCGTCTTAAAGTCAGCGTCTTTATCCTTATCGATAGGATCAAAATAGCCGAGTTGGTTAAGTTTTACGACCGAATATTCCCAGGCGTTTTGATTGTAAATGTCACCTTCGTTGATCAAGACTTCGCGTCGCAGCACGTTGTCTCGCGTGAAAGTGTTACCGACGAATTCGAGACGGCGCAGGGAAAACTGCTTACCTTCCTCGATCGTAATCACAAAATCGACAATACCTTCGTCCGGTTTCTGCGGATTGTCTTTGAAGGTGGGTGTCGGCTCAGCCGTGTATTCGATGAATCCTTGCGAGCCATAAACTTTCTTAAGGTTCTCGTACAGCGCCTTCCCGATTTTCTCGCCGTTGGCCACATCGTTTTTTTGCAGCCCAATGTAGCCGCGGATTGCGTCTTCCGAGAAAATTGAATTGCCTTCAATTTTCATTTCGCCCAAACGGTAGAGCTTGCCTTCGATAATGGGCACCGTCACGCGCAAGCCTTCATCGGTTGAAGAAAGAAACGGCAGCGGCAGAATCGGAAAACCGGTCCGTCTCGGTCCCACTGATTCAACGCGCGGCTCGCCGTGACGCGCCTGAAGATAACCTCTCGAGCGCATGTAGTTGTCGACCTGCCGCAAGTCATACTCGAGCTTTTCACGGTCAAGTATGTCCTGGCCGCGCAACCGCGACATTAGTCCAGCTTCCTTGACGTACTTCATCGCAGCGCGAAGCTTGCTGTCACTGAAAGTCGTATTGCCTTCGAACTGGACATCGACGACGCGCACGCGATCGCCTTCGTTGATCACGAACGTCAACGCGGTGGAGGTATTAGAAACTTCTTCGCGCCGTTGTTCGATGGTCGCATTCGGATGGCCGTGCGAGGCGAGCAACTCCTTCAGCACGCGTATCGCATTTCGAGCTTTGACTGGATCGTAAATGCTTTCCTTTGAAACTCCCACGCGTCTTTCGCGAAAAGCTTTCAGCACGTCGGATTCGGGTACGCTTTTCAAACCTTCAAACTGGAGGTCGCGAATAATCGGCAACTCCGTGACTTCGAATAGGACGTCGATGCCGCCGCGCGCGCCGTCTGCTGTTGAGACTCGGGTTTTTGTCTTATCAAAAAATCCCAGCGCCAGAATCGCCTGAAGATCTCGCTGTACCTGCTGTTCGTTGTAAGGGTCGCCGGGACGGGTTTGAACGTAGTAAAGGATGTCGTCTTTTCTCAGCCGGCGATTACCTTGAATGTCGACAGATTCGACGAGCCGTTGATTTTGCTGAGCAAAAGTGGATCGCGGGGCGGAAACAATGGAGGTCAGCAGGACAATTCCGCTCACAAGCATGAGCAAAAACCCGCGATATGAATGCATATGAGCCTTTTCCCTCAGAAGTTCTTACCGGATCTCGGATACTTTCGGGGAGCGTATGGGTAACTAATTATCTTTGCGAAAATAAAGGCAAACTAAACGGTATTGATCTCGATCCCAACTGACTCAAGGGGCTGTGGAACCCTTTGATTCAGAAGCACAACGCTCTCGTTGCCAACCTTGTCCAGCAAAGTCGCGCATTATACCGAACCGGCGCTGCAAAAGTAAAAAGGCAAAGGGAGAACAACTAAAGGCCCTGGATAGCCAGTTCTCTCCTTTGCCCTGATAGTTTTACAGACGCGGCCGCTCAGACCGGATAATTAATGAATAAGCAAAGCGTCATCGGCGGTCTCTACTCCGACCGGCCGGTAATTCAGGTCGTCGCCATCCAAAAAGACCTCGATCAGGGACGTTTCACGCAGATGGCCCTGAATCAGCGCTTCGGAAAGCGGATCCTCGACATATTTTTGCAGCGCGCGCCTTAGCGGCCGCGCTCCGTATGAACGATCGGCGCAAGTGCGATCGACAATCCAGCGCTTCGCTTCATCAGTTAGCTTGACTTCGAAACCATGCCGCAACATGGTCATATTGATCTGATCCAACTGCAATTGGATGACATCCAGCAACTCATGATTCAACAACTCATCAAAGATGATTATCTCGTCAAGGCGATTAATGAACTCGGGGTTGAACGTTTGTCGCACCTGGGACATCACCATTTCTTCCATCTTATCGCGCGACGCATCGCCGGTTCCCTGGAAGCCCATGGTGCCCTTCTTTTGAATGAAGCGCGCGCCGATGTTTGAAGTCATGATGATGATGGCGTTCTTGAAATCGACGGCGTTGCCTAACGCGTCCGTCAAAAGTCCATCCTCGAAAACCTGGAGCAGCACATTGAAAATGTCAGGATGCGCTTTTTCTATTTCATCAAAGAGCAATACCGAATAAGGCGCGCGCTTGATGCGTTCAGTTAACTGACCACCTTCTTCATGCCCGACATAACCCGGCGGTGAACCAATCAATTTAGAGACTGAATGTTTCTCCATGAATTCCGACATGTCGAAACGAATCATCGAGCGTTCACTGCCAAATAACACGTGGGCCAGCGAACGGGCCACTTCCGTTTTTCCAACACCTGTCGGTCCCAGGAAAAGAAATGAGCCAACCGGCCGCAAAGGATTTTTCAAGCCGGCGCGCGAACGGCGAATCGCGCGGGCCAGCGCCGAGATTGCCGGGCGCTGCGAAACCACACGCAGATGAAGCTCGGCTTCAATGCGCAAAAGTTTGTGCGTCTCCGCTTCTTTTAGCGAGGTGACCGGTATTCCCGTCCAGCGAGCAATTACTTCCTCGACGTCATCACGCGTCACCTGGGCCGACACCAGCTCGTCTTCGTTTCGATCGTTCTGGAGATTCACCGCGTCGCCGGGCTCGGCCGACCACTCGCTGATCTCATTCCAGTCGGCCAAACTTCCCTGTTCGCGACGCACGCGCAATTTGACGCGCGAACCAGCCTCGTCAATTACGTCGATGGCTTTGTCCGGCAGGAAACGATCGGGAATGTAACGATGCGACTGATAAACAGCGGCTTCGAGCGCGTCGTCGGTGTAATGCACCTGATGAAAACTTTCGTAGCGCTCGCGCACACCTTCCAGAATTTCGACTGCTTCGGCTTCCGATGGTGGCGGAACCTTTACCGCCTGGAAGCGACGTTCGAGCGAGCGGTCCTTTTCAATCGACTTGCGGAATTCACCCGGCGTGGTCGCGCCGATACATTGCAGTTCACCGCGCGACAGTGCGGGCTTCAAAATGTTTGCGGCATCGAGCGAGCCTTCCGCGGAACCCGCGCCCACCAGCGTGTGCAACTCGTCTATGAAAACGATGTACTGCGGATTCTCGACCAACTCGCGCATGATCTGTTTCAAGCGCTCTTCAAACTGGCCGCGGTATTTAGTGCCGGCGACTATCAGCGAAAGATCCAGCGAAAGAATTCGCTTGTTCTCGAGGAACGATGGCACCTCGCCGCGCACGATTCGTTGCGCCAGGCCTTCGACGATCGCTGTTTTGCCAACTCCCGGTTCGCCGATCAGCACGGGATTGTTTTTAGTGCGACGGCAAAGTATCTGCACCACGCGCTCGATTTCGGCTTCGCGTCCAATTAACGGATCGAGCTTATCGTTTGAGGCGTCTTCGGTAAGATCGCGAGAGAACTCGACGAGATGCGGTGTGTCTTTTTTCTGCGAGCTGCGCGCGTCGGCGCCGGACTGCCGTGCAATCTCGTCGCGCACTGCATTCAGTCGCAGGCCGCGCTCGTAAAGAATCTCGGCAGCCATCGAGCGATCTTCACGCAGCAGACCAAGCAGCAAATGCTCAGTGCCGATGTGACGATGTTGCAGGCGATCGCTTTCCTCATGCGCGTACGCCAGCACGCGCTTTGTCTCGGGAGCGAGCGGCAGCTCGACCGAAGTTGAAATTTTTTCTCTTAAGAGTGTGCGGCCTTCGATTTCTTTGCGGATTGATTCGATCGAGACTTGGGCGCGCGGGAAAAATCTGCCGGTGAGCGTTTTGTCTTCGCGCATCAGGCCAAGCAGGAGATGTTCGGGCTCAATTGCCGGCGCGCCAAACTGCGACGCTTCGTAGCGAGCGAAGAAAATAACGCGGCGCGCTTTTTCGGTATAGCGTTCGAACATTCGGTTGTTATCGCTGCAAAGGGCCTAATGATTACCATGCCGGGCGAAAAATCCAATCGCCCGGCAACTGCGCGGCATTATAACCCAACACTGAGAGTGCCAAAAGCTTTGTTTGGTTTCCCCGGTAATAAACTCGTAAACAATGTCTCTTTTCAGTTGAACGTCACTCCGTAACAATCCTTCCCTGCTCCAATGTCAGGACGCGATCGCAACGCCGAGCCAAATCCTGATTGTGCGTCGCAATGATGACGATTGCGGGACGAGAAGCTGCATACGTGATCAGTTCAGTTTCTATTAATCCGCCAATGATTGAATCCAGGTTTCCCGTCGGCTCGTCCGCCAAAACCAGCAACGGCGACGTGATCAACGCGCGACAGACGGCTATCCGCTGCTGCTCGCCGCCGGAAAGATCGGTGATTCGGTGCGACGCTCGGGACGCCAGGCCCATACGATCAAGCGCTTCATAAGCACTGCGCCTCGCTGTGCGCCGGTCGCGGCGCGCCAGCATTAGCGGAAAACAAACATTTTCGGCGGCAGTCAGATCCGGCAACAAATGATGAAACTGAAAAACAACACCAACCTGGCCGTTCCGATAGCGCGCTAATTCGGGGCGGCTAGCGGTTTCGACTGCAAAGTCACCGAGCTTGATGCCGCCGTGATCCGGCGCTTCGATGCCGCCGACGAGATGCAGCAGCGTTGATTTGCCCGCGCCCGACGCCCCCACAATCGCAACCGTTTCACCGGGCGCTACTGAAAAAGAAATTCCGCGCAACACGTCGATGCGCGCGCCAGTCGGGGAGAGGAAAGCTTTCCTGAGATCCGTGACGGTTAGTCCAAAGTCCAATGTCCAAAGTCCAAAGTCCGCCGGTGACAGATTAGCGTGTCCTCGATCGGAATTGTGTTGACGCCGGTCAGCAACGCGGGAACTGGTCGTCGTTCCATCATCGGACTTTGGACTTTGGACTTTGGACATTGGACTGATTAAGCGTTGCGCAGCAGTTCAGCGGCATGAATCCTGGATGCCGCGCGTGCCGGATAAATCGTCGCCAGGATGCTGAGCACTAAGGCAATCGCTGCCGCAAAAAGCACGTTGTAACTGTCGAGGTGCAACGGCACGCTGCTAATTGAATAGACGTCCGCCGGCAAACTAATTAAGTGATAGCGATCGGCAGCCAGCGTCGCGATCGCGCCCAGTAAAACTCCGGCGACGGCTCCGCACAATCCGAGGATTGCGCCTTCGATCATGAAAATTGTCATGATGCCATTCGGCGTCGCGCCCATGGCATTCAAAATCGCTATGTCGCGCCGGCGCTCCATAACCAGCAGAATGAGCGTAGTCGTAATGTTCAGCGCGGCGATCAAAACTATCAGCGCAATTATGATGATGCCGAGACGCCTCTCGAGCGTGAGCGCGGTAAACAACGGCCGATTGGCTTCCTGCCAATCAATCACCTGGTAGGCGCTACCGAGTTTCTGTCTTATCTGCGCCGAGGTTTTCTTGACGCCGTAAATGTCGTTGACCTGGACAGCGACCATTGACGCCGCGTGAGCATTACCGGTGAAAGCAGCAATCGTTTCCAGCGGCGCATAAATCCAGGTCGAGTCATATTCGAATAAGCCTGACCGCGAAACGCCGCCGACCCGCACCCGACGCCGGTTGGCGTTCGCAGATGAATAAGCAGACTGCGCGGAAATCACATCGGCTGTATCTCCAACGTCAACTCCCAGGCGCGTGGCCAGCTCGACACCCAGCACCACTGACGGAAGCGCTTGTTCAGCGCCGTCGCTTTTGAAAACTGCTTCAAGAGATCCGCGAACGAGCGTGGCGGAAATGTCATTAGTTACTCGTGGAGATGAAGGATCGAAGCCGCGCAAGACTCCATATGCCGAACCCTTTGGACCAATGATCACCGCACCGTCATAGGTGGTTCCAGCCGAACCTGTGACGCCCGCTACGCTCGCGACTTGCGATGCGAGCTGCCGATAGTCTGTCAGCGGCTGGCCATCCGCGCGCATTACGGTAATGTGGGCCGTACCGCGCAAAATCTTGTCGCGCATCTCATCGCGAAAACCTTCGGCTAAGGCAAGCGCCACAATCAGCGACGCGACGCCCATTGCGATTCCGACAACGGCAATCAGCGTCGTCGCGCGCGCCAGCCGGTGCTTGCGGCGCGAACCGAGATAACGCAACGCTAAGAAAACTTCATACTGCATCTTCGTTACTTAATTGAAAACCTGCAGTTGTTAGCCACTTATTTGCGGACACTTCTTCGTGTCTTCCGGCCGGTTTGCGGGAAGTAGTTTTTCCAGGTTAGGTGAGTCGGTCGCGCCGCTCTCGCCGCGCGGCCTGATCTCATAAATCGTGTTCGTCACGCGGTGAAAACTAAAGCGCCGCTGCAAATCAACAATGGCCGGAATCTCGTCACGCTGCCAACCACACGGCAACCACCAGCGCGGGTCAGTGTCCAGGAATACGCGGCGGCCTTGCGCGAGGTAGTTTTCAATCGAGGGAACCAACTGACTCCCTAGCCAACCTCCACCGGTGCCTAGCGTTTCCCATTTGCCCAGTCCGATCGCCCGCCAGTAGGTGACGGCGATAGTTTGCGCGCCTGAAATCATGACCGCATCGGGCGGAAGTTTTTCTAACTGATAGCGATAGTTCTTGCTCATAGCGCGCCGCTCGATAAATTGTTGGCTCGCCGGCCGAAGCAGGAGAGTGAACACAACCGCGAGCACCAGCACAGCACCCAGACATGTCGCAAAAACAATGCGCATACTGCGAACACGACGCTGCAAGGTGCGAATCAAGAAAGCGGCAGACAGCGGCGCGATCGCCGGCATGCCGGTCAAGAAGTAGCGCCAGTTAACGGCCGTGCTGTAGTTAAAGAAAAGCAACAGATTGGCAAACAAGCCAACCGCCGCGAGCAAAAGCAGCGGTGACAGTTTGCGTGCACGCCATTCACTGATCATCGCCGGCAGCAGCGAAATAAAAACCATCGGGCAGCTAACAAAAAAATACGCCAGGTAAGGCCACAAATTTCGGACCGTCACCGGATGTCGCGCGGTTTCCTGCCGCATTGATTCGCGCCAGCCGTACCAAATGCTGCGATAGTTCGGATCGGTAACAAACCAAAAGCCGAACCAGCCAAGCGCGCAGCAAGCAAACAACAAACATGAGCCGGCGACAATCAGAATTTCGCGACGGCGCAATTTCCATCCGCAGACAAACGGGGCCAGCACCAACCACGGCACGTAAAAACCGATCGTCTCGCGCAGGTTTACGCCCAAACCCAATAACGCCGCGCCCGCCAGCACCAGCCAAACGCGGCGTTGTTGCAGTCCGCGATAATGGAGAATCAGCGCTACCGCCAACAGCAGCACGGACGGCACGTCGGTCATCACCTGACCGCCGTAGAGAACGAATACCGGCGACGCCACGATAAAAAGCACCGCCAGCGTCGCCGCGTAAAGCGATCGCGAAACGTCGCGCGCCAGGACCCAACAAGCTATCAATGCCAGCGGAGCTTGTACGACGACTGCGTACTTAAAAATCAGGTACGCGCTTTCCGGCTGCACGTTAAAGAGGCGATGGGCCAACTGATAAAGCGCGTGGTTCTCGAAAATAAATAAATTGCGGCCGAGCGCCATTGACGACGGATAGCCGGCCAGCGACAGCATGGTGTAGTCGAGCCCGTCCCAGTCGCCGATGAACGGATCGACGAACCAGAGCACCAGGATCAGTCCCAGCAACGCTGGGATGGACCACCAGAGCCACGATCTTAAAAACGAAATTTGTCCGGGAATTTCAGAATCCAACGGCGCAAACTGACGACGCCCAGTGAAAGTATCAGACGTTAGAGGTGTGTTTGTCGTTAGCGGTGTCGGGTTCAACGAGTTGAGTTTCTGCCGAACGGTCCGGTCTCTTTACCATCTTTACGCGATTGCCCTGCGCATTGTACTCAACTTCGTCCATGATGTTGTAAATAAGCAGCACGCCGCGGCCGGACGACTTAAAAAGATTTGCCGGGTCGCGAGGATCGGGAATCGTTTGCACGTCAAAGCCTTCGCCTTCGTCTTCAATCGTAAAGCACGCTTCTTTCGGCGACAGCTCAGCGCCGATGCGCACCAATTTGGTGGCATCGTTCTTGTTGCCGTGCTTGACTGCATTTACAAAAGCCTCGTCGAGCGCGACGTACAGATTCGAGCCTTCCGCCGCAACCAAACCTAATTTCGAAACGCGCGCTAGCAGATATTGCAGGACGCCGTTCATCAACCCTAGATCGCTCGGTAGCTCAAACTCAATTTTCTCGTGAGTATGAGAAAGCAGATTCGGATCGTCGACATAACGCAGCTTGTGTGAAAGTGTCTGCTCGATAATTTCACGCAGCTCGCCTTCAGCATATGGATGTCGCGTGCAATTGACGGCACCCATCTTGAAAGCTTTTACAATGGTGGGTTCGGTTGCGCTTGCCTCGACGGCGGCCAATAAATGTTTACGGTGCAGCTCGCTGACGGGTTGGCCGTTGGTGCGTGAGTCGTCGGCCAAATCGCTGATGATCAAATCGAAGTGGTCTATGTCGCGACGCCTGAGCGCCTCGTCGCGATCGCCGGTGGTAACGACTTCATTACCCATTTCACCCAGGACGCGGGCGAGAATAGCACGCAGTTCATCGTTATTATCGATGATGAGAATCCTACGTTTCTGCATCCCGCTCCGTTCTGTCACTGAGAAGTTAGGAGAGTTTCAAAAGCGCCCGACGCGTCGACTTGCGGGCACTTCTAACGAACTTTACGAGAACTGTGGCCGCTACGTTCCGCAATATATCATTGGCCCAAGCAAAGAGGTAGGCGCAAAACAGCAAAGAGCAAAGGGCAAAGGGCTAAGAGCCGTGACAACGGAGAGACTTTGTTTACTGTTTACTGTTTGCGGTTTACTCTTTGCCCTTAGCTCTTGGCCCTTTGCTTTAGCTCTTTGCCACGGCTGCGCTACACTACGCGTCCTATCCGACGGCATGGCCAAACACAGCAAATCTCAAATAGCTCTCGAATACGCACTGGCAAGGTCAATACTGTGGAGTCTCGGCGCGTTACCGCGTCGTGCGGCAATCGCTGTTGGGTTGGGCGTTGGCTACGTCGCTTATCATCTGCTGGGCAAGCTGCGAAGAGCCGGACAGCGCAATCTGGAGATAGCTTTTCCGGATAAATCCGAAAACGAGCGCCGGCAATTATTGCGCGGCAGCTTCTCAAGTCTGGGGCGGCTGCTGGGCGAATTTAGTCAACTGCCAAAGGCGACGCCGGAAAAATTGCGCCAGCTTATCGAGTATGACGAGGTTGGCCTTCGTCATTTGCGAGAGGCGGAGAAGAACAAACGCGGCGTCATTTTTTTGACCGGTCATCTCGGCGTTTGGGAGCTGCATAGTTTTGGTTGGTCAGCGCTTGAGTATCCACTCAGTTTCCTGGTGCGTCCGCTCGACAATGATCGCATCGAAGAAATGGTGGAACGAATTCGCACCAGGTTTGGCAACCGCGCGATTGATAAGAAGAGCGCGGCGCGCCAGTCGTTGCGCGTATTGCGCGAAGGCGGCACGCTTGGGATTTTGTCGGACCTGAATACCCAACCTAACGAAGGCGTGTTTGTTCCTTTCTTTGGCAAGCTCGCCTGTACCACCGCCGGCATTGCCACGCTGGCGTTGAAAACCGACGCGGTGGTGATTCCAACTTGCGCAATCTGGGACAGAAAAAAGAAGCGTTACTTTTTTCATGGCGATCCGCCGGTTGATTTAGTGCGCACCGGCGATCACGCCAAAGACATTCAGGTGAACACCGCGAATTTCGCCGCGGCGATCGAACGCATGGTTCGGCTCTATCCGGATCAATGGCTCTGGATTCATAAGCGCTGGAAGACGCGGCCACCCGGCGAAGCGGAGATTTACTAATTCGTTGAAGGGTGGGATTTCAATCTCGTGGCAAGAGGCTCCGCTTTCACTGGGACCGCGGGCGTCCCGCCCGCAGCGTTGCGGAAGCATGCACAGTTTTCCGGCAGACATTCACTAGCCTAAGGTCTTGTTCGCGCTTTGCGCTCATTGCGGGCGGGACGCCCGCGGTCCCAGTAAGCCGCTGAGCAGTTGGCCCAATCTTGAGACCAGCTTACTTAGTGCGACACTTTGTTTCCGTTATACTTCGGATACCCATGCAAGCTTCGGCCGAACAATTCAAAGGTGCGGGCCCCGCGGAACAGACTATTGCGCGCGCTTACGAGTTTGCTGATCTCTCCTCTTATCCAGCCAAAGAAAGATTGCTGATTCGCGCCGCCGATCTGGCGTTCTTCTTCTTGATAAAGTTGATTGGCAGCACGATTCGCTGGCAAATCAAGGGTTGGGAAAACTGGGAAGCCGCAAGCAGCGATGGGCGTATTCCCATTTACACCTTCTGGCACAACCGCGTCTTTCTTTCCACCTATTTCTGGCGCCGGCGTCGCATCGTGGTGATGACGTCACAAAGTTTCGACGGCGAATATATTGCTCGCTTTATTCAGCGGTTCGGTTACGGCGCCGCGCGCGGCTCCAGCACTCGCGGCGCTGTCGGCGCAGTTATCGAGATGACGCGTCTGATGCGCGCCGGCTGTCCCACGGCTTTTACAATTGATGGTCCAAAAGGTCCGCGCTACATTGCCAAGATGGGCGCTGTGTTACTGGCGAAAAAAACCGGCCAACCAATTTTGCCATTCACCATTACTGCGGATCATTTTTGGGAAGCGAAGAAGAGCTGGGACGGTTTCCAGGTGCCCTATCCCTTCAGCCGCGCGTGCGTAACGATCGCGCCGCCAATTTTCGTTCCCGCCGATGCGGATGAAACCACGTTGAATGCGAAACGCGACGAGCTTCAACGGGCGCTTGACGTGATTAATGGTAAAGATTGGGCGGCACAAACTTAATGGGATGAGCGCGGGCACTAACCAATTGGTTCTTGAACCAACTTCATGGAAAGCATTTGAGGCAACAAAGTAATGAGTGGAAAGAAACTAATTCTGACGGACGATTTCTTTGCTGAGAACGTAAAGGATATCGAAAGAATCCTACGACGTGCTGTGCGCCACGCGCTGAAACTGCACAAGGCCCTGGGGAACCCGATTGCCGTATGGGAAGATGGCAAGGTCGTCATGATACCCGCGGATGAAATAATAATTCCAACTGAATTAGAATCCCCGCAATGAGCAGTTTAGGCCGCGCGCTTTGCTTTGCGCGCATTCCCAGTTAGTCTTACCTTCTCTCTCAAACAATTCGCGTTAGTGCAACCTGCAACGGATGACCTGTCTCGGGACGATGGGTTATTCGCGAGGCAGACTCAAGGAGTAATAGATGAAAATAGTTCTTGCCTTAATGCTTGGTCTTGTCACGGTCTTATCGACTTCGGCCCAGGGCCTCAAGCCGCCCAAGGAAACAGCATTGGACCGCTTTCTTCGATATGCAAAGATCGACACGCAATCAGCGGAAGATCAGGCCACAGTTCCCAGCACCAAGAAGCAGCTCAACCTCGCCAACCTGCTGGTGAAAGAGTTGAAAGAAATCGGCGCCCAGAATGTGCGTGTCAGTGAATTCGGAATCGTCTACGCGACTGTGCCGGGAAATCTGCCGGACAATTCCAAGGTTCCGGTCATTGGATTCATTTCGCACATGGACACCTCGCCCGCCGTCTCTGGTGAAAATGTAAACGTTGTCATTCACAAAAACTATCAGGGCGGCGACATTGTCTTACCGAAAGATCCGACGCAGATAATCACTGTCGCCGGCAGTCCGGTGCTAAAAGAATTGATCGGCGATGACATCATCACCGCCGACGGCACGACTCTGCTGGGTTCCGACGATAAGTCCGGCATCGCAGAAATCATGACGATGGTCGATACCTTTATGCAGAACCCGCAACTGAAACACGGCACGATCGCCGTCGCGTTCACACCCGATGAAGAAGTTGGGGGCGGTATCGACAAGTTTGACGTCCCGGGCTTTGGCGCGAAGTTGGCCTACACCGTCGACGGCGAATCGCTGGGCGAGATTAGTAACGAAACCTGGAGCGCGCGCACGGCTAGCGTAACCTTCCAGGGCAAGAGCACACATCCGGGCACGGCTAAAGGGATCATGATCAATTCCATGTACGCGCTCTCCGATTATCTGTCGCGCTTTCCGCACGACATGCTGCCGGAGACGACTGAGGGTCGCGTTGGTTTTGTTCATCCTTACACTGGCGTGGCCGACGTCGAACAATCCAGCGTAAAAGTTCTGCTGCGCGATTTTGACATGAGCGGGCTCGACGCAAAGGAAAAGCTGCTGCGCGACATGGTAGCCCAGACACAGGCGAAGTTCCCGGCCGTTAAGATTTCGATTGAAGTTAAAGAGAACTACAAGAACATGAAGGAAGTGCTGAAGAACTATCCGGAGTTAACTGACAACGCAATCGAAGCGGCGAAGCGTGCCGGCGTTAAGCCTTACATGCTGGCCGTGCGCGGCGGTACCGATGGTTCAAACCTGACGTTTAGAGGCCTGCCAACTCCAAACTTGTTCACCGGCGGCGCGAATTTTCACGGCAAATTGGAATTCAATTCGCGTGGGGGTCTGGAGAAAAGTACCAAGACATTGATTAATCTCGTGCAGATTTTCGCGGAGAAAGCGAAAGCCGCAAATTAGCGCGAACACCCGAATGTTGGTTCACCAGTGATACACACAGTTCACCAGCGATGGACATAGTTCACCAGCGATGGACATAGTTCACCAGCGACAGACACCTTAGGGACCAAAAGGGACCATACATTAATTTGCAGGTTAGGAAGGGTGGCTTGCCCCCGCTCTGGCGCCGACTGCGCGAGTGGTTACAGCACCTCAAACTTGAGATATTTCCGAATCAGTCGTCGCGCCGTCGGCGCTCGAGCGGGGGCAAGCCACCCTTCCTGACCTGACATCTAGCTGAGCTGACCTGACAACTAGCCGAGCTAACCGGACACTAGTGGAGCTTGACCAGATCAAATCAGCGTTTATCGGCGAAATTCCGCGGCTAAATTCTTATGACAGCGAATTCTCAGACACGCGATTTCCGTAGCGGTTACGTCGCACTTGTCGGCAGACCCAATGCCGGCAAGTCGACGCTCTTGAATGCGCTCATCGGCCAAAAGATTGCCGCGGTTTCTGATAAGCCGCAGACAACGCGTTTCCGCATTCAGGGAGTCATCACCGAACCGGAAGGTCAAATTGTTTTAGTCGACACGCCCGGCGTTCACCGGCCCGGCTATGAAATGAACCGGCGCATGATGGCGACCGTTCAGGATGCGCTGCTCGGCGTGGATCTTGTTTGCCTGATCCGCGATGCCTCAGTGTCGACGGGTAGCGGCGACAAATTTGTGCTTGAACTGGTCCAGCGATCACAAAAGCCGGCCCTGCTCCTGCTCAACAAGACTGACAAACTTAAAGACAAATCCGCGCTGTTGCCGCTGATCGAATGGTATCGAAACGAATATGACTGGGCCGAGCTAATTCCAATCTCGGCGCTGCGCGGAAAAGAGATCGACGTCTTGCAAAAAATGATGATCAAACATCTGCCGCCCGGTGCGCCGATGTTTGGCGAAGACGAGTTGACGAACCAATCGGTTCGCACGATGGCTGCCGAGATCGTGCGCGAAAAGATTTTGCAAGCGACGCAGGAAGAGATTCCTTACGTGACGGCGGTGGTGGTGGAGAAGTGGGAAGACGAGCGGGAAGACTTTACACGCATCCACTGCGCGATCTTTGTCGAGCGAACCACCCAGAAGAAGATCGTGATCGGCAAAGGCGCGGCGCGCTTAAAAGAAATCGGCATACAGGCGCGCGCTGACATTGAAAGCCTGATCGGACACCGCTGTCACCTCGAGTTGTTCGTCAAAGTTGAAAAAGACTGGCGCGACAAAGCAGCGCTGTTGGAAGAACTTGGAATTCAATAGGCTCTCCAGCCCCGGATTATTGCGGGTTTAAGAAGCTGAGATTTCAAGAGGGTGACTGTGATTCACCACTTTAATTAGGGCGCGGGGCACGCGAAGCGATCTCATTAGCACCGCGGCTTCAGCCCGGTGACAGCAAACCGTAATTCACAAGGAACCGTTTCCAACGGTTTTTGTTGGCAGGAGAAGCAGGAGAAACCGTTGGAAACGGTTCAGGAATCATTTTGTAGAACTTGACCACCGGGCTGAAGCCGCGGTGCTAATGAGATCGCTTCGCGTTCCCTCGACCCCAGTTCCAACCAGAAATCGATATAACAATCCAAACTGACCAGCGCCTTAGCTGGCATGACAGTTCAGACGTTCCCTCCGCGCGGCTGGGGGCACGGTAATCGTGCGAATGCCGCGATACGACTGAACTGTTTCACCCTGTTCCGGCCTTTTTGGTCCGTTACCTTTCGTCCACCAGGCTTCGCAGCTTTCTCCTTTAACCAAGCCTGGCCCCACGTACCTTCCCTGCCAGCCACGCTCGCTTAGTTCGGCGTATGCGATCGTTGGATCGATCACTCTTCGAACCTGCTAATTCCCGACCGGGCTAGACAAATTCACAAAACCGCTGCGTAATTCGTCTACCACTACATGAGGGCAACTGTGGGTAGCCTTCGTTTCTCAACAGCGCCGATAACAAACAACTGAAGCACTAGAGTGAGCGTGGGCAGTGGCCCAAGTCTCTTCAGGGCCAGGCGCTGCCTCTCGCCTGGCTTGTTCGTCTGCGCTCCGGGTCAAGGGGACAGGTACAGGTGCGCCTTAAGCGTACTCAGAACAGACGAATACCAAGGAGTTCATCGCAATCAACTCCTCATCAAAGGAGGGCTCACCCCCTTGCCTTTACATTGCAAGGCGTCTCAACCGTTCGCCTCAACAGAAGAGAGCACCGACCAATTCAATACTCCGGACGACACGACGAAGTTGCAACAGGAATTGGCGAGCGGCGACGTTACTGCCTTCTGGCGACTCTGGCAAAGACACGAGCGATATCTCTACAGAGTTTGCCTTCGCCAACTGGGAGGTGTGCCTGAAGATGCCGAAGACGCTCTCGGCAGATTGCTGATCAAGCTTTGGGAATCGCTGCCGCGTCACGCGGGCAGCATCAAAAATCTCAGAGCATGGTTAACCCGCAGCGCCTATAACCTATGCATTGACATACACCGGGAACGAAGACAAACCAGCCACCTCAGTAATATCGAAACTCTTCCCCTGCGTGGCGCCAGCTCCGTGCTGCATTCGATTGAAACGCCCGAAGAAAATGCGCTGCGGGAAGAGGTCAAGCGTTCTCTTTACCTGGGAGTTATCAAGCTGAGGCCGGAATTACGCATTCCGTTTTTACTTCACGTTCTCCACGGAATTCCCTACGGGGAGATCGCCGAGCAATTAGCGATCTCTCCGGAAACCGCACGCAAGCGTGGTCAACTGGCGCGTGAGTTTTTGCGCGACTCGTTGGCGCAGTATGCCTCAGGCACCAAGGAAAGTGTCGAGCCTTCAAACAACGATGATTTGTATGCCGTACTGGAGTCGTCCCTAAGCGAAGAGCGATCGCTTTCACACTCGCGCAACAGACCCGCGCAAACGGTTTCCCTGCGGCTGGTTAACGTAACTCTGAATTCCGGGATCGAACGCGGTTTCTACATCCACCTGGATCATAAACCGCGCAAGCTCGCGCCTAAGATCAAAAGTATCACTCGCTACACGACAGAACATCCGGCCGGCTGGAAAAAACGTCTTGAGTTGGCACAACTGCTTTACGAAGCGGGACAGTGGAAACGAGCAATCGAGGAATACCGGCGCGTTCTTGAAAAACAACCACAACTGCTCGATGTCTATCTGGAATTAGGGAACCTGCTTGATTTGATGGATGACGAATCTGATTCAATAGAAAACTATCAAAAGGCATTGGCCGTGGCCCGGGAACCCGCGACGCACCATCGCGTTCGCGGATTGTTGGAATTGCGACAGGGCAATTACCACCGGGCGATTGCACAGTTTCAGGAGGCAACGCAGCTTGAGCCCAATGACTTGCTTCATTGGCGCTACCTTGCCTTTGTTTATCTGATGGAGGATTCGACGTTGGAGGCGCTGGGCTGTTTCGAACAGGTCCTGGGCATTAACGCCGACGACAGCGCGTCCTTGACGCACCTTCCCTATCTGCTGCGCGACCTGGGGCGCACTTCCGAGGCCGAACAATATTTGGACCGGGCATTACAGCAATACCCTGACAATGTCTTATCAATGAAGTACCTGGTGGATCTTCGTTGCCGCAGACAATGGGTATTTGGCAGAGAAGGAAAAAGAACTCTTGGGTTTATCCAACGGACGCTGAGGCTGGCCGAGGGTTCTCCCGAAATCCAGGATTCACTCTGCTCGTATTACCTGGCGCGGGGTGAGTGGTCAGAGGGAATCGCGGTTCTGCGGGCGTTCACTGAAGCACATCCAACTTCACCGGAAGGTTGGGCTTACTATGCCAAAGCGCTGTATCAAACAGGCAATGTGAAAGCAGCGACAGAATCTATCAAACGTGGGTACCAACTGGACGCGCATTCATGGCAAACCAATGCGGTAGCCTGTGAGATTTATGGCTTGCAAGGTCCGAGCCCATTCGTGCGCTTACTACTGGAAAGGATGCTCGAAAGGTTTCCGCAGCGTTGGACCGCCTGGGCCAGGGCTGCGCTCGCCTGGCTGACTGGGCTCAAAGATGCAGAACGCGCGATCGCTATTTCTGCACGAGCGCCACAACTCCAGCCTCGCCTGGCCGACGCGTGGTTTCAACACGCTCGCGTACTGACGTTGGCCGGCAGGTATCACGAAGCCATCGTTTCCGCCGAAGTGGGATGGCGGCAATTGCCGGAGGATGACGATGGTGTTCAATCGATTCCGGCGGCGATTGGATTGGCCGAAAACTATGTTTTCATTCGGGCCCTCGGGAATGAACAAGTTTGGATAGCAGAAGCTGCTCGGCGTCTCAACGCTTTCATCGATTTGAATCCTGCCGCGGGAAATTACTGGGAAGGAAAACTACTGGAGTTGACCGGCGAAAGACGTGCAGCCGTCCAGTCATACGGAATCGCACTGGAGCACAGTCTCTTTTATCCTCTCAGGCACGACGCTGAAAAAGCGATAGCTCGTTTAGGAGCTCCACTTCCCAGGCGTACCCGTTCATTTCCGGTACGCTAGCAAACCGAATCCTCAAAATCACAAACGGTCCACCGCGCTCGTCTAATAGCCATAACGCGAAGTTGAAGTTCATCTTGTCCGCACGGAGGCGACAATGCTTGAAGTGGTCCTGGATATTTGTTCCGGCATGCCGAATCCTCACTGGGTCCTTTCTGATTCTCAGGAAGAAAAGTTTCTCAGCAAGGTCAAGGCAGTTACGACGCCCACTCTCTCAAAGCCGTCAAGCGTAGTTCCTAAGCTCGGGTATCGCGGTTTCATTGTTCGCAGTTCACACTGTAGCGGGTCGGGAAACAGTTTCTTCATTCATGGTGGCATAGTCGATTTTGGGCAATTTCGCGTCAACCGAAAGGCTGACAACCGAGATTTGGAACGTTGGCTACTGGACAGCGCGAAGAGCTACATCTCCAATTCGATAAGGACTGAAGTTAACAATGAGCTGGGAAAGTCATCCTCAATATTGCAGACGCTGGCTCTGGATCCACCCCAACCCCAGGTCGACTGCCTGGCTGGTCAGGCTGCGGATGCGCCCGCTTACAATCCCGGGTTGTGGAATAACAATCCAGTAACAGTTAGTTCGAACAATTGTTACAACTACGCCAACAACTATATCGACAATTTATTCGCGCAACCCGGCTATGGCCGAGGTGGACCAGGAAACCTGGCCTGTCCGGATTGTCAGCAAAACGCCACCGCGGACGGTTTGGTTGCTTGCAACGACGTGAACAACGCTTTACGCGCAGGCGAAGGATGGTATGTGGCTCTGGTCATAAACCCCGGCATTGATTATCACTGGTATCGTCAGGACAACACCGGCTGCTGGTCTCACAAGCAAGGATGCTGGCCGGTTACCGATCGAGACAATTCCGGTAACGTGATTGCCGATCCGCAACACTGCGATCTTGGTGCTTACGTTTTTTGTACCTACATGATCAGGCCTCCCGGAGTAGCAATCTCTGGAGGCGGTTCACCTTGTTGAGTCGAGGTTGACAAGACGCTGCTTCCTGCCAGACTCGTGCCAGGAGGTAAGAAGCAATGGCAATCAAGGTCATGTTGGATGCGTTGTCTGGTCTTCCTAATCCAGTTTGGACACTGGATGCGCAACAGGAGCAGGAATTCTGGGCACGCCTTGAGACTTTGGCGCCGGTTCAAGCGCGGGATGCAATCGAACGGCCGAACTTACTTGGCTATCGCGGTTTTTCCCTTCAAGCCACCGGGCCTGCACCAGCGGAGACGATAACAATTTATGGCGGCACGGTATGGCAGGGTAGCGCGAGTTTGAGAGACGCCGGCCGCGCGCTGGAAAAATGGTTGCTGAAAACCGCGCCTGCTTCTGTCAATCCAATGCTCATAGCGCAGATCAACCAGGAGCTCGGCACGTAAGCGGCACGACACAATTTCTTTGAGCGAAATTCTTTAGCACGCGTCATCGGCGGATGGCGTCGGAAACAACCAGGCCAGACTAACCAAACTTAAGGAGAAAGATCATGCCAGACATAGTCAATGAACAAATCACTGACGCCATCACGCAGACTAACGTGAAGGTCCTCGGCGAAGCGCCGGCGATCGCTGTCGGCAGTCTCTACCAAACGATCGGCAACTCCGTCGCCATGGCAGCCGCTAACGCCGTCTATGCGCAGCAGCAAGCGAACGTCACCTATCAAGCCTCGAGCACGATGGCTGTGGCCAAGCTCTTGAGTCTCACAGTTTGATGAGCATAAAGCTCTCGAGATAAAAGTCGATCGGCAACTCAGCACGTTTCGATCCGGCACGCAGATCAGAGAAATGAAATTTTATAGGGAGAGATCATGTCATACGAAGAAGTTCACCCGGCAATCCCGCATGCGGTCACTCAAAATGGGCTCGCGGTAATCGGTGAGTCGCCCGCTGTATCGATCGGCAGCCTTTACCAAACTATAGGCGATTCAGTGAGCATGGCGGCCATTAACAACGTCTATGCTCAACAACAGGTGCACATGTCAGAACAAGCAGCGGTAACGGCTTCAGTCACAAATCTACTCAACATTCCGATCTAACAGCAGTTGATCGGTCCAGGTCAGGCGCGCCGGGTTCGCGGCGAAATCCGGAGACTCCGGGCGCAAGGCTAATTTTGGCAACCAATAACACAAAGGAGAAATAATCATGCCAGCAGGTGATCCGCCTATCGGAGTCAACGCACAAATTACAGACGCCATCACGCAAACAAACGTGAAAGTACTTGGCGAAGCGCCGGCCATCGCGATGGGTAGTCTCTACCAAACCATCGGCAACTCGGTGGCCATGGCCGCCGCTAACGCCGTCTACTCGCAACAGCAAGCCAACGTCACCTATCAGGCGGCGAGCACTATGGGAGTGGCCAATCTGTTGAGCCTTACCGTTTGATAACGTCTCGAGGACAATGAACCATCGCGTTTATATCTGAATCTGCCGGCCTAACACGTGTTGGGCCGGCACCAGGTCAGGCACCGCGGGTTCGCAGCCAATCCCGAGGCTCGGAACACTCGAGTAATTGGCGGCAACCAATCAACACAAAGGAGAAAGAATCATGCCAGCAGGTGATCCGCCTATCGGAGTCAACGCACAAATCACAGACGCCATTACGCAGACAAACGTGAAAGTACTTGGCGAAGCGCCGGCCATCGCGATGGGTGGTCTTTATCAAACCATCGGCAACTCGGTGGCTATGGCCGCTTCTAACAACGTCTATTCCCAACACCAGGGCAACGTCACCTATCAGGCGGCGAGCACTATGGGAGTGGCCAAGCTGTTGAGCCTGAAGCTCACTTAATTTCGTGAAGAGCTTAATGGAAAAAGTTGGGAACGCGGGTCTGCGGAATCACGATGCGCCTGGCCGGCAGCCATTGCAACAACCGGTGTGGAACCGTTGGTCCCTCAACCTCTTCAAAATGTCGCTGAGATGAGATGGCAAGAGAAACTGTAGACCCTGTGATTTCAGATGCGGTGGCGCAAACGAACTTCCTAGTCGTCGGCGCCGCGCCGGCAGTCGCAATGGCCAGTCTTTACCAGACCATTGCGAATTCCGTGGCCATGGCGGCGATGAACGCAGTCTACGCTCAGCAACAAGCAAACATGGTCCATCAGGCAGCCACGACCCAGGGAGTCGCCTTGCTGTTGTCCTTAAAGCCATGAGACCGGCCGGCCCGCGACGTTAGCCGGTAAAGGGAGCGCGCCCGGCGCCCGCAAGATTGAAAATCGCGCAGAGGAGATCTATGCCGACCGAAGTGAACGCTCAAGTCGTAGATGCGGTGAATTTAGCTAACTACACCATGTTGGCTAACACCCCCACAGCAACTCAGGGGTTCCTTAGTGGAGCCGCCTCTTATTCAATTTCCCTGCTAATGCTCAACGCCGTATCCGCACAATTTTCCGGAGCCCAAATCGCAGAAGCCACGGTTGTGACTAGCTGTGCCGGAATCCTGAAGGCAGTTGCCAAGGCAGTAGGTTAGTTAATAGGACAGGCGAATCCGCTCTGAAAGGACGCTTAACAGATGTCAAATCTCGAAATCGTACGGGGAAACGTCCAGGCAACGCAGGCAGCCGCAGGTTTTGCAGGAACAATCGGGGCTAATGGACTCACGGGGCCCACGCCATCTGATCAAAGCGGCGCCAAGGCCGTGCAATCAATCGGCCAAACAACCGCAATAGTAATTCAGGACGCCGCCGACACGCTGCGCAATGTGAATACGATTGAAACCACGGCCATCGGCGCCGCTACCGCGGCCTGGCTGGCTACACAAGATCCGTCGTACCTGGAGATTATTCAAACCTCAATGACAGTTATGGGCCAAGCCGCGGCGCTCTATGGAACGATCGGTACGCAAGCAGCTACCGTGCTGGCTCAGTTCCAAAAAGGATAACCACCAATGGTGGCGAAAAAGGGGGCGAGCTCGAAGAAAGATCGGCCCGCTCAGAAGACAAAGCCAACCAGCACTAAGCAAGCGCGGCACAGCCGCCGGCGGGTGCGAAAGATTACGAAGCGAACGCCGAAGATTGAGACGCAAGGGACAAGTACCAGGCAAGAACGAAAAGGGAGAGAAGCTTTGCGCGAGAGTAAAGAAGAGCATGAGTTGCAACAAGAATTCTTTGCCCACCAGCAGCTCTTTCGCCAGGCGGTTGAAGAGTCGGCTAACTTGCTCCGACAAGCGGCCCAGGCAGCCCTGCAATCAATCAGTGAGCAAACTGCTGGGAGCGTACCGCAGTCTCGGGAGCCGAGCGCAACCAACGAGCCAAACGTCCCATTGAAGCCCTTCACCGCTGAATTCGTTGACAACGCATACAAGCGTGCCAAGGAGATGTTTGCCGAGTTAGACCCGGCGGGGGCTAGGGTTGGACCAGCCACCTCGCAAACCCCGGTACCGGTGCCGGTGCCGGTGCCGGTGGCGGTGCCTGCGATTTTCCCCCTGCCAGATGTCCTCGCGGCGACTGCGACTCTGATGAGTCAAGCCACACAGTATTTGAATGTGGCGACACAAACCATGATGCACGAATTGGACGGCCGGCTCAGCGCCGAAGCCGCGAACAAAAGAACTCAACCGGTGACGCCACCAAGTCGAAAACGGAAGCCGTGAACTATGCCTGGCGCTGGCGATTGTCAACTATCCGGGCCGGAGTGAAAGAAGAGAAGAATGGTTAAAGATTTAAACAGTACCGCGGAAGGCTTGGTTGAGGGTATCGGCATGGAGCTGCACCCGTACCCGCCACCAGACGGCGGGCCGGCGACCCGCACTCCGATGCAGCCTCAAAGCGGCGAGTGGACTCTTCGCTACAACTATGCAGAGCCGACCACACTATCCGTATTCGTGACTGTTTCTTTCGGTCCTCCATTTGCGTCCACCGCTGACCTTTCAGCTGACATGACTGCGTCCCAGGTGAGCAGTCTCAGGGATTGGCTGAGCGGCATAATAACCGCAATGACAAAGTCGTCCACGACCTGACGGCGAAAGGAGTGAGAGCCATGCCCCTCGTATTTAATACCAACTACGTCAACAATTTTCCCGCCAATGCCATGGCTGCTTTCCAGCGTGCCCAAAATACGTGGATCGCCGCTCTTCCAAATGCGAATGCGACGATCGATGTTTCTGCGGTCTGGGGCGCGACCCTGCCGCAGAATTTAACTGCCATCTGTATTCCTAACGCCATCCAGAGTTTTCTTAATGCGCCGGCGGCAAATGTCTGGTATCCAAGCGCTCTGGCCGACAATCTCGCTAACCAGGACCTGCAGCCAAACGATGAAGACATGACTGTGTTTTTTGCGCAACTTCCTCAGCAGTTCGACTGGAACGTAGCGGCTGGCCATCCACGGGGAAACCAATACGATCTTGAGTCGATCGCTCTTCATGAACTGGCCCATGGTCTCGGCTTCGCCGGCGGGTTCTGGGCCATAGGGTGGCCATGGCGGGGCAGTTACGGAGACGCTCAGTTGATCGCTCTTGCTAATCAGGTGATTCAGGGCTCGGGCCACGGGCAGGCCCTGGGTTTCATACTACCTATTCTCAATGGACACCCCAGCATCTACGGCACGCATATTCAGGATGTGAACGGAAATTATCTGACCGATCCCAACCATTACGTTAATAATCCTCCGTCGAACCAGCTTGGTGCTCAACTCATCGGCGGCAACCTATTTTTCGATCTGAATCCACGCGTTCCGGTTTACGCTCCGAACCCCTTTGTTCCATTTACCAGCATTGATCATTTGGTCGATCCTACTTCGCTGATGCGGCCAGGCATCGCCGCGGGCCAGCAAGTTCGCGCAGTGGACGCACCCGTCCTGCAAATCCTAAATGCCTTGGGATGGTAAACCGCGTGCCTTTAGCAGTAACGTCTGTAAAATCTGACTCTACTGAAGCGGAAGTAAAACATTCAGCCTCCAGCTCAAGTGTAGCGTCTCGTTAATCGTGGTCCATAAGTAATCGGCTGACTAGTAAAAGGAGAAGACGTCATGACAATTGGATTCCTTTTTTGGCTCCTGATGATTCTATGGTTGCTTTTCGGCGCCTGGGCCTACTGGCCCGATCGCAAAGTTTTTGGCGGCCATTTCTTATTGTGGCTTCTACTCTTTCTGTTGGGATGGTCGGTGTTCGGATTTCCCATTAGAGGCTAGGAAGCTTAGCCCACCGCCACTGCGCTTCCGGGTATCGCGAGCGGCGCTACCAACCTGGCGGAACCTCAATACCATCCCAAGCGTGCTGCAAGGTTCTTCGTGGCCGCCGATTGGCGCTTATCGGCGTAAACCCCGGCCAGGCAAATCCGTGCTTATTTGCGGAAAACTGCCCGCCAAAATGTCTTCATTCAGCCAAAAGATCGTTGCTAGCTACGTTAAGAACAATCGCTCGCGCGGCCAACGTCACACGCAAGACTTTGGCTGGCATGACAGTTGATTTGTTCCCTCCGGGCTCCTGTGCGGCGCGGCAAGCGCGGTAATTGTCGCGATACGCCATAACTGTTTTGCCCTACTCCGGCCTTTTTTGTCCGCTTTCCCGCGTGCCCCCGCAAGCCAATCCAGTACTCCGTTCAGGAAACCGATATGAATGAAAATGAAAGTCGCCGGCGCCCCAACGCCATTGCGAAGGACCTCATAGTTATTTGTACTGGGCTGGTTGCAGCTTTAATCCTAGCGATACAACTCGAGCTCTTCGAACAATTTACTAAGTGGCCCACGACTCACGATGAGTGGTTGATCGACGAGATCCTGGTAATGCTGGTCCTGGTCGGACTCGCGGGCGGAGTCTTCTCATGGCGCAGGCTGAGAGAGCTTCGTGCGGAAGTAGCCTGCCGGCGGAGAGCGGAAGAGTCGCTGCGCGAGGCCGAAGAATGCTACCGAGCTAACTATCGGGACATCACCGAGCGCAAACGCGCCGAAGAAGCCTTGCGAGAAAGTGAAGCGAACTTTCAACGCATAGTTGAAGTCTCGCCCGACGCGATCATCGTTCATCGAGACGGCATAATAGATTTCGTAAACAACGCCGGTGTGGAGATGATCGGCGCCGCTTCCAAGTCGGAAGTGATTGGCAAGTCAGTCTTTTACCGCATTCCACCTGCTTACCACGAGGTGATGGCGGAACGTGTAGGCAAACTACAACACGGAGAATTTCCCCCTCCGGTTGAAATCAAGTTAACGCGAATGGATGACACCGAGTTTGATTGCGAGGTCTTGTCTGTCCCGTTCAAGCGCGGCGATCATTTTGCGGTCCAGGTTATCGCGCGCGATATCACGCGGCGCAAGCGGGCCGAGCAGGAACAAAACAGATTACAAAGTGAACGAGACAATTTGCTGGAGCAACTGCAGCTACAAATGGAGTTCATGCCGATCGCCTTACTGCTTACCGACGAAAACTTTTGCACAACTTACTGGAACCCTGCAGCCGAAAGGATTTTCGGCTTCACCAAAGAAGAAGTTCTGGGTACTTATAGTCAACGATTAATTGTTCCACCCGAGTTGCAGGAGATCGTTGAGGAGATTTTCAAGCGCACCGCCACCGGCGAATCGTTGTCGAGTTCCATCGCCGACAATGTCACCAGGGACGGACGCCGAATAACTTGCGAGTGGTATACCACGCCGCTGAAGAAGGCCGACGGCACGTTCGTCGGCATGATGTCGATGGCTCAAGATGTAACGGAGCAAAAACAGGCCGCGAACATTTTGCAGGAAGCCAACGAAAGGGCGCTAACCGATTACGAGCGGCTGGTCGAAAGATTTGCGGTGCTGGGTCAGACGTTAGGAAATGCTCGCGACCTCACCATTATCTTCCGCGCCTTGCGCGACTTTGCCGTCCTGTCGGTGCCTTGCGACGGAATGATGATCTCTCTTTATGACGCCGAAAGGAAAACCCGAAAATTTTCTTATTGCTGGGCAGACAATATGGAGTTTGACCCCAGCGATCTCGGTGACATGCCGGTGGGAGACGGGCTGACTGGGCGGGCCATCAAGTCCGGTTCCGTTGTTATCCAAAATGACTTCCATGCGGAGTTAATAGGAAGAGGGACGTCAATGGTGATTGGCGAATGCTCCGAGGGGAGAACCCCGCTGTCAGCTTTGTCGGCACCGATGACGGTAATGGGCCGAACTATTGGCTGTGTCGAGATTCAGAGTTACCAGCCGGGCGCTTTTGAGCAAGAACACGCTACGGCGATGCGCCTGGCGGCAAACCTGGTGGCGACTGCGGTGGAAAACGTCTCCTTGATCGAGCGCGACCAGGCAAAAGAAGAGCAGCTAAGGCAGTCGCAGAAGATGGATGCCATTGGTCAGCTTGCGGGTGGCGTAGCACACGACTTCAACAACCTGCTTACAGTCATTAACGGATACAGCGATCTTGCTTTAAGAAGACTGGGAAACGCAGACCAACTGGACAAGCCGTTGCGGGAGATTAGCAAAGCGGGAGCGCGCGCCGCGGCGCTTACCCGCCAACTGCTCGCATTCAGCAGACGACAGATGTTGCAGGCTAAGGTGCTGGATCTGAATTCAGTTGTCACGGAAATGGACACGATGCTGCAAAGATTGATTGGCGAGGACGTAGATCTCGTAACCATCTTGAAACCCGCCCTGGGACAGATCAAAGCCGATCCCGGCCAGCTTGAGCAGGTAATGCTCAATCTGGTGGTGAACGCGCGCGACGCAATGCCTAAAGGTGGAAAGATTACGATTGAAACCAGTCATGCATATCTCGACGAAGCTTACGCTCGCGAACACGCCGGCGTGCGCTGCGGACATCATATAGTCTTGACGATTAGTGACACTGGCAGCGGCATGGACGCAGAAACGCAGAAGCGAATCTTTGATCCTTTTTTTACGACTAAAGAAGTCGGCAAAGGAACCGGGCTGGGTCTGGCGACAGTTTACGGTATTGTGAAACAAAGCGAGGGTAGCATTTGGGTTTACAGTGAAATGGGAACCGGCACAACCTTCAAAGTCTATATCCCTCGCGTCGACGAAGTCGTGGAGGAAGAGGAATTGGCCGGCAATCGTGGCTCAGTTCCGGGGGGATCCGAGACGATTTTGCTTGTCGAGGACGAGGATTTAGTGCGCGACCTGGCGGTGGAAATTCTCGAAGAATTCGGCTATGTGGTAATCACTGCAGCCAACGGTGAAGAGGGCCTTCGCATTTGCAAAGAGTTTGCGGGAGGCATCGATTTACTGATCAGCGACGTTGTGATGCCGCGGATGAGTGGGCGCGAACTGGCGCAACACATCTCAGTACTGCGGCCGGAAACCAGGGTCTTGTTTATGTCGGGTTACACGGACGATGCAATTGTGCGGCATGGAATCCTCGAAGAAGACATGGCCTTTATCCAAAAGCCTTTTTTGCCGGACGCCTTGGCACGCAAAGCGCGAGAGGTGCTCGATATACCTGTGCTACAAGTTGCGTGAGAATGGGATCAGTTGCGAGAAGTGATGACACGAATCATGGTGGTACTGACTTTCAGGAGGCTCTGATTAAGTTCTTCGACGCGTAGCGCCGGTAGAATTTAGCCTGGCCTTTCAAGGCCAGGAACTTGTCAACGAGTCGGTCGCGTCGCGTAGCGACGTCTGAACTTCTGCTATTTTCGACCGTGTAGGACAGACATTCCTGTTTGTCCCTTTCCAATTAAAATGGACAGGCAGGAATGCCTGCGCGATCTTTGTCGAGCGCACTACACAGGAAAAGATCGTGATCGGCAAAGGCGCGGCGCGCTTGAAAGAAATCGGCATACAGGCGCGCGCTGACATTGAAAGCCTGATCGGACATCGCTGTCACCTCGAGTTGTTCGTCAAAGTCGAAAAAGACTGGCGCGACAAGCAAAACCTGCTGAATGACATGGGGATTCATTAGAACAGCCTCGGCGTTCCGAATGCATTAGTGCTCAGCGCGCCAGCTATTGACGCCTCTGTCGTTTAGGCGTAAAAGCAACTTACCTCGCGAGCATTCTTTTCTCACCACGCCACCGTGGCTTCACCGAAAGGAAGAATCATATGCTTAAGAAGATTACCAGCCTGGGAATGCTAACCGTTGGCATCTTACTACTCGCTGTTTGGATGCACCGTGACTCACCAAAGTCGACTGCCTTCGCCCAAGGCGCCGACACTTGCACAAGACTGATCAATTCCTGCTCCTCCGATTGTGATGAAGCAGTGACTTGCCGGGAAGAGGTGCTCAAAAAGTGGGTGGCACAGTGCAAGAAAAACCCTCTCGACGCAGATGAGATCCAGCAGCACATCATTGCCGAATGCAACGAGTGTAATCGGCGTTGCCGCTGGTTCGAAGGAACGTGGGAGGGAAAGGGTTACCAAAGCAACACGAAAACCTCCTGGACCATACGATTCACGGCGCAAGGCGATTCTTATGACATAGAATACCCGTCTCTTTCCTGTGGAGGAAAATGGTATTTACTCTCGAAAACTTCAGCTCAGGCGAGATTCAGAGAAAGAATTACCTATGGGCGCGAAGCGTGCGTGGACAGTGGCCTGATAATGCTTGAGAGAGTAAATTCCTCTGAGCTGGGATTTAGGTGGTCGGAAAACGATTCCGGTCCCGTGCTTGCCGCCGGCAGACTCAGAAGGCAGTAATTCTCCGCGGCGCTCTCATTCGAAATTACTTGTTTAGAACGTGGACGGCTCGAACAAAAACATCAAGCTTTGGTACTCGCTCGAGCTTGAAAGCGAAGCAGGCGCCCACGAGGCCGTCGAATATGCACTGATGGAAGCGGGCGCGTTGGGCACGGAAACCAAGCAGCGCGACGACGAGCTGTTAACGGTATTGGCATACTTCGAGGCGCCTCCTGAACGCGAACTCGTGCGCACGGTGTTGGCCGAAGCTTTACGAATTTATGAGTTGCCGACATCTGCAGTTCGCGCGATGAACACTCGCGAAATTGAAGATCAGGACTGGCTGGGCGAGTGGAAGAAAAACTGGCAGCCAGTTAGGACCGGTCGTTTCGTCGTTGCGCCGCCCTGGAGTGACTTTCCGGACGCGAACGATCAAGTTGTAATTCGTATCGAGCCAGGCATGGCCTTCGGAACCGGCACGCATGAAACAACGCGTTTGTGTTTGGCGGCAATCGAAAAATATTTTGCCGGGGGAAGTTTTCTCGACGTGGGAACTGGAACCGGCATACTCGCAATCGCAGCGGCTAAGCTTTTTCCTGACGCGCGCGTCGAGGCTATCGATACCGACGCGCAGGCAGTTGAAATAGCTGCTGAGAACGCTCGCTTAAACGGCGTCGCTGCTAATATTGAATTTCGGGTTGGCTCAGTTGACGAGACAACCGCGTCCGCGGATTTTGTTTGCGCGAATCTGACAGCGGACGTGATTAGTTCGATACTGCCGCAGCTCATCGGCGCGACTTGTGGACGGTTGGTCCTTTCCGGAATTCTTGACGTGCAGTTGGAGGTCGCGCGCGCGCGGCTTCACGAGTGCGGCGTATCCGAACCCTCGGAAATCATGAGTGACGGCGAATGGGTTGCGCTGATGGTGTAGGACAGACATTCCTGTCTGTCCCTGGTTTGCATAATGGACAGGCAGGAATGCCTGTCCCACAAACTACTATGACGCGTCGCAGATTCTACGCACCCCCAACCGCTTTTAATGACGTGCAAAACTCGGTAACTCTCGTTGCCGACGAAGCGCGTCATCTGCGCGAAGTCTTGCGCCTAAAACCTGGCGACGAAGTTTACGTCTTCAATGGTGAAGGTAAAGAATTTCTCAGTCGCATCGAAGAAAGCCGGCGCGATAACGCTCGTCTCCAAATCATTCGCGAAGTTGAACCCGCACGCCCCGAATCACAATTGCAACTAACGCTCGCACTCGCGCTGCTCAAGGGCGAGAAGTTTGATCTGGTTGTACAAAAAGCGACGGAGCTTGGCGTCACACGTATAGTGCCGGTGATGACAAAGAATGCTGACATTCGTTTGCGTGACGAATCCGACGCCGCAAAGCGTGTGACGCGCTGGCAGCGAATTGCGATGGAAGCTGCCAAACAATCGGGCCGTGCAGTCGTGCCGACCATAGCAAACGTGATCGCGTTCAACTCCCTTATCGAAATACCAGGCGGCCGGAACGACTGCCTGATGTTTTCCGAGCGTGACGGTCAGTCGCTACTGCAAACTAAACAAAACATAGCGGCGGATGTGAATCAGATGACTGCCCTGGTGGGTTCAGAAGGCGGATGGAACGACGAAGAAATCGCGGCGGCGCGCGCGGCAGGTTGGACTGTCGTCACACTGGGCGGACGGACGTTGCGCGCCGAAACGGCAGCGATCGCCGTGATTGCGCTGCTTCAATATTTATTTGGAGATCTGCATTGACTTCGATGTGATTGGAATTGCGCTCCGATTCAAGCATGGACTCGTAGCAGGGAATAGAGGAATTCGGGAGCGAAATCCGCTCCATTGGGCCATGCGATGGTTTTCCATTCAGGGTTCAAGGTAAAGTTCTTGAAAAACTCCGGGTCATTCAGTGGTTCAAAGACCTCGCCTGCCAACTCATCCTCCAGATCAACTTCGCCCTGACTACCATCGTTGAAGCGTAGCCAAATCACATAGTCCTTTAAATATTTCGCGTCTTCGACTTCAATCATATTGATTACTCCAGTGGCGCGATCCTATGGAGCGGTTTTCGCTGTTGCGCCAATTCCCAATTCTCCGATAACTCTTTCTCGTGCAGCCTGCACCACTCGGTCACCAAACTCAACGCCCTTTTCGAAATCGCCCGGTCACTATTGAATCCCGAATCGTTACGGTAATGGCATATTCTCCGTAGCTCGCATGGAAATGCGGAGGACCGTGGTCACGATAGAACATGGTTATTACAATTCCCAGGAAACGACTGATTTCGGGCACATGCAAATTTTACAAAACCATTCGATTGGCGTACAGGGCTGGGAATCCTGCGCCTTAACTTCCCAAAGTGCCGGCTGACTTGCACACTGCCTGCCAATGTCCGATAATCCGCTTGATGATCGCATTGATTCATACAAAGATTGGCCCCGTTCTTTTAAGGAGAGCATAAAGAGTGAAAGCGGAATTATTGCAATTAGTCGCTCTACAAAAACTGGATACAAGTATAAGAAGACTACAAGAAGAACTGGAAGCGATACCCAAAAGGCGCGCTGAGATCGAAGCAGAATTCGATCAGCGCGCCTTTGAAATTCGGGCGCTGGAAACCAGTCGCGACGAGGCCCGGCACTCGCGCTCGCATCTGGAAACCGAGATTGCGGAACAGCGGGCACGCGCCGAACGCGCCGAACGCAATTTGATGTCTTCAAAAAAGCAGGACGAATACACCGCCGCGATCCGCGAAGCCGATGCCGCGCGAAAACAAATTTCTGCCCTCGAGACGCAAGTGCTCGAACAGATGGAAGCATCCGACAAAGCGGAAGGCTCGCTTACCGAACGCGCAGACGAGATTGCTTCACTGAATTCTGATCGCGAGGCGCGCCTGAAGGCTTTCGACGAAGAGACGCGGCTTCAGGCGGAGAAAGTTGCAACCAGCCGCAGCGAACGCGAGCGCTTGCTGAATGAACTGCCCAAACACATGGCCTCGCTTTATGCTCGCATCAGCGCGCGTATTCGCGATGGTGTTGCGGTAGCCGAGGCGCGCAACGGCGCGTGCATGGCTTGCTTCATGGCCCTAAGACCACAGGCGATGGCCCAGGTGCGCCGCGGTGACGAAGTTGTTACTTGCGACAACTGCAACCGCATTCTTTATTACGCGCCCTCCGATGCAGCCCCCACCAACTCAGCGCCAGTGCAACCAAAAGTCGCGCACACCTAAGGGAATCTCCAACAAATATGCGAGTGATGGTGACAGGCGGCGCTGGTTACATTGGCAGCGTCGTAACTGAAGAATTGCTGCGAGACGGCCACGACGTAGTCGTCTATGACAATCTGCAAAAGGGCCATCGCCAGGCTGTCGTTGCGCCGGCTGCTTTTGTTCACGCCGACCTGGCGGACAAAGCAAAGCTGGCCGAGACATTATCAACTCGTCAGATAGAGGCCATAATTCATATGGCCGCTGACTCGTTGGTGGGTGAGTCATGCGAACAACCGGCGAAATACTACCAAAATAATGTAATCGTCGGCTTAAACTTGCTCGAAGCAATGCGCGAAACGAATGTCAGCCAGATAGTCTTCTCCTCAACCGCGGCGACCTACGGCGAACCCGAAAAGCAGCCCATCGAAGAAACCGATCCCAATCGGCCAACGAATCCGTATGGCGAATCGAAACTCGTTTTTGAGCGCGCGCTGCGCTGGTATGACGAAGCGTACAGCCTGCGTTATGCGTCGCTACGCTATTTCAACGCGGCCGGCGCCAGTGAGAAGTGTGGCGAAGACCATGACCCAGAAAGTCATTTGATTCCGATAGCGCTGCAGGTCGCGGCCGGTACGCGCGACGCTATCCAGGTTTATGGCGATGATTACCCAACGCCGGATGGCACCTGCGTGCGCGACTATATTCATGTGATCGATTTGGCGCGCGCCCACATTCTCGCGCTCGGCGCTTTGGACCAGGGTAGCCGCATCTACAATCTGGGTTGCGGCCGCGCCGGCTACAGCGTCAAGGAAGTGTTGGCAGCAGCACGTGAAGTCACTGGAAAAGAGATTCGCGCAACTGTCGCGCCCAGACGCGCCGGCGATCCGTCGGTCCTCATTGCGAGCTCGGAAAAGATTAAGCAGGAACTTAGCTGGAAGCCGCAGTTTCAGGATTTGCGCGTCATCATCGAGTCAGCCTGGAAATGGCTGCAGGCGCATCCGTCTGGTTATGACGACTGAGGATCAAGCGAGGATCAACAGGGTGGTAGCTCACAAAAAAACCGCAACTAAAACCGGCACGGTCAAACGTTCGCGCCAAACAAACTCACCTGGTATTACGGCGGACGAATTTCTTGCGCTCAAAAATCCCAAAGGCGATCTGACGCTCGCGCTGGAAGGCGAGCGAGTTTCAGTAACCAGTTTGGATCGCGTGTATTGGCCCGACGAAAAAATCACCAAGTTTGATCTGCTAAGTTACTACCTGTGCGTCAGCACGCACATCTTGCCGTTTCTAAAAAATCGGCCAGCCATTTTGCAGCGCTGGCCGCGCGGCATTAAGGCGCCGATGTTTTTTCAGCAGGATCTGGAAAGCGCGCCGGCCTTTATTAAGACGGTCAGGCTAACTAACCAACAGGGCCGAGAACTGGATTATGCGGTTTACACGACGACCGCATCGCTGCTGCACTTTGTGAACCTGGGAAATATTGAACAGCATCCGTGGCATTCGACGACTGCGAAACTGGATAAGCCTGATTGGCTCGCCATTGATCTCGATCCGAAAAAAGCGCCTTGGGAAAATGTTTTGCAGGTTGCCTTGTTGTGCAAGCAGGTTTGCGATGAGATTGGCCTGAACGCGTTTCCCAAGACGTCGGGCTCGTCGGGCATTCACATCTACCTGCCGCTGAACCCAACAAATGAATATGCAAAAGTGGCGGAATTTTCGCGTTTGCTGGCCACTGAGATTGCTAATCGCGCGCCGAAGATGGCAACGGTTGAGCGCAGTATCGACAAGCGCAAACGCGATCAGGTCTATGTTGATTGGATGCAGAACGCGCGTGGCAAGAGTCTGGCGGCAGTTTTTACAGCGCGTGCCAAACCCGGCGCGACCGTTTCGATGCCGCTGACCTGGAAACAAATTGAGCAGGGCGTGAAGATTTCTGACTTCACAGTCAAAAATGTTCCTGCCCTGCTCAAGAAGACTGGGGACGCCTGGTCCAACTTCTTCGACCAGCGCCAAAAGTTAAAGCTTAAGTAGTTCTCAGAACTACTTGATCTTCACGCCCGCCGAGAATCGCAACCCGTCTTCGCGGTGACCGCTACGAAACACCGGTAAGTAGTCAACCTGGATCGCGCGAATATCGACATGCTTCGTTGCCTGGATGTCGAGACCGCCGCCAAGCGCCATCGCAAACGCAGTGTTGCTGGTGTCCGGGCAGGTGAAATCGTTGTTGCGGAATTTCGCCTGGTAACGATTTACGCCGAACAGCGCATGCACAAACGGAATGAATGGCGAAGAGTTGCGCCAGTTGTAACGTGGTCCAAACAGCAAAGTGTAGCGCGACAGACGCGCATTAAACTGCCGGCCGGTTAACGCATCCACCAAAGTGGTGTTCGCGAAAGTTGCTGAGAAGTTCGTCACCAGGCCGATGTTATGGTGCACGTTGGCGACCACTTCCGCGGTGACGCCGTTATAGGGTATGCGCTTGGACACAAAATCCGCGCGCTGGGTGCTGCCGTTCGGGTTAATGATGCGGCCGCGCGCATCTAGCCGGTCGGCTCCGTTGTTGGCCCGCTCGTGGGCGTAACCGACAAAGAATTCCCAATCTGAATAGCCGCTCTGGGCAAAGCCAGCCGGGGCACAGACCAGGATAATCGCGAAAAGCAAAAATAGCTTACGCATGGGCGGTAGTCCTCCTTGACAATTTCCCATCAACACGTTGTGGTGATAAGAAAAATAGGAATCCGCACGTGTTTCCAATTTTTCCTGTTGATTACCCGTTTATGTGAAAAGGGGCAATCTTTTAACATGCATTCATCGGGACAAGCAAGCAGAAAAGCTTCGGTTTCTTCGCACTCCTTCGCGGACATTCGCGTCCTTTGCGGCAAACCAGAGAACGGAACCGAAAAGTGCGCAAATCAGGCCCAAAGACGCGCAAAAACGGATCACGACCGATTCACTCGAATGGTCCGAACGGTGCTGGCCGTAGGGGGGATCGCGCTTCTCTGCGTTCAAGTCACAGCGCAGCAGCCCGCTGGCACCAGATCGCGGATTGCCGGAAGAACTCCAGCAAGCGCGGCCGCTAACAAACCAGCCAACAGCCCGGGCACGACAGACGTCGACAAACTGCTCGCCGCCGGTCAGGACGCGCACGAGGCTGGCCGATTTACTGAAGCCATCTCGGCGTTCAATCGTGTCATCGCTCTGTCGGCCAACAGGCCCGAGACTGCGGCAGTAGCGAGCTATCTGATCGGCAACGTGCAGATGGCGCAAAGGAAGTTTGGCGCCGCGCAGCTCGCTTACGAGCGCGCCGTCACACTCAATCCGAATTACGCGGAAGCATGGAACAGTTTGGGTGAAGCGCTGGGTGAGTTGAAACAGTTTCCGCGAGCGATCGAAGCTTTCAACAAAGCTGTGGGGCTGGACCCGACGTTACTGAAAGCGAAGTACAACCAGGCGATCACTTACGATCGCATGAAGAATTTCCGCTACTCGGAATTTGTGTTTCGGAATTTGATTAAGAACAACCCGAATTATTCACTCGCTTACGACGGTTTGGCTGTCACACTCTCCAAAGGCGGGCGTGCGAAGGAAGCAATTCCACTTCACGAAAAAGCAATTGCGCTAACGCCGCAGGAGCCTTCGTTTTATTTCAACTACGCAATCAGCAACCTCATGCTTGGCAACACCGCCAAGGCGCTCGAACTTCAGGAAAAACTCAAGACCATCGATCCCGTCATCGCCGATCGACTCGCCAGCATGATCGTCAAACACCAGATGTAGCTTTAGCTCCGCATCTTCAATCAGGAGGCGTTGCTCTTTCCTGTTTCCGAACCATCATTGAGCGCCTCTAGATTTTCGATTACCTGCAGTGATGTATCAAGAACGTTCCTGAGGTTGAAGGATACGCTACGGAGCAAGACTATTGGATAACGAGGATACTCATCAGAATGGGCTGCGGCGGTTATTAGTTGGGCTGAAGCATAAACAGTCATTAAGAGGTTTCGGGCGAAACTTATCGTGTGAACTTGTTTGTTGGTAGCTCGAAGCAAAACTGAGACGATTGAATCCGGCGGCGTAGGAATGCCATCGGGTAAGCCTAGCGCGATTGATAGTGCCTCGGCTCGTTTAGTAATTTCGTCCACTGTACTTGTCCTAACCAGATAAAGAAGCCGACTTATGAGACATCGACCTTCCTTTAAGCTTGGTCGGAAGCCTTTCGGGTTACTCACCTCTCTATGATATTTGGCGGATTCACTAAGGAAAGCGCCGTACTTTTCATTCTCTTTCTGATTCTTTATCAACAAGTAGAACGCTTGACCAGCATGTCGATCTCGTTCTAAAACCAACGAGAGCCTATTAACTAACGCAACTTCAAGAGCAAATATCCTTTCACAAAGATCCGGAAGTTGAACTTCTTGTATATTCATGGGGCCGTCAGCTGTCCTTGTCAGATCCTCAATCAATATGAAGATACTGTTTCCCCCTAGCCTCGGAAACCAGTCGGGCAACGTAATCAGAGAAGAGATCTGAGGCAAAGTAAATTCTGTAAGGCTTAAGAGTAGAATAATGACGGGGCCTTGATCCTGAAGCAACAGTCTGGGCCCCCGCTCAAAATGTGTCTTATGCTCCCTGATGAGTTTGTTTAAATCCGAGAGAACTGCATTTGGATTATCGAAACCGTCGCCTCGAAGAACTAAAGGCGTTAAATCCAAATCTCCTTTCAAAGTGTTGATTCGTCGGCACATTTCCTCGCGACTCGATAGGATCTGGCACCAAAAAACGAGAATAGGATCCTTCGCTCCTTCGCTGCGAACCTTAATGGAATCTATTATTCTTTCCGCCGTTAACATTTAATTAGACAGTTACTCTTGGATATGCGGCTAGGCTAATTCGGGCCATAAGTCGGATGCGCGGGGCGACGCTCTCTCGGTCGAACGAAAGAAAGTTTGCAGGTGCGGCCGTACTAAGCAGATAGTCAGCCTCATAGCCAAATTCTTGGGGGAGCATCAATTCATTCACAATCTCCTCAAACCGGCCCCTCGAACAAGCCATGGTTTTTGGGTTTTCCTGGGTGATTCGACGCATAACCGCATAAACAGCGTGCAGCCACGGATCCCAGTCCTCGCCATATTTACTAAGAACTTGACTGATGTACACACGAAATAAAGCATACTCTTCGCAAACGCCAATCCAACCCGTTTTAAGTCTTTGTTCACCAAAGTTGGACAAGTCCTCTTCCGTAAAGTGTAGTCTTGTTACCGGCCGTTTTTCTTGGATCATCCAATCAAAAAAATCTACAAGTAAGTTCACAGTGAGCCACGGGTGGCCCCCCGTCTCAGCATAGGTTGCATCAACAAATGAGTCATCAAAGCTCGTTCTACTGGTCAATATCTTGTTAATTAAATTTCGGAACTCCGAGTTAGTAGCACCCACGGTATGCGCAAAAAGGGGAAATGGATCCTGTTCAACATAAGGACTGAGTTGGTTTTGATCCATTATTATGAAGTGCGCATCTGGCCTTTGCCCGATGAAGACCAGCAAATTTTCTCGCGAGAAGCTCACCATTTGATTTAACAGCGGCTGGACAATCGTATAGCGTAGTTCGCGATCACGCTTAAGCGCGGCCCCCATACGGGCGAATAACGTTTCGTATTCGTCTAACACAAAAACAACTCTAGTTTCCAAGCTTTGACGTTGTGGACAACACTGAGCAACAGTGTTCTTAAAGAACGAGGATGAGATTTGTTTTGTGCTGCCAAGGGCTTCTGCGAAAGCCTCGGAAAAAATGCCCGCATTCGCATATTGCCCGACATTGTCCATCGTCTGATTGACGATCACAGAATTACCGACGCTGTCTCCCAAATCGGATGTAGCGGTTGTCTTACCACTTCTACGGACACTGCACCACAGGCGTACCCCGTTTCGACTATCAAAAGACCTAAGAAGATTGCGAACGCTGGCTCTATGAACGTGAAAGTAAGTGTCCAGCACGGGATTACGTAAGGGGAAATCACGAGGGTAATTATATTTCAATGTCGCATGGAGTGTATTGCTGGCTGAATGGCGTGCAACTTCAAATCGCAGTATTTCGGTTGCTCGCTGAGCGAATTCTTCGATCCGACTCTGACGGGTCGGAGTCGTATTGATCACTAGCGTTTTGAGCAGTTCGTGAGCATCGATCCAATCTTGAAGGTCAGGCCGCAACGGCGCGGTAATCAAGGCGGCTCCTCTGCTCGCAGATTCGGTGAGTTGAGCCTGCCCAACATGGGATGGCTGGAGGTAACAGTGAATCTCAAGATAACGCTTTGACTCCACGGATTGTGGCAAGAGCAGGGAAATTTCAAGTCTTCTGGAATCCGAATTATACTGGCCCAAGCCCGGCAAGTAGCCAGCCTCGTTCTCACAATCTGCGATTATCTGGTCTAATGCGCGAATTACCGGTGTGACGCTCGCGCGAATTCCATCGCGTAAAGGAGACGCAGCTATTTCAGTTTCAAGTCGATCTATATCCGAGCCTGTCAGAAAGCCGAGGTAATGCGCCCAAGTGCGAGGGTGTTGAGGGAGAAGCTTCCAGCCTCTGTCTTTCCCAAACTGCATCTGCCCAAAACCCTCGAAGATTCCTGTGAGCATTGCCGAGCAGGTACTGCGGACTGCTTGCGCATCGCGCCCAGTGATCGCATTAATGGCTCGCGATGAATAAGATTCAAGTGGAAGTTCTAAGAACCTTTGAAAACCCTTTAATGCTTTGCTGGTAGCCTCTGTGGCAGATCTCAATTCGTTTTCCGTTAGATGAGTGAAACCTTTTCCAAAAATTTGTTGAGCGTGTTCTGAAAACTCTTGGCTGACGGTGTAACAAATATCAGTGGGATTACTACTATCCTGAAGCGCACTCTCAACCCGGCTAAACATCTCCTCAACCGCATCACGATAGAATGTTTTCCATTCGAAAATATGCTCCATGCTCAACTCTACAAACTTTAGTCTGAGTTCCCTCGCCAGATTGACAGCATGATTATCATGCTTACGCTGAGATGCAGATTTCTCTTTCTTTGATGTCATCGGCTCAAGCGGGATAGTACTGACACCTTGTTTGTCGGTGGAGGATTGCGAAACGGGTTGGGCTGTGTTTGGAGCGGGGGTTTCGCGAAATTGTTTCTTTGACTCTACACTTATTGTCAGACTTGAATCTTTAGGTCTAGGTAAGAGGACATTCTTGGCTTCTGCCGGGGACGGTATTCGACCCAACCTTGCCTCTAGAGCCAGAAGCAGGTGCGTGCGACGCCTCGGAAAGAAGAGCGCAATTACGGATCTAATCTCTGAATCTAAGCGTTTGATTTCCGCAATTTCAAAACTATCAAGAACGCCCAACATACGCCGCTGTCCTTCTTCTACTTTGAAGGTCGAAACAAGCGCGCTTATTTCGTTAAGCTGTTCTTCCGAAGTACTCATAAATGGATTTAAGTGAGGTCGGGGGACCGACCGAAACCAAAGAGAAACTATAATCTTAACCAAAAAGTCTTTTCGGAGCGAGGTAACTCACCAGTCCTGAGTTCAAACTAGGATTTGGCAATGAAATTGGATTCTCGTCAACGTAAGGATCGGTGGATGCCTATCGTAAGCTATAAGCCATGGAATATATCTCGATATACGGTGTTAATCTCCAGAGACTGAAGTTGCGCCGGATGAAGCAATCGAGGATTGCAGTTGGTGCAGTTGCGTGGCGTCGATCAGGTTCAGGCCTTTCTCGCGCACGTTTGTGAAACCCGGAAGGATTTCGCCTGCGAACGGTTTCATGCCCGCGGGATTGCGCGCGTGGCCGGTGAAATCGAGGTACAGATGTTTGCGCAGCAGGCGTTCCGGAGCGCCGGCGAAACGAGCCAGTGGATATTTGATGACATTGCCAAACAAGCGCTTGCCCAGCTTCTGGTAATAAATGGGCGCGCCCAAACTAAACTTCGCGTTCAGGCTCTTGCGGTTGCCTTTCCAGAATTCCACATTGTACTTCCAGCAGGTGAAGAAAAACTCCCACTGCAACTCGGTCATCTCGATCATCTTGGCGCTGGCTTTCTTCTGCATGCGCGTATCTTCGAGCGGCACAAAAAACGTCGGCACAAAAGTTCCCTTCGCGTCGCGCAAATCGTAAAGCAGGTTGAGCGATTCCTTAACGTCATCGTCAGTTTCGCCGGGCAGTCCGATGATGAAGGTGCAGAATGGAAACCAGTTGTGCCGGTTCAGAATCTCCATTCCCTTCAACACCACGTCGCGCCACTGATGCCCTTTGTAGGGATACGCTTTGCCTTTCATGTAGGTGTTGAAAAGACGAGCGCTGCCCGTCTCGAGGCCGATAATCGGGTCCGCCGCCCGCTGATCTGGATCGGTCGAATCCCGGTGCTGCACGTGCGAATAAGGAACCACATAAGGCGTCAGGCGCTCGATGATGCTCGGGTCTTTTACGACCGGCGCCATGGTGATGTGTGAAGTTTGAATCGTCTCGATTCCGGGAACGGCAATAATGCTCTGAAAAAGTTTCTCAAGCGCCGGTAAATTCGTTTCAAAGTTTGGCAACTGCTCGTAGAGAAACATGTCTTCCGTAGCAATCATGATCTCTGTCGCGCCTTCGCGCGCGTTGACCTGAGCGCTCTCGACGATGTGTTCCAGCGGAAACGAGCGGCCAACTTTTGTTGCCGGCCCGCAGAACTGGCAGCCGCGCCCGCAGCCGCGCGTTATCTCAACGACACCGAAAGTTGAACGATGACGGACCACGGGAATTTCTTCTACCGTCGCCTGCATCTCTTTTGGCACTTTGATAATTCTTGGCAGCGATGGATCGCCGGCCATGATGCGTTTGAAGAGGGCGCTGAAAGCACGTTCGATCTCGCCGTCGATCAGGTAATCGATTTTGAACTCATCGAGTCGGTTGGCTTTTTCCAACTGCCAGGCGCCTGGTCCACCGACTACAATCTTCGGCCGATACTTTTTGATTACGGGATGCGTAACGATGCGAATGAACTCATGCGCGTTCAGCGGCATCAGGTTTTCGCCAAAGATCTTCGCGTACACATCGGTCGCGTACGAGATGCCCAGCGGATTGTGCGCGTGAATGGCAAGCACCTTAGTCTCTGGTCCAACAAACTGTTCCAGACTATCGGTGTAGCAGGTGACGACGTCTTCTTCCGCATACTCGCGCAGCAACAAAGTTTCAACCATGCGCAAACCGTTGGGCACATACTTAGCCCGTCCGTCCGGCCACGATTCATTCTCGAATGAAACTTTATTGAAAAGGCGATTGCTGAATTTGTACGGCACGGTCGCGGACATCATCTGTTGCCAGATGCTGTGGTGCCATTCACTCGCCTCAGTAGATGAAGCCGTTAATACAATCAGAGGTGAAGCCACGGGGGAAGTCTCCTCCCAAGTTATAGTTCGAACGTATGACCTGCCCTAGCTCGTTAGTTGAGATCGAGTTAGAAAACTCTGAGTACGGGAAGTGGTGGGATTCTAGCATCGCAATTTTCAAGTTGCCAGCGATTATCCGCAGATTATGCCGATTACACAGATTGCAAGGGCAAACCAGAACGCACACATGACTTCTTGAATCTTAATTTGTGAAATCTGCGTAATCTGCGGATGACATCTCGCGCTTTCGAGAATGCTCGTCGCAGGCCTTGATCATCATCTGCATCGGCTGGTGGCGCATTCGGTCCAGTCCGCCTCGTGCCACGCGGTTTTCGCTTCAAATTAGAGTGGTAATCTCGTTGGCGCATTCTTCTGCGCTCTTTCCCGCTGGGACCGCTAACCGCAGTTCTGCCAATTCGTAAACCGGGCGGCGCGCGCGGTAGAGTTTTTCAGCCGCTTCACGCGAAGGCGCAAGCGGACGGCCACCGTCTCCGGTCGGAATTCTCTGCCAGCACAGTTCAAACGGCGCATCCAGCCAAACTACGCGGGCGTTCTGTTCGTTTAAGAGCCGGCGATTCTCTTCCCTGGCCCAGGCGCCGCCGCCGAGGGCGATTACAAGATCATCGTTTGCCGGCAAAACCGCAGCGAGTGTTTCAGTTTCAAGTTGGCGAAAACGATCCTCACCATCGGCGTTGATTATCTCGCTGATCGATCTTTTCTGTTGCGTAGTCATCAATTCGTCGAGATCGATAAACTCGCAACCAAGTCTGGCGGCGAGCGCCCGGCCAACGGTAGTCTTACCCGCTGCCATGAAACCCGTAATTGCGATTAGCTGCTTATCCATTCTTAAACGCGGCAACTGATTATCTAATTATCGTAAAGCAAACTGTTAGTTTGCGTCCGCTCGTGAGCATTTAACTTGAGTGGTAACGGGCGACCGCAAACTAACAGTTTGCTTTACGACGCATGAACCAATGACTCAAGTACTTCAAAAAAATCGGGAAATGAAACGGCGACGCACTCGCTGCCGACAATTTCTGATTCTCCGTCAGCCAAAAGCGCCGCTACGCTAAAGGCCATAGCAATGCGATGATCGCCAAACGATTCGAGCGTCGCGCCTTTCAAACGCGCAGCGCCAACTATGCGCAGGCCGTCATCAAACTCTTCAACCGCGGCGCCCATCGCCTTGAGATTTTTTGCCGTTGCAGCGATGCGATCAGTTTCCTTGAAGCGCAACTCGCGAGCATCGCGAATTATCAAGCCCGCCGTAAGCTGACTGCCAACCACCGCAAGTAACGGTAGTTCATCAATTAATGCGGTGCTTAATTGACCACTTATCGTTAGCGTTAGTTCTTTTTCCGCGTTTCCACCCAATTTACTTCCGCGCGCGCGAATAATTCCGACCGGTTCATTCGATTCATCTCTCTTTGAGCCGATATCGATCTCCGCCCCCAACGCCCGCATAGTGTCGAGAAGTTGTGTGCGCGTCGGATTCAGACCCACTCCTTCTATTTCAATCTCGGACTTATCCAGCAATGCGGCCGCGGCGATAAAAAATGCCGCGGCAGAAAAATCTCCCGGCACCCTGACATCTCTTGAGGCCAGACTGGCTGGGCCAATTACAGCGCAGGTCCTGGCGTCAGGCTTGTTGTTATCACTACCAAGCTCAAGCTCGGCGCCAAACCACTGCAGCATGCGTTCGGTATGATCTCTCGTGGTGCCGTTACGCTCGACGATCTCCGTCCGGCCGTCCGCTTGCAATCCCGCCAGCAGCACGCAACTCTTTACTTGCGCACTCGGAACGGGCAACTCATAGCGAATCGGTTTGAGTGGCCTGCTGCCGGTAATTTGCAATGGCGGATGACCCTCGACAGAAAGAACCCGCGCGCCCATTCTTTCGAGTGGTTCAATGATTCGCTTCATGGGCCGCTGGTTCAGCGAGCCGTCGCCGGTGAGTATGCTGGGAAAGTCCTGCGCCGCCAGTATCCCGGCGAGCAGGCGCATCGTGGTGCCGCTGTTGCCGCAATTCAGCGGGCCTGCAGGCGGACGCAATGGCCGCATGCCGGTGCCTTCAACTTTGATTCTAGTTCCCCGACGCTCGATAGAAACGCCAAGCGCCACTAAACACTCGAGCGTTGCCGCACAATCCTGACTCGCAGAAAAGTTCGAGATGTGTGAGGGGCCGTTCGCAAGTGCAGCGATAAGCGCTGCTCGATGCGAAATCGATTTATCTCCAGGGAGATGGCAGCGACCGATCAGGCGTCGCGCCGGCTTGATTTTCATAGTCAATCTTACCTTGCCGAGTGCCGCGCCATGAAGCTCTAAAGAATAGTTATGAAAACCATTTAAGCGAACAGCGCGCAGGTGAATTACGCTTTTGAACCTTCTTGACAGGCGATAGCTGAGCGTGTTAAACCCTCGGTCTTCCGGGTAGCTTTTGGATTTTCACTTTACAGCCTAGATCCGCACGCGATGGCTCTGGGGAGCGGCCATGTCTTTTAATTGTGACTCTTGAGACAACTGAACTCAGATTGCCCAGCCGCATCGAGGCGGTTTCGGAAGCTGCCGCCGCAGTCTCAGAATTTCTGAATCGCCTGGGCATCGACGAGCGTACAGCCTTCGGCGTAGACATGGCAGTTCGTGAAGCAGTAACCAACGCGGTGCTGCACGGAAATAAACTTGATGAAGCGAAAGTTGTGGATCTCAAGTTGAGCAACTCGCCGGAAGCTTTTGAGATCATCGTTCACGACCAGGGGCGGGGGTTCAACCCAGGCGACATCCCAGATCCGACCACAGAAGAGAACCTGCTGAAAACCTCAGGGCGTGGTATTTTCTTCATGCGAAACTTTATGGACACGGTTGATTGGTCGGCTGACCCCAAAGGCGGAACCACCGTGCGCATGCTGAAGAAACTGTAGAATTGATTTTTCGAGTTTTGATTTTTGATTTCGCTAATCTGTGCGCTGTTAGATTGGGTTGCCAACATCAACCGCGCGACGGCGAAAGCTGAAACTAACAAATCGCAAATCCGTTTAAGGAGATCGCAGCAATGGCAGAGCTAAATATTTCGGAACGCCAGGCCGGAGACGTAACAGTTTTGGACATGGCCGGCAAGATCACGATTGGCGAAGGTAGCGTGGCGTTGCGTTCCGCTGTTCGCCGCTTGCTTGAAGAAAGCAAGAAAAAGATTTTGTTGAATCTGGCGCAGGTCGGCTACATCGATTCGAGCGGCATTGGTGAACTAGTCTCAAGCTATACGGCCATCAACAAGGATGGCGGCCAATTGAAGCTGCTTAATCTGACGCAAAAACTGCGCGACTTGCTGACGATTACAAAGCTGCTGACGGTCTTTGATGTCTACGAGACAGAACCTGAAGCCTTAAATAGTTTCAAGTAAGCGAGACGATTCTTTTCGCAAGCGAACTACAAGGGAGATGAGACATGGCAGAACTCGAAGTCACGGAAAGACAGGCTGGCGACGTCACCATACTCGATATGAGCGGATCCGTGCGCATGGGCGAAGGCAGCATTGAATTGCGCAACGCCATACGCGGCCTGGTTGAGGGTGGGAAAAAGAAGATTCTGTTGAATCTGAGGAGTGTCAAAAACATTGACTCGAGCGGCATCGGCGAATTGATTGCCAACTACACGACCGTCAGCCGCGATGGGGGGCAACTCAAACTCCTCAATCTGACAGAGAAAATTCAAAACCTGCTCGTGATAACCAAACTCCTGACTGTGTTCGACGCCTACGACAATGAAGCGGAGGCGCTGAACAGTTTTAAATGAAAGTTTCAAGTTCCAAGTTTCAGGTTTCAAGTCGAACTGCGACGAACTTGAAACTTGGAACTTGAAACCTGGAACTTAAGAATGTTTCGTTCTACCTTTCGCCGTTTGCTCGCGCTGGATGATCCACCTGAGCGAACGGCGCTTGCTTTTTCAATCGGAGTTTTTATTGCCTTCTCTCCGCTGCTTGGTTTGCACACGATCCTGGCTACGCTGGTTGCCTTTCTTTTCCGCTTCAACAAGATTGCCGTCTATGCTGGGACTTTCATAAACAATCCGTTCGTCACCCTGGTGCCTATCATCATTTCGTCTTATGCCATAGGAGCACTTCTGTTAGGTCGCCCGCTGCGAATTCCCGCTGGTGGGTTGGCGCTATTGAAAGAGCCTCATTTATTGACGGCGGAATATTATCCCCGGGTGTTTCACGAGAGCTGGTACATCGTTTGGCCATTCTGCATTGGCGGCATAATCTTGTCAGTCGTTTGTTCGCTTATTGCTTATCCAGTAACATCTTCGCTATTGCGAGCGCGGCAACGCAGCCGGCAAACCACCGCCAACGACTGAAATATGATCGTCGTTGGCATCTGTTTCCAGCGCGCATCGCATCTCTAGAATCTCCCAAAAGCAAAACAGCAAAAACCTTTATTGAGCATTAGCGTTCTTATGAAAAAATTTGTATTGCCCGTTTCCTTGTTGCTTATCTTTTGTGCGTCGGCCAGGTGGGGTAGCGCGCAGCAAAGGCCCGTCGCTGCTTCGTCGCCCGTTCCCAGCCCACACGCGCCGGTGCCCCAGCGGCAACCGAGCGCGTTCGACCTGACGACCTATGGAGTCACCATTAATGTCGAGCCGCGATTAATTATCATGATGGCTGCGCTCGAAGCGGCTGGGCTCGATGCAACTCCAGCGGGTTCCGAGCCTTCAGTCTTTCGCGCGCAAGTGCGAAGAGATCTTGCGAATCTTGACCCGGACCTGCGCGCTCGCTTGCGCCGATTTTATGAACGCAACAAGCTGCCGGCTCCGGCCACACTCGCGGATCAGGCCGCGCGTTATGTTTCACTGGCGCTGGCGCTTGGACCACCACCTTTGCTCGACGCCCCACAACGTTCAGAACAGTTACCGGGAAGTTTGCTCGAGGTGCTCGACTTTGCGCCGCTCGTACGCGAGTTTTATAGCCGCTCAGGCATGGAAGAAAAAATGGTCGTTTACACTCGCGCTTATCAGGCCGAAGGCGATCGCCTGCGGCAACCCACGGCCGCGATGATTCAGGCAGTTTTGTCTTATTTACACACTCGGCCGATTACCGTTGCTACGGAGCGTGTGCCGGTTACAGCGCCGTCCACGAAAAAGAAGAACGATCAGCGCGCCTATACTACCCGGCAGCACGAACGCCACTTCTTTATTGTTCCCGACTTGTTGGGCGCGCCTGGCACCATCAACTTTCGCGTCATCGCTGACGATTATTACGCCATAGTCCCTGCCGGAACTGATCCAGCGTCATCGGAACTGCGACGTGGATATCTGCAATACGTGATCGATCCGCTGGTCCTGAAGTTTAATCGCCAGATCGCCGATCGGCGCGAGCAGATCAGGCAGGTGCTCGCCGCACGTGAGAAGGCGGGAGCGACAGTTAGTCCGGACATTTTTCTTTCCGTGTCGCGTTCGCTGGTGGCTGGGGCTGATGCCAGGTTTGACGAATCGCGAAGAACTGAAAGAGTTACAGCGGACGCTCGAGTCAAACTTGCCAATGCCAAACCCGACGAGGCGCGCGCAATCGTGAAAGAAACTGACGCCGCTATCGCTGCAATTAAGGATGAAGCGATCGCGCGGCTGGCCGATGATTATGAACGCGGCGCTGTGCTGGCGTTTTTTTTCGCCGAACAGTTTAAAGATATCGAGAGCTCAGGCTTTGACATCAGCAATTTTCTTGTCGACATGATCGCTTTATTCGATCCGGCGCGCGAAGCCAATCGGCTGAATGAAGTCGCTGCGGCACGAGCGCGCGCGCTGGCTGCGCGTCAGGCGCGACTGTCGGCGCGCGCAGCAGTCGATGAGCCGCCTGTCTACTCCGACGCTGAAGCGGCCAGGGCAGCGGTGCTAGTGAAACAGCTCGGCGAGATTGAACAAATACTCCAGGCCAGGGATTATCCGGCAGCCGAGGCGCGTCTGAAAGAGTTGCTGAAAGATTACTCGCGCGAGCCGCGCGTCTTTTTCGCACTCGCGCAAACGTCGAGCGTGGCCGCCGCCGATGCCACTGATGAAGAAGTGCAGGCGCAACGACTTAAGGCGGCGCTAACGAATTATCGGCTGGCGGTCGAAGCTGCGTCGCCCGAAACGGACCGCGCGCTGATCTCGCGCGCTCATGTTGCCATGGGTCGAATCTACGGCTTTCTCGAGAATAACGCAGAAGCAGCGAAGGAGTTTGACGAAGCGATCAGGATGGGCCAGATCACCGGCGGCGCTTATCGCGAAGCGCTTGAGGGTAGAAGCAAACTGCCCAAATAAGTAGGACAGGCATTCCTGCCTGTCCCTCGGCTTATTTACGATCCTAGTCAGGTAAGTTGAAAGAGAAAGGAAGATTTTCCATTTATCATTTGCCATTTTTCATTTTTCATTTTTCATTAACTGATCTGACAGGAACCCGCGCATGATTTTGCGTCTCACCTCTTCCCGCTTCATCTTCAATGAAAAATGGTAATTGAAAAATGATAAATGGAAAATCTTCCTTTTTCTGGATCGTGGCGAGCGCCCGCCGCAGGGCAGGCAGGAATGCCTGTCCTACTCTTTTTATATGGGTTGTTGTGGCGCTTTGATTACGCGCACTTTCGGCATCTTGTTCGGCAGTTGAACATTGATCTCCGGAATCGTTGGCAAGTCGATTCTGGGCACCGAGATATTGATAGCCGGAATTGATCCGAGTTCGATGCGCGGAATAACAATACGGCGCGCTGATGGCGGAGTAGCTCCGGGCGCTATCATCGGCTTGACCACGTTAGGCGTAACCGTAATCGTTCGTTGGTTTCCTTTGCGAATTACCGTCAACGTCACGTCGCCTTCTTTCTTTTTGTTAATGCCGCGCGCGACGTCGCCGGCGCCGTCAACTTTCTCGCCGTCGATTGCTGTAATCACGTCGCCTGCCTTGATGCCGGCCTTAGCCGCCGGACTATCGTCGGCAACCGAAGTGACCAGTACGCCCTGGCCATCGGCGATGCCAAAGTATTCAGCGAGCTGCTTGGTCAACTGCATCGTGCTCACGCCAATGCGGCGATTGTTGCCGAACGCAAAAACCATATCTCCGCCCTGTCCGGGTCCTTCCCACTTCCAAACATTTCCGCCGGGCCCTTCGGGCGCCATTAGACCGCGCAGATCCGGCATCCCTTGCAACGCTCGAAAGCCTTCGCCCGCGTTTATCGACTCATTACGTTTCGCGATGGTGACTGAAACTTCCTGCTCTGCGCCGCCGCGACTGATGGCCAGGCGCACCGTTTGATCCGGAGCCACTTCCGAGACGAGACGAGTTAGTTTTCTTGTGCTGGTGACGTTCTCGCCGTCGAATCGCAGAATCACATCGTCTTTTCGCAAGCCTGCTTTTTCGGCCGGGCTGTCTTTGGCGACTTGCGTGATGCCAACGCCGCGCACCTCGCGCAGGTTGTAGCGGCCCATGTTGTCCTTGCTGACGTCTTCAGCGTAGACACCCAGAAAGCTACCGCCGGAAATGAAAAACGAAAAATTTTGCGGCGCGTCGGGCGGCATAGGAAGCGCGGGCTCGCCCGGCGGCGTCGACGGCATTGGCGGCGGCGCAACTTGTTGGGCCAGCACGATACCGGCGGTCAAAATCAGGGAGAAGATGAAACTAAAAACATTTCTAAGAGTCATGACAGGAGAATCCTCCGGAAAGATTTTATGGGTTACACGCGCGAGATTAGTGAGGGTTCCAAAAGAAGTATCCGCAGATTTCGCAGATTACACAGATTCAAATCGCATAAAATCGGCTGGGAAAAGACCAAAACTATTGGACCCTAGGTGATCAAAAGCAGGCTTCTGGCGTTCATTCCATCGTTCTGCTGCTCTGTGTAATCTGCGTAATCTGCGGATTATTGTTTTTACGTCTTCAGATAGACTTCGCGCTCGCCGGCAAACTCAACCGCGAGTTTTCCTTCTGACTGCGCCAGATCAAGATGCGCAACCGCCTCCGAAACTGCCAGAAAACGGTGCACATCGTCCGTCTCCGGAAACAGTGCGCGCGAGACTTCCCAAGCACTCACCCCAGTTTTCGGAACCAGTTTAATCACTTCGGCCTGGCGTTCCCGGATAGCTCGAAAATAACGAGTGAACAGCTCCTCAAAGTCGTGCACCGGCCCGCCGTGCCCGCCATGGACCAGCGTTGGCGACAAGCTGCGCAAGCGCGCGAGGCTGACAAGATATTCCGCCAGCGACGGAAAGCGTTTTGCCGGGTCGATTGGATCCGGCGACAGCATCGGGTTGGGCGTGATGCGTTTCAGCACGCAGTCGCCGGCAATCACCGTGCGATCTGCTTCACGTAAGAAAGAACACGAGCCCGGCGTGTGACCCGGTGTGTGGATGATTCGCAGGGCGCCGGTCTGAAACTGTAATTCTGATTCGTCCCACAGTGGACCATACTCATCCTCGGCAAACGAGTCGGCGTACTGGTGCACGCCTTCATACATCTTGCGCATGCCTTCAATCTCGGTGTCGGGAACGCCCGCGCGCGTCAATAGGTGGCGATGAGCTTCATGCTCCAGCCGGCCAAGGCGATGTCCAGTCTCCCACTCATGAACCAGAACTTGTGCGTCCTTCGCTTCGTCGCGCAATGAGCGGGCCAGTCCGCAGTGGTCCTCGTGCGCATGCGTCAACACAATGCGGCGAATGTCTGAAACGCGAATGCGCGCTTTGCGCAAACCTTCGCGCAGCGCTGCAATGGCTTCCTTGGTCTTGGGACCAGTGTCGATCAGCGTAATTGGATCTTCCGCGATCAGATAGACATTGACCGGGCCAATGTAGAAAGGAGTTGGCAGCGAGATGGGGACGATTTTCATTTCCTATTTCGAACTTCTTCGAGCTCTTTCAGAAACTCCTCGCGTTCGCGGGCTTCTTTGCTTCTGCTCCTGGTTTTATCCGTGAGATACCGTTGTCCACGAATATCCGAGTTCTGAAGCGAGTCGGCCCAACGTCGCAACTGACGAGAGATGCTTTCCGCTCTTGATTTGAGATCTGAGATCTCAGATCTCAAATCGGTAAGGCCAGGCAAACGCTCACAGAGACAAAGCACCGAACGAGTTTCTCCAGACGATCCCCGGGAGATATATAAAAACGTCAGCGTTTCTTGGGTGGTTCCGCGTTCGAACCCTTCCGCAATGTTGTTTGAGATCGACATGGAGGCCCGCTCGATTTGATCTCGGACACTATAATATCGTTTGAAAACAGGTCGAGATGTTAGCTCAAACGCTCGAACCGCCAACTCAATTGCATCCTTCCACACAGGCAGTTCTTCGAAACGTGAGTATTTCATCGTTGCCCTCCTACAAAAAGTTTGATGGACAAGTAGAGTTATCCAACGCCAATCTCAAAACTTCAATCCGAGATCGGTTATGCAAGGAGTTGCAACCATAAAAGAGATCTTGCAGTGTGCAGCGCGTCTGGTCCTAGTAAGCGTATTTGTTCGCAGTAATCAGCACATCCGCAATGCGCTGTCGTGCGGTGATGGTGTTCATCGGCGTCAGCTTGGTGAAACGCCGCAACGCCGCCAGCAGCGTGCGCAGCTCGTCCCCTTCAGACATGCCCGCGAGCGTGTTCTTCGCGCGCGCTTCAATTCGCGCAACCGCGTCGTTGCAAAACACGCGCGTCATGTCGATGTATCGTGCCGCTGCCGCTTCACCCTGAGACGCCGCTAACTTTTGCGCGCGCAGGATTGCCGACTCCATGGCATACGCGTCCATGATGATGTCGGCAATGCCCAGCAGAATTTCCTGCTGTTCGCCCAGCTTGAGCATGTATTTTTGCGCCGCCGTTCCCAACGTCATCAACGCAACTTTCTTGGCGTTCTGCGCCAGCTTCTGCTCCGTCGCCAGCACCGTTTCGTCGTCTTCAAAACTGGCCAGCTGCGGCGTCAGTATCTCGTCCATTAGTGCCTGCGCCGCCGGCAGCAAAGCCAGGTTGCCGCTCAACGCCGCCTTCATTAGCCGGCCGGGAATCAGCATGCGATTGATCTCGTTGGTGCCTTCGAAGATACGGTTGATGCGCGAATCGCGATAAGCGCGTTCAGCCGGGTAGTGTGCGGAATAGCCATAGCCGCCGTAAATCTGGACCATCTCATCAACTACAAAGTCGCAATACTCCGACAGCGCAACTTTTATAATGGAGCACTCCGCGGAATACTCTTCGATCGCCTTCATCTTCGCGTTCGGATCGTTCGGGTCGGTAATCGCATCTTCGATCATTCCCAGCGTGCGGTAAGTCATCGCCTCACCGACCCAGGTGCGAATCGCCATCTCCGCAAGTTTTGACTTAATCGCTCCAAACGAAGAGATCGATTTACCAAACTGCTGGCGCTCGTTCGCATAGCGCACCGCTTCATGAATCATCAACTTCATGCCGCCGACGCACATCGCGCCGAGTTTGAAGCGGCCGATGTTGAGCGTGTTGAAGGCAATCTTGGCGCCCTTGCCCACTTCGGCGAGCATGTTCTCGACCGGCGCTTTTGCGTCAGTCAGCACGAGCGGCGTGGTGCTCGAACCCTTGATGCCCATCTTGTGTTCTTCGGCGCCAGGCGTCACGCCTTCCTGTTTCTCAACGATGAAGGCGGTGAACTTATCGCCGTCAACTTTCGCAAACACGATGAAGATGTCGGCAAAGCCGCCGTTGGTAATGAACATCTTTTCGCCGTTGAGAATGTAATGCGTGCCGTCGTCGCTGAGCCGCGCCGTCGCCTTCGCCGCCATCGCGTCCGACCCGGAGCCCGCTTCTGTCAATGCATAAGCCGTGATCAGTTCGCCGGACGCAATCTTCGGCAAATACTTTTGCTTGGCCGCTTCGGTGCCGAAATAGATGATGGGCAGCAGACCGATGCCGCTCTCCGCGCCGAGGGTGGTGGCAAACGAAGCGCAGCGTCCAATGTTCTCACCGACCAGCGCGCCACTCGTCTGGTCCAAACCAAGCCCGCCGTATTCTTCAGGAATGTTCGCGCTGACCAGGCCGAGGTCGGCCGCCTTCTTCACCAGCTCGCGCGCCAGCGCCCAATCGTGAAGTTCGAGCTCGTCAACGCGCGGCGTGACTTCGTTATCGATAAACTGCCGCGTCGTCTCGGCAATCATGCGATGCTCTTCGGTGAAGTCTTCGGGCGTGAAGATTTCTTCAGGCTTGCGCTCCTCAATGAGAAACGCGCCGCCTTTGACTATCTGCTTTTGTTCGACTACGGCTGACATATCGCTATCCTTTCATGTGGGGAAAAATCAATTCTGATCAATCTGTTGGCTAATCGTTTGCGGCATCACGTCCCGAAGTTCGGGATACTTTTCGGCAATTCGAATGAGATCCAGTTCATCTTTTTTACGCTTGCTGAGTCTCCGCGAATCGTCACCCCAGGCCCACGTTTTTCCGCGCACTACGTTTGCAAGCGACGCCACCGGAACTTTCTGTCCCAGGACTTCATGAACCGTGGTGTCGTTTAAGAAATCCTGATACCGCCGCTCAGTGGAGAACTGAATGCGAAGGTCACTGCCCGCCATCGTGGCATTAAGAGAATGCGGAAACTCTTCAACCGAAAAATCTGCGCGTTCCAATTCGTTTTTTATCTCCGGCAAATCCGAAGCAACGACAACAATGTCAGCATCGAGTGTGTAGACGGGCTCGACGTAACAGTTGACTGCCAGCCCGCCAATCAAGCACCAACCGCTGTGCTGGTCGAGAATTCGCACTACGGTGGCGAAGTCAGTACTGCCGCTTCCGGTTACTGCTTCAAAAATTTCCGACTCAGTCATAATGCTTAAGGGGCTACTCTGTCGGTTACGCGTATTCCGGAGCAACTGACTACGAACAACTGACAACTGACGGTTTTACAATCTTTCAAAAATTCCCGCGGCACCCATGCCGCCGCCGACGCACATCGTCACCATGCCATAGCGTCCGTTGCGACGTTCAAGCTCGCGCAAAATGCTGGCAGTCAATTTCGCGCCGGTGCAACCAAGCGGATGGCCCAGCGCGATCGCGCCGCCGTTAACATTTACCTTTTCGGGATCAAGTCCGAGCGTCTTGATCACCGCCAGCGACTGCGCTGCGAACGCTTCATTCAATTCGATCACGTCGATTTGATCGAGCGTCAATCCCGCCAGCTTCAAAACTTTGGGAATAGCAAAGACCGGTCCAATACCCATCTCCTCGGGCGGACACCCGGCGGTTGCGTAAGCGACGAACCGGGCCAACGGCTTCACTCCCAAACTGTTCGCTCGTTCGGCGGACATGACAATCGCCGCCGCCGCGCCATCGGACATTTGCGACGCGTTACCCGCGGTAATCGTGCCCATCATGCTGAATGCGGGTCGCAATTTCGCGAGGCCTTCGATCGAACTGTCTCGTCGCACGCCCTCGTCACGATCGAAAACAATTTCGCGCTTTTGCTTGCGGCCTCTTTCGTCTAACTCTTCAAACGTGACGGTCAACGGCACGGTCTCATCCTTGAACTTATCGCCGTCCAGCGCCGCCGCAGCCCGTTGATGCGAGCGCAACGCAAACTCGTCCTGCTCTTCGCGGCTGACGTTGTATTTGCGCGCGACGTTTTCCGTCGCCAGGCCCATGTTCAAGTAAAAGTCGGGATAATGTTCGACAAGATAGGGATTCGGCCGAATGGTGTGACCGCCCATCGGAATCATGGACATCGTTTCCAAACCCCCGGCAACGATTGTTTCAGCGCCGCCGCCACGAATTCGATCCGCGGCCATCGCGATCGATTGCAGGCCGGACGAACAAAATCGATTGATGGTCATGGCGCTGGTCTCAACCGGCAAGCCTGCGCGAATTGCGGCCGCGCGGGCGACGTTCATGCCCTGCTCCGCTTCGGGCATGGCACAACCCATGATCACGTCTTCGATTTCTGCTGCCTGCAGACCAGGCACGCGCGCCATCGCTTCTTTAATGACGGCCGCGCCCATCTCATCGGGCCGCGTGTTTCTTAACGTGCCTTTCGGCGCTTTGCCAACTGCTGTGCGAACTGCTGATACGATTACTGCGTCGTTCATAAAATACCTCTGGAATTCAGAATACAGAAGACAGAATAAAGAAGGCCGGAGTCAGCGAATAGACGTTCGAATCGCGGCCGAATAGCTGCCGAGCAATTTGCTGACTTCCTCCAATTGACTGGTTAACTCCAGCGAATCTCCATACTCAAGATCTCGCGTCAGAATTAAATAATACCGACATTCTTCAAGCGACCCTTCTGCAACATTCATAAAACGAACCTTGTCTGCTCGCCCTCGTTTCTTAAATCCTTCAGCAACATTTGCTGCCACAGAAATCGCTGCACGTCTAAACTGCGAGGTCAAACCATAAATCTCTTCGCGTGGAAAGGCTTTGCTTAGACGATAGACGCTGAGAACAAATTGATGTGCTTTCTGCCAGACGATAAGGTCCTGAAAATTTCGAGCCGGTTGACGTTCCATGAAATCCTCCTCTTTGGTGAATACGATAGGGTGATTTCAAAATCGGTTTGGTTTTCGTAGCGGCTTCGATCGTGTCGGTCTTAAATTCTGACTTCTGTATTCTGTCTCCTGTCTTCCTGCTTTAGTTTCGTAGTGCCTTCCCCGTCTTCAACATTGCCGCCAGCCGCTCCTGCGTCTTGCGCATTCCGGCCAACGACAAAAATGCTTCGCGTTCGAGGTCAAGCAAATACTGCTCGGAAACTCGAGTCTCATGATTCAAATCGCCACCCGTCAAAATGCGCGCCAACTTTTCACCAATCAACGCGTCGTGATCTGAAATGTAGCCACCCCGCTTCATCTGGTGAATGCCCAATTTCAATGTCGCGAGACCCGCGTTGCCAAGCGCCAAAATGTCGGTGCGTTGCTGCGGCTCGACATAACCGCTCGCCGCCAGCGACAGGACTTCCTTTTTCGCGTCTGCAATCAATCGATCACCGTTCATTGAAATCGTGTCGTCCGCTGAAAGAAATCCCAGCGTGCGCGCTTCTTCTGCGGAGGTCGCAACTTTTGCCAGCGCAATAGTTTCAAAAGCTCGCTTCACAAAAGGAAACGGATCCGCATCGTCAAGGTTTTTCGGAATTGAATCGAGCGTGCGCAACAATAACTCTTTCGTTCCGCCTCCCGCGGGAATGATGCCAACTCCAACTTCAACCAGACCAATGTAGGTTTCGGCCGCCGCGCGAACTCGGTCGCCGTGCAAAACCATTTCGCAGCCGCCGCCAAAAACCAGATTGAAAGGCGCGACCACGACTGGCTTCGGCGAGTAACGCAAACTCATCGTCGCGGTTTGGAAAGCGCGACCCATCATGTCGAGCTCTTCCCAATTCTCTTCCTGCGCCTCCATCAGCATCAGCATGATGTTCGCGCCGACACTGAAGTTCGTTCCCTGATTGCCTACAACCAAACCAACAAAATTCTTTTCCACTTCGCCCAGCGCAAACTTCACCATCTGCAGCGTGTCGCCGCCGATAGCGTTCATCTTCGAGTGAAACTCGAGACAGGCAACGCCGTCACCAATATCGATTAGCGATGCGCCGGAATTTTTCTTAATGACGGCGGTGCGATCTTTGACTGACTTCAACACGATCACGCCTTGTTGATCGGCGAGCGGCACGTATTGCTCGGACGCAAAATCGAAATAGAACTGTTGCCCGTCATGTTTCTTGTAGAAAGACTTGGCGCCGGCATCCAGCAACTTTTGCACGTTGACCGGAATTGGTTGGCCTTCTTCCTTCATGCGCGTAACTGATTTTTCCACGCCGATCGCGTCCCAGGTTTCGAAAACGCCGAGCTCCCAGTTGAAGCCCCAACGCATCGCTCGATCGACTTCGACAATCGTGTCAGCAATCTCCGGAATGTGGTTAGCCGCATAGCGGAAGGTGCGCGACATCGTCTTCCACAAAAACGCGCCCACGCGATCCTTGCTCCAGACCAACGTCTTGATGCGCTCAGGTAAGTCTTCAATGTTCTTTGCCATGTCCAGCGCCGGCAGTTTCACTTTCTCTGCTGGCCGGTAATCAAGCGTGGCGTGGTCCAACACCCAAATGTCCTGCTTGCCGCCTTCGCCCTTCTGACGTTTGTAAAATCCACCTTTGGTTTTGTTACCCAGGATTCCGCGCCCAATCATCTGCGTCAGGAATTCAGGCGCGATGAACACATCACGCTCGTCGTCTTCCGGCAGGGCTTCGTAAAGGTTCTTTACAACGTGACCAAACACGTCCAGACCCACCAGATCAAATGTGCGGAAGGTCGCAGTCTTTGGCCGGCCGACCGATTGGCCGGTGATCTTGTCGACCTCTTCAATCGAGTAGCCGTCTTCAAGCATCGCCTTGATCGTGACCATCGCACCGAATGTGCCGATGCGATTCGCGATGAAGTTTGGCTGGTCCTTCGCAACCACCACTCCTTTGCCAAGTCGCTCATCGAGGAAGCCAAACATGAAGCACGACACTTCCGGCTTGGTCCATTCAGTACGAATTATTTCGACGAGATGCATGTAACGCGGTGGATTGAAGAAGTGAACGCCGAGAAAGTGTGCGCGAAAATCTTCCGAGCGTCCTTCGGCGAGTTGCTTGAGAGGAATGCCGCTGGTGTTTGAAGCGATGATAGCGCCAGGACGTCGATGCTGCTCTACCTTTTCATAAAGACCTCGTTTGATGTCGAGGTTTTCAACTACTGCCTCGATGATTAGATCGCAGTCCTTCAGTTTCGCCAGGTCGTCTTCGAAGTTACCGATATTCACAAGGGCAGCTTTATCGGGTGTGAAGAACGCCGCCGGCTTCGCTTTCTTAGCCGCTTCCAGACCGGCGCGAGCAATGCGATTGCGAGCATCTTTGGAGGCCGTAGTCTCGTTAGCCCTCCCTGACGGTCGGGCTTCTGGCCCGTCTTCGCGCGGCGCGATATCGAGCAATATTGTCGGCACACCCGCATTGGCGAGGTGCGCGGCAATCTGCGCCCCCATCGTTCCCGCGCCCAGCACTGCAGCTTTTTCAATCCGCATGATTTTTTCTACATCACAACCAGCGTGATGCCGGTCAGTTTCTTTTGATTCCGACAATTTGAAGTCAACAGACGAGGGGCCCACAATAATACTGAATGAGCATTCATTCAGCAAGGTTGGCTACGCTAGTCAGACGTAACTGACGAGGAAGAGTTTGAGTCTCGCTCGACAATACCGGAGTGCACCGAGTTTTCTGTGTGAACAATTAGAACGGATTTGGGTTAATTCTAATCATTGCTTTGTTGCTAGGTAGGCCCCGCACACTGATACCCACCGACAGGTCTCCAGCCGGTAGATCTTCAGGCAAGCGCAGATTTATTTGTGTAAGCCAATCAAAGTTCGGTACCTTTCCGACAAATTCAACCGGCAGCGAGAATATTCTATGTTGCGCGTCTTCGGCTTGAGCGCTGATTACAGAAATATTTTCGCTTGGCAGCAACTCAACGTTTAGAGCAAACAGACTGATACGAGTTCGTTGATCTGAACTGAGGTTATGCATAGTTCGCAGTGAGAAAGGATCGCGCACAAATGTGACCGAGTCTAAAGCAATGGCCGCGAACGAGGTTTGCTCACTGAGGAGCGTCGGATTCGGAGCAGCCTGAGTTACCACAAACGGTTGGTCAGCGACGACGAGCGTGGCCGTGCGTGGATAACCGTGCGTGTTTGGAGCAACTGAGAAACTCACTACTGCGTTGCCGTTATTGCTTGTGTCGCCCGATGTAACTTTGACCCAGGGCGAGTTGCTGGAAGCCATCCAACTACAAGCGGCACCCGCGGTGACGTTAACAACTGCGGTCCCTCCGTCCGGCGAGAAGTTCTGACCCTTTATTGGAAGTGAAAAAGTGCAGTTGGCCGGTTCGTACAAACCGATCCCGGCGCGATTCGCCGCGTCCCAATCACCGATGAATTGCCACCAGTTAGTCATCCGATTTGAGCTATAAGGAATAGTATTGCCGTGGCCTGGCATGCTCTGGCGCCAAAAAACATACCAATTCGACTCGATTGCAGAACCGCCAAAGGCTTGCAGATAGTTATTCGGAAACCTATAGGGCACGTTGCCGTAAGTGGCCGCGCTGAAGGGTGTGGTTTGTCCGCCGTCAGGCTTCCAGTCCATGATGTCACTATCAAAGGGTTCAAAGTTTTGGTAGTCGTAATCATTGAGCGCGTTCGGCGGATGATGCGTATCGCCACACCGGCCGCGCTGCCATGGGCCCGCCACTGAAAACCCGACAAACTTTCGCCAGAAAAACTCGCTATTACCCGTCTGTCGCCGGTTGACCTCGGCGAACATAGCTTCCAACTGATGGCCGTCTCCGTGAATTGTGACCGGGTCTAAGCGCCGGATATTTCTGTTATAAACGATGTAGGTCTTGTCATAAATGGGAAGGTCGCTGTTGTCGCGGTTGCTGTTGGAAATATCTCCGGTGGTCGGGCTCGACATGTTTGACTCCCACCCCTCGCGCATGTTCTCCGGCGGATGGATAGTTGGGTCGTAACTGGGAATATTGGGCTGCACCCCGCCCCAGTACGCCCAGACTTCTTTCACTCCCAGATTATTGACGTAATCTTGCATGCCAAAGCGCTCAAAAATTTGAAACCAATCCGCATCGTAAAGCGGCAATCCTGCCTGAGCTTTGGGTTTCCCCGGCGGAACGGGCTCATAGACACTGATGATCGCGACCACCCGGTAGCCAAGTGAAGGCAACGACGCCTGGCTGCCATAGCCACGAAATCGGCTGCCCTCTTCAACCATAAATTTCACGATCGGATCATACAGGTCGAGGGTTTGCTCCAACTGAACCAGCGGAATCGGGTTGAGCGAATAAAAATCCGGAGACCACGAAACATCGAGATTCTGCCCGTCGGCGGTCGGCAGGTAGCGCAGAATCACCACTGGTACCTCATAGAGTGCGCCTTCGGCGGGGGTCGCCAGATAACTGTTGACGGTTTGAATCCGTGGCTCTAAGGCCGGGGCGCGAACGTTTACGCTCTGGGTGGCCTGCACGCCCTTGAAGGTCGCCGTCAGCACGGCGTTACCCGGCCCCACACCCAGGATTTTGCCGTCGGTAGTTATCATCAAGACCCTCGGATCTGAACTGCTCAACGTAACAGCGGAAACGGGAATGTTGATGGACCCGATGTTGCTGTCGGCTTTGAGCGTCACCGGGATGCGCCAGGTCTTCCATAGATTTTTGGTGACGAGGTTGATCGAAAGGTTTTGAACGGTCACGGCGGCCAGAAAACGGGCTGCAATCTCGGCCGGCGTACGAGCGATATTACTGATTCTTAACTCATCGATGACGCAGTTTGCTTGCGCGTTGTTTTGCACGCTCCGGCTTCCTATATTCAAGGCTGGAGGAATTGAGAGGAGCGTGTCCTGGCTAGTCGAAGCGTGATTAATGCGTTCGGTTCCATCAATGTAAGTAATCATGCGACCAGGGACCGTCCAGGTAACGGCGATTTGGTGCCACTGGTTGGCATTCCAATTCGCCAAACTGTAACCCTGGTAGGCTTCGGAGTCGTCCGCTGTAATCATGAAACGGAAGTTTGGTGCGCCGTCCTTCAATATAACGACGTCGCTGTTCGGACCGCCGAACCCTACGCTGAAGAAGACTCGGTGTTGATTATCGAAGTTGCCCCAGCGTGGCTTCACCCACAACTCGATCGTGCCGGCAGGCATGTTGAAATTGCCCGCTGTCGCGTACTGCAAAAGGTCTGTGCCATCAACCAGGACACCTTGCCCTGAAATTCCACTTTCAAAAGTTACGCCGGTTTCTTGAACGGGCGTTTCGCCCTGATCGCCGTTAAGCGAGTTCTCAAAATGCAGAGATAATAATGTGTTCGCGTCAACGTCGCTTTGCGCACAGGCGGATATCACACCGCTAAGCAGGAGTAAGATAGGGATTAGAAAGCGAACCGTGGCCTGACCCAGCGCCGAGAGGATTTTAAAACTTAACATCCTGATAAAACTCCAACAGTGAGAATTGCAAAAACTTTATCACGCGGCGCGCGCTACGTCACTAAGAATGCCCATTTCAAACGCAGATCAATTTCGAAGTCAGTTACCCGCGCCGGACGTAAGGAGTCCAGGCCTCGGGGCGGGATGATTTATTTCATGTGCTGGGAAATAGTGGTGAAGCCGCAGCCAGGGCGGGACGACAGCGTTTCCCACCTAAGGTAACAGCTTGGTGGGGGGCGCGGATTCTCCTGGAGACGCCAGTCGGTGAGCCGTATGGAATCCCCGCGCTTTCAGTCAGCGCTCTACTCAGTAGTTTGTTAGAATCTCATCTGGATTGAACCCCATCTTCGCAAGCCGGTCACGCGTTTGTTCAATCATTTCCAGCGAGCCACAGATCAAAGCCACCGGAGATTTCAGATCCGGCAACACGTGATCGAGCAGCGACTGCACGTAACCAGTGGGCCCCGACCAATCGTGGCCGTCAGGCTTGGAAATTACCTGGCGCAACTCAACGCCCGCATCCTTCCAGCCTTCGGTCTCGTCGCGATAGCAAAAGTCGTCCGGGGTGCGCGCGCCGTAAAGAACGACTAACTCACCGAAATCATTTTTCCGTTTCAGCACATGCCGCAAAGCGGAACGCAGCGGCGCCACACCCGTGCCCATGGCGACAAACACCAGGTCATTACCTTTCTGTACATCAAGGTCGAACCCATGCCCGGCAACTTCCAGCAGCTCGATCTTTTCACCGGGCTGCATCGCAAATAACAAATCGCTGACGCCGACCGTGCGCTTCACTAGCACTTCGAGATCAGTGTCTTCGGGAGCACTCGCAAACGCAAAATACGCAGGCGCCTCAGCAGCGACGGAGAGCACGGCCACCTGGCCCGGCACAAATTGGACGCCGTGGTATTCGCTCATTCCCTCAGGCATCAAGTCGAAAGAACGGATCGCGCGAGCCTGATCGCGCACCGCGGTGATTATGAGTGAAGTCAAACTACTCTCATTCGATCTATTAAATTGTTAACCGAACCTGCGCGCAGTGTAACAAATCGAGCGATTGGTTTTCTCCCCCGGTGCTACAATACGCGTGCTCTACTTGCGGCAGACAATCTCATGTCAAATATGACGTCAGTTTCGCGCTTGTTGATCTCATTCCTGATCGGAAATTTTCTGTGCGGCGGCGTTTCTCTTTTGCAGGCCCAGTCAGGCAGGCGGCCGCGCAAGCCTGCCGCTCCCCCCGTCGTCGAACCTGAGTCCAGCCCGCCGATCAAGTCAGCACCAGCGCCGAAACCATCGCTCCTTTTGACCGTTGGCATGGATCGAGATGAAGTCTTCCTTAATCTTCCGCTCAATTTTTACACTGAATCCCTGCGGACAGTAATCGAGCAGCTGAGTCGGAGATCAGACGTGCGCGTCAACGACGCCGGGACCATTACGCGCGGGGACGCCATTCACCAGGCCAAAGCTGAAATAGATGGATACGTAATCTATCTGCAACTCACGCTCGATAGCGTCAGTTCCCGTCGCTACGGTGAAAACGCCAGGGACGCGGTAGTCGAGTATTGGGTGTTTGCGCCAACGACGGCGAAGATTGCGACTTCCGGCCGCACTTACGCGCGGGCATACCAAAATAGAAGCGTGATTCGGCGGCCCGGCAGCTCAGGCAGCTACGACACCTATCCGCTGAATGAGGCCGCAAAAGAAGCGGCAGACGAGATCCTCGGTTATTTCAAGAAGCACTAATCCTGCAACCTTTGTTGCCGTTAGCCTTCAGCAGGTAACCGCTCCGCGCCGGCGTAAAGTGCGTCGATCGCGTCGCGATACTTTTCGTCCACCACCCGGCGCTTTACTTTTAAGGTCGGCGTCAGCTCGCCGCCCTCAATCGTCAGTTCGTTCTCGAGCAAACCAATCTTTTTTACTTTTTCGAACTGAGCCAGCTCGGAAGTAAGCGCCGCTACCTGCCGCTCGAACAAATCGACGATGCGCGGGTGTTTGCACAGTTCAGCGCGGTTACGCGTCTCGATGCCCTTGAGTGTTGCGTACGATTCGACGCGCTCCCAATCAGGCACGATCAGCGCGGCCGGAAACCTGCGGCCGTTGCCAATCAAAACCACCTGATTAACGAAAGGCGAACCTTTTATCAATTGCTCGATGGGCTGCGGCGCGATGTATTTCCCTCCCGACGTCTTCAGCAATTCCTTTTTGCGATCGGTAATGCGCAAAAAACCGTCGGCATCGATCGTTCCGATATCGCCGGTTTTGAACCAGCCGTCTTCGCTAAACACGGCACGCGTTTCTTCGGGCTTGTTGTAGTAACCGCGCATCACGTTTGGCCCACGCGTTTCTATCTCGCCGTCCGGCGCAATCCGCACCTGCACATTTCTGATCGGCGTGCCAACCGTACCCACGCGATTTTCTTCAATGGTAGACGCCGTAATCACGGGCGACGTTTCAGTTAAGCCGTAGCCCTGGACAATCGGGATACCCGCGCCGATGTAGACCAGCGCTAACTCCTCCGGCAAAGCGGCGCCGCCAGAAACAAGCAGACGGATGCGGCCGCCCAGCGCCGCCTTCCATTTCGAAAACATTAATTTCGTCGCCAGCTTGTGTTGCAAACCGAGCCAAAGCGGAACGCGCTTTTTGTCCAGCAGGTGGCGCGCATAATCTTTCCCGATCTTTACCGCCCAATTAAGCAGCGCGAGACTGATGCGGCCTTTCTCGGTTGCTCGCTGTCTAATGCGAGCGTAGATCTTTTCGAAAATGCGCGGCACGCCAACCAGGATGGTCGGATGGACTTCGCGAAGGTTTGGACCAATGGTGTCGAGCGACTCGGCAAAGTAAATGGCCATGCCCCGATATAAATACATGTACATCGCCTCGCGCTCAAAAATATGCGACAAGGGCAGCACTGACAGCGCGCTATCCGCAACGCCAAACTTGAAATGGCCCGAGGAGTCAACCAGATTTGAAACCAGGTTCCCGTGCGTAAGCATGACCCCCTTGGGTTCACCAGTCGTGCCTGACGTGTAAATGATCGTCGCCAGGTCATGGGGTTTCGCTTGCAGTTCCAGTTCGCGCAACACGTCGCGCTGCTGGCGCGCAAACGCCTGGCCGCGCGCTTCCAGTTGTTCCAATGAAATGGCTGCCGACTTTGACTCGGAATTTTTTTCAAACACGATCAGGTGTTCGACGGCCGGGCAGTTCGAAAGTATTGGCTCGATTTCGCGCAGCTTGGCTTCGTTTGCGAGCAGCAGCACGCGCGCACCCGAGTCTTTCAAAATGTACTGCACCTGCGCCGGCGTCAGCGTTGGATAGATGGGAACGTCGATCGCGCCAAGAAAGATGCAGCCGGCATCGGCCAGGGTCCATTCGGGGCGGCTCTCGGAAAGAATAGCAACGCGATCACCGCGTCTTACGCCAAGCGAATAAAGTCCTGCCGCGATCCAGCGCGCGCGTTGCAGCACGTCGGCTGACGAAATCGGGATCCAGCGACCATCGCGTTTGAAGTTGAGCAAGTCGGGTCGCGCATGAACGCGGGCGACAAACTCGAAAACTTCGGGCAGCGTAGTTGGTTCCGCCGAACGCGCAGCGGGCAGCGGCGGCGCTTTCGTGTCCGGCTGAACCTGAGTGATTGAGTTCACTGCGCTGCGACTCCGTTCAGGAAAATGTCGAGAACCTGGTCAGCCATCGGCGCCAACTTGTAGCGGCGCTTGGAGAGAATCCAATTCGTCGCCATCTCGTCGAGCGCGCCGAAAAGAATTTTGGCCACAACCTTGGCGTTCAGTTCTTTGCGAAAAACGCCGGCGCGTTGGCCGTCCTCGAAAGTTGAACGAATCAGCCGCAGGTATTCAGCAAAGCCGGCGGCTGAAAATTCTTCCATAAACTTTGTCGAACCGCGCAGCTCGACTTGAAACACCACGGCCAACTCGCGATCGGCGCCCAGCCGATCCAAATGCATGTGCGCAATGCGTCGCAAACGTTCGCCCGGGTCGGCTATGTCTTCCAAACGCTTGCGGCCATCGGCGATTGCCTCTTCCATGTTGCGATCGAAGATCGAGTGAAGGATTTCCTCCTTGCTCTTGAAGTAGAGATAGACGGTCCCGTCGGCGACGCCGGCTTCACGCGCGATGTCGGCAACTTTGGAATTGAAATAACCGTTGCCGGCAAAGACGCGAATGGCCGCGCGCAGGATCGCGTTGCGCTTGTCGGCAACGACGGGTCGATCTGAGCTAATTGTGCGAGCGCTTTTCATTGCTGATTTCCGATTGCCGGTTGCCGATTGCCGATTGACCTTAGGCTTTCCTAAGGGCGGGCAAGAATTACGAATTTAAACTAACCCAACCACTTCGTCGCTTTCGCTGTTTGCTTCGCCCCAGAGGGGCGAGATGTTTATAGCCCAAGTGGTCCTTTCTTTGTTCCGCGCTCCGTAGGAGCGCAACCCGTTATGCCCCTCGCTTCGGCAAAAGTTTCGCTGCGGGTTTCGCTCCTAACGGAGCGAAGATCTTTGAGCGGGGGGCTGGTGGCTATAAACATCTCGCTCCCCTGGAGCGAAAACGAACTCAAAGAATCTTATAACTTGAATTCACCGCTTACTGTTTGCTGATTGCTGTTTGCTGATTGCTGTTTGCTGTTTGCTGTTTACTTCGCAATGAATGAACCATCACTCAGTTGAGCCGCTAGCCTACTCTTTGATTCGTTCTCGGCGCAACAGCGGGTTAATTATCTCGCGGTAGTTTTTCGCCAGGAATATTGTTTCCGGCTTGGTCTTCGTCTTGAGCAGGCCGGCGTTCGGCGTTGAGAACTGACCTGACGGCGGAATCGTCCACGCTCTTCAACAGGAACTCCTGCGTCGGATAAGGAATTTCGATATGGCGTTCGCGAAAGAGTTTTTCGATGCGGTAGTTGATGTCGCTCTTGATTTGCGGATGGCGGCTGGGATGACGGGTCCAAACCAGCAGGCGAAAGTCGAGCGAGTAGTCGCCAAACTTGAGAAACTGGATCTTGGGCGCGGGATCAGTCAAAACAAGATCGACATCTTTTGCCGCCAACAACAGCGTTTCCGAAACCAGGTTTACATCGGAACTTACGGCCACGCTGATCGGGATCGGAATTCGCGCGCGCGGATCGCCATACGACCAGTTGATCACGCGTTGACTCACCAGCCTGGAGTTGGGAACGATGATGGCAACGCGGTCGTTCGTCATGACCAGCGTGGTGCGCAAATTGATGGCCTGCACGTCGCCTTCGTCTTCGCCAATCGTGATGCGATCGCCAACGCGAACCGGACGTTCGAACAAAAGGATGAAGCCCGAAACGATGTCGGCGGCAATGTACTGAAGACCAAATCCGATGCCGACCGAGAGTGCTGTAAAGAGCACGGCGATCGAAGTCAAATCTATGCTGAATTGTTTGAGCGCGATGAGGACGCCGACAATTACAAAGAGATACCGGACCAGGCGAGCAATCGTATAGCGTAGTCCAGGATCGATGTGGCCGCGCTTGGCGAGTCGTCGATCCAAAAGCGAACTAAGGCGGCTGGCCAACGAAAACGTAAGTAGCAATACCGCAACACCAACCACAACTCTTCCGACTGAAACTCGGTCGTTGAAAAATGGCAAAGGATACTTAAGGAAGTCCCAGATACGCTGAAATATTCCGCCGCCGCCCTGTAAAAACATCGGGCTGAGCAGCAAGCGCGAAGCGATGAGTAGTAGGCTGTTCATTAACCGGTCCAAGAAATTCTCTTCTCGTGTGTCGACTGAGAGCCGGTCAGTTTACACCGGGGTCATGAAATCAGTTAAGAATCCCGTTGCAGTAATTTGATCTTTCGCATGCGAAACAGGAAATACGCCGCCGCGATCCACAACGACGCGACGGTGAGCCAGCCCACCAGTGAGTGGCTCAACGCCCATGGATTTGTGGCATTGAGTTCGGCCGACGGCACAATGTCTTTGGTGTTATTAACTGCCGCGTGCAACAGCATAACGAGCAACAAGCTTCCTCCGGTTCGCCAGTACAGCCATGCCAGAGCGACGGACACCGCGGTCACTTGAAGCAAATACAACGGGAACGATTGCCCGCGTGTGTCCCCGCCGGAAAAGAAGAAGAGCGGCAAATGCCAGGTGGCCCAAATGATTCCGAGAATTATGCTGGCGGGCGCGAGGCCAAAGTATTCTGAAAGGCGCGGCAGCACATAACCTCGCCAGCCGATTTCCTCGCCCGCTTGCGCCCAGGTTGAGACAGCAAGGGCCGCAAGCATCAGGTACCACGGCGTCTGACCAAATTGCGGCCAGGCGCCCGTTATCATGCGATGCAAAACCGCGACCGAAACTTTAACGACCGGCATGTAAGCGATCGCGAACAGATACCACTTCCAGCCGAGATCCCACTTGAAGACCCGCCCGAGCAGCGCGAGTGTGGCCGCACGTCCCTCGGCGCGATCCGTCAGAGCCAAAGCAACCAGCGCCGGAGCAAAGACACCAAGCAGAAACACTGCGCCTGCGAGTAAACCGAGCGTTGGGTGTGCCGCCCCACTTCCATGTGATATCGCAAACGACGCGACCCACAAGAGCCAGGTCGCGCTAAAAGTGAGCAAGAAAAACTTAAGCAGAGAACGCATGATAGGTTGAGATCATCACGCCCCGGCATGGACCAGCATCCTGGTTTGCTTCAGTCAACAAAGGGAACTTGAACGGTATTAGGGTCAGGACCAGGGTCAATTAAGGAAAGAAATGGCGGAGGGGACAGGAGTCGAACCTGCATAGCCTTTCGGCCGGCGGTTTTCAAGACCTCAAAGTGGGTCTTATCCTGATCGTACCTTCGCGAATTAACCAATAAAAATGGGCGTGGCAGCCATCACAGTGATCAACGTAAGGGTACAGTAATTTCCATCATCGCGCCAAGATCGCGCCAACTTCGCGCCAAGTGCGATGGGTCGAACCACCCAGCCGCCAGCAATAGCCAGGTAGGTAAACCACCACGGTGATGGTTTCCGAACCGGACCGTTTTCTTATTTAAGAAAATGGCCGTTCTGAGAAAATCAAGAATTCAATTCACTGGGCAATGGATCTTCCGAATTTACATGGCGGCTTATTTTAGAAATTCCGCTAAAGCTAAAATAAGCCGGCGATCACACGCGGCTTATTGCGGCTTATTAAAGGGAATGTAACTTGGAAAGATCCATCGTCCTAAACTGCTATGCTAAGCAGTCGAGGGAATTGATGAATACCCTTGACG